>NZ_NBVS01000001.1:0-775497 GCF_002213105.1 Cobetia sp. QF-1
CACGTCATGGCAACTTTTCATCCACTCAGCGAATGCAGTTTGCAGCTGCTCAGCATTCACCAGGGCCATCACCCTGGCCAAGGTATCGTGACTCGGCACGCCAGCCTCAAAATCGCCGTACTGGCGAAGAAAGTCCAACTTCGCGTGGCCAAAATCTTCGATTTCATCCCAACCTTCTGCACCACAGATCACCGCACAGACGATCAGAAACAAGATATCCGACAGCTGATGCTGCACTTTCCACGCCTGGCGGAAGTCGGGAACAATCGATAAATGGTGCATAAGAGACGGTGTCAGCATCGGATCATCCATGAGCGAAAGCTGATAAATGACCACATGAGGTCCTTTTGGTAAAGCGCTACGAGGCCCGTCGTAGAGCGGTTTTTCATGCATTTTCCCTGGTGACAGATCCGTTCGCTTGGGGAGATACTAGCGAATCAGCCCCATTAATATTCGCATTGCTGCGTCTTTACCAAGGACTATGAGGATCACAGAAGTAGATGGCGACGCTGGTATTTTGCGTTATAGCGGCATGTCTGGCCACCTCCCGCCCTTGGTCATAGGTCAGAGTCTTTCGTGCTGCCAATGGCATCCTGTTCAGTGTAGCACTAAAACCCTCTACGGCTGAGGTCGCAGTCACATCATGCATCTTTGCCAGTATCAAGTATCCGCTACTGAGCCCTACAAGAGTGCCACCGCTGAGGCATTGCCTTTGCCCTTGATTAAATCGCCTTCCCAATGCCCAGGCATCTCGCACTTGTCCACCTCAGGCGAACGAAGGTGAATATAGTGTAGGGGAGTGACTCAGACATCGAGCAATGGCTCGAAGGCTTAAGCCTTGAGAAAGGCAAAACTGGATAGTGGCACGATTAGTAACGCTGAGTACTGAGTATGACATGAGTGCAATACCTTGCAAGAAAACTCATGTGTTGCACTCAGAAACTGCGGCAAATTTATGTAAACTTATTTATTATAGTCGAAATATTTTAAATAATTGTCTGCAGCCGCACTTTAACTCTCTTGTACAACATCCGTGCGGAAATATTGGCATAATAAACCAAACGTTATTCATCAAACCTATACATAGATAGGATCTAAATTACTGAATATTGCATCTTCGTTTTTGTTTTTAGAAGCTAGATATGCAAAAACTTTACAATGCCCAAAGTTTTCGTCCAACCTTTCAGTGTATCTTTTAAATTTTTCAGTTTCGCTGATATGCTTAAAATATTCTTTTTTAAGATCACCTAACACGAAATCCTCACTAAGAGGTCTACCCATAGAATTATTCGCCCAAGCACTTATTAGCAATTTTCCAGAAAAATTAATACCGTAAGATCCTTGCATAAGATCACAAGGATTGCTATCTGATACATCTAGTAAGTGCCGTAAAGCACACTGCAATCTAACCTTAGTCCCCTCCTCTCTACTTAAAGCCTTATAGTTTTGTATACCTAATATTAGCTTATCTTTGCTTATATAGCTATTCATTAAATTACCCTGGCCACGCCCTACCGGGAAGAGCCGCATTATTAACACTTCATCGATATTGTGCTTACATAATTCCGAATAAATAGCTTGCGCATTATCTTTACTAAAGTTCTGTGAATGGAGAGGGAGCTGTGCTTTTGTACGAATGCCTAGTGTGGCAAATTCAGAGGCCAGTTTTAAATTTGAAAAATTATAGCCTGCCGGCCTAAAACCCTGAGTTCCTAAAGGTGCTTGATCATAAGTAAACTCGTACTCACCTATTATACTTGCTACTTCTTCAATACCATAACGCTTGATAAAAACCCCCGTACTAGTTATTGATATCGATTCTTTCCCGAAAATCTCCGAGGCTTTTTTTATTATTAGAAAATTTTCATAGCATGCTAAAGGATCGCCGCCGGCAAAATCAATTTTTACTTCATACCCTTTAAGATGTTGTAGTATTGATACTTTCTCTTCGTAGGTAGGCTCTTTACCTAACAATTGCCTATCTAGTAATGCAAGATCATATTTAGTTGGATTTATATCAGGGTATTTAGATTGAAAAATTTCAATCAGTTGCTTATCAACCGAATGAACACTACGTAGAGAGTGCTCTTTTGCAATAATCTCACCATTCATTGATTTCACATGGACGGCATCAGTACAGCAAAATTCACAATCCCATGGACAAATTAAACTTATATTCCAAATAATATCTAAAATATTGTCATGCATGATACTGATTAACCTTAACAATTAATTCGTTGTAATTATCTCTCAAATGATTCAAAACATCTTTATTCCTTTGCTTTGTCTCTAAGTGTTCCTCTAGTTCATTTAATGTCTTCCAGCAGTAACTTCTATCACCAACCTCAAAATTATCGTCGAGATATGTACTTTCCTTCATCATTAAATGAAAAATCTCAAAATAATATTCTTTCACAACTTTTTGCGGAGGATCAAATTTCTCAGAGCTAAAATTGAAATCTTGCATAAGCTCAACTTTTATATTATCTGAGTTAACTAATAACTTATCAGAGATAGCTTTAACTAACCCTTCTTTTTTATCACTAGCATAAGGTATTAAGCTATGTTGCTTAACGTACGGCAAAAAATAACAGTTCCAAGAACGCTTGTACTCCACTAAAAGTTTCATCCCATCCTCATCTTCTTTTTTAACAATAAATATTGCAGTCCTGTCCGGTCTATTGATAATAGACCCATTAATACTGAATAGTAATTCTTCAAGCGGATTACCAGCTATTACTGATCTTAACAGTGCCACTACGGTCCAAAAAATTGATAAAAATAATGATAAATGTAAAATTGTTTGCATACCTACTGGAGTACTAATGCTATACCCTGTTAATGGTACTTCAATTACATCGACAAAACTTGTAGTTAATTCTGCAATAGCTAAAGTTAACGCTATAGTCAAAGGCAAGTGCCAATTTTTCTTCTTTTGCACTTCTTCATTGTACCTATTAATATGAATAATCAGGTCCGATCTATTAATAGTAATTTTATGCCATTTTAATTCATCAATATCACCATTACAATCACAAACAACCCCCATTATTTTCTTATACGCTTTAAAAGATATTTTCTTCATATACAGACCTCACTTTACAATAGTAACCTACCCAATAAGATTTTAGCTAATTGTTGGTTCCGTCTGATTGATTATATCTTGAGTAAAATAACTCAGTCTATTAGACCTACCACTACAAGCCAATGGCAAAAGTACTCAAGACATTGGAACAATCCTTAACCCATAGAGATTGGCAGAGGATCATTATTATCTATTCTATTGTCATCAATCCCATCCCCTCCCTCTTACTACAATTAATACAAGAGACAGTTATTCAAAATCACACGCAATAGAAACTATTATTTACTGAACATGAGAACTTGCTTTCAATGACAAAACGAGGTAATTAAAAGCGTTATAAATTCTTATAATTACGAGCATTCCTTACTTGGAATTCGTAAATATAGAAAACATGTAGCGCAACGTGGTTAATTAATATTAACATTTATGGCTTAGTGCCTTTTCTCACTCTCCGATAGGATACTTCTCCTTATTCTTCTCCATCTTCGCCTGGCATGCCGCTTCAATATCCACGTCCAGCTTGCCCGCCAGCCGGATCAGGTAGAGCTGAACATCGGCAATTTCATCGCGAACGGCGTTCAGTTGCTGCTCATCCAGCCCCTTGGACTGCGCCTCGGTCAGCCACTGGAAACACTCCTGCAGCTCTGCTGCCTCCACCGTCAGTGCCATGGCCAGATTCTTGGGGGAATGGAACTGGTCCCAGTCACGTTCGGCGGAGAACTCTTCCATCGCATCGTGAAGCTGCTTGAACGGGTCTGACATCTCGAACTCACCTGATATTGAGGTATTGGATAGCGACTAGCATGACGGTTCTGCCACTCGCTATCCAGCTAGCGTCGCCATAGGTAGACGGCCAACCGCCTCCCGCTCGCTTACAGCACCGAGAGGAATTCGCCGACGACCTTCAGGTCTTCGAGCTCATCCTCGAGCACGATATCCTTGTAACCGAAAGCGTTGGTCTGGGGCTTCAGCACGATGCGCTGGTTCACGAACTCGCCATACTCCTCGACCTTCTTGCTCTGGTACAGCTTCACCGTGAAGCTGCCGCCGTGGTCCGGGTCCTCGATGGCGCGATGCTGAACCACGACGACCTTGCCTTGCCGGGTGCCGCCGGGGTTAGAACGGAACAGGCACCAGGCGCCGTTGGGGATGCGCCGGTTCATCGACTCCCCCACTACCCGGCTGACGAACAGGTCTGGACTTACTCGCATGAAGTCTGGCAACTCGACCCAGTGCTCGGCGTCGGCGATCTGCATCTCGCTGAACCCGCCCGCTGCGATACTCAAATCGTATACGGGCACATGGCGCTCGAACGGCGCGGCCTGATTACGCGTCACGATGGGAAGGTGCAAGCCATCTAGCGTCTCGGCCTCTTCAGCCAGATCAGTATGCTCGGTGGCTGCCTGTGAGCGAGCGAAGGCCGCGAAGTACTCACGGGTCTCAGGGTCCGTGGCATAGACGTAACAGCCCTTCTGGCCCCGCGTCATCAGCGTACGATAGGTGTTCTTGATGATCTGATCCGCCACGGCACGGGCATGCTCTGGTTGTTCCTTGAACATCTTCTTGTACCCATGCACCGAGGTATCCTGCCCCGCCCGTTTGGCGGCGTCTGTCACCACGCGGCCATCCCGAATCATGAAGTCGTCTCCGATGATGACACCGACGTAATCAAACTCGAGGCCTTGGCAGGTATGGATGCAACCTACCTGCTCTGCTGATCCATCGGCGATCGCCCACAGCATGCCATCGCCATCGAGGTTCCACTGGGCAGCGAAGCCATACTCGGGGAAGACGATGTCCATGGCGTGCTTGTCTTTCTTGCTCGCCCAGGGCCAGCAATATCCCGCTACCATCCGTGCCTTGTTGGCTTTGCGGTTCTTCTCGAGAATCGCCTTGCGCAATTCGCTCGGATCATCGAATACCTTGAACTCGTAATCGATATCGTCGAGATCGGTGTTGGCGGTCGTCCGTATCTGCAGGGAATGATCCAACCAGGCGAGATAGCCATCTGAACCATTGCAACGAAACTGTGAGGAGAGCTCGAGCTCATGCACCTCGGCGTCGCACTCAGCCGCACGCCGTCGAATTTCCTCAACCGTGCCCACGTCCTTCAGCGTGACACGCTGAGCCTCATCAACGAAGAAGACTGACAGGCGTGATGCTGTGATGATCTCGCGTGGCTGGTTGTCGCCTTTTTTGAACATCCCCGTCTTTTCGTTCAGGCGGTGAGCTTCATCCACGATCAGTGCATGAAAGGTATCCGGCTCGATATCGATGTAGCTACCAGACCCTTTGAACAGGTTGTCGATATGGGTCTTCTTGCGCGTGCCGGTCAGTTTCTTCTTGAAGACTTCCCTCGGAGCCAGGTTACGCGAGACGTACTGCGTCATCATCTCCCGGTTCGTCAGCTCAACGAGTAAGTTGATGGCCACAACTGACTTGCCCGTCCCCGGCCCGCCCTTCACGATCAGGCACTGCTTCTTGCCATTGCTTGCCTTGTGAGCGAGATCCACGGCGGTTTCATAGACAAGCTTCTGCTCATCGATCATTAAGAATTCAGCATTGCCTTGCATCATCGAGCTGAGCGCATCCGCTAGATTCTTGCTCGGCTTGATCACACCGTGCTCGATGCGATACATGATGTCGCTACTGTCGCCGTACTTGATGTGCTGGCTCAGAAACCTGGAGAGCTTCAAGGCATCCGGTGAGATGAAGACAGGAGCGCGGCCAGTATGGTTCGCATAGAAGGGATCATTGATGGCATTGCCTTGCTTCATGTTGTGCAGATAGGCACAAGGCACCAGCCGGATCGACTCAGAGCGGACAGTCTCGTTGTAGTCCTCGATCAGCGCACCATAGGACCAGGCTTGATAGGAGGGATGGTTGGTCTCCCGTACACCGCCCCCTAACTGAGTGCGAACGATGGCATCTTTGGTCGTGACCTCAGCGGTCTGCCACTGCTTCAATTCAATGATGACTGCAGAGTCCTCACGCTGGTCATTCTTGCCGGTCAGAATGAAATCCACTCGGCGATTGGTCAGCGGAATGTTGTATTCGATGGCCACCCCTGCCGAAGCGGGTATCCCCTCGTCGAGGAGAACGCTCATCATGAAGCGCAAGGAGTTCTCCCAGGAGGCCACCTCATTACGCGGCGAATTGCGGCTTAGTTTGCGTGACACCTCATTCTCAATGGCGTCAGCGATGACATTGGCCCGGACGTCATCAATGAACTGCTGTTTGGTAGCGTTGTAAACCAGCATGCCCGCTGGGGCTCCTCTCTGTGGTGTGCATCGATTCTCATGCCATCACACGGCTACCGCACGGCGCTTACCTCTGGGGCGAGCTCCGTCTCATGGTCTTCCACCATGGCGTCCTGCCTTGGCGAGAAATGCATATTTGAATATAGGAAATTTCAAGAAACCTAATAATAGCCGAGTCGAGACATGCGAGAGAAGCAATCGTTAGTTCAGTGCGACACTCTGCGTCGCATTAACGAGACACCAGACTCGATAATCAGCGCACCTCGCTGCACCCTCCCCTCTATCGCGCCCTGCTTCACGCCGGAATTTTCCGCGCCATTCGCCAACGCTTACGTGCCTTGTCTCATTGAACTGATACCGAGCTTCACGAAATTCATACGCTTACGTATGACATTGCCGACAATTCCAAAAATCCACTTTTCCCAGACCCATGGGAAATTTCCGCCCAGGCCCGGAAAATTCCGTTTTTTCTGGCCCACCCTATCGATAACTTACTGATTTATATAGAAAGTGGTGATAATCGAGGGGGGGGTCTGTTTCACGCTCACATTCAGGGATATAAAAAACTAATGTTGCACTGCAGCATCAACAGGCGTAAGACTGTCATGAGGTTCCTTTACGTGGAGAGCACAATGACTCAACAACCTGCCTGGTCTGAGTTGGTCCCGACGACACCTGCTGCGATGTTCGATGTCTGGAAGCTGGGAACGACGTCGGTGGAGATGTGGTCGACGGCGATGTCGACCATCATGTCGCGCACGCAGTTGTGGGGGACGCAGTCGCCGCTGGATCCGAAGATGATCGCCGAGAACCAGAAGATGGTGTCGGAGAAGATCGCCGCCAGCTGGGAGATGTGGTTCGTGATGCAGAAGTCGTGGATGAACGCGATGTCAGGTGGCAAGGTCGTGCCGTGGTGGACGACCGGCACACAGTTCATCAAGCCGCTCCATAAACGTACGGCAGCCAACTCGCGTCGCCTGTCCTGAAGTCAGGGCAATACCCGCACATCAGCCATGGCCTACCCTGCACTCTAGCCCTCCAGGCGCAACTTATTAGTCACGCTTCGCCAGACAGCCCTCCCTCTACCTCCAGGCAGGCCTATCAGATACGTTCAGCGACATGTTGATCATGCTCGGCGTATCTGACAGGCAGATACCTAGTGGTGCCGCATACCTGTCATCACCGGCGATCTAAAGGCGACTGGCCAGTCTCAGGACAATGGTGATATGGCGGCAAAGTGCTCGACCACGCCCTTGTCCTGTGTGTCCCTGCAAAGTTTGCATGGCGTGAATTAGAGATCTTTTCCTCGCTTGGCACCCGATATATCCAAGGCATGAAAAAGCCCGCTACGAAAGCGGGCTTTGGCGAGGGTCATATATCCAGAGTCTTGCGGCAATTCCCTGGATCAGAGGGCGGAGCAGATCCTGATCAACGCCATTACCGCAACGCTGTCATCTCTATTAGGCATCCGGTAGACCCAGCGCTTCCTGCACCGCAGGCCAGGCAGGTTCGCCGTCACGCGTGGTCACGCCGTCAAGCCAGCCCTTGACCTTGGCCGGGTTGGCTTTCATCCATTCACCCGCGACGTCTTCCTGCGCTTTCTCTTCCTTGCCATAGCCGTAGATTAGCGCGCTCTGATCATCAGAGCTGAACGCCAACTGATCAAGGAAGCGCGTGGCATTGGGGTGCGCTTCAGACCACACCTTGTTGGCGAGCGTCTTGACGTCACTGGCGCCACCACCCGGCCCCCAGACATCCTTCGGATCATCGAGGAAGACCATGTCATATTCGATATTCATCCAGTGCGGTGTCCAGCCGACGAAGAGAATCCACTCCTTGTGCTTGGTCGCATTGGCAACCGACGCCAGCATGCCCGGCGTAGAGGATTCCTTGAGGTCCCAATCGCCCAGTCCGTAAGCGTCTTCATCAACGATCTTGTTGACGATCTCACTGGAGCCCGAGCCAATCTCGATGGAGTAGATCGTCTTGTCGAATTTATCGGCAAATTCCGGCTTGTCCAAGTCTTCGTTGGAGGTCACGCCAGCAGCAGCGACATAGCCCGGCACAGCAAAGCTGAGTCGCGCGCCTTCGACGTTATTCCCCAGATCCACCAATGTCTTCTTGTCCATCGCGGCCTTGTACATACTGCTCTGCCCCGGCAGCCAAGCTGCCAGGAAGGCATCCACTTCACCCAACGACATGCCTTCGTAGGTGATCTGTGCGCCTAGTTGACGCGTGCGAGCAGAATAGCCGAGTGCCTCCAGCACTTCTGAAGCAATTTCCGTTTTCATGGTCACGCCAGGCCAAGGCGGAGCCGAGAAGACGACACTGGCATCCTCCGCCGCACTGACGGGCGCGGCAAGCGTTGCCAGTAAAAGACCGCTTCCCGTCATTAGCGTACGTAGCGGCAGCGCATTCGGGCGGCGGGATGTGTGTAGTGGGATCGACATGATGAGTATGTCCTCAATTGTTTTTATAAAAGCCGTGCGACAGAAGCGATCTCATGCAAGTGGCGGTGAGAACGAATGTAAGAACGAACAAGTCATTCCACCTTATGTGGTTTCTTTGCGGTGGCACAACCCACCTCTCCCCCTTGCCAGCGAGATTTGCCAACGCGACACCTGTCATTCTCATCCGCCACAAACGCAGACACCCCCGCTATCCGGTCAGAGATAACGGGGGTGTCGGTCATGTCTTTCAGCGACTACCTGGACGCGCAACACATCAGAAGCTGGCCACTTCCTCAGGACGCAGGAAGCGACATTCACCCGGTTCCAGATCAGGGTCCAGCTCCAGATCCCCAATCGCTTCACGGTGCAGCGCTTCGACGTGATTGCCGATCGCCGCGAACATGCGCTTGACCTGGTGATAACGGCCTTCGGTGATCCACAACAGACCGACGGTGGCCGTTTCCATCTCGAGACGCGCGGGACGGGTCGGCTTTTCCTCACCATCCAGCATCAGGCCGTGCTCAAAATCGGCCACAGCGCTGGTCAGCTCATCACCTTCCAGCGGGCGCGCCAAGGTTACACGATAGCGTTTGGCACACGCCTTCTTGGGCGAGGTGACACGGTGATTCCACTGGCCATCATCTGTCATCAACACCAAACCGGTGGTGTCGACATCCAAGCGCCCGACGATGCTCAGACGATCAACGTTGGGTAGATCGATCAGATCATGTGCTCGCTCGTAGAGGCCCGGCTTGGTGGTGCATTCAACATTAGCCGGCTTGTAAAGCATCAGATAGCGCAGCCCCATCAACTCGAGGTGTTCGCCGTTCCATTCGACACGCATACCGTCCTTGATAGCGCTCGCGGTGTTCTTGACCACCCCACCATCCACAGTGACATCGCCGCGGTGCACGACTTTCTTGGCGTCGCTGCGGCTGAGATCCGTGGTTTCGGTAAGGAATTTGTCCAGGCGCATCAGGCCTCCAAAATGAAATGATCGGCGTCCATCCACGCCGGAAACTTGGTACGAAACTCGTCGAGCGCCGCGCGTTCAAGCGTCACGGTCTCGATGAAAGGCTGGTCTGGCACAGGGTCGAGGATGGGCTCGCCCTTGAAATCGCAGACCATGGAATCGCCGGTATAATGCAGCCCATTAGCGTCGTCACCCACTCGGTTGACGCCCACCACGTAGGCCAGATTCTCGATGGCGCGCGCCTGAAGCAGGGTGCGCCATGGGTGCCGTCGCACGCCGGGCCAGTTGGCCACGCACAGCAGCAAGTCATATTCGAAGGCACTATCGGTCGCCGCTTCTGCCTCACTGACACCGCCAATCACTGGCCGTTGACGCAGCCAGGTCGGGAAACGCAGGTCATAGCAGACCGAGAGCTGAATGCGGAAACCTCCAAGCTCAACGATCACACGCTCATGCCCCATGCCATAGCGTTCGTGTTCACCCGCCATGCGGAATAGATGACGCTTGTCGTAGTGCGTCACCTGTCCATCTGGCGTCGCCCATAGCATGCGGTTATAGCATTCCTCACCGTCGAGAATGGCAACACTGCCGGTCATCACGCAGCCACGAGTGACGGCTTGCTGCTTGAGCCAGGCAACGCTACTGCTGGTCGCCATGGGCTCGGCCATCTGGCGTGAGTTCATGGTGAAGCCGGTCGCAAACATCTCTGGCAGCACGATCAGGTCGGTCACGGCGTTGTGACCTTCGGGCCCGGCGACAGCACTTGCAACAAGACCCGCAGCATCCAACTGCTCGCTCAACAGGCGGCAGTTTTCTGCAGGGTCTTCCCAGCGAAGATCAGCCTGCACCAAGCTTACACGTAGACGCTGTGTAGCCGGTGTGGCTGACGTTTGCAGCTGCTCTGCATGTGGTTGTGTCGTCATTATCATGCTGCCCCCTGATCACGTACGGTGCCTGCGGGTCATCATGCAAGTCATTATACCCCCCGCAGCACTGGCCTTGAATGCGCTCATTCTACCGTCTGTGGCCGCCAGATGTGAGTGGCAATACACCATCGACTGCCTATCACTCCCCAGGGGCTGATCGAGACGCTTGATGGTCGTCGCTTCAGTATCTCTGGAGGAGCTCATCGGAGGCTGACAGGCGCCGTCGCGCGGGTGTGAGCATCAGAAGCTAATGATATATTGGACATGAGCTCTGCTGAGCCTCGACGGACAACAAACACCGCGCCATTTCAGGAGATTCACATGCCACAGCTTCGCTTCCACGGCGTCACGCCTGCACGTCTTGCCCCTGTCTCGCGCGTACTGATTGATCAATTGAGCGAGACGACCACGACGGCACGCGACGAGTTCACCCTGGAATGCGTGGCTACCCAATATGTCTTCGATGGCGAAACAGTCGATGCCTTCCCCTTTGTTGAGGTGTTGTGGTTCGAGCGTGGGCAGGCTACCCGTGATGCCTGCGCGACAGCGATTGATCAGGCCATGCGCAAAGCTGGCTACCCCGAGGCAGAAACCTTCTTCATCGCGCTCAGCCCCTCTAACTATTATATCGCCAGCCAGTCGCTGGGCCGCGATACATCAGGCGAGGTGTAATGAACAAGCCATCGCCAACACTCGCCACAGCGCCACAGCAGGCTCGTAGTGAGGAGCTCAAGGGCGTCGGCTTTGGCCTGACCGCCTATGTGATGTGGGGATGCTTCCCCCTCTACTTCGCGCTGTTTTCCGGCATTCCCGCCTGGGAGGTGCTGCTGCACCGTATCGTCTGGAGCTGCCTATTTCTGGTGGTACTGATCAGCCTACTGCGGCGTTGGGCACCCATCCGTGCCGCGCTAGCCAAGCCGCGCCAATTGTGGCCTGGCTTGGTATGTTCGCTATTGATCGCCGCCAACTGGGGCATCTATATCTACGCGGTGGAGCAACATGAGGTGCTACAGGCAAGTCTCGGCTATTTCCTCACACCACTGGTCAACGTGGCGCTCGGCATGCTGTTCCTGAAGGAGCGTCTGACGCGTCTGCAAGCGATAGCACTGGGGTTGGCTGCGCTGGGGTTGAGCCTGCAGCTCATCGGACTGACAGAACTGCCTTGGATCACGCTGTCACTGGCGCTGTCCTTCGGCACCTATGGTCTGCTTAGAAAGCGCGTTGCGCTAGATGGTCTCTCGGGGCTGTTCGTCGAGACGTTGATGCTTGCCCCCCTCGCTCTTCTGCTGATCGGCGGCCTGTGGCGCGCGGGGGAATCACACTTTCTGGCCACCGACATCGGGCCGCTCGAGCTGCCCGCCAGTGTGCTGATGATATCCAGTGGCGTACTCACGGCGCTGCCCTTGCTCGCCTTCGCGGGCGCTGCACGTCGCCTGCGCCTCGCCACCGTCGGCTTTCTGATGTACATCAATCCGTCGATGCAATTCGTCATCGCACTGCTGGTTTTCCAGGAGGCTCTGAGCGCATCCATGCTGATCACCTTTGTGCTGATCTGGTCCGGGCTGGCACTGTATTCCGCCTCAACCTTGCTGGAGCACCGCGCCAGTGGTCGACGGCGGCGGGCCGAGCGAGACGAAATAGCTCAGCAGGAGCGCTCCGATGTCCGGCCATGAGTTGTCAGGAAGTCGAGACCGGCGCGCTACGCTCGCCCTGCTGGTCGCGATGTGGCTCTGGGGGTCTTCCTTTGTTGCGCTCAAGATTGCCTTCGTGGATCTCGACCCGCTCTTCGTGATTTTTGCCCGCATGGCCATTGCGCTGGCTTGTTTCGTACCCTTGTGGCGCTGGATTCGTCCTCGAAAACGCCTGACCGGGCGCGATATACGCTGGCTGATCATTCTGGTGTTGTTTGAACCCTGCCTGTATTTCGTCTTCGAGGCGCTAGCGCTGGAACGTACCTCCGCAAGCCAAGCCGGCATGATCTCTGCTCTGCTGCCGTTGATGGTCGCCGTAGGCGCCTGGGCCTTTCTACGTGAGCGTATCTCGCGGCGCACATCGCTAGGCTTCGTACTCGCCGTGATAGGGGCGTTGTGGCTATCACTGTCGGGCGAGAGCAATCATCATGCCCCCGCGCCACTGATGGGTAATCTGCTGGAACTGGCGGCCATGATGGCCGCGACCGCCTATACATTGCTGGTCAAGCATCTCACTTCGCGGGTCTCAGCGTGGTTCATCACGGCTTGGCAAGCGCTCGCGGGGACATTGTTCTTCGGCACCGGCCTGATACTCTTTCCCAGCCACTGGCCAGCGTCACTGAGCGCGCTGCCTGGCGGCCTGCTCGGCAACGAAAGCCTATGGGCAGTGCTCTATCTGGGTATCGCCGTCAGCCTCGGCGCCTACGGACTCTTCAACTGGGCAATCAGCCGAGTACCGGCCAATCAGGCCTCGGCCTTCGTCAACCTGCTACCGCTGTTCGCCGCCGTACAGGCCTTCATGGTGCTAGGCGAAACGTTTACGCCAATACAGATGGTCGCCGCCAGCCTGGTACTCGCTGGAGTATGGATTTCGCAAGATTCACGCACTGATCAGGTCTCGGATGAAGACGCCGTCATCGCCGCACCGAGTACCTCAGCGGTCAGCCTGTCCCGCGAAGGAGGACGCTGAAATGAAAGACGCTGTACCCGAGACAGCACCCGACACCCTTGGTGCACGCCTGCTGCGCTTTCTGCCACGGTTGATCGCGTTCGCCTGGCGAATACTTGGCCAGTTCATCGCAAATCGCGGTGTGCTCCTGGCCGGCGGTGTCGGCTACAACATCCTGCTGTCCAGCGTGCCACTGTTTGCCGTGATTTGTGTGCTGCTGACCCATCTGGTCGATGAGTCGCGCTTGATGAGCATCATTGCCATTCAAGTGCAGCACCTCGGCCCGGGACAGGAAGATACCTTGCTCGATGCGGTACGTAAGCTGCTCGACAACCGCGAGGTGATCGGCTGGGTGGGCATGGGTGGGCTGTTATTCTTCGCCGGACTGGCTTTCCGCATGCTGGAAGATGCCATCGCACTGATATTCCATCAGCACCCGGTGATTCGTAAGCGCAGTGCCTGGATCTCCGCGCTACTGCCCTACGCCTTCGTGATGGTGCTAGGCGCTGGCCTGTTGGCACTGACACTATTGGTGGCGCTGGCATCGGCCATGAATGATGCGCTGACGCTACTCACCGGCATTGAAGTGACATTAGGCGATGCCGGTAGCGAGGTGATCTATGTGATTAGTATTGTCGGCATGTTTGGCCTGTTCAGCGCCATCTACAAGATTCTGCCCCAGACTCGTGTCTCGACGCGTCGCGCACTGGTCGGTGGTCTGGTAGCAGCAACCTTGTGGGAACTGACACGACTAGCGCTGAGCTGGTACTTCACCCACCTCTCCTTTGTCGGCGCTGTTTACGGCTCCCTCGCCACACTGATCGTGCTGCTGCTTGGGCTGGAAATCGGCGCCATCATCCTGTTGTTGGGGGCACAGGTCATCGCCGAGCTGGAGCAGTGCTCACGCGAGAATATCCGCTGGTACCGCACACCGAACCGCACACCGCTGACGCGCCTGCAGTCACGCCGCAACGCGATGCAGCATACCGGCGAGATTGCCGAGGATGAGATAGAGCAAGGCGAGAGCTCAAGGGACGTATCGAGCACCATCCCGCCTGACAAGAATGATCAGCACAGTTCATGACTCACTCACGCAAAAAGCCGCCCCCAAGGGGCGGCTTTTTGGCGCTGAGCATATCTATCTGCATCAACCAACCATGAACCAGCAGTTACTTCGTGAGCGTCGCTGTCAGGCTGATTTCAGCAGTGAATAGCTTGGAGATCGGGCAACCGGCCTTGGCCTTTTCAGCTACCGACTGGAAGTCTGACTCGCTGATCCCCGGCACGCTGGCTTTCGTTTCCAGCGCGATATGCGTGACGCTGAATCCACTGTCATCCTTATCCAGATGTACGGTGGCAGTCGTGTCGATTGAGGTTGGCTCTACCCCAGCCTCGCCCAACATCATCGATAGCGCCATCGAGAAACAGCTGGCATGTGCTGCGCCGATCAGCTCTTCGGGATTGGTGCCAGCCCCCTCTTCAAAGCGTGTATTGAAGCCATATGGCTGGGCTTGCAACGCTTTGCTCTGCGTGCTGACGGTACCCTTGCCTTGCTTGACGCTACCTTCCCAATGCGCGGAACCGGTTTTCTTGATCGTCATGCATGTCTCCTTACCTTGAATAAAGTCCGAAGGGCGATTGCCCTGTACCAAGGACATTGTCCCGAAGGAGAGTGACTTCAAGGCCACTGCCGAAATGAGTGAGTCACGAAGCATCAAAAGATGGCTGACAGCTGACCAAGAGTTGAAATCGCGTCATCTGCCCCGATAACACTTATATAGCAACGCAGAATTGCGTTATCCGAAGACTTACCCTCCGCCCCACCAGCGGGGCTGCCTCAAGCATATATCCGGGCAGCCTGATCCGTCAGGAGCTCCAGACATGCCTCACAAGATTTCTCCTCTTGCAGCAGTACACTCGCCGACTCACAAGCCTGCACAACGCCTGCTCAGTTCCACATTGTTGGTCTTGGGATGCCTGGCATTGCCGCTATCATCGGCCAATGCTGCAGACAGCATGGACACCAGCGCTGGTATCAGCGGTACCGCCGCTAGCCAGCATTCTTCTCAAGGCTTGCCCACTGGCAGCAATTCCAATCGCACGGCTGACAAGAAAAGCGACAACGGTGCGCGTTATCAGCAGGACTCTCAGCCCATCGCCAGCCAGCAGGCCAAAGACAAGGCCAAGCGTCAGGTGCAGAAGAGCTTATCTGGCGGCAAGGTCGGTAGCGAAGGCGGACGCCACGCCACGACGGGGCAAGCCAAGCCCACCGAAAACTGGTTCGGGTGCTCTCCTTCAGGCAGCAAGCAGTCCAGCCACTGCAATGGCAAGTAAGTCTCTGTCAGGCCAGTCATAGCCATTTCGAGGACAGAGAACACCCTCACGTGCCCCGCAGCCTGTCGCTGTGGGGCACGTGTCGTTCATGCGGTGCTTATTGACTGTGCCAGTAAAACAGTACTGCGTTGCCGCAACATGCAGAAACCATGAATAAATCAAGAAAATATCATTATATTTCAGTCAAATAGCGTGACTGGTTGTCGAAACGACAACACTCTCCTTCCATGTTTCCGGCTTGTGACACCCAAGGTCGGCAGGCAGGATAACGATATGCAGATGATCTGTTGATCATTCACTCAAAGCACCGCCACTGCGTCAGACTTTACCTCTTTCAGCACGCTAGTGGTGAGTGGCCATATGACAGCGGAGCTCGCTCCGCGGGAGAAGCACCGATGACAGACACGACTTCATTATTCAGCCCTCTTTCCTTCGCAGGACATGAGCTGGGCAACCGGGCAGTTCTTGCTCCCATGACACGCACCAGCGCACAAGATAACGGCCAGGTGCATCACGACATGGTGGATTACTACCGTGACTTCGCACGCGGCCAGTTTTCACTGTTGATCACTGAAGGCCTGTATACCGATGAGGCGTTCAGTCAGGGCTATGCCAATCAGCCAGGGCTGGCCAATCAGACACAACAGGTGAGCTGGCGCTGCGTAGTCGATGCCGTCCATCAACAGGAGGGACGTATCATTGCTCAGCTGATGCACGCTGGTGCCCAGACTCAGCACAACCGCTTCAAGGATGAGGTCGTCGCCCCCTCCGAGTGCCGTGCCAGTGGAGAGATGCTGAGTTTCTACGGCGGCTCGGGCCTTTTCCCGCTGGCGCGGGAGATCAGTGAGCAAGAGATTCACGAGGCGATTGCCGGCTTTGCCACCAGTGCACGACTGGCCAAGGAGGCAGGCTTTGATGGTATCGAGCTTCACGGTGCCAATGGTTACCTGATTCACCAATTCATCAGCTATCGCTTCAACCAGCGCGACGATGCATGGGGGGGGGATGCTCTCGCACGCCTTGCCTTCCCGCTGGCCGTCATCCGCAGCGTACGTGAAGCCGTCGGTGAGGACTTCCCAATCGGCATGCGTCTGTCACAAGGCACCGTGACCGAACCTGGACTTCAGTGGCAAGGCGGCCCGGATGCTGCCCGCCAACGCTTGGCATACCTGATGGAGAGCGGGCTGGACTTCCTGCACCTGACCAGCGGCGATGTACAGGCCCCGGCCTTCCCTGAGGCTGAAGATGAGGCAGACCGCCAACTCAGCCTGACCGCCTTGGCGGCACAGGTGCGAGAGGCACAACACGCCAATGTCACGCTGATCGCCAATGGGGGCACTGACAGCCAAGAGAAAGCTGATGCCGTACTGGCACAGGCAGACCTGGTCGCGGTTGGTCGCTCAGCACTGGCGAATCATGACTGGCCCAAGCGACTCAAGCGTGGCACCCCCCTCACGTCGTTCGACTTCGCCATGCTGTCACCGCTGGCGACGCTGGCGAATGAAGAAGATTGGCGTATTGCCAATGACAAGCCCGCCAATTGCGAGGGTCGCTGCTGAGCCTCGTTCACGCCCACAGCACTCAACGTTCAGCACTTGACACCTGATACCCCAAACGCACTGCGGCCCGTCATTATTTGACGGGCCGCAGTGCGTTTGGGCGTAGGGCCAAGAGGTCTGACAATGACAGTGATAGCCTAGATCATCACTCGCGCATCCAGCGTCACATCAGCCGTAAAAGCCAACATGCCACTTATTGGCCGATGAACAGGATCGGGAATCGCGGCGTCCGTCGACTCCTCCGCCAGTAGCTCTGGATAAGCACGCGCCCAGTCAGCCAGCTCCGCTAATCCATCTCTTAAGCTGACATGAGGGCGAAATCCGCTCAATGCCTCGAGCGCCGTGGTATCCGCCCAAGTACGCTCAACATCACCTGCCTGCATCGGCAGCCACCGTTTGCGTGCTTTAAGCCCCAATGCATCCTCTAGCCCACTGATGAAGTCCCTCAGCGCGATGGGCTCGCCGCGGCCGACATTCAATACACGTGAGGGCGCCGCATCCACCTCACGAGGTGGCGGCAGATCTATCAAGCACCGAATGCCTTCGACGATATCGCTGATATGCGTGAAATCACGTGCCATCTGGCCGTGGTTATAGACATCGATCGCCTCACCCGCCATCAGCTTGCGTGCAAATCGTAACGGCGCCATATCAGGCCGGCCACGCGCGCCATAGACGGTAAAGAAACGTAATCCAGTGACTGGCAAGCCATAGAGATGTGCATAGCTATACGCCATCAATTCATTGGCGCGCTTGGTGGCCGCGTAGAGTGATAATGGCTTCGCACCCGCCTGCTCTTCCGTCAATGGCTGACGGGCATCGTCGCCATAGACAGAGCTACTGGAGGCATATAGCAGATGACACGGACGCGCAGCACGACAAGCTTCCAGGAGATTGACGAAGCCGACTAGATTGCTATCCACATAATCATGTGGCTGGCTGATGGAGTGACGCACGCCCGCCTGTGCCGCGAGATTGACGACCACATCGAAGCGTTCGTCCTGCATCAGTTGCATCAGGGCGTCGCGCTCGGTGAGATCCATCTTCACGAAGCGAAAGCTGCCCGTCATCTCCGATTGGTTCGGCTTGCCTGCCAATGCTTCCAATCGAGTCAAACGATGGCTTTTCAGCGCCAGCGGGTAATAGGGATTGAGATTGTCGACTCCCACGACATGCACGCCTTCTTCCAGCAGACGCTCACACAACGCAGCCCCGATAAAGCCGGCGGCACCGGTAATCAATATCTTCATGCTCCCTCCTTGTCGTGTAACCGCGAGCCCAACGCCTGTGCAGGAATGGCGATCAGCTGATGACGTCCTTGATGAAAGACCGGCGTGCTGTCGAGTGGTGAAGAACTTCCGATAGCGACGCTACCGGCAGTGTGTGTCTGGCACCAGGACTGCATGCCGAGGAGAGGGTCTCTCCCCTGAAACGATGAGCCATCCAGCGCCAGACACTTGGCAGCATCAATCAATAGCCAGCCATCGGGATGCGCGTGCTGCCAGTCACTCAATTGCTGTGGACTACGGCTCACGGTATCCAGAGGCTGGGTCAGCCGGCCTAGAAACTGATACGTCGCCTGATAGTCATTGGCCACGACTGCCACCTGCTGCCCCGCTTGCTGACGTGCATTCACCCACTGCGCCAATAAGCCTTGATCCAAGCGCGGCCATAGCGGACGCAGTGTCAGTGTCAGCAGGCAGGTCACCAGCAGCAGACTTCCCAGCACTAGCCGTCGCTGAGCATTCAGCTGTATTGCCAGTGATACTGCTTCTGCCTCGTGCCACGGCCATAACCACAGCATCAGCAACATCAGCAGTCCGCCCGCCAACACGCAGGCCAGACTGCCAGAAGTTGACGCCACCAGCGCTGAGTCAGCTGGCAGCAATGTCAATGCCGGCATGACCAGTACGCCCAACACCAGACTTGAGGCAGCAAGCGCACCACACAGCATCGCCAACAGCCTCAGCGAGGTACGTGCAGCCGGCTGGCGCAGCGCAGCCCATGCCATCAGCAAACTCATCGGCACCAGTAGCGGCATCAGATAATGAATCTGCTTGCCGGAGATCAGTGAGAACACGGCCAACCCAGCAAGACTCCAGACGCGACACATGCGTAACAGTGGGTGCTCATGATCCGGACGCTGCGAAATAGAGGACAGCAACCCCTCTACCAGCAGACGCGGGCGCAAACTGAAAGGAAAGATCAACAGCGCGAGCCAAGGCAGATACCACCACAGCGGACGCGCATGATCTTGCGCCTCCATGACACGATTCGCCGTCTGCCCCCACAGCAAGTCCTGCACATAACTGGCAGGGCCATCAAGCACGGCAGGCACCAACCATAGACACAGCACGCCCAGCCCCAGCAGCAGACTGCCCAGCCAGCCACGCCATTCAACCGCCAGCACTTGCCGCGCGGGTGCCTGCGCCCACCAGGGTCGACTGCCAACCACCAATACGAACCACAGCAGTGCGACCGGCCCCTTGGCGAGCAAGGCCAATCCCAGCCATAGCCCGCTTTCCAGCACATCGCGACGTGCCATTGACACGTCACCCTGCGGTGAACACCACGGGCGTAGCGCTCCAAGCAGACAACTCGTCAGTAGTACATCGAACATCAGTGCCTGGCTGTAGAGCATCCACATCAGGCAGCCCGCCAAAGTCCAACGCGATAGCCGTATCCACTGTTCGCGGCTCGCCAGTGCTTCGCCTGTAGGCACTTGCTGGTTCAATGCTATCGGCCACAAGGTGCGTGCCATTCGGCCCAGTTGCCAGATACCCAGCAGACTGACCAGCGGCATCACCAACTTCGGCCACCAGTCATTGACGCCAAACAGCGCCCAGCCAGCGTGAATCAGCCAGAACAACAGCACCGGCTTGTCGGCATAGGGTGTGCCGTTCATGGTCGAGACAAACCACTGACCGTTGTGCCACATCTCCCACGCTACCGAGACGTAACGTGTCTCATCGATCGGTAGATAAGGTCGCGCCAGTACACCGGCTATCAACAACACTAACCACAATGCCCATGACAGCCGCTCATTCTCGACAATCCCTCCCAATCCAACCCAGACACTTCTTGTGGGACGTGACTCGGCAGCATGAGAAATGGATGAAGAGGAGGTAGATGACGACAGCGGTGCCGAGCCAGCATCGCGTGTCTGCTCATGACGCTTCATTGATCACGCTCCTGCACTTGCGTCTGACTTGAGGGCTGGGTTCGAGCACGTGTTGAATGTCGTGCTGGCAACCCGATCAAGCGCGCGGCTTC
Organism: Cobetia sp. QF-1; assembly: GCF_002213105.1. Lineage (NCBI taxonomy): Bacteria > Pseudomonadati > Pseudomonadota > Gammaproteobacteria > Oceanospirillales > Halomonadaceae > Cobetia > Cobetia sp. QF-1. The sequence goes on from NZ_NBVS01000001.1 coordinate 20,501, forward strand.
ATCCGAGACGGAGGTCGGTGCCAGATACAGCGGCGCTGCCTCAACATCTCCCAGGCATGCCATTGCGGCGGTACCGGGCAACAGCGCCCAGTGCTCATCCGGCTCGCTGAGCACTACCGCTTGGGTCGCATCGAGACAAGCATTGCGCGCGAGTACCTTCGGCGTCAGCAGGGTCCAGCGTGTCTCAGGCTCGGCCTTTAGCCAGGCAAACAGCCGAGCAAACTGAGCAGCGTCCGGCGTCTTGTAGCCGAAGTGCCACACCGGCTGCTGAGCCTGCAAGATGTACTGCTCGCGGAAGTCCGGGATGGCCAGCGCTTCGAAGTGACTCTGCTCAGCCACCTGCGACATCAGCACGGCCGGGTTGCGTACCGGGTCCATCAGACGTGCGCCCCAAGTGCCCCATAGCCCCCAGAACATCACTAGCCACAAGCCCAGTGCGAGCAATCCACCGCGCGGCTTGAGTCCTACACAAAGTGCCAGGCCGCTTGCCCCCAGCAATCCCCACCAGCCCCACGGCACCAGCCCTTCCTTCTCGGCAAGATGCGTCAGAGCAGGTAGCCCGAAGACACCGAGAATCGCCGCCAGCAAGAAGATGCTCGACAACAAGGCACACAGACCAAAGGCCAGTCGAGCGAGGCCAAGGCGGCGTGACAGTCCCGGCAGCAACGGCGACAGGCCGATGACCAGCAATGGCAAGGCGGGCAGCACGTACACACCACGCTTGCCTGGCGATAGCGAGAAGAACACGACAATCAGCAGTGCCCCCGTCAACGGCAGCAAGACCCGCAAGTCACGTCGTGCAAAGCGACGTAGAAGTGCCTTTGGCCACCACGGCAATGTCAGCAGCAATGGCATCCATGCCCAGGGAATCACGCTGGTGATGAAGTAGTGCCACGGCTTGAGGTGATGCCAACTTTCGGTATAACGCTGGGCAGTCTGCTTGAGAAGAATATTGTCGCGGTAGGCCGCAAGTTCAGGATTGGAAGAGATCAATGACATCACCAGCATTGGCCCTGCCCAAGCCAACGGTGCAAGCAGCAGCCACCCCAGTCCGATCAGCAACTGGCGCGGTGATAACCGCCCAGTACGCTGCCCGCCACTACGCCAGCGTGATGAGCGACGCATCGTCATTAGCCACAGCGGCAGCATCAACAACGGCAAGAAACCGACGCCCTTGGTGATAATGCCCAGCCCCATCGCGAAGCAGCCCAGATAGAAATAGCGCGGGCCATCATTCAGCAGCGCATGACGCAACATGCCCCAGGTGCCGAGCAGGATGAAGGCAGTGACCAGCATATCGATCTGCGCGGTACGCGCCTGCAACACGAACTGCAGTGAGGCGATCAGCCACAACCCGGCGATAAAAGCACTACGACGACCGTGCAGACGCCGGATGAGATCCACGCTCAGCCCGAGCGTCGCAAGCCCACCAAGCAATGATGGCAACGCAAAGCCAAGGCGGATATCGCCGGTGAGCCCTGTCGCCAAACCACTCAGCCACATGAAAATAGGCGGCTTGTCGGGATACAGTTCACCGGCACGATGCGGCAACCACCAATCGCCGGTCACCCACATCTCGAGCCCATTGAGCGCAAAGCGGGGCTCATCTGCTGGCCACGGCATCCGCATGCCGAGTCCAATCGTCGAAACCAGCAGGTAGAGCAACGTGAGGCTCCACCACGGATGACGCATCAGCTGATGATAGAGACGCTCAGATACCTCGCGGGAGGGTGCTGTCTGCCCCTGCGCCCTCATGCCGCGCCGTCCTTGTGTTGTACGGCGTCATCCTTGTGCTGACTGGTCTCTTGTTGGTCAGTCTCTTGCTGAGTCTTGCGATCACGATTGATCAGGCTCAGGTTGCGCAGGTAGATGAATAGCCCTGCGCCCTGCCCTGCGATGAACACCGGATCTTCACGATGGATGGCATAGGCCAGCAAGGTCATGCCGCCCGCCAGCGAGAACCACCAGAAGGCACGTGGCACGATGGAGCGGCGTGCCTTTTCACTCGCGAGCCACTGAATGATGAAGCGCGCTGAAAATAGTGCCTGGCCTGCAAAACCAATCGCGACCCACCATGGATTGACGTCCATTAATTCGCCCCTGACTGATGAAGCGTCAGGCCATCTGCAGCCATGTCAGTCTCTGTGGGGGCCGCAGCTTCAGCGTCAGCAAGGTCTTCAGCGTTACCTGGCATGATGCCACGCACAGGACCAAGCGCCTCGGAGGCTGCGTGGCCTGACGTGTTCTGCAAAGGCGACGGCAGCTGCGAGCGGCGTACTAGCCACATCACGCCAACAATGTCGCTGATACCGACCCATAGGCGATCAAAGAATCCGTACTTGGAGACACCGGCTACACGCTCACGATGACGTACCGGCAGTGACTGCACCTGCCCCCCCTGTGCACGCACCAGGGCCGGCAAAAAGCGATGCATGTGATCGAAGTACGGCAGGCGCAGGAAGACTTCGCGACGAATCACCTTGATGCCGCAGCCGGTATCGGGCGTGTCGTCATGCAGCAGTGACTGGCGGATGGCATTGGCAAGACGCGACGATATGCGCTTGATGGCGTCATCGCGGCGCTCGGTACGGTGCCCTGCAACCAGGTCCAGCCCTTCAAGGCTCGCCAGGCTCAGCATATCGGGCAGATCGGCCGGATCGTTCTGACCGTCACCATCCAGCGTGGCAAGCCACTCACCACGCGCCAGCCGTGCGGCCTGCCACACTGAGGTGCTCTGCCCGAAGCTGGTGTCATGATGAAAGGGGCGCAGGCGCGAGTCATCAAGCGCCGCATCCTTGAGCCAACGCCAGCTGTCATCGCTGGAACCATCGTCGATCACGATGATCTCGTAACGCTTGCCTGCCAGTGCAGCGTGCACTTCAGCAACCAGTCTCGGCAGGTTGTCACGCTCATCGCGCCCTGGAATCAATACTGAAATGCCACCATTCAGAGAGTCGTCGTCAGACGACGTATGGCGGGGGCAGGCCATGGTGGGTGCGGTAGATGGATTCATGTGACGACAGAGACTCCCTGATGCGTGAGTGGCTACTGTGAGGTCTTGGCATTAAGACAAAATTAAATGTGCACTGGATGACATTGAACTCAGCCTTCGATAATTCTCCACCGACGATGGTTCATCTTCATGGCAATATAAAACGCCCCGTCGGAATCACCGACAGGGCGTTTTATATATAGCGAACGTTAATATCACAGAGAATGACGGACAGCGCTTACCTGGCTTGTCTTTCAGCCATGCGCACTCTCTTTCTGCCAGTGCTCAGCTGCCCACTCGCGACGCTGAGCCAAGGAATGAAAGCTCCAGGCGACGAAACGGCTTATTTTCTGCCCTTGAGACATCTCGATCACTTTCACCTCACTCGCGCCACTGTTCGCCAGAGCTCGTTTGATCGCGGGCAAGCTGGCCGAATGTGCTACCAGCGAGCTGAACCACAGACACTGTCGAGAGAAGCCACAGCTCTCCTCTATCATGCGTGTGACAAAGGCCTCCTCGCCGCCTGGACACCACAGCTCGGCAGCCTGACCGGCAAAGTTGAGCGCTGGTGCCGCGCCCGGAGAGACGCTCCGAGAGGCGTGGCGATCAGTGTTTGCGCGCCCACGTTGACCACGCTTACTCCCTTTTGCGCCTCGCTGTTGGCGTGACTTGTCCAGACCACGCCACTTACGCTCGGCCTCACGCGCCATATCAGCTTCGCTGGCGTGGAATGGCGGATTGCACAACACAAGATCGAAGCGCTCATCTTGCGCCCAGATACCCGTGAAGTGGCGCTGTTGATTCGCCTGCAGGCGCAGTTCAATCTGGCCATGCACAAGAGGATTGGCGCTCACGGTCTGACGTGCTGACTCGATGGCTTGCACACTGACATCACTGCCGACCATCTGCCAGCCAAAGCTGCGATTCCCCAGCAGCGGATAGATGACATTGGCACCGACACCAATATCCAGCGCCTTGACCCGCCCACCCTCAGGCAATATGCCAGCATTAGCTTCAACCAGCAGGTCTGTCAGGTAATGCAGATAATCAGCACGGCCGGGAATCGGTGGACACAGATAGCCCGCCGGAATATCCCAGTGCGCGATGTCGTAATAGTGAGCCAACAAGGCGCGATTGAGCGCCTTGACTGCGAGTGGATCAGAGAAACTGATCGAGTCACTGCCTGCTGGCGTCTGGATAACGAAGGGAGCCAACGCCGGGCTGGCGCTGACAAGCGCGGCCATGTCATAGCGTCCACGATGCGGATTACGTGGGTGTAGCTCGCCTTTCACGACAGCCTGCTTTCCCTTGATTGCTGTCTGCTTGCGCGCTTGTGATGAGCCATCACCAGACTTTGCGGGCTGAACACCAGAATGATCAGTAGCAGAAGTAGTGGGAGAACGACGGGGGGGCGAGCGCATGACAGGATTCCGAGCGATGGCAATGGCCGGCCATATTACCAGAGCCAGCCATTGCCATCGCTCGGTTCAATAAAATCAGGGGTGACTCAAGGATGTGGCTCAAGAGAGATCGCTGCAGATCATCAAAGCACGCCCGGGCTTGCCCTGGGCGGTATCCGTACGACGTGCAGCGCTACGGCTGGCGATGGGACGTTCGATCGACAAGGGGCAGTTACCGCAGTATCCGAGGCACTCGATGCGATAACGTACGCAGCAGACCTTGCGCGGCGTGTGCCGCTCGCCATGCCGGTCCATGACGGTACTGACTGGCTGATAAAGCGGATTGCGACGGCCATCCGCCAGCACACGGGTCGCCATCAACTGACGGGCCGGTGCTGCCTGCTGCGCCCAGCCCTGCTCTTCCATCATCCCGACAACATACACGAAGTAATGGGCTGCGTTACTCCAGAACACCTTGGCCCCCAATGAGGTGTGCGGCACTAGCCGTGCAATGACGGCCTCAAGCTGAGCGAGATAATGCCCAAAGCGCGCTTCCAGCATGGCAAGCTCATCAATTCCCGCCGCCATGATGGCTGGTGTGAGGCTTTCGCCCTGGCCGGCAGCATCGTCCAGTACCAGCTGAGTGACGACGCCGTTGTCCCCCAAACGCAAGGACAGATGGCGAAGCTCCAGCGGTAGCTGATGATCCAACAGTAAATTTGCAGCCAGTGGCAACGACACCATCGAGGACAACAGATATTTCGACCACTGTGATAGCAGTGCGCGTTCATCCGGCGCCTCCGCGCCCTGCTGCCCCTCGTACTGCATGCCATGTGCAGCGATACAGGCCGAAAGCCAACCGGGGCTCAGCACTTCGCGCGCAGGAATCAATCCGTCCAGAGACTGTGCTTCATCCGCCTGTACGCGAGCGCAAGACGTGATGAGATCACGATAGGCCGCCAGAGGGCCGGAGTAGAGTGGAGAAAGCGCGTCGATCATCGGGGGGCTCGCAGACGTGAAGAGACGGACGTTGCCTCACATCTTAACGAAAACTATTAGCATTTGCATATTAAAATCACCTGATGGAAAACGGAAGGACATTAACGCCTGCCACAAGTGACCATCATGACCTCTCATCACGTTCCAAGCGACCATCGTTGCACAGCCGCCGCCGCACCCAGGCATCGTAATAACGGGTCAGCAGCGGCTGGATCAGAGGACGAGTGATCAGCCAACCAAGCGGCGACATGCCAGGGATACGAGCCAGCAGCAAACGATAGGCAGGCATACCGTCTTCAATCTGGCCGACAGCCGTCTCGACATGCAATGACAACAACGCCTGCTGAAGCGAGATACCCCGTGCTTCCAGATAGCGGGCGTGATCGGTGGCATCCCACCATTCCACACTCGAGTCTTGGCGCGTCAGGCGCTCATAACGGGCACGTTCACGCCGACAGACGGGGCAGCTGGCATCGTAATAGACCTTGAGCGTCGGTCTGGTCGTAGTGTCTGAAATACGCCCCCCTTCTAAATCAGCTAATCGCTTACCTTTTTTCGTGAACCCAATGCGAGCTACTCGATTTCGACTACGAGGCGGCACCAATCTTGTCGGAATATTCTTTATCTTCATAGCGATGCAGCGGCGCATCATCACTACAGTTGGGAGTGGTCTGGAAAGTCTTGCGTACATCCAACAGTCCAAGACTCTGAATGGTACGGCGCCCCAACAGCACAGGATAATTCATGCCGTCACGATCACGCAGGCTGAACTGTTCTTCATAACGCTCGCCGCCCATGCATAGCGTCATCAGCACCACCGGGCGCTTGTCCCGCCCACCCGCGCCAGAGACCGTCAAATCACGATACAGCGGGCGCTCGAAGGACTTCTCGTCCTGATCACCCGTCGCTTCATCCTCGACCTCGACGTCAAAACGTACCCATTCCTCATCATCACGTTCGAAGGTCTCGATATTCTCGGCATGCATCGAGGATGTCAGCGCCCCACTGTCCAATTTTGCCTTTACCATCGCGCCCCATGGCTCAATGGTCGCTTTTTCCACCCAGCCGAAGACCTTGCCGCCATCGGCCTTTGCTTCACTGGCTTGCGCGGGTGCACTTATCAGCATCACGCCTGCCAGCAAGCCGAGACTGGTCGCGCCCATGAGAGTACGTGCGGTACGCGAGAAAGGTAAGACAGTGTGTCTGGACATCGTGATTCCTTGGCAAGAAGAGGGTAGCCCACATCAACGGAGGCTCATCATCAACGATGGAGGCTTAAGCGAAGGTTAACAAGCCATGAAAGGCACCATCTGACATGTTATCGCACCGGTACGTTGCGTTTGTGCCCCCTTGATCTCTCGCGTCTTGTCCATCAGGTATCACTGAATGCCCTGATATTGACTCGCTGACATCAGCGCCGGGCCATCAACACCAGGACAACAGCGCCATGTCATCCATGCAATACCATCAGAATACCCGATACGACAGGAGGACTCATGCAATCCGCGCTACGTGATCTACTTTCCGACTGGAGTCTGTTTCTCGGCTGGTTACTGCTCATGGTGCCGTCACTGGTCTGGGTACTCCGGGACCTGACCTCCAGCAATGCTCACCTGGCGCCGATGATGAAGTGGGTCTGGGGGCTGACCACTCTATATTCCGGGATAGTGGGCCTTCTCGTCTATCGCTTCGCCGGACGCCGCCAGATCGCAGACAACAGTGATGCACGCAAGGGACTGAGGAGCGTCGCGCACTGCTATTCGGGCTGCGGACTCGGGGAATTCGTGGGGGTTGTGCTAGCGGTGGGTCTGCTGGCACTGGGCAACTTCGCGACGGCGATCATCACCTTCCTCTTCGCCTACCTGTTCGGCTTCCTGCTGACCGTCGGCCCGATGCTTCAGGCCGGCAGCGATGACAAGCGCAAGGTCATCCAGGATGCGTTCAGAAGCGAGACCGCCTCGATCTTCGTCATGGAGCTGGTGGCCATCTCGGTCGACCTGTGGCTGGGAGGCAGTTCAGGCATGCATGACGCCCTGTTCTGGAATTCGATGGTCATCTCGCTGAGCCTCGGCCTGCTCGCCGCCTGGCCCGTCAATGTCTGGCTGGTGAAGCGTGGCATCAAGGGAGGCATGGCCGACCCACGCGAGACGGACCCGCATGCCCAGCATCACGCTCACTGCTGAGCCAGTCGTCGTGACGGTGGCTTGCTCTGCACTGCTTTCACACTTTCCTCGTGCTGCTCTTGCGACGATCTCGCACCGCTTTCTTGAGGGAGCGGACATGAAAAGGCCCCGCCGGTGGACACCGGCGGGGCCTTGCGGGCTATCGTCTCAATGGCTCATGCCACGAGATCTGCCTTGATGCACAGCTCCGTCAGACGAACTCGCCATTGTGATGGACCTGCTGCACGTCTTCGCAGTCGTCCAGCATCTCGAGCATCTTGTTGAGCAGCTCGGCGTCTTCACCGCTGATCTCGGTGTGAATCTGCGGGATGAAGCTGATCTCATCGACTTCAAAATCGAGATCTTCACCGAAGAGGTCGGTCAGTGCGCCCTTGGCCTTGAAGTGCTCGGTGGTCGGCGTCAGTACAGTGATGATGCCGTCATCGAGTTCGATGTCGCTGACATCGACGTCAGCTTCCATCAGTGCCTCGAGCACCTTCTCCTCGTCGTCTTCCGCGCCCTTGAAGGACAGGATGGCGCGGTGATCGAACATGTGCGAGACCGAGCCCTGGGCGCCCAACTTGCCCTTGCCCTTGTTGAAGCAGGTACGCACTTCCCCGAAGGTACGGTTGTTGTTGTCGGTCAGGCAATCGACGATGACCATGACATTGCCCGGCCCGAAACCTTCATAGCGCGCCAGCGTAAAGTCTTCACCACCAGTGCCTTTGGCCTTGTCGATGGCCTTCTCGATGACGTGGGTCGGCACCTGGTCTTTCTTGGCCTTCTCGATCAGACGACGCAGACTGAGATTACCGTTGGGATCGAGCCCACCGCTCTTGGCCGAGACGTAAATCTCGCGACCATAACGTGAATACACGCGCGCCTTGTTGAGTGAAGTACGCGCCATCGATTCTTTACGGTTTTGGAATGCTCTTCCCATGCAAGTCGACTCTTGTTCGCCCTGAATTCAAATGTCCACGCGACATGGTCGCGGAACCTGAGGCACCCAATGGCTCGAAAGCCACAGATACATCGCTGTCACGAATAATAACGCAGACAACGTCGCGCGTCGCCATCGATAGCGGGTCTCACGCGTTCAGCTCATCGCACCGCTCTGACCAATACCGCCTTTGCTGATCAACAGTTACAGGCAATTGGTCGGTTTAGGCAAGCCAGCAATGCGCGCCCCTACCTTCGGCGGACTATCCGGAAATAACCGCATCAGGTGTAATGAGCGCCCCTTGTCAGCGCCAAAGCGCTGAGTCATGGCCTTGGTCAACGGACGCATCGCTGGCGATAACGAAAAACGTTGGTAGAAATCGCGCAATACCTCGATCACCTCCCAGTGTTCAGGAGTCAACTCACGGCCTTCTTCCGCAGCCAGCCGCTCGGCCAGCGCGGGGCTCCAGTCCTCGAGATCCACCAGATACCCCTCGGCATCCAGACCGATCTCACGCCCGTCGAGAGAAAGCGTATGTACCGTTTCACTGCTGGCCATTGCTCATCCTGATGATTCGTTCCACTCAAGAAATGACATGCGGCATGCCTGTCCGGCTGGCGTGACACATCGCGCCGCTCAGAACCAGGAGATCGTCTTGTCCGCAGCCTCGGTCAGCGCGACGAAGCCATCCACGTCCACCACGATCACGCTCTCGCTACAACGTCCCGACAGGCCACGTGACTCGAGATCTTCACGCAAGGCAAACAAGCGACCTTCCAGTCCGGCCAGATAATGCCCCGCACTGCTGAGCGCACCATTGACACCGTCTTCAATCAGCAACAGCTGATCTTCGGAGCCCATGGCATTGAGCACATCTTCATAAACACGACTGGAAAACGGCGAACGATTGAGCAGGTGAAGATTCATGCAGTTATTCACGACATTATCCATATGATTCTCCCTGCATACGCTGCTGACATCCCAAGAAGCATATCAGCCAACAGCATCGTAAAAATGTCAGAAACTGAGCACACGTGAGAAGCATTGCGTCAGTGCCACTACATCGGCATGTGCCAGCACCGTCACTGGCAGGAGAGAGACATCATTTTCACTCAACCCACGCCGCTCTAGCGCCGCAGCATCGACATAGCAGCGCTCAACATCATACATTTCCAATGCTGCCAGCAGATTATCACTCCCCTTCTGCCCCAGTGCTCCGGCCTGTTGTCCCTCCAACAGGGCCAGAACACCCTCCCCAGTAAACAACAACCCGACTTCACGCCCGAAGGCGGCAGCGACCATGGCTGCCTCAAGCCCTTCACGCAGCCAGCTGCTGCCATGCGGCGCATGACGCAGAATCACCAGCAGCTCACCAGGTGCCAAAGACTCCCCAGGGCTCACAATGCCCATCTCATCACTCATATGTCTTGTCGCTCATATCGTGTCATCCACACCTTGTCCCGTAACGCCTTCTCGCCTCAGGCAAAGGTGATCAGATGATCGTTTTCAAGCGTGGCCTCGACCAGCTGCCCAAGCCCTGTCAGCTCGAAAGGCGCCTCCAGCGTATAACCCTGCTTACCATGACGCGTGGCTTCGCGCTCATCGAGCAAACCTCGTCGCAGCGCTGCTGCAACACACACCTGCAAGCGCGTTTCACCCTGCGCAGCAAGGCCAAGCCAGCGATCACGCAGATGCGGTTCGTCCTGTGGCGGGGCCATCATCGAAGCCGCGTTGTATACACCATCATGATAGAAAAACACGGTGGTCAGCTGATGTCCGCGCGCTAACAGTGCCTCGGCAAAACGCAGTGCGGAGTGACTAGCCTGCTGACTATAAGGACCGCCATAAACGGCCAGAGCATAACGCATGAAGACCTCGACTGGGCTGCTCATGGAGATAGGTATTCTAACGTGTGTGATCACCACTGTCAGACGCTTGCCACGACGAGAGAAAGCCAATCTCCAGACGCAAACAACCCCGCCGAAGCGGGGTTGTCAAACAGGCAATCAGCGCGTGCCAGAATCAATCATCGGAAGACGCAAAGCCCAACAATGCCAACAAGCTGATGAACATGTTGTAGATCGACACATACAGGCTCACCGTGGCCAGCAGATAGTTGGTCTGCCCGCCGTGGATGATCTGACTGGTCTCAAACAGAATCGCCGCTGAGGCGAACAGTACAAAGCCAGCGGAAACCGCGAGGGCCAAGCCACTGATATTGAAGATCATCGCCGCCAGCATCGCCAAGATCAGCACGATGGCGCCTGCAAACAGGAAATTGCTCAGGAACGAGAAGTCCTTGCGCGTGACCAACGCAACCGCTGACAGGCCCGCGAAGGTGATACCTGTCATGCCGAGCGCCGTCATGACCAGCTGTGCACCATTGGGCAAGCTCATGTAGGCGTTGAGCACCGGGCCGATGGTGAAGCCCATGAAGCCGGTGAAGGCGAAGGTCGCGAAGATGCCGGCAGTCGAGTTAGCTGTCTTGTGCACCAGGAACATGAGGCCATAGGCCCCGATCAGCAGCACGAAGATGTTCATGCGGCCGACGCCCATGCTCATTGCCACACCTGCGGTAAGCGCAGAGAACAATAGCGTCAGCGCCAGCATCATGTAGGTATTACGCAGTACCTTGTGGGTACTGAGGGAACGGCTCGCGGTATCCTGCGAAACCTGCCAGGAGCTGTTAGCCATGGTGTCTATCCTCACGTTGCTACGATGGATTCATCGAATTGACCCAGCATGCCCTTAGGGGGTTGCCTAATCAAGAGACACGACGATGAAAAGCCGATTCATGCAACCGCTAAACGCATAAAAGGCAACTACAGCGTCAGTCTCGACGCTCAGTATTGCAGAGATAACCTTTCAAGCACCTGAACGACAAGGATTTTTACGCTAACCCCTTGACCCCGACTGAAAAATCCGTAGTATTTGATCTCGTGAGTTGGAGGGGTGGCAGAGCGGTTGAATGCACCGGTCTTGAAAACCGACGTAGGGTAACACCTACCCAGGGTTCGAATCCCTGTCCCTCCACCACCCAGCTTCTGAAAAGCCCGTTCACTTGGTGAGCGGGCTTTTTTCATGCCGTAAAGAAAGCGATCTTGATTGTTACAAGGTGCAAGTAGCTGCCAGTGATAGCTTTTCTGACACGAATCATCATGAAGCACTTGCAATTCTCACCAACTTCGGTAGTATTTTGCTCCGTGAGTTGGAGGGGTGGCAGAGCGGTTGAATGCACCGGTCTTGAAAACCGACGTAGGGTAACACCTACCCAGGGTTCGAATCCCTGTCCCTCCACCACCTAGATCTTGAAAAGGCCCGTTCACTCTGTGAGCGGGCCTTTTCTTATGTCAGTTCTCCACCAGACCTCATGTGGCAGACGCTTGCCTTGGCGAATCCGCATTCTGGCTCTGGCTCTGGCTCTGGCTCTGGCTCTGGCTCTGGCTCTGGCTCTGGCTCTGGCTCTGGCTCTGGCTCTGGCTCTAGCTTTATAGAGTCTTGCTTAAAAGGCCCCCGCTTTAAAGACTCAGGTTGCACGCTGACGCAATGTCTCAGCTTGCGCCCTCCCCACAGCACCTCATGATGCCTGTCATGCACCATGCGCTATAGTGATTGCCTTCCGACACATGCACATCAGCCTTCTATATCCTCTAATATTAAAATCAACTTCTCCAAACCACTTCACACTTTACAAGTAGAGAAAAAATGTCCTTTGCAACCCTTGGATTAAGCGATCCGATTGTACGATCTGTCACTGAGCAAGGTTACCTAACGCCGACGCCTATCCAGGAGAAAGCGATTCCAGTGGTATTGGCAGGCAAGAATGTCATTGCAGCAGCGCAGACAGGCACCGGCAAGACAGCCAGTTTTGTACTACCTATCTTGCAAAAGCTGATTGATGCCCCAGCGGTGCGTGCAAAACGCGTGCATGCAATCATCTTGACGCCAACACGTGAGCTAGCGATCCAAGTTGAAGAGAACGTCCAGCACTATGCCAGACACCTCGATATCAGCTCCATGGCGATGTACGGCGGTGTCGACATTGAGCCTCAGAAACAACGCTTGATTGAAGGTGTTGATATTCTGGTAGCAACGCCAGGGCGCTTATTGGATATGCAAACCCGTCGCGCCATTCACTTTGATGAAACACGCATTCTCGTCATTGATGAAGCTGACCGCATGCTGGACATGGGCTTCATCAGCGACATCAACAAGATTGTCGAGAAGCTGCCGTCAGAACGTCAGAACTTGTTATTCTCGGCAACCTTGTCTGAGCAAGTACGCTTCCTGGCAAGAACGGCCGTCACGGACGCCGTCGAGATTTCAATCACACCTGAAAATGTCACGGTCCCAGAAATTGAGCAGCACCTGATTACCGTCGACAAGGAATTCAAGTCTTCGCTGCTCAGCCACTTGATTCACGAGAACAACTGGCAACAAGCGCTGATCTTCATCGAAACCAAACGGGGTGCGGCCAAGCTGGTCAGCCAGCTGGAAAAGCGCGACATTGCCGCTGAGTCTTTTCATAGTGGCCGTAGCCAGGCCGTTCGTGAACAACTGCTGACAGACTTCAAGGACGGAAAGATTCAGTTTCTGGTAGCGACAGGCATTGCTGCACGCGGCATTGACATTGATGACCTGGAGCGAGTGATCAACTACGACTTGCCCGACGAAGCGGAAGATTACGTACACCGTATTGGCCGTACCGGGCGCGCTGGCGCGGTAGGTGAAGCCATATCACTTGTCTCGCGTGATGATTTCCGAAACCTCTGCGCCATCGAGCAGCATTTAGGCTATTTCGTTACACGCAAAGTGATTGAAGGCTTTGAGCCGACCTTATCCGTGCCTGATTCAAATGCCGCGTATGCTCCTTCAAAAGCTCATAAGGGTCGTCGACATCAATCGAACAAGCGCTAAGTGAAAATCATGAGCTCAGTATTCACTGAGCTCATATAACCCCCGCCACACCGGGCCCTAACACCGGCCCTAGCTGATTGTCGCTGACAAACTGATTGCAACCCTCATGTTTGGCGCGGAACAAGTTGACGTCCGCCTTGGCAATCAGCGCCTCAAGGTCCTTATCGCCAGACTGACGCAATGCCACGCCAATCGACAGACTGACGTCCAGGCTACTAATGCCATCATTGATCACGAAAGGCAGTGCCGAGACTCCCTTGCACAGCCGCTCCGCGACCTGGTCAGCTCGTTTACCATGCAAGTTAGGGCATAGCAGCACGAACTCCTCCCCTCCGTAGCGCCCCACGAGGTCTTCATTGCGCAAGATGCTACGCATCCGCCTGACCAACTCTTTCAGTACCTGATCTCCCGCTTGCCGCCCCCAGGTCTCGTTGATGAGACTCAGATGATCCACATCGACCATCATCACGCTCATCGGGCCAATATCGGCCAACATGCCACGTCCCTTCTCGATCAGCTCACTACGGCTCAGCGCGCCGGTTAACTCATCAAAACGCACGCCTGATTCGAAACGCTGCCGCAGACGATCAGATGACCACCCCATCTGCACCAGCACTAGCGTAAAGAAGATAGTCAGCACGCAGAGGTTGATGACACGGAAAGTGAGCGCCCAGCCTGCCGACAGCGGATTGATCGCCCCTTCCAACATCAATACAACGTAGGCTGCCAGTGGCATGCACAGGCAAGCCGCACACAGCATCACACGGCGCATGAAGGATGTGCGGATGCAGTAGATGCACAGCAGCGCACCGAAGTAGAAATAATCAAAACCCGCTTCAGGACCGAAATAGCGCAGAGAAAAGCTGATCTGGGCACAGGTACCCAAGGCAAGAAGATTGGCTGCCAAGACTTCACGACGCGCACGATGCAACTGCAGGCACACAAGATCGACAACGAGCATCGCAAGATTCAGCGCCAAAATACCCATCTCCCCCAGCCATAGCATCATGATGGCATAGAAAAGATGGCAGGCGACCGCCAGCGTATACACCACATTGAACGTGGCATGAAAGGTTTTCTCGTCCGGCGTCAGGCCGGTCGGGAAGTGTTCAAAGCGCATCAAAAAACGCGCGAGGTGCGGATGTGGACTGGCCATGAGATCGACTCCTGAGCCACTGACCACAATCGGTGGCCAATCTCTGTCATGCACACATTAGCCTGACACAACCAGAGTACGATATTCCTCAGTCGAAAGGTGACCAGTGCATTACACGCACTCCCCTTTTTCTAACGGCCCCTTGCAGTACTCATCAGTGCAGGCGCAGCCCCACTTTGGTGATGCGGTTACCTGCAACCTCATTCACCACCCAGTGAATACCATGCCAATCGACATCATCACCGACGACCGGCACACCACCAACACGACGCGTGATGAATTCGCCAATCGTCAGCTGCTGCTCACCCTGAGAGAGGGTCAGGCCGTAAACATCAGCGATATCTTGCATGCTGGCCCCCCCTTCAAGCGTGAATGTGCCGAAAAAAGCACGCTGCTCATGCTGTAGGCTCTCGCCATTGAACATGCGATTGAGGCTCGGCACATCGCAGGAACGTCCGACGACGCACAGCACATCCTGCTGATGCAGGCAGGTGCTTCCCTTGGGATGTATCAGCACCTTGGAACGAAATAGCGCCCCCACCTTGGCACCGGAGGGAAAACGCAGCATGCGTAATGCGACACCTTCGAGTGCCGTGTTATCGACACGGTAGACCAGCATCTCGTAATCATTGACCGGCATGATACCCAGTAGATTACGCCGACTAGGTTGAGCGCCGGGCGGTACAATCACCTTGAGCCGACGCGCCATTGGTGCCAGCGATGAACCCTGTACCAGAAGCGAGATAATCACGACGAAGAACGCGACATTGAAATAGACAGCCGCATTCTCGACGCCAGTGATCACCGGGAAAATGGCCAGCACGATAGGTACCGCTCCTCTCAATCCTACCCAACTGATGAACCACAGCTCTCGCCACCGGAAGCGGAAAAATGGCTTGAGACAGATAATCACCGCCAGCGGGCGCACCACCAGAATCAGCGCGAAGCTCAAGGCTGCTGCAGGCAAAGCAAAGTGCAGCATGGTCGATGGCGAGACCAACAGTCCCAACATGAGGAACAGGACAATTTGCGACAGATGCGCCAGACCATCATGTACCGGCAGGATATGTTCGAGATGACGCCCAGGATGATTACCAATCATCAAGCCACACAGATAGATGGCCAGAAAACCGCTGCCGCCCATCTCATTGGTGGTCGCGAACAGGCTCAGCCCCAGTGCCAGAGCCAATAGCGAATAGAGTCCGGGGGCCAGATCCAGGTAACGCATCAAGCGGGAAATCAACCAGCCTCCAGCCAGCCCCATGCCAGCCCCGACACCAAACTGCAGCAGGAAGCTCACTACGCCAGCTGCCACCCCTGTCAGTTGTCCGGTGAGAATTTCCGCCAGAGTAATAGTCAGGAAGATGGCCATCGGGTCGTTAGTACCAGACTCGATTTCAAGCGTGGCACCGACACGCTCATTGAGGTGAACGCTTTGTCCGCCGAGCAGCGAGAAAACGGCGGCGGCATCAGTCGAACCGACAATCGCACCGACCAGCAAGCCCTCGATCAACGTGAGATCAAACAGCCACATGGCCAGCAGGCCCACCAGGCCGCTGGTAATGAAGACACCAAAGGTGGCAAGGCAGAGCGCAGGCCTCAAGCCAGCACGGAAGGTAGAGAGGCGAGTACGCAAGCCGCCATCGAGCAAAATCAATGCCAGAGCAAGGTTGCCGATCAGGTAGGCTGTCGAGGCATCGTCAAACTGGATGCCCAGTACACCATCCTCACCAGCCAGCATGCCAAGACCGAGAAACAGCAACAGCAACGGCGTACCAAGACGCGCTGACACGCGACTGGCCAATACGCTCAGCGCAATCAGCATCCCTGCTAATAAAAAGTAATAATTAAGGTTCTCTACCACGTTTTCTCCCCCGCCATGCCCTACACCAGATCTCGAGTGACGTCCGCGACGACTCACAGACAGTATTCCATGTCGAGAGCGGGGTTGCAGAGAAATTTCTCTGCCATTCATGTACTTGCGGCTATCGCCCCTCGCACTGAGCTCAAGGTAGGCTGCGTGGAGAGACCCAGGCCGGTGCTGCCGCCAACGTTGTAAACGGAATCGGGCCAAATGCCTCCATCGCCCACAACAGCGCACGACACAGCCCACGCTGCCCATCAATGTCGACCATGCGGCCATGCCGAGAGTAGCCGGCCATGAACGCCTGACGCTGAGCGGATGTCTCCAATAGCACTTCGATCAAAGCCCAGTCGAATTCGATCGGCGCCCACACGAGTGCCTCCCAGTCGCTCCACACCCAACCGGTGGCGGAACACAGATATTGATCAGCGCGCATGTCTGGCAGACTCCAGACTGCTCGACTCGGTTGGCTAAAGGTACGTGCCAACACATCGCCGAGCTCTGCACGGCGTGGATGCTGCTCGAGGAAGCGAGTGACACGTGTATTCCAGTACAACAACGGCATTGGCTGTGCCAGCGGTTGACCAAAGCCCGAGACCGTATCTTGGTGCAAGCGTCCCAGTTGATCACCAAGCAGCTCACAAAAGGTAGCGCTGAGATCGCTGGGCTGCCCACTGGACCATGGCAGATGCCAGATCGGTGCGCCATCGAGACGCCCGAGATAGGTCAGTGGCAATGGTGGCAGCGGCAAACGTGCCGGTAACGCACTGGCGAGACGCGTCAGCGCTTCGGGCTCACGCCAGCGATCAGCGCCAAATACGCCACGCATGGCACGCCAGAAGGGATCGTTATCGGGCCCGGTACGCGCCAGTTTGATAATGCCGGGCGTGCCGCCGCGTTGACGCCACAGCCAGTTGGCACTGTCGGGCCATGCCAACGCCAGGGGCTCAAGCGATTGACCGAGATAAATTGACAGCCTGCGCGTCAATGCTTCTTCGGGCCAACCACGAGGGAGAGACTCTGGCGGTGCGGCAGGTCGTTGCGGGGGCACAGGGTAATGAGAACAACTCGAGAGATCCGAAGTGTCAGGCATGGCGATCTCCAATCACAGAGGGGCGCAAGCAACATATCCAACAGCATACCCAACTGAATGCCATTCGGCATAGCACGGGCGTGGCACGACAATACTTTCTGACAGGACAGTGACTTGAACGACCTACCCTCCCGACGATGGCAGGGATGCAACCGACAAGGCGGTGGCGTTACACTGTGCGCTGGATGGGGGTGCCCGATAACGGGCTGAGAGCCACTGCGGTCAAGACGCAACACGGCAACCCCTGGAACCTGATCCGGTTGATACCGGCGGAGGGAATCCCGGATACCTGATATTGCGAGACAGGTCTCCCGTGCGCTCCCTCCTGCCGGCACGCCGCCTGACCTCGGACAATATCGTGTCGCTGGGACTCACCCTCAATAATGCTCGCATTGACTACGCCGGCCATACGCTATTCCGCGACCTGACAGCTCGTCTGGACGCTGGCAGCTGGACAGCGCTGCTCGGACGCTCCGGTTGTGGCAAGAGTTCACTGCTGCGACTGTTGGCAGGGCTCGAGATGCCGGACCATCATCAGCTTGAGCTGCACACTGATGATGGTCGCCCTCTGGTAGGGCGTATCTCCTGGATGGCTCAGCAAGACCTGCTGCTTCCCTGGCGGCGTGTACTGGACAATCTATGTCTGGGCGATGACCTTCATCGGCGGCCACGCAACGTCGCCCGTGCACGGGAGCTGCTGTCCGCAGTGGGATTAGAGGGACGTGAGCACTCTTGGCCGGATGCCCTTTCCGGCGGCCAGCGCCAGCGAGTCGCGCTAGCACGCACCCTTTATCAGGAAGCACCGGTCGTCATGATGGACGAGCCCTTTTCTGCGGTGGATGCCATCACACGCCTGGAGCTGCACGATCTTGCCAGCCGTCTGCTCGACGGGCGTACCGTATTGATGGTCACGCATGACCCGCTGGAAGCGCTGCGTCTGGCAGACCAATTACTAGTGCTACGCCCAGACGCACGCGAAGGCTACGGCGCTGTGCTCGATCGCCTGCCCGGACTATCACCACCGCGGCCAGTGCCTCTCGATACACCCGCCTTGCAACAAGCACAGGCCGAGTTGATCGCGCGACTGCGGGACCCGAATGAGGCCTTCATTCCGGCCGCAGCGGAGGTGAATGCATGAAGCGCCTGCATGCACTGCGCCATCTACTGATCAGCACTTGCGTATTATTAGGCCTCTGGCAGTTGGTCATCGTCATCACTGAAGTCCCGCCCTATATTCTGCCGGCTCCTCGTGCAGTGGCGGAGGCACTGATCCACCAGGCACCCTCGCTTGCCCATCATGCTGGCATTACCTTTACCGAGATTCTGGCCGGCCTGGTATTGGGCATCCTGCTCGGCCTGGGCACGGCGTTGGCACTCGCCTTCATCCCACGCTTGCGCCGCACTCTATTGCCGATGCTGTTGATCAGCCAGGTCATCCCGCTATTCGCCATCGCACCGCTATTAGTGCTGTGGCTAGGCTACGACATGCTGTCCAAAGTCGTGATGGCAACGTTGATCATCTACTTCCCCGTCGCTTCTACCGGCTATGACGGTCTGCGTCAGACACGACAAGGCTGGTTGGACCTTGCACAGACGCTAGGCGCGAGTCCGTGGCGGCTGTTGATCCATATTCAGCTACCGGCCGCTTTGCCATCGCTCGCCTCTGGCATGCGCATGGCAGCAACTGCAGCCCCCATTGGCGCCATCATCGGTGAATGGGCCGGCGCCAGCCAAGGGCTGGGCTATCTGATGCTCAATGCCAACGCACGCATGGAAATCGACCTGATGTTTGCCGCCCTGCTGGTGCTGGTCGCATTTTCGCTTCTACTGTACTTCTCGATTGATGCCCTATTACGCAAGCTGATGCCTTGGCATCGCGACAGCCTGACGCGCCTCAACTGAAGCGGCGCTTTACTGATGTTCTCAATAACGTCCTTCTGCCCGCTATTGAAAGGCAGACCCAATACCTCGTGATTACAAGGAACTCCGCCATGTCTCATGTGTCATCGGTGCCTCGCCGACTCAGCGCACTGGCACGCCAGCTGCGATTACCGCTTGCGGCAGTGTTTGCCTCGCTCTGCTTGGGCACGTTGTCCGGTGTGGCATTTGCCGCAGATGCTGTCGAAGATACCGCCAAGACCACCACGACGCTCACTGAGTCCAAGGCGGCTTCCGAAGACGCCAAAATAGAGACGAGCGCAGAAAATTCAGCAACCGAAAAAGCAGCGACAAAAGAAGCAGCCGCAATGGGCAGCACAGCGGGCGACAAGGCGACTGGTGACAAGACACCAACTGATGAAGCCTCGCCCACACAGGAAAAGCCACTGATACCACTCAAGGTCATGCTGGATTGGTACACCAACCCGGGGCATGGCCCGCTGGTGCTGGCGCAGGAGCTGGGGCTGTTCAAGCAACATGGCCTGGAGGTAGAGCTGATCGCGCCGGCGGACCCTAGCGTGCCGCCCAAGCTTGCCGCCGCGGAGCGTGTCGACATTGCCATCAGCTATCAGCCACAACTGCACCTGCAGGTGGATCAAGGCCTGCCCTTGGTGCGCATCGGCACTCTCGTGGCCACGCCGCTCAACGTAGTGGTCGTGCGCGCCGATAGCGATATCAAGTCGATTGCCGATCTCAAGGGCAAACGGGTCGGCTATTCCGTCGGCGGTGTCGAAGAAGTACTGCTCTCCACCATGCTTCAGCATAGTGGGCTGAGCCTTGATGACATCACGCTGACCAACGTCAACTTCTCGCTGACACCATCATTGCTGACCCGTAAGGTCGATGCTGTCACTGGCGCCTTCCGTAATTTCGAGCTGGCCCAGATGGCACAGGAAGGCGTCAAGGGACGTGCCTTTTATATCGAAGAGGAAGGCGTACCGACCTATGACGAGCTGATCTTTGTCGCCAATAGCGACAGCTACTCGCGCAAGCACGCTCAATATGCCGCCTTCCTCGCAGCCGTGGGCGAGGCGACGGCCTGGATGATCAATCATCCTGACAAGGCATGGGAGATGTTCCGCGACTCCGACCCTGCGCTCGACACCCCGCTCAACAAGAAGGCCTGGTATGCCACGTTACCGCGCTTTGCGCTGCGTCCTGCGGCACTGGATGCCGGACGCTATCGTGATTTCGAGAACTTCCTGTTTGAGCGTGGCATGATCAAGCAACGTCAATCACTCAGCCACCTGGCCGTCGACGTCAATGCGCCCTGATGCTCTGAGCGTCTGATACTCTGGTTCAGGCCCAGATTGATATTCCAATGCAAAAGCGCCCTGTCGGCATGCCGACAGGGCGCTTTTGGGTGGAGCTTCTCGTGTGTGTCGCATCACTGATTCTAGCGTACGCTACACATCCTGGCTGGGGCTCTTCGCCAGACGCCATGACAACCAGGCCATCTGCAGCGGCTGGATCATCAGTGCCACCACCAGCACGGCTACCAGCAAGGGCATGCCTTCCAACGCACCACTCGGCGTACTGACCAATAACCCCGCCCCGAGATAGCTACCGGCAGCAGAACTCAGATGCTGTACCGCACTCTGAGTGCTGGTGAAGGCGGCGCGCTCATGGTCGGCCGGAATGAAGCTATTGAGCGTGTTCTGAGCGACTCGACGCGCCGAGGAGAACAGCATGTAAGCCCCAAAACCTATCCAGATCAACGACGGACCGGGCGAATGCAGCAGGAAGGCCCACCCGACAAGCGCTGTCAGCAGGCAGGTAATGGTGCCGGGCCAGACACTGCCGTAGCGATCACACAGACGGCCAGTCAGCTGCATGCCAACCAGTGAAAGCCCGCCGCCAATCATGTAGAGCCCACCGAGGTCTTCACGCGGCAAGTCCAGGTTGAACAACAGATAACTGGCCAGATTGGGAATGACCAGGAAGTTGCTGAACATGGCCGTGGCAATCAGTGCCAGGCCGAGCCGATGATTTGGCTGGGCCAGAATCGCCATGATCGTGGTGCCCTTGCGACTGCGATTGCGCGTCTCCGGGTTATCAAGATGACCTCGAATCGGGGGCAGAATCCAGGCCAGCAACCCACATATCAGCAGCGCCAATAGCGCTACCGCACGAAACGGTGCCTGCCAGCCGAAGCCTTCCGATAGCCACAGCGCAAAAGGCAGCCCAAGCACTGACGCGACCGAGAAAGCGCCCATCACCATGCCCATCGCACGTCCCCGCCGGATACCAGGCACGACATCGATTACGATAGCCAATGCCGTCGCCGCGGCAGGTCCGCCAAACAGCCCTCCTAGCATACGCGCCGCCAGTAACGTCTCGTAGCCGGTCGCGAAACTGGCAATCAGATGACATAGCGCAGCGCCAAACAGAAAACCGAGCACCGCCCAGCGGCGGTCGAAACGGTCGGCATGCCGTGTCCACAATAGCGTCCCGACAGCCGCCGCAAGCGGGTAGCTACCGACGATGTAGCCGAGCCGGTCCAGCGGAATGCCCAATGACTGTGCGAAGTCAGGCCCCAGTGCCATCACCATGGTAAAGCCCATGATGACGGCAAATTGCAACAGAGTGACCAGCGCCACCACTAATCGCTCATGAGTGGTCACGGGAGATGGAGCACCATGTGATACCTGGCGCGGGTGTCGTGATGACGGCTTGCTCAAGTGCGTGAGTCGCGATCAAGAAACACCAGCACTGCCTGCTGAAACTCCGCTGCACGCTCAGCATGCAGCCAGTGACCAGCATCCAATGAAGCATCTTCCAGCGCCGGAAAACGCTCACGCATCACTGCCATACCATTCTGCTGTACGTAGTTGGAACGTGCGCCCCACAGCAGCAATGTCGGTAGCTCGACCGGCCCTGCTCCCTGCGGTGCTTCGACAATCTGCATGTAACCCGCCGCGATCTGATCCAGACCGACCCGCCAGCCCATACTGTCATCCTCGAGGCGCACCAGATTGGTCGCGAGGAATTGGCGAATGGCCGGTGTGTCGACATGCTGTGCCATCACGCCATCAGCCTCCTTGCGTGATGCAGGATGCGCGTCGCGCACAGCCTCAAAGGCTGCAAATATCTCATCATGACCGTGGCCATAGGCCACTGGCGCGATATCGGCGACGACAAGACGACGCAGGCGCTCAGGAGCGTCAAGTGCCACTTGCATCGCGACCTTGCCGCCCATCGAGTGACCCAGCAGATCGCACTGCTCGATCTCGAGGCGATCAAGCAAGGCGATGACATCAGCTGCCTGCTCCGAATAACTCATGCCCGAAACATGTGGGCTGCGGCCATGGTTACGCAGGTCTACCGCGATCACACGCCGTGTCTCAGCCCACGACTTGATATGCGAACGCCAGTTATCTGCGCTGCCAAACAGACCATGCAGGACGACCAGAGGGGGGGCTTCCTGAAGAACATTACTTTCTACTTGAGCGGCTGCACGAGCGTCACTCTCATTATAAAAAAGCTCGACCGTTGTGCTCATCACCACCTCTATGGACACCAAGTTTTAGGAAGCACTCATGTTAGCAGACTATCTAGGAGATGCGCTCGGCTAGCAGAATAAGCTTAACCAGCAGACAGACTCAGCCAGGGCTAGCCTCCAGATAGACTTTGACGGCCTGCCATAGCGGACTGCGATAACGCTCCGGATGCCACAACATCGAAAAATGACGCTTGAGATTGAGCTGCGGTGTCGGCAATACGACCAGTTCGCCGCGGGCCAACTCGGCGGCCACCGACAAGCGCGACAGACAGCCGATTCCGAGCCCGGCGAAGACGGCCTGCTTGATCGCTTCATGCTGCCCTAGCTCCATACGCACCTTGAGTCGCTCAATACGCCCGTGCAGCGCCCGCTCAAATACGGCCCGCGTCCCTGACCCTGCCTCACGCAGAATCCAGTCAGCGGTCGCCAGGTCTTGATCACCGAGAGGCTCACTCCGCAGCGCCAGCGGATGCGTCGGTGGCGCGACCACCACCAGCTCATCTTCGCGCCAGGTCTGACTCATCAGGCGCGGCGCATGGCAGTCACCCTCGATCAGTCCCAGCTCGGCATCGTAATTGAGCACGGCCTCAACCACCTGATGCGTATTGCGCAGACGCAGGTTGAGTTCAGTCCCCGGATGCTCACGCATGAAATTGCCTGCCAGACCCGGCAGAAGCCAGGTGCCAATGGTGGCACTGGCCGCAATCTCCAGCTCACCGCGCAAGTTCCCCCCCTCAAGATCCGGTTCACGAGCTTCCAGCTCCAGCGCATGTGTCTGCTCAAGCAATTGCTCGGCACGCGCCAGCAAACGACGCCCATTGGCATTCAATGCCAAGCGCCTGCCGAGACGCTCAAACAGCTGCACATCCAGGTGGCGCTCCAGCTCAGAAAGCGCCTGACTCGCCGCCGATTGTGACAGTCCGATCTCACGCGCCGCAGCGCTTACCGACCCGTGACGTGTCACGGCAACGAACACCTGCAATTGACGTAGGGTGATATGGATTTGCATATCGATTTTTCCGGTAAGCAGTAAAAGAACAATCGACTAACCAGTCAATGATATTCCTGGATAGACTAATCACCAAACCAGAGGCACTAAGCACACATCATCTGCCTCACGCACTGCCTCATGCCAACACGATAACAATACGCAGCACTTCTGCTGATACCTGTAAGGAGAATGTCCATGGACGCACAGACCCTGACCGCCCCCTCTATCTCTGAACAGCTGCGCCGCATGGTGCCTGGACTTGCGCTGTGTGGCGGTCTGACACTTGCCGGACTGGCGCTGCATGCTATCCCGGCATTGGCCTCCACCGGTGTCAGCCCGCTGGTCTTCGCATTGTTGTGCGGCATTGTGGTCGGCAACCTTCCTATCGTCAGCCGTCATGCCAAGACGCTGTCGCCTGGCCTGCATATCGCGACCAAGAAGCTCCTGAGACTCGGCATCATCCTGTTCGGCCTGTCCATTACTCTGCAGCAGATTCTCGGTCTTGGCTGGAGCGTGGTCTTTCTCGATATCCTGGTCATTACTGCCGTCATGAGCAGCGGCTACTTCATCGGTACTCGCTGGCTGGGACTTGATCGCGATACCGCCCTGCTGACCAGCGCAGGCTCTGCCATCTGTGGCGCTGCGGCAGTCCTGGCGACGGAGTCCATGATCAAGGCGCGCCCAGCGGCTACCGCGATGGCCGTTGCCACAGTCGTGCTGTTCGGCTCACTGGCCATGCTGGTCTATCCGCTTCTCTATCCGATGACGGGCATGCATGAAGGGTTGTTCGGGATCTATATCGGCTCCACCATCCACGAGGTGGCACAGGTCGTTGCCGCCGGTGAAGCGGTCGGTCCGGATGCCCTCGCCAACGCGCTGATCGTCAAGCTGATGCGCGTCATGATGCTGGTGCCCTTCCTGCTGCTACTTCCGAAATTGTGGGCCATGCGTGCCCGCACCGACGGTGACGAGCGCGAATCCGGCGGTAGCATGACCATCCCGTGGTTCGCGCTTGGCTTCATCGCCATGGCCGGCATCAACAGCACCGGTGAAATTCCCGCCACGCTGCATACCAGCATGTCGACGCTGGGGAGTGTAGCGCTGACCATGGCCATGGCTGGGTTGGGTGTCGAAACACGCATCGATCGCCTGCGTTCACTCGGCATGAAGCCTTTCCTGCTGGCCTTGATTTTGTTCGCCCTGCTAATGGTCGGCGGCTTTGGTGCCAACCTTCTGCTGATGGGTTAAGCCTGATCCAGGCATTGGAGTCACCCAGCTGGACAGCTGATCAATAGACGCCCCAAGCAACGAATGAGTCAGGTGATTGATTCCCGCAATCGCTGCAGTAGCACCGCTCAATTGGCAAACCCAGCGATGCTGAAGCACAATAGCGACCAACGAATCATTCACCGGCCTTGCCGGAAACTCATTTCCAGTCACGTTAACCTGTGCTGAGATATTCAGGAGAACATCATGCTTGCAGTCATTTTTGGTCGTCCGGGTTGCCCTTTCTGTGTCCGCGCCAAGGACCTCGCCGCAGAACTCACCGCCAAGCGCGATGATTTCGACTATCGCTATATCGATATCCATGCCGAAGGCATCAGCAAGGCCGACATGGAAAAGACCATCGGTAAGCCGGTGGATACCGTGCCGCAGATCTTTGTCGATCAGAATCACATCGGTGGTTTCACCGAGTTCAATCAGTATGTGCAAGACGAAGCGCTAATGCCGCAGGCCTGATACCTCAGCCCTGGCACCTCGGCTCTGAAATGTCAGTACCAGCGCTCGAGATTTGCACCAAGGCCCTCGCATAATGCGAGGGCCTTTTTGTGTCTGGTGATAGGGTAATCAAGACATCCTGTTCATCCTCGTTGCCCAACAAGCAGGTATATCGCTTGCGACCCCGACGGAGGCCAGCGACAATTTGCGACTTCTGGCCTACAGATGGACAAGGAAGCGAAAATGAGTATGTTGTTGGAAGGCGCCGTGCTGCTGGGCTGTGCGGTGGTTGCCGTGCCGCTATTTCAGCGACTTGGTTTGGGATCTATCCTTGGGTATCTGGCCATCGGGGTACTACTAGGGCCATCGCTGATCGGCTTTATCTCTGACCCCGGTGAGGTACTGCATTTCGCTGAATTCGGCGTCGTCATGCTGTTGTTCATGATCGGGTTAGAGCTTGAACCCAAGCGACTGTGGGACATGCGCCTCAAGCTGATCGGACTCGGTAGCGCACAGATGCTGTTGTGTGGCGCACTGCTAACCCCTGTCGGACTATGGCTAGACCTGTCTCTTACGTCATCGATACTCCTCGGGTTCATTCTGGCGCTGTCCTCCACCGCCTTTGCCCTGCAA
Organism: Cobetia sp. QF-1; assembly: GCF_002213105.1. NCBI lineage: Bacteria > Pseudomonadati > Pseudomonadota > Gammaproteobacteria > Oceanospirillales > Halomonadaceae > Cobetia > Cobetia sp. QF-1. Next base: position 46,807 of record NZ_NBVS01000001.1, read on the forward strand.
GTCCTTGGTGAGAATCACCAGCTCGCCACTCCGCACGGCCAATCAACCTTTGCCATCCTGCTCTTCCAGGATCTCGCCGTCATTCCTCTACTGGCGCTACTGCCATTATTCTCGGATAACTTTGATTCGAGCACCGGCAGCGGCTGGTTAGGCGTGATCAAGGGTATTGGTATGGTGGCGGCCGTAATTATCGTCGGACGCTTTGTCGTACCGCGCTTGCTCAAGATGGTGGCGCGCAGCGAAATTCACGAGATCTTTACCGCCGCCGCATTATTCGTCGTGATCGGCACTGCCCTGCTGATGGAGTGGGTCGGCCTATCGATGGCACTCGGTGCCTTCCTCGCTGGGGTACTGTTGGCCGATACGGTTTATCGTCACGAACTGGAAGCCAACATCAACCCCTTCAAGGGACTGCTGCTGGGGCTGTTCTTCATGGCAGTGGGCATGTCAGTCGACGTATCACTGGTGATGGAGCGCCCTCTCACCGTCCTCGGGCTAACGTTGGCCCTGATGTTTGGCAAGGTGCTGGTAATCGCGCTAATCGGACGGGCTGCACGCCTCAAACTGGCCGAGGCGCTGCCACTGGCAGCGGTGCTGGCACAGGGTGGCGAGTTCGACTTCGTCCTGTTGACCGCCGGTATGGCCGCGGGCATCTTTGATCAGACACTGACCAGTCTAGTGATCAGCGCAGTGACACTCTCGATGGCTGCCACCCCCTTCCTCTATCGCTTTGCTCACAAGCTGGGAGCAGCGAGCGAGGCCAAGCGTCCTTACGACGAAGACTTCGGCGAAGAGTCACCGCAAGTGCTCATCGCAGGTTTTGGTCGCTTCGGACAGATCAGTGCACGTCTGCTGAAAACCCAGGGCATCAACTTCACCGCCCTCGATCCCAACATGGCGCAGGTCGAATTCGTACGTCAGTTTGGTTCGCGCATCTTCTACGCGGATGCCAGCCGTGCCGAGTTGTTACGCGCGGCAGGTGCCGAACACGCACGCATCATGCTGGTGGCCGTGGATGACGCTGATACCACTACGCATATCGTGCGTATGGTGCGTCATCAGTTCCCACATCTTAAGCTATTCGTACGGGCCCGAAACCGTCACCATGCTTGGCAACTGATGGAGCTGGGCGTCGAGCACGTCATTCGTGAAACCTACGCCAGCAGCCTCGAGATGGGTGGAGGGTTGCTGGGAGCACTGGGGTACCCGAGCGCTCGCGCCAATGAGGTCGTACGCGCCTTCCGCGAGATGGATGACGATATGCTCAAGAAGGACTTTGACAATCGCCATGACCAGAAAGCACTGGTATCCAGCGAGCAAGCCGCCATGGCCGAACTCAAACGTCTCTTCCAGAACAACACCTGATATCACCACGGCTACTCTCGCCAGTGCTTCTGCAGATGATATGTGCAGGTTGTAGGGGTGATATCTACTGGTAACAAACAAGAAGGCCGACTCCACAAGGGGTCGGCCTTCTTGTTTGTTACGCCCAGCTAGGCGTCTGCCATCACGAACGCGTGATGCGCCCACCCTGCAGCCGCGAGCGCCACTGAGGACCAAACAGGTACGCGCATAGTCCAACGACAATCAGCAGCGCACCTGACAAGACACGGCTGGAGATCAGCTCACCATTGAGTGTAGCGCCGAGACTCATCGCAAATATCGGCGTAATCAAGGTCGCCAGTGCCACCGTGCTGGCCGATAACCGCGACAGCACAAAGTAATAGCATAGATAACCAATCAGAGACCCGAACACCCCGAGATAGAGAATGGCTCCTAGCGGCCGACCCACGGGCAAGGCAGCTGGCACACCATCCACGACCAGCGCACAGATGAAATAAAGAGGTAGCGAGACCAGTAACGCTCCCTCTGTCTGTACAAGAGGATGCAGCCCTGCCCGCTCGCGCTGCACCAGCACACCCGATGCAGCGAAGCAGTTAACCGCCAGCAACATGGTCAGCACTCCCTTCCAGCTACCCGGCGGCAATGCCAGAGAATCCGAAACAGCAACGGCCAACCCACCCAATGCCAATGCGAACCCTAACCATTGCAGCTTGTCAAGTGGCGCACTTTTCAACCACCAGCGGGCATAGAGCCCCGACAGCAGCGGTGCGAGTCCAAAGAGTAACGACATGATACCGCTTGGTAACCAGCCTGCTGCGATATAAGCAAAGTACATGCCACCCCATATTCCCAACGCTGCCGCGATATAACTGCGCATGGCCGCTACCGAGAAGTCCATTTTCAGTCCCATCACGCGTAACAATGGGTAACCAATACATGCGGCAATTAACATCCTACCCATGGCCGACCATGCAGGCAGCCACCCGGAGGCACTCCATGAAATCGCCAGCGGTGTCGTCGACCACACCATGAGAACCACGCAATACGCCACCAGCACTGGCATTTTCACTCTCCGGACAAAGGGCTGAAAAAATCGGATAAAGGCGTTGAAATGCCTTCTGGGCAACTACCTATAATCGCTTCCAGCACAGGGTTCATATAACCCGTTCAAGGAGGCAGCATGCAACGCGAGGAATTCCAACAACAGCTATGGCTGGACTTTGTTCACCGGCATCCGGATATCGGAGCGCTGGACATCTGGCCAGATAGCATCAAGCCCGAATATCTGATGTTCCTGACGCTCGATCAAGGACCGTTTCGGAGCGAAAAGCTACTTCCAAGCCTTTATCACCAAGGCTATCGCCGCATCAAACAGTATGCGATGGCCGACCGAGGCTTATTGGTGGATCTGCTGCTCCCCCCCGATGGTGGAGCAGCAGTAATGCTGGCCGAGCTACAGGCCAATAGCCTGCCTCCTCTACATCGTGACTTGCTAAAATGCCTGATTAGCCAGAGCCATCGCGACGACTGCAAAGGGCAGAATCTTCTTGCGCCCTGCCGCCCCTGGAACATGCCGAACTGGCCAACCTTCGAACGTTTGCTGGAAGCCAATCCGCTGGCCGCCTGGCTGTCAGTCATGGGGCCCCGTCTGCATCATGTCGGCTTCAATGCCAATGAGCTCGGCGAAACCCTGGAAGCCGTCTGTGAAGGCATGCTGATGCAGGGCATGGCTCCACAGTCAGGACGCCATCATGCGATATTGCCGATCAACCCCAAGCTGGAATATCACTACTACCCGGCACACGCGCAGCGCATGGTCTTTGCTGATGGTGATGAGCATATGGTGGTATTGGGCGGTATTGCACTATTGGCAACGATGAAAAGCGACCAGAATCAGCGGGCGGCAGAACAATTGCTGCCGGAGTATACGCTCTGCCAGCTAAGCGCATAGCTCTAGCGCCTGACGTAATAATCCAAGCCCTCGCCGGAAACGACGAGGGCTTTCATGTATCCCGATCCAGGTAAACCACTGCTGCTATCCGCTCATGTGCACGGCTAATCGACACGAAACATACGATTCACCATCTCATCTGAACGTCGTAAAAAGGTTATCAACAGAAGCTGTGGAAAAAGCTGTGAAGAATCTCTGTACATCTACTCGTTGTCATCGGTATCAAGCTACTGACAACAGATTGATCAAAAAACCATCAACAGCTTTCAGCAGTCAGAGACCTCATTGCCAATATCCACTCTACTGCTGGCCTTGCTACCTGCTCTGTTACCGCGTCTTCTGACAGCGCAGCTGCTGATCAACTAACCAGCTGCTGGAGAGATATCAGTGTCAGCGGCATGGACATCGGTGTATCAGTGACCTGACTGCCCAGCCAATACGCGCCCATATAGCCAACGCTATAGGCCAGCAGTAAGGCGGGGAAAAAGCGCAGATAACTCATGAAGCTGACTTCTCGCACCTTGGATAGCGCTATCACCCCTGCCGCAGAGCCAATGACCAGCAGCGATCCCCCCACCCCCGCGGCGTAGGTCATTGCCAACCACTCCGCGTCATTCATGCTGACATCTGCCTTGAGTACTGCTGCCGTCAGCGGCACGTTATCGACCACTGCCGACAACAGACCGACCAGGTAATTGGCCTGCATGGCTGGCATCAGCTCATACAGATGAGCCAACCCTTCCAGCAGGCGAGCTTCCTTCAGCGCACCCACCATGAGCAGGATGCCGAGGAAGAACAGCAACGTATCAAATTCGATTATACGAATGTAATCAAGGATACGCCTCTCTTCATTATCACTCCGTCGCTCGGCGAAATGTCCCAGCAGGAACATGATTGACATCCCGAACAGGAAGGTCAGCAACGGCGGAATGCCAAACAGCACATTGAAGCCAAGTGTTGAAAGGATGGTCGCCAGAAATAACCAGGCCACAATACGGTCTAGTCGGCGAGTCTCACGGCGTTCTCGCGACAGCGTCACTTCTCCACCCAAGCCGGGTAACAGTAGCGTCGCCAACAGCATCACACTCACGAAGGATGGGATGGCCAATAACATCAATTCGCTGATACGCACCTTGCCGGCGAGGAATATCATCAGGGTGGTGACATCGCCCGTTATCAGTGCCACACCACCAGAATTGACCGCAAACACTGCCAGTACTGCAAAGCGCAGGGTCTTCTTGGGGGGCAATCCTAACGACAGCACCAACGTCAACGAGACCAGCGTGGCGGTGATGTTGTCCGCCAGCGATGAGAAAGCGAAAGCAAAGGTGCCAGTCAGATAGAGCAGCCCTCGCTCACCGATCCGCTTGGGCAGCAGACGATAAATCAGGTTGGCGATCAATCCCTTGGCATTCAGGTAGGCGACAAAGGTCATGGCGGCCATCAAAAAAAGCCATAATGTGGCGATTTCCAGCAGATTCTCATTCAGCGCCTCTGCTACGTCATCCACTTTCAGCGCCATCGGACCGAAGATAAATAGCAGCAACCAGCTAAACGTCCCCAACAATAGGGTCGTCTTGGCCTTGTTGAGGTGAATCACGTCCTCGATCGCAATCAGAACAAAGGCGGCCAACGCCAGCCCCACCAACAATATCTGCAACCACATGTCACTCTTTCTCCCTGAGTTGCCGCCCTGAATTGTCACCCGGTGCGACAGCAGTTAGTAGCGCATACACTGGCCAGCTCATCATGAGCAGACTTCATCGCCTTGGGGTCGACTGGCAAAATAGCCGACATGTGCATGACACCACACGGCGCAAAGCGCCACCATTCGACCTGCGATGCGTTCAATAGACGCAACGACAAGTTGCTTGGATCTGTGGTTTCGGGGTGGGCTTCCACTCGCCGGTGAATTACGATGGCGCGATCTGATGAAGGAGTCATGCATGTCGAGTATCAGAGGCGTCATCAGCCTGCTATTTCTGATCATCAACACCTTGTTCTGGGCAATACCGCTCTACCTGTTGGCACTACTCAAGCTGATTACCCCTTCACGACGCTTGCAACTTCACCTGTTGGAAGGATTGAACTATCTCGCCATGGGCTGGATTGGTGCCAATAATGTGTGGATTCATGCATGGATACGTCCACGCTGGCATATCAGCGTGCCAGCTGCGCTGAAGGACGGGTCCGCTCATCGTCGCTGGTGGCTGGTGATTGCCAATCACCGTAGTTGGACCGATATTTTCGTGTTGCAATACGCATTGCATCGTCGCACCCCTATGCCCAAGTTCTTCCTCAAGCAGGAGTTGATCTGGGTGCCGGTAATCGGCTTGGCCTGGTGGGCGTTGGAATTTCCCTTCATGCGTCGTTATAGCCGTGAACAGCTGGCAGACAATCCTCATCTGGCGGCACGTGACCGCGAGGCGACACGGCGTATCTGCGAGCGAGCGCGTCAGGCACCAATGGCAATCTTCAACTTTGTCGAAGGCACACGCTTCACACCGACCAAGCATGATGAGCAGCAAAGCCCGTTCACTCAGCTACTCAGGCCGCGTGCCGGGGGCAGTGCTCAGGTGATCAATATTCTTGGCGACCGACTTTCGGGCATTCTCGATGCGACCCTCGATTATCGCCATGCCAGCGCCAGCTTCTGGGGATTCCTGTGCGGGCACGGTGGCGATATCAGCGTCGATATCGTGCAGCGCCCTCTGGAACCTTGGATGCTGAGCGGGAATTATCATGCGGATGCCGCCTATCGCGAGCGCTTCCAGCAATGGCTCAACCAGGTCTGGAAGGACAAGGATGCCCGACTGTCACGCGCAGGAAATGACATTGATGAATACTGAAATCGTCCACAATGGTGGCCGTGCTTTTACACTCCCCTCTCTCAGCGCTGCTCTTCGCTGGCTGGGGCTCGCGTGCCTGTCACTGTGGCTTGGCGGTTGTGCAACAGGTAGCTATTCGGGCTCGCCGGCTGGCCAATGGGTCACCATTCAGCAAGGTGATACGCTGGGCAAGATCGCGCGTGATGCCGATATTCCCTTGTTGCGTCTGACGCGCTTCAACCCCGGCGTCAAGATTCGTGACCTCAAGGTTGGCCAACGCATCCTGGTGCCTACCGCCAGCGAGCGAGCGCCCTCTGGCGGTCCTTATCGGTACCAGATGCGCCCCGGTGACACCTACTCCAAGGTCGGACGTTACTTTGCTGCCAGTCCTCAACGGATTCAGGCGGCCAACACGGGGCTGAATCCGAATGACCTGAAGGTAGGGACGCTTATTTCGGTACCACTCAATGGTGGACCCAGTCGTAGCAGTGCCCCTGTAGGACGCGCCAGCGCCGGCAGTCTTGTCGCGCGCCCAGACCCGGGGCCTCTGAAGAAACCGAGGCAATTGTGGCGCTGGCCTGCAAGCGGTCAGGTCACGCGTGAATTCGGCACCAACGGCAACGGACAGCTTGCGCCGATGCAGATTCGCACTGGCACCAATGGTGTCGCTAGCGCACCAGCCAAGGGGCAAGTGCGCTTCGCCGATACCATGCGGCAGCTGGGTAACGTGGTCATCATTCACCACTCTGGCAATCTGCAAAGCGTATTAGCGCAGTGTGGTGAGATTCTCGCCAAGGTTGGACAGCAGGTCACACCGGGCACACCGCTATGCCGTGTCGCGCAAAGCCATAATGGCCAGCATGAGCTGCTCTTCGATGTGCGGCATGGTGGCAAGCCCATCAATCCACGCGACATCCTCGAGAAGCGCTGAAGCTGTTGATCATGAAGACATTGCGCTTAGTGATATCGATGTAAGCAACACCTGTCTCGACGGCACTTTACGCCAGCCGATCGGCATACCCCCCATGACACCCGGCCTTCACAGGCTCGGGTGTCATCACTTCGTCACCTGCCTGTTATCTCGTCGTCACCCCACTGGCCAATACTTTCCTCAATGGCCACCTAGGGAGACGTCATGGAGCGTATTGCCTTCGTCAGTGAAACCTGGCACCCGGAGATCAATGGTGTGACTCATACCTTGAGCCATCTGTGCGGGCAACTCGCCGCACGCGGCTGTGAACTCCAGCTCATCCGTCCTGCCACACGTGATGGCAGTCACGAGCCCCGCGCACAGCAAGAACTGCAGGTCAGTGGCTTCCGCCTTCCCGGTTACGACAGCGTTCAGATCGGTGTTCCCGCACCGCGCCGCTTGATGCGACTGTGGCGTCGATATCGTCCGACGGTAGTGTATATCGCAACCGAAGGCCCGCTTGGCATCAGTGCCCTGCTGGTAGCACGCCACTTGGGGCTACCTGTGGTCGCTGGCTTCCATACCAACTTTGATCAATACAGCACCCATTATCGGCTCAAGGCGTTACGTCCGCTGGTACGGTATGGCCTACGCCAATTCCACAATGCCGCACGCATGACACTCGTCCCGACGCGCACCCAAGCTGACACCCTCATGCAGCAAGGCTTTCAGCATGTACAGGTCGTCGGACGCGGACTGGACTGCTCGCACTTTTCTCCCAAGCATCGTAGCGAGGTGCTCCGCGAGCAGTGGGGGGTAAGCTCTCAGCAACCCATCGCACTCTATGTCGGGCGTCTGGCGGCCGAAAAGAATATCGAGCTACTGATTCGCACCTACGATGCCATGCAGGCAGTACAGCCGGACCTCGTACTGGTACTGGTAGGCGATGGCCCTCTACGTGAACGACTACAGCAGCGCCTGCCAAATGCCATCTTTGCTGGCTTTCAGACCGGCGACGCTCTCGCCACTTACTATGCCAGCGCCGATATTTTCGTTTTCCCCTCACTGTCGGAAACCTTCGGCAATGTCGTGCTGGAAGCCATGGCCAGCGGGCTAGCCGTCATCGCGTTCGATTACGCGGCGGCGGGAGAAGTGATTCGTGATGATCATCAGGGGCTGCTAGCACCATGCACACAACCCGATCGCTTCATCGAACAGGCGGTGGAGGTCTGCCAACGGCCGGCCCGCATCGCCCGCCTGGGACGCGCTGCACGTGTGCGCGTCGAACCGCTAGGCTGGAGCCGTATCGCCGATGGCTTTCTCGCCTGCCTGCGCCACGCCGAGGAAAAAGCTCATGCACGATCGCAACCTTCTCGTCTTTGAACGGCTAGACCTGCTGGAATGGCGGCTGTGCCGACAGGTCGCCCGCCTGGCGCTGTTTCGACCAGTGCTGGCACTATTTAGAGGCGTCTCTCGACTGGGCGACTGGCCAGTCTGGCTCTTGCTGACCCTAAGCCTGCCGTTACACACTGCATCGGGTGGCTGGTTATTACTGGAATTTAGCCTGGCGGCCGGGGTGGGGGCACTGCTCTATCGCGCACTGAAAACACGTCTTTGTCGAGAACGCCCCTTCATCACGTTCACGACCATCAACTGCACCATGCCACCGCTGGACCGCTACAGCTTCCCCAGCGGCCACACCCTGCATGCCACGCTATTTGCCAGCCTGACGGCACAACAGGTGCCTGAATTAGCCATCATCGTGACACCACTCGCCCTACTGATTGCACTGTCTCGCGTAATTCTGGGGCTGCATTACGTCAGCGATGTATTGGCCGGTGCAGTGCTCGGTCTGGGTCTGGCGGAGCTGGCGATCCTGGGTTTCGAATCTCTAGCCCGCTAGTACGATCGTCTCTACCGAACCTTCTACAGAGGCTTGCTCACTACGCGACGGCTCTGGCAATCTCGATGAATGAGCACACCACCTCCAACCGATGATCTGTTCGCGACACATGCGACACCGTCTGCTGTCGATATCGTCCGACGACTGCCCGAGGACTGGCAGCCGCTCGCTCACGGCTGGTATCGCCATCCGCTACATCCGCTTTACCTCAAACCGCAAGCACTGACGCCGCTCCAGGCCGATCAGGCGCTTGCCACGTTGGAAGGCACACTCGACTGGCAACGTCCTAGCTTGAGCGTGCATGGACAGACACACCCGATACCCCGCCGACAGGTCTGGATGGGAGATAGAGGAGCACGCTATCGCTACTCGGGCAGTTTGTTTGAGCCAACGCCCTGGCTACCGATGGCCTGGCGTATTGGTGAGTTATCACGGTGCGCGATCAATGATGAACTCGGTGCTCAACCGGACCAGAAAGTGCGTATCGAGCCTCGAATAGGCACCCCCTTCAACAGCCTGTTGGCCAATCGCTATGCCGATGGCAATGATCGCATGGGCTGGCACAGTGACAATGAGCCAGAGCTGGGGAATCGCCCCGTGGTACTGGCGATCTCACTGGGACTGATGCGGCCATTACGCTTCAAAGGCCATCCGCGCAGCCCACATGCAGAGACACCAGCCTTCAATCTCTGGTTGCCGCATGGCTCACTGCTAGTCATGGGGCGCGGCTGTCAGGATCACCTGCATCACGCCCTGCCACCGCGCAAACTCGAAGGTCTGCGCATTAGCCTGACCTATCGTCAGTTACTGACACCCTCACGCTGATCACTCGCGAGAGCAGCATTCGGATAGCGGGCGCGCAACGTGTCGAGCATGGCTTGTACCGCCACGGAGAGCTCGTGACGGCGACGGCGTATCACCCCCACCTTCTGGTGAATCACGGGACCTTCAAGCGGAATGCAGTGGCACCCGAGCGCCGTCATCTGGCCAGCGCTCATCGCGGGCACTGCACTGACCCCCAGGCCCTCTGCCACCATGCGTCCGCACGTGACTAGCTGATGGGTCTCGAACGCTACTGCTAGCCCAAGACCAGCTTCCGCCAAGCGCTGCTCTAACATATGCCGCACACCAGAAGGCCGTTGCAAGGTAATGAAATCTTCCTTATGCAGTTGTGCCCAGTCGATGTGCCGTGGGTTGGATTGCAATAGCGTATGGCCAGGCGGCAGGATGGCGATGTAGCGGTCCTCGAACAGCAACTCGAAAATCAGGTCTTCCCGCACACCGGGATCAAAGCTGATGCCCAGCTCCACTCGGCCATCGGTAACGCGCTCGACCACCTCCTCGGCAATCACATCGTTCACTTCAATGGTGATCTCGGGAAACTGGCGCCGAAAGGCGGCCAATACGCCCGGCAGCAAATTACCGGCAAAGGTCGGCATGGCCGCCAGTGCCACTCGCCCGCGCCCCAGGCTGAAGCGCTGACGCATATCATCCTCGGCATGCTCCCAGTCAGACAACAGCCGCCGTGCGAGCGGAAAAAAGGCTCGGCCTTCCGGCGTCAAGCTAACCTGACGAGTGGAGCGCTGAAATAGCCGACCGCCCAACGACTCCTCAAGATTCTTGACCGCCAACGACAATGCCGGCTGCGAGAGATGCACCAAGGTACCGGCCTCGGCGAATGACAAGGTCCGTGCGACGGCCACGAAGGCACGCAACTGCTTGAGCGTCATGAGCACTCCTCGTTGGGAAAATCACTGCTGAAGCAGCCGCTTGTGCCACCTGCAGCTACCGTGAAGACAATCACTGATAGCCTGCAGATCAACCATTTATAAATAAATCTGATCAATCTATCTGAAAAACAAACTTATACAAATATATACAGCGCCACTTTTGTCGGCAATGATGAAGTCATACTCTTTTGCAGTGGGATATAGCGTGAACGTCCCGACATGTCGGCATCGACTCTAACAACACAACACGCTCAAGGAGATTCGCATGGCAGGATTCAACAAGGTGGTGACCAGCTACGCTGATGCCATGGCTGGCTTGAAAGATGGCATGACCGTGATTGCCGGTGGCTTTGGCCTGTGCGGTATTCCCGAGAACTTGATCCAGGAAGTCAAGCGTCTTGCCGTCACAGACTTGACCGTTGTCTCCAATAACTGTGGTGTCGACGGCTTCGGGCTCGGCGTACTGCTGGAAGACCGTCAGATCAAGACCATGATCGCCTCCTACGTCGGCGAGAACGCCCTGTTCGAGCAGCAGATGCTGAGTGGCGAGTTGGAAGTCATCCTCACGCCGCAAGGTACGCTTGCCGAGAAGATGCGCGCCGGCGGCGCAGGTATCCCCGCCTTCTTCACCGCTACTGGCTACGGCACGCCCATCGGCGAGGGCAAGGAAGTACGCGAATTTGACGGCCGCCCCTATATTCTTGAAGAAGCCATCAAGGGTGACTTCGCCATCGTCAAGGCATGGAAAGCGGATCGCTACGGCAACGTCGTCTATCGCCATACCGCGCGTAACTTCAATCCGCTCGCCGCGACAGCCGGCAAGATCACCGTGGTGGAAGTAGAAGAGCTGGTAGAACCCGGCGAGCTGGACCCGGCTGATGTCCATACACCCGGCATCTACGTCGATCGCGTCATCCTGGGTAAATTCGAGAAGCGCATCGAGAAACGTACCGTACGCACGCGTTGAGCCTCGCTCCGCCCGCACTGACTTTCTCCCGCATGCATTGCGTCAGCCCATATTGATGGCGCTCAAGAACAAGGAATGAATCATGGCTTTGACACGTGAACAGATGGCCCAGCGAGTGGCTCAGGAAATTCAGGACGGCTCTTACGTCAATCTAGGTATCGGGATTCCGACACTGGTAGCCAACTACATCCCCGATGGTATCGAAGTGATGCTGCAGTCCGAGAATGGCCTGCTGGGCATGGGCCGCTACCCTTACGAGGATGAAGTCGACGCAGACATGATCAACGCCGGCAAGGAAACCGTAACCGCCATCGACGGTGCGGCCATCTTCGACTCGGCCGAATCCTTCGCGATGATTCGCGGTGGCCACGTTGATCTGACCGTGCTCGGTGCCTTCGAGGTCGATGTGAACGGCAACATCGCCAGCTGGATGATTCCCGGCAAATTGATCAAGGGCATGGGCGGCGCGATGGATCTGGTCGCCGGTGCCGAGAACATCATCTGCACCATGACTCATGCTTCCAAGCACGGTGAGTCAAAGCTGCTTAGCCAGTGTGAGCTACCGCTGACCGGTGCTGGCTGTATTCGACGCGTATTGACCGATCTGGCCTTCCTCGAAATCAAGGACGGTGCCTTCCACCTGCTGGAACGCGCACCTGGCGTCAGTGTCGAAGACATCAGCCGCCTGACCGCAGGCAAGCTGATTATTCCGGATCACGTGCCAGAAATGCAGCTCGACGCGTAAGCGACAAGAGGCTGAATTCTTGCCCGGCCTTTCAGTAATTTTATTGGCTTGATTCAGCCTCTTTGACTCTCCCCTTTTGATAAAGATCTCTCACAGTGTGATGGGCGCATCACACTCTCTCTCCGAGAGCCTTGATGACGTTATAGTCATCCACCGACAGCGCTGCCATCGTTGTCGGTTTTTTTCATCCAATCTATTGATATATATAGAGTTAATATCTTCACTAACTTTCTTGCCACTGAAGCTATACACGACTATCCCTCTTGTGAGGAAAGATCTGAAAGCAAACAACAGTAGTGCTTTCTCGCAAGATAACGGGATAAAAAATCATTTATCACAGTCCTCTTTCCGTAACACAATTCTCATGCCTTACAATACGCTTGTGCGCTCAAATCCGGCGCACGATTATTAGGCAATCAGAGAAGTTTTTGATATTTCATTTGACCTTACGGCCTTAGCAGCGCAGTATTGCTCTCGTTGGTTAGCAAGTCGAATATCGTCAGTCGTGATCGAAACACTTCGGTACCTGGTGCATATCCTCCTTGTTTTACCCACGTATATCGGGTAACTCCCGGCAATATCATCAGTAAGGAATTACGATCATGGCAACTGGTACAGTCAAGTGGTTTAACGACACTAAAGGTTTTGGTTTCATTTCTCCGGACGACAACGGTGACGACCTGTTCGCACACTTCTCCGAAATTCAGGCTGAAGGCTTCAAGTCTCTGCAAGACGGTCAGAAGGTTTCCTTCGACGTCACCCAGGGCAAGAAAGGCCTCCAGGCCGCTAACATCAAGCTGGTTGACTAAGCTTTGATTTAGCAGGAAGAGGCTAACCCCTCCTCCGACAAAAAAGCCCGCCTCGGCGGGCTTTTTTGCGTCTGTCATTTCTGTACTGATACAACAGCCTCTGCACCGACACGATGGCTGGAACGCTCAACGGCGGTGAGTAAAGCAGGCCTGAGAGACCGTCACGGAAAAGACAGTCATGAAAAAGGGACTGCCATGGCAGTCCCTTTTGACGTGACGTATCGCCGCGAGCGGTACGCAACAACATCAACTCACCAGCCTCTAGCCGCGGTAGTAGCGCTGCTCAACGAACGGCATCTTCGTCACTGTCATCGGCAGACGCTTGCCACGCACATCAGCAAACAGCTGTGTTTCCAGCGCACTGTGCGCGACCACTACATAGCCCATCGCCACCGGTTTGCCATATGTCGGCCCGAAGCTACCCGAGGTCACGACACCGATAAGATTCCCTTCACCATCGAAGAGCTCAGCGCCTTCACGAACCGGCGCACGCCCTTCAGCCACGAGTCCAACACGCTTGCGTGCGTGGTCCTTGTTGGCAACCTGGGTCAGAATGACATCTGCTCCCGGGAAGCCGCCCTCACGCTCACCACCGTGACGACGCACCTTGCCGAGCGCCCAGATCAAGCTACCTTCCACGGGCGTGGTAGTGGTGTCCAGATCATGGCCGTAAAGACACAGCCCTGCTTCCAGGCGCAGAGAATCGCGCGCACCCAAGCCGATAAGCTCGACTTCATCTTCAGCCAGCAACAGACGTGCGAAACGTTCTGCATCAGCATTCGGCACTGAAATCTCGAAGCCATCCTCACCGGTATAGCCGCTACGGCTAGCCCAGCACTCGATACCCTCAATACTGACACGCGCGTGATGCATGAAAGTCAGCTCGCACACCTCAGGAGCAAGACGCTGCATGACGGCGTGAGCCAACGGACCCTGTAATGCCAGCAGTGCACGATCATTGAGCACATCAATCTCGATCTCCGTTGGCAAGCCGACACGCAGATGCGCGATGTCCTGATCCTTGCAGGCGGCATTCACCACCACATAGAGATGATCGCCACCATTGACGATCATCAAGTCATCGAGGATGCCACCGGCATCAGAGGTGAATAATCCATAACGCTGCATCCCGACTGGCAGGTCAACGATATCAGTCGGCACCAAGGTCTCCAGTGCGGCCTGCACATTCTCGCCACGCAGAGTCAACTGTCCCATATGAGAGACATCAAACAACCCTGCCTTGGCGCGCGTGTGCTCATGCTCCTTCTTGACACCTAGCGGGTACTGCACCGGCATGGCGTAGCCGGCGAACTCGACCATCTTGGCACCCTGCTCGACATGCAGGTCATGGAGGGCGGTCTGCTTGAGACCTTGCACTGAGGCGGAATCGGACATCGGAATTCTCCAGGTTGGCATGCAAAACCCGCAGACAGCCAAGGGTGTGGCCCCAGGCCGCGGGAGGCTAGTGAACTGAAAATCTGGACACCTGGGTGAGAGCTGCCAGAGCGCCCCCCACCCAGTCCCGATCCGCTGATCACGAGGGCTGATGGATAGCCTCATGATTCATCACATCAGAAATATGTTTTAGCGATCTTCGCCGGCCATCACATCCTTGCCGTCGAAGTAATCACGTGTGAGCTTGAAGACCACCGGTGACAGCAATGCCAGACCGATAAGGTTCGGGATTGCCATCAGTGCATTGAAGGTATCCGCCATGAGCCAGATCAGATCCAGCTTGGCCATCGCCCCTACCGGGATCGCGATCACGAACAGGATGCGGTACAGCATGATCGGACGCGCACCGAACAGATACTGGAAGCACTTCTCACCATAGAAGGACCAGCCAAGAATGGTAGTAAAGGCAAATACCGCCAACGCAATAGCCACGATGTGATCGCCCACGCCCGGCAATGCCTGGTCAAAGGACATCGAGGTCAGTGCAGCCCCTGTCTCACCAGAAGACCATAGCCCTGAGGTGATGATGGCCAATGCAGTAATGGTGCAGATGACGATGGTATCGATGAACGTACCCAGCATCGCTACCAGGCCCTGACGCACCGGGTTATTGGTTTGCGCAGCTGCGTGTGCAATCGGCGCACTCCCCAAACCAGCCTCGTTGGAGAAGATACCGCGCGCGACACCGAAACGAATCGCTGCCATGACTGCTGCACCGGCAAAACCACCGGTCGCGGCGACAGGATTGAACGCGTAGGTGAAGATCAAGCCAAAGGCATGACCGATCTGGCTGGCATTGATCACCAGGATGATGATGCCTGCCAGGAAGTAGGCAATCGCCATGAACGGCACCAACTTGCCTGCTACATTGGAAATACGCTTGATGCCGCCCAGAATAACCGCGCCTGCCAGCACCATCATCACGACCCCAGACACCCAGTGAGGGATAGCGAAGGACGTTTCCAGTGCATCGGCCACTGAGTTGGACTGTACGGTATTGCCAATGCCGAATGCCGCGAAGCAGCCAAAGAAGGCAAACGCGCCGCCCAACCAGCCCCATTTGGGGCCAAGTCCATTGCGGATGTAATACATCGGCCCGCCCACGTGCGCACCGGTCTCATCGACCTCACGATAACGCACTGCGCACACAGCCTCAGCATATTTGGTTGCCATGCCGACTAACGCCGTCATCCACATCCAGAAGATCGCACCAGGCCCACCCAGCGCAATCGCCGTGGCCACACCGGCAATGTTACCCGTGCCGATGGTGGCAGACAGAGACGTCATCAGGGCATTGAACGGAGAAATCTCACCATCGCTTTCCTTGCCCGGAGCGCGCCCACCCCATAGCAACTTGAAACCAGTGCCCAACTTGCGAATCGGCATGCCTTTGAGGCCAGCCTGAAGATAGAAACCCACCCCGAGCAGGAGGATCAACATCAACGGGCCCCACACGACACCATTGATGGCAGTAAAGACAGAACTGATCATTTCCACGCAGATTTCCTCCGCTGAATTATTTTTGTTACACGATGCGCAGTGCACACATCCTGGCTTTCACATGTCTCGATCGCCATGTGAAAGCTCACATTAGCGGAAGCCACCAGACTTCACTAGTCCGGCAGGTCTTTACGCTAGGTTGCGAGCAAGATAGTGCGCAAAAAATACAAAAAAATGCGCCACTCCATAACGTTTCATCGTGTTTTCGTGTGGTGATCCAGTACGGGTAACTCTCTCTTGTGAGGCAGCAGCACTCTCTTGGAGTAACGGTAGGACTGTGCAGGCCTTACTTCTACACGGGTGCCAAACGCAATTGACAGTCCTGCAACCGGAGCACAATATGGAAACAAGTTTCCTATACGAAACAGCCAGCACTTTAGCGCGGGATGAAATAGCTCGCAAGTCGAGGCCAGGCTTTCACTGAAAGCCTGGCCATAGCCGACTGATGTGCTCGCCAGGCAAGGAATCAAGCATCACCTGATATAACAACCGCCTGCCCTGGGCCTGATAACATGCGACTCATGGTTCACTGCAGGATGGCACTGGACGTTCGATGAGCGGCAGACCACGATAGAGAGGCGGACGTCATGCGCACCCGCCAAAAGTCGTAGCGGCACGTGACATCCAGCCACTGCCACGCTTGGATACCTTCGTGCATAATGACGAACCGATTCCCTGAATTAGAAAATCTTTTCACATAGGAAAACACTCATGAGCAATATTCCTGCCACGCTTAAGTACACCGAAAGTCACGAGTGGGTTCAGGACAACGGTGATGGCACCGTGACCATCGGAATCACTGACCACGCTCAGGAAGCACTGGGTGATGTCGTCTTCGTCGAGCTGCCGGAAGTCGGCCGTGAATTGGCGCTTGAAGAAGAATTCGGTGTCATCGAGTCCGTCAAGGCAGCTTCCGATCTGTATGCACCTCTAGCAGGTGAAGTCATTGCCATTAACGAAAGCCTCGAAGACGCACCTGAATCCGTCAACGAAAGCCCTTACGACGATGCCTGGATTCTCAAGATGAAAGTCGCCGACAGCACTGATCTCGAAAAGCTGCTCGACGCTGATGCCTATACCCTGCTGGTCGAAAGCGAAGCTTGATGCCTGTCAGCCTCCTGCCCTCGCGAGTGGGAGGCACCTTTGGCTCTACGTACGTTTCACATCCGCTGAGCTTTCCTTGCAGCACCTGTTCATTTCACTCCCTTGCTCTGCCATCGCACGTTCCGCGCGGCTTCATTGCGGTAGGTACGTTGACACTACACAAGCAAGGCGATGTTCCTCCCGCGGGCTGCCACCCTGCAGCTCCCGAAGCAGCACAGGACTTTTTGCATGGCACACGAGACGCTTACCCTGGCCCAGCTGGCCGGACACGATGACTTCATTTCCCGTCACAACGGCCCGACTGACGCCAATGTGGCGCGCATGTTGGCCACACTTGGTGAAGAGAGTATCGCCCAGCTGGTTGACCGCACCGTACCGGCTGCCATTCGTCTGGGTCGGGAGCTGGATCTCGAAGGGCCACGCACGGAATCCGAGGCACTGGATTACCTCAAACGCCTCGCGCGTCAGAACAAGGTCTTCAAGACCTACATCGGTCAGGGGTATCACAATACTCACCTGCCTGCGGTCATCCAGCGCAATGTGCTGGAAAACCCGGGTTGGTACACCGCGTATACCCCGTATCAACCGGAAATCGCTCAGGGGCGCCTTGAAGGCCTGCTCAACTTCCAGCAAGCCGTGATGGATCTGACCGGTATGGAACTGGCCAACGCCAGTCTGCTGGATGAAGCTACCGCCGCAGCTGAAGCCATGGCGCTATGTCAGCGTGGCAACAAGAAGAACAAGAGCACCCGTTTCTTCATCTCTGACGATGTACTGCCGCAGACACTGGACGTCATGCGTACCCGCGCTGACTACTTCGGCTTTGAGCTGATCGTCGATGCTGCCGAAAACGTCGGCGAGCACGATATCTTCGGTGCGCTGTTCCAGTATCCGGGCAATACCGGTGAAGTGCGTGATCTGGCACCGTTGCTGGAAGCCGCTCGCGAACGCGGCGCGATGACCGTCGTTGCCGCTGATCTGCTCAGCCTCGTGGTACTCAAGTCGCCCGGCAGTCTGGGCGCTGACATCGTCGTCGGTACTTCCCAGCGTTTCGGTGTACCGATGGGCTTCGGCGGCCCACACGCAGCCTTCTTCGCGACCACTGACAAGCTCAAGCGCTCCATCCCGGGCCGCATCATCGGCGTCTCCAAGGATTCACGCGGAAACCCGGCATTGCGCATGGCCATGCAGACCCGCGAGCAGCACATCCGCCGCGAGAAGGCGACCTCCAACATCTGTACCGCACAGGCGTTGCTTGCCAACATCGCCGGTTTCTACGCGGTCTATCACGGTGCCGAAGGCCTCAAGCGTATCGCGACTCGCGTACAACGCCTGACCAGCATTCTCGCCGAAGGCGTCATGCGTGGTGGCCTGAATCTGCAGCATTCCAGCTGGTTTGATGCCATCACCATCACTGGCATCGATGAAGGCAAGATTCTAGGTCGCGAGCTGACACACGAGATCAATCTACGTCATCACGGCGATGGTCGCGTCACGATCAACCTTGATGAGACCACCACCGCTGCCGATGTTGGCGTGCTATTTGACGTACTGCTGGGTGAAGAGCACGGCCTGTCGGTCGCCGGGCTGGATCAGGAACTGCTTGCCTCAGGCACCCGCGGCATCCCTGCTGCCTGCCACCGTGACAGCGATTTCCTGACCCACCCGACCTTCAGCCGCTACCACTCGGAAACCGAGATGCTGCGTTACCTGAAGCGTCTGGAGAACAAGGATCTGTCGCTGACCCATGCCATGATCCCGCTGGGCAGCTGCACCATGAAACTCAATGCCACCACCGAGATGATTCCGATCACTTGGCCTGAGTTTGCGAACATTCACCCGTTCGCGCCATCCGATCAAGTGGTGGGCTATCGTCAGATGATCGACGAGCTGTCTGCCTTCCTGGTCGAGATCACCGGCTATGACGCCATCTCCATGCAGCCGAACTCCGGTGCCCAGGGCGAGTACGCCGGTCTGGTCGCGATTCGTCGCTATCAGGCCTCCGTCGGCGAAAGTGAGCGTGATATCTGCCTGATCCCCAGCTCCGCTCACGGTACCAACCCGGCCTCCGCCGCGATGGCCGCCATGAAGGTGGTGGTGGTCGAGTGCGATGCCAGCGGCAACATCGATATCGACGACCTGCGTGCCAAGGCCGAGCAACACAGCGACAAGCTGTCCGCGATCATGATCACCTACCCGTCTACCCACGGCGTATTCGAGGAAACCGTGCGCGAGGCCTGTCAGGTCGTTCATGATCACGGCGGGCAGGTATATATCGATGGTGCCAACATGAATGCTCAGGTCGGCATCTGCCGCCCTGGCGATTTCGGCGGCGACGTCTCACACCTGAACCTGCACAAGACCTTCTGCATTCCGCATGGCGGCGGCGGTCCGGGCATGGGCCCTATCGGCGTCAAGTCACATCTGGCACCTTTCGTCTCCAACCACGTGGTCACGCCGCTGCAAGGTGTGAAGCCAGAATGTACGGCTGTCTCAGCGGCTGCTTTCGGGTCCGCGGCGATCCTGCCGATTTCCTGGGCTTACATCAAGATGATGGGCGCACGCGGGCTGCGTGAAGCGACTGAGCTGGCTATCCTCAATGCCAACTACATCGCCACACGCCTCGATGGCCATTATCCAGTGCTCTATCGTGGCAAGAACGGCACCGTGGCGCATGAATGCATCATCGACATTCGTCCGCTCAAGGCAGCCTCCGGTATCAGCGAAGAAGATATCGCCAAGCGCCTGATCGATTACGGTTTCCATGCGCCGACCATGTCGTTCCCGGTCGCCGGTACCTTGATGGTAGAGCCGACTGAATCCGAGTCGCTCTACGAGATCGATCGTTTCTGCGATGCGATGATCGCGATTCGTGCCGAGATCACTCGCGTCGAGCAAGGCGAGTGGACGCTGGAAGACAACCCGCTGATACATGCCCCGCACACCCAGGCTGATCTGATGGACGCTGACTGGAATCGTGGCTACTCGCGGGAAATCGGCGCCTTCCCAAGCGAACACGTCAAGGCTGCCAAGCAGTGGCCAGCAGTCAACCGGGTCGATAACGTGCATGGCGATCGTCAGCTGATCTGCTCCTGCCCGAGCATCGATCTCTACCGCGACTAGCGCCCAGCGAGACTCATGATTGCTGATCCATTGAGCCTCGCGCGAGCCCTCCCTGAACGTCATGATCAGGTGGGTAATCGTAGTATGCAAAACGCCCCTGCCGGGATTCCGGCAGGGGCGTTCGCGTTGCTGACTTACATGTTACGGAAGAGACGTTACTGCTTCCAGCTCTCTAACAATTCCTCGTAGCCGATCGTCTCTCCCTTGGGCTTCTCGTTTTCCAGCTTGGCCTTGGGTGCGCCCGGCTGATCAAACCAGTACTGAGCATCGCGTTCTTCATTGAGCTTCGGTCCACAGTTTGGCATTACATTGGCCCGTTCCAGACGCTCAAGGATACGATCCTGCGCCTTGGCTAGCCCATCCAGTGCTTCCTGAGGCGTGGCTTCGCCACTGGCAGCCTGAGAAATGTACTGCCACCACAGCTGGGCCAGTTTCGGATAATCCGGCACGTTGGTGCCAGTCGGCGACCACTGCACACGCGCCGGGCTTCTGTAGAATTCGACCAGACCACCCAACTTGGGTGCAGCATCGGTCATCGCCTGCGACTGGATATCAGACTCGCGAATCGGCGTCAGTCCTTCCAGCGTCTTCTTGAGTGACACGGTTTTTGCCGTCACGAACTGGGCATACAACCACGCAGCCAGACGATTCTTCTCCGGCGTGGAATCGAAGAAGGTCCAGGCACCCACATCCTGATAGCCCAGCTTCATGCCCTCTTCCCAATACGGGCCATGCGGTGACGGGGCCATGCGCCACTTGGGCGTGCCATCATCATTGACCACCGGCAATCCCTCACGCGTCATATCTGCAGTGAAGGCGGTGTACCAGAAAATCTGCTGGGCAATATTACCCTGCGACGGCACAGGGCCGGACTCGGAGAAGGTCATGCCCTGAGCTTCCGGCGGAGCGTACTTGTCCAGCCAATCGACATACTTGGTAGTCGCATAGACCGCCGCCGGACCGTTCGCCGCACCACCACGTGTCACGGAGGAGCCGACCGGCTGACATTCCTCGACACGAATGCCCCACTCATCCACTGGCAGGCCGTTGGGCAAACCCTTATCGCCTGCACCCGCCATGGAGAACCACGCATCGGTGAAGCGCCAGCCGAGTGACGGGTCCTTCTTGCCATAATCCATGTGGCCATAGACACGCTTGCCGTCGAGTTCCTTGACGTCATTGGTGAAGAAGTCGGCGATGTCTTCATAGGCAGACCAGTTGACCGGTACGCCCAATTCGTAACCGTACTTGTCCTTGAACTGCTTCTTGAGGTCTTCACGCTCGAACCAGTCCGCGCGGAACCAGTAAAGGTTGGCGAACTGCTGGTCCGGCAGCTGATAGAGCTTGTCATCCGGTCCGGTGGTGAAATCCAACCCGATGAAGTCATCCAGGTCCAACGTCGGTGAGGTGTAGTCCTTGCCATCACCTTCCATCATGTCGCTGATCGGCACGACCTTGCCATAACGGAAGTGAGTGCCGATCAGGTCGGAATCATTGACATAGGCATCGTAGATATTGCGCCCCGACTGCATCTGGGTCTGCAATTTCTCGATGACATCGCCTTCCTGAATAAGATCATGAGTCAGCTTGATGCCAGTAATTTCACTGAAGGCCTTGGCTAGCACCTTGGACTCATATTCATGCGTCGTGAGAGTTTCAGAGGCAACCTTGATCTCCATGCCTCTTAACGGTTCGGCAGCCTTGATGAACCACTCAAGCTCGGACATCTGCTCGTCCTGGCTGAGGGTAGAAGGCGAGAATTCCTTGTCGATCCACTTCTTGGCGGCGTCCTGGTACTGATCCGCCATCGCCTGGCTCGACAGCCCCGCAAGCCCGGCGGCAGTGGCAAAGGCAATCGCGTAACGCAGGCGTGCAGGTCTGATCATCTGCTGACTCATGGGATGTCCCTTTATTGGCGTTATTGTTCTCAACCGCTTTTTATCAACCACTTTTCTCGACTGCTGTATGTTGACGCACTCTCTCGGTCACTAGCTCTCTACTGGCGCCTCTTCACCGACTCTTCGGTACTGACGTTACGTCTCTAGCTCCTCTTGGCAGGTTTCTCCTACAACATCTTCTTCTCACCGACCTTTCTCAGTTGCCAACTCGCGCTGAGCACGATAGAGAGAGGCCGGTGTCACTGCTTCTCCCGGTGACTCGACGATGGCCTGTAACGCATCCATCGCCGGCAATTCAGCGTAATCCGTCACGCCCTTGGCATTCATCACACGTGCGTAGTCATGCTGGCTGGCAATCCCTAATGCGCGCCCCGTCGCCCCCACAACGATCGGCATGATGACCTTGCCGTAGTGACTGTCGGCACGCATGAAGGGCCATGCGTCATGCGGTTCACCGGTATTGACCGGATTCCACAACACCATCCCACGCAGATGATTGGGCTGATGCCCGACGCTGGCACCCCAGCGATCCCGCACATGGCCGCCACGCTTGCGATCAAACAGCGTATCGCGCGGCTGCTGCCCGTGTAGCTCAACACCACTGTCACCAGCATGCTCAAGTTCAAGGTAGACGTTATGTGTCGCATAGCGCGCAACACCGGGTGCATGCCAGGCATGACTTTGGTCGATCACACGTTTCGCCAGTACCTGATTGCTATCGCTGATCGTCATCGCGATATGGCCTGGTTTGCCTGCCAACCTCACATTTTCGAGGGTTGTCTGTGAGCTGTGGCGTACCTTGATCCCTTGATTGAAATTGACAAGCTGCACGTCACGTACCCAGCTGTCGGTCACACCATCAATATCCAACAGGCCGAAACCACTGTCATCCTCGGCACTACGGTGATGCTTGAACTGTCCACGCCAGTTACCACTCAACGCTAATCCTTCCACCCCGACTTCCCGCGCAGGATGAATGCGCGCAATCCGCCACGTCTCACCGGGAAGGCGTTCGTGCGCCAGCGGCAATGAGAGCGTCAGACGTTTTCCTTCGCGCGCCACCACGCGATAACGCGCTCGCTTGACGACGCCATCACGCTCGATCAACCAGCGTGACTTGCCGGTCTTGGCATCCTTTTCCATCTGGTAGGGAGCCAATGCGCGGGCCACCGCCTCAGAGCGCTTGTCGATGCTCTCCAGCAGAACTTCATCACCTACTGCAAGGGAGGAGGCCGCTCCCGCATCTTGTGTCGAATCCACCAGCATGACCGTATCTTGCGTATCAGCAGGCTGATTCCGTGAGCTTGCCGCGAGTGGCTGCCAGGCTTCCTGCTTGCCACCCTCGTCTAGCGTCCTCCCCTCGTCCAGGCTGCCCAGATGTAGCAGCCAAGGCGTGCTCCAATACCAGCTGGCATGCAGTGGCAGCATCGCTGCCGTCTGTTTGAGGTGCGTGCTGCCGCTGCCCGCGCCTGCCAATGTCCAATAACTGCCTGCCAGGCTCAGGCCCTGCATCTTCAACAGCGACTCGCGCAACTGCTGCTGGCGCTCCTCATCAGCCACCACTGCCTTGAGAGCAATCAATCGTGCAAAGAACCAGGCACGCTCTTCAATGCCATACAGTACGTAATCTCCTGCAGGAAAGTAGAGCACCCCACGTCGAGGACTTCTGTCACTGTGACCATCACTGCCCGCCTGCTGCCAACGACGCATCGCGGCATGTGCCTTGAGTACGGCCAAACGATCACTCACCTCATCATCGCCACGAGCACCGTAGTCAGTCACGTCAAAACGCCGCGTATTCTCATCAGCTCGCTGCTCACTCTTTTGCACATTGACGGAGGCCGGCAACGCCTCACCCTGTCGATAGCCAGCATGCGAGAAATCAGGCAGCGGCAATGCCACGCGCTCTTCAGCAGTTCGTTCACGATTGGCAAGCCAAGTGCTGCGATAGCGCTGCCACAAAGGGATGCCGGATACCGTTCCCTGCTTATCAATATCGTGTTCACCATCCTCCGGCTCGGCGGTACTCTGACCGACGGCTGTACTTTGAGTACCTTGTGCAGTAGATGAAGACTCGTGTGACTGGCTAACCCAATAGCCGATACTCAGCACGCTCATGACAGCAAGCCCCGACAGCAACAAGCAAATCATGCGGCGGGGAACGGAAGACTCAGAAGACGGCATTCAGGACAATCCTTGGCGAAAGCATCAGCAATGGCAGTGACAGCGGCGGAGACAAAACTCATCAGAACCGCTTGGGACTCCACTCAACACATCGGGTTCCCTGTCGCGTGATTGCAACACCCTTCTACCCAGCTCTCTCCAGTCCGTTTGCCCAGCATCTTCTCTATGCGCTCACTTAGCCCCACTTCATCAGCAATAACATCCAGACCACGCATACGACGCTGATGATCCACAACACCTGGTCGGTAAAGCCAAGCCATAACAGATGTAGCCAGCCACTGGAGAGTAGTCCGATGAACAGGCGATCACCGCGGGTCGTCGCGATCGGCAGGAAGCCCTGCCGACTGAGGGTCGGTGTCGCGAACTGCCATGCGGTCATGCCGAGTAAAATGATGCCGATACCGGCAAAGAACAGTGTCGTGGGTAGGGTCCAGGCCATCCATTCCATGAGTGTTTCCTCTTGCTGCCCGCCGTCGATATTTAGCGCGACGGGCTCAAATGAGGAGCGCTCCCGTGAAGAGCGCTCAAGACGCCGATCACACACGGCCCAGCGCGAAGCCCTTGGCAACATGGTTACGCACGAAGTAGATCACCAGAATGCCGGGTATCAGCGTCAGGGCACCGGCAGCAGCGAGTACGCCCCAGTCGATACCCGAGGCCGAGACCGTTCGTGTCATCACCGCCGCAATCGGTTTCGCCTCCGTCGCCGTCAACGTGCGCGCCAGCAGCAGCTCCACCCACGAGAACATGAAGCAGAAGAAGGCCGTCACTCCGATACCAGGCCGGATCATCGGGATGAAGAGCGTCAGGAAGAAGCGTGGGAAGCTATAACCATCGATGTAAGCCGTTTCATCGATTTCCTTGGGTACGCCAGACATGAAGCCTTCCAGAATCCACACCGCCAGTGGCACGTTGAACAGACAGTGCGCCAGCGCAACGGCCAGTGGTGTGTCGAACAGTCCTACCGAGGAATACAGCTGGAAGAACGGCAACAAGAAGACGGCCGGCGGTGCCATACGGTTGGTCAGCAGCCAGAAGAACAGATGCTTGTCACCGAGGAAGCGATAGCGCGAGAAGGCATAGGCTGCCGGCAGTGCCACCGTTAGCGAGATCGCCATGTTGAGCACCACATAGCTCATCGAGTTCACATAGCCCATGTACCAACTCGGATCGGTGAAGATCACGTGGTAGTTATCAAAGGTAAAGTTCTCGGGCCATAGGGTCAGACCGCCGAGAATCTCCTGATTCGACTTGAACGACATGATCAGCAGCCAATAGATCGGCACCAGCAGGAACAGCAGGTAAATCGTCATTACCAGACGCTTGCGTGTTTTCATCACTCGTCTCCTCAGGCGTCGTCACTGTCCTGATGGGTCATGGCGGTATAGAACAGCCACGAGACCAGCAGGATGATGAGGAAGTAGATCAGCGAGAAGGCAGCGGCGCGTCCGAGGTCGAACTGGCCAATCGCCATCTGGGTCAGGGTCTGCGACAGGAAGGTGGTAGTGGTGCCGGGACCACCACCGGTGAGCACGAAGGGCTCGGTGTAGATCATGAAGCTGTCCATGAAGCGCAACATGATGCCGATCAACAGCACACTTTTGAGCTTGGGCAGCTGAATGTAGCGGAATACCGCCCACGGCGAGGCACGGTCGATGCGCGCGGCCTGATAGTAGACATCGGGAATGGCGCGCAGCCCCGAGTAGCACAGCAGCGCCACCAGCGAGGTCCAGTGCCAGACATCCATTACCAGCACCGTCACCCAGGCATCTGCCGGGTTGGAGGCGTAGTTGTAGTCAATGCCTAACTGACCCAACGCCCAACCATAGAGCCCAATATCCTCACGGCCGATGATCTGCCAGATGGTGCCGACCACGTTCCAGGGAATCAGCAACGGCAGGGCCAACAGAATCATGCACAGCGAGACCATCGCACCCTTGCGCGGCATCGAGAGTGCTACCGCAATACCGAGCGGTATCTCGATGGCCAGTACGGCGAAAGAATAGATGAACTGGCGGATCAACGAATCGTGCAACCGCTCATCGCGCAGAATCTCGCGATACCACTCGGTACCGACGAAGAAGCGCGTCGAGGGATCAAAGATGTCCTGCACCGAGTAGTTGACCACCGTCATCATCGGGATGATGGCCGAAAAGGCCACCACGATGACGACCGGGAGCACCAGCCACCAGGCGCGATTGTTGTGAGTGCGCTGCATCAGGCCACTCCTCCCTTGTCATCCACGACATCATCTGTGACTTCGGCAGAGGCGGGCAGTACATCCAGCAGATGTTCGTCCAGATAGAAGCGCTGCCAGCGCGCCGGTAAGCGCATACGCACTCGTCCATGTGGAATGGCCGCATCTTCTTCAATGCGTGCCTTGAACACGCAACCACCGCCTATATCGATGTCCACTACCTTGTAGGTGCCAAGATCCTGCACCAACGTGACCTGCCCACTCAGCCAATGCTCAGTGCTTTCGGCCTCGCTTCTCTCAAGCGCTGCAGCCTCGAGTTCTACAAACTCAGGCCGAATGCCCAGCTTGAGATCACCGTTACGCTCAGAGAGTGTCGCCAGCAACGTGCGCGGCAATCTGAGCAATGGAGCAGAATCCCCCTCACCGAGCCGAACACCCTGCGTTTCAAGCGAGATACGCGCCAGATTCATGCCGGGTGAGCCGATGAAGTAGCCCACGAAGGTATGTGCAGGATCTTCAAACAACTCACGCGGAGTCCCGAACTGCACGATGCGCCCCTCATACATCACTGCGATCTTGTCGGCGAAGGTAGAGGCCTCGAGCTGATCGTGAGTCACATACACCATCGTGATATTGAACTGCTCGTGGATCTGCTTGAGCTTGCGCCTGAGCTTCCATTTGAGATGTGGATCGATCACCGTCAGTGGTTCATCGAACAGGATGGCGGCCACGTCATCGCGCACCAGTCCACGTCCCATCGACACTTTCTGCTTTTCATCAGCCGTCAGGTTACTGGCACGCCGTTCGAGCAGTGATTCCAGCTCCAGCACCTGGGCAATCTCACGTACCCGCGATTGCACCTTGTGTTCCGGTTGACGCTGATTGCGTAGCGGAAAGGCCAGATTGTCGTAGACCGTCATGGTGTCGTAGACCACCGGGAACTGAAAAACCTGTGCGATATTGCGCTCTTCCGGGGGTAGCTGATTGACCACCCGATCATCGAAGCGCACCTCGCCTTCCGAGGGAGCAAGCAGCCCTGAGATGATATTGAGCAGCGTGCTCTTGCCACAGCCAGAGGGGCCCAGCAACGCATAAGCACCACCCTGCTCCCAGACGTGGTTCATGCGCCGAATGGCATAATCGGCGTCTTCGCTCGGCGCAGCCATGTAGCTGTGCGCCAGGTCATTAAGATGAATCGCGGCCATCAAACAAGCCCTCCTGATGAGGTGTCTGGCACGATGTTGTCAGCTCGTGTCGGGGAGCGAATCAATGCGCTATCAGCCCCTTCCGCTACCTCTTCGGCATAGACGAAAAGCTTATGCGCTGGTGCGTAGACGCGAATGGAATCATCCACATCAAAGTCGTGAATACCCGACAGATGCAGCACTAACGAGTGATCAGTGTTACTCACATGCAGGAAGGTTTCAGAGCCGGAGATTTCGGCGATATCCACGTTGACCGCGAACTCGAGATCATCATCTGCTAGTGGAGCCAACCCCAGATGACTGGGGCGAATGCCGAAACGGTAGGCACCACTCTCTAGTCCCGCCAATGGCGCAGGTAACACGAAGCGACTGCCGTGGGAGCCCGCATCAGCTGCGCCAGAGAACGACAGCTCGCGGCCACGCACCTCCGCCTCGAACAGATTGATCTGAGGCTCAGAATAAAGCCGCGCTGCCTCGACGCTGACCGGATGGTGATAGACCGACTCCGTCGGCCCGGACTGCAACACCCGCCCCTCGTGCATCAGTGTGGTGGTACCGCCTAGTGCCAGTGCCTCACCGGGTTCAGTCGTGGCATAGACCGCAATGGTGTTGCGCGTCGCGAACAGGCTGCGCATCTCGTGGCGTAGCTCTTCACGCAGCTTGTAGTCAAGATTGACCAGCGGCTCATCGAACAGCACGAGATCGGCATCCTTGACCAGTGCTCGTGCCATCGCCGTACGCTGCTGCTGACCACCGGAAAGCTCCGATGGCTGGCGCTTGAGGAACTGCTCGATATGCAGCATCTCGGCAATTTCGTGCACTCGACGGCGAATTTCATCCGGCGCCATGCGCGCCAGCTTGAGCGGAGAAGCGATATTGTCGTAAACGTTCAGACTGGGGTAATTGATGAATTGCTGATAGACCATCGAGATGTTGCGCTCGCGGACCGGTCGACCGGTCACATCCTCGCCGTTCATCAAGATGCGCCCTTCGCTTGGCACATCCAGACCCGCCATCAAACGCATCAGCGATGTTTTGCCGGACAGAGTACGCCCGAGCAGCACGTTGAAGGAGCCGGGTTCAAAGGTTAGATCAACCTTATCGATATGGGTCTCACGGCCAACCCGGCGGGTCACCGCCTCAAGGCTCAGGGACATGGCGCTTTCTCGTCTGGTGAAAGTCATCAGGGCGCTGGCACGGTAGCTCTCTGCCAAGTGTTCACGCCCACCTGTTGACTATCATAAAGCGAACCGCGTGCCAGCCATGTCGCGCCAGACCTGCAGAAAGCACTGTAACGCCGATTCCAAACCGTAAGGAACAATGCCTTTCAATGCGCTTTCAGTGACTTGCCATACACGACCAAGGCAGGGGGGCGACGATGGTCTAGCCCGCGCAACGGCGCCTTTGCCACTATTCTGATGAACAGTATCTGAACAGATTGGGCTGTGAGATTGAACACTTGATGAGCACTAGTGAACATTCACGCCTCCAGAATTGATCAGACATATAACAACAGAGGCTCTCAGGGCCCGCCGTACAAGGGACTACCATGCCATCACGTCACGCCGCCGATTCATCAGTAACGCAATGTGCTACCGCTGCTTCAGCGCCTCCCCTCTCGCCTACTACCAACGACCTGCTCGCTAGTGCTGCCCTCAGCACTGCCTGTCCACCCGATGAGTTGGCCTGGCGCCAGCGTCAGTCAGCCAGTTTGATGTCGACCGTCGCGACAGCTGTCGCCGGACATACACTCAATCTTCTCGAACACTGGCAAGCCTGTCTGGTGCTGACCGATCGTGATGGTGTGGTGCTCGCCAGCTATGGTCATCAGCGCTTGCTCAGTAGTGATGCACTGTTGTTAAGCCCCGGGGCTCGCTGGCGCGAGGAATCACTTGGGCACAATGCACTGGCCGAGACGCTGAATGCACCACGCGCCAATCGCTTGGCACGCGTGGCACTGGAAGATCATGAGGCACCGCTACTCAAGGGACTGGCCAGCGCTAGCGCAGCGTTGTTGTCTCCTGCATGTTGGCAGTCAGGCCGTGGCCTGACACCGGGTGCTTGTGAGGGATGTCTGGGGCTGATCTGTGACCCCTATCGGGTACGCCAGTACAGTCTGGGCATGCTGAGCGTACTGGCCGATGACATCGAGCAACGGCGGTTGAGTGAACATTTTGGAGCTGATCATCACCTCCTGCGGTTACACCTCAATACGAGCCAACTGGATTCGCCCAGCGCGGCACTACTGGCCGTCACTCCTTCCGGCGTCATCGCTGCCGCCAGCCGACGCGGACTTCAGTTACTCGCCAGTCAACTAACCACAGGCCCTGACGATAATCTCGCCAAAGGCACAAACATACCTACTCGAGATGATGTGCATCTATTATTGGGTCAACCTCTTGATCGCTGGCAACTGGATTGGCCTGCGCTGACGGGAAATCATCAGCTCACACTGGCAGATCATCCTCAGTTCGCGGGCTACGCACTGCGTTGCCAACAGCCTGTCCCTCGGATCACTCCTCGTGCACCGGCAGCGCGTGCCACTACGACATCACCTTCGCTCTTCGCGTCAGACTCAACAACCGCTCCCCTCACTGCCAGCCTGGCGCGACTTCATCATGGCGACCCGGGGTGGGCGCAGGTGTGTGCCCTGCTGCAACGGCTCGCCAATGCTCGCTTGCCACTGCTGTTACAAGGTGAAACAGGTGTCGGGAAAGAGGAGGTGGTCAAGGCACTGCATCAAGCCAGCAGTCGTGCCCATCAGCCGCTGGTAGCCATCAATTGCGCGGCGTTGCCGACTGAGTTGGTGGAGGCCGAGCTATTCGGATATCGCAGAGGAGCCTTCACCGGGGCAGACCCGGCAGGCCGTGAGGGACGCTTGCTAGAAGCGAATGGCGGCCGGCTGTTTCTCGATGAAATTGGCGACATGCCGCTGCACGTTCAAGCGCGCTTGCTACGAGTGCTGCAAGAACGCGAGATCACTCCACTGGGCGGTGGCCAGCCACGGCGGGTCGACTTCGAGCTGGTGGCAGCAACGCATCAGCCATTGCTGGAGCGCGTTCGTGAAGGCAGCTTCCGTGCTGATCTCTATTATCGTCTGTGTGGCGCCACCATCACCCTGCCACCATTGCGAGAGCGTCAGGATATCGATGGCCTGAGTCGCGCCCTGCTCACACGCCTATGTGCTGAGCAGCAACGTCATACACCCTCCCTTTCACCGAACATCCTTCGCTGCTTGCGCGATCATGACTGGCCGGGAAATATCCGCGAGCTGGAGAACTGCTTACGCCTGGCGCTGGCGTTGTGCGATGGTGATCAACTGGATGCTGTCCATCTGATGCTTCATCCCGCGCAGAATGTGATGAATTTCACTGCCGGTATTGCTGCGTCGCCTGCATTGCGCACTTCACCCGTCACCATCTGCCCATCACACACCGATCCACTATCATCTGCGGATAACGATTCGCGAGTCACCAAGAACTCACTTGATGATCACATCGCTGCACTGCACGACCTGTCTTCCGCACAAGAACTGCAAATAGCGCTGGATGCCCTTGGTGGCAATGTCTCACGCCTGGCGCGCACACTAGGCATCAGCCGCACGACGCTTTACAAGCGACTAGGTACACACGACTAGTCAGAGGTGCCATTGGTCTATCGGCGACTGGTGGGAAGTACCGTAATACACAGAAGCCCCGCAAACGTTGTTTGCGGGGCTTCTGTGTATTACGGCAAGGACGACATATCTCACCATCCTTTGTCCTTATCTGGACCTCTCTTCCTCTCTCCATTCCTATCCATCAACGTACATGGTCAGCTGGGCGTCAGACCTCTCAATCGCTCATTACGACGTCGAATCAGTTCAAGTGTGGCCAGCAGCATAATCGACACCAGTACCAGCAGCGTGGCGACCGCAAGGATAGTCGGGCTGATTTCCTCACGAATACCGGACCACATCTGAATCGGGATAGTGGTCTGCGCGGGGCCGGCAATAAACAGCACCACGACCACTTCATCGAACGAAGTGATGAAGGCGAACAGCGCCCCCGACACCACGCCAGGTGTCACCAATGGCAGAATGATGCGAAAGAAGGTGCGACTCGGACTGGCTCCCAGCGAGTGTGCCGCGCGTGTCAGTGAATGATCAAAACCCGATAGCGTCGCTGTCACCGTGATGACCACAAAGGGAATGCCCAACGCCGTATGCGCCAGAATCACCCCGAGATAGGTCTGAGTCAGCCCTAGTTTCGAGAAGAAGAAGAACATCGCCGCCGCGCTGATAATCAATGGCACGATCATCGGTGAGATCAAGATCGCCATGATGGTATTGCGAAACGGCATGAAACGACTCGATAGACCCAGCGCCGCCATCGTCCCCAGTACTGTCGCCAGCACCGTCGCACAGATGGCGATGATGATGCTGTTCTTTATTGATCGCATCCACTCATCGGAGGTGAAGAAGTCCTGATACCAGCGCAGCGAGAAGCCCGCTGGATCAAGTGAGAGCATCTTGTCCGAGAAGGTGAAATACGGCTCAGCATTGAACGATAGTGGAATGATGACCAGGATAGGCCCAATCAAGAACAGGAAGATCAGCGCACAGAGCGTGCAAAATACCCAGTGCCAGATCCGTTCACCGCGCGTTGCATAGGAAGGTATGGCCATCTGTCACCCCAGTTTGACCTTGTCCACACCGATCAAGCGGTTGTAGACCAGATAGAAGAGGATCACCACGACCAGCAAAATGGAACCAATGGCCGCTGCCAGCCCCCAGTTAAGCGAGGTCTGCATGTGGTAGGCGATGAAGTTGGTAATGAACCGTCCTGACTGGCCACCTACCAGCGCCGGCGTAATGTAGTAGCCGATGGAGAGGATGAACACCAGGATGGAGCCTGCACCGATACCGGGCAGTGTCTGTGGGAAGTAGACGCGCCGGAAAGCCGTTACTGGCCCTGCTCCCAAAGAACGGGCGGCGTGCATATAGCTAGGCGGAATGGTCTTCATTACCGAGTAGAGCGGCAGAATCATGAACGGCAACAGAATATGCGTCATCGCAATGATGGTGCCCGTCTTGTTGTAGATCATCTGGATGCGCGCTTCTTCAGCGATCAGTCCCACTCCTACCAACATGTCGTTGAGTACCCCCTGTTGCTGGAGAATCGCAATCCAGGTTGTCGTGCGCACCAGCAGCGAGGTCCAGAACGGCAGTAGCACCAGAATCATCAATAGATTGCCGCGCCCTGCAGGCAAGGTCGCCAGTAGCCAGGCCACCGGATAAGCCAACAATAGCGCCAGACCAGTGATGACGGCACTCATCCAGAAAGTACGAATAAACAGCACAACATGGATCTGTAGATACTCGGGCTTCTCGACAATTTCCCCCGTCGGCGAGAACTGTCGATCAATCGCCGCAAGGTAGTAGGAAGCGGTGTAAAGCCCCGACTCACGCTTGATCAATCGCCAGATGTCCGGGTCCTGCCAGTCCTTATCAGCCTTGATCAAGGCTGCCTTGAAAGGCGCCTCCATCCGTCCTGCCTTGCGCGCACTCTTCATGAACAGTGAACGCATCCCGGACATTTCGTAGTTTAGCCGTGATGCTACCCGACCCAGATTACGCGCTTTGAGACCCGCCGCGAGATCCTGCGCCAAGGCCGCGTAAGCCGCTTCACCTGGTAACCCTTCGCCATCCCATTGGGTCAGTGACTCACTGGTACGAGGAAGGTAGGTCGAGACTTCAGGGTTATCGACACTGCGTGACAGCATGTCGAAGATGGGCATGACGAAAGCCAGCCCGATAAAGATCAACAGCGGTGCCACGAGCAACAGTGCCTTGAGGCGACTGCGGCGCACGGCGCGACTGAGACTTTGCTTGAGGGGGACACCGTCTGCGGTAGTCAGCCCCTCGGGGCCGGACGCTGCCGGTACGGAGGAATCGCTCATCCTGCACTCCTTGATCGGCCATCCGCGAGGACTCGGCAGACACATGGCGATAGCGCATGGCTGTCGAGCATCATCAAGAATGGCTCCAGCGTGCCTATGCCACCGGAGCCATCGAGGACAGTGCGAGGATTAACGTGCCAGCCAGGCGTTGAAGCGCTGACTCAGCTCATCGAGATTATCTGCCCAGAATTCATCATCCTTGGGAATGGCGGTCTCGAAGTTGGGGCCATAGGTCGGCATGTGTGGCTTCATGTCGATGCCAGTATCAGCATGAGTCGAGACCAGTGACGCGGACGAGGTACGTGCCGGGCCGTAGGAGATGTACTTGGCCTGGTCTGCCAGCCGCTGAGTATCCGTGGCGAACATCAGATAGTCTTTCACCGTATCAAGCTTGCCTGTCGGCACTACCCAGCCATCAAGCTCGAAGACCTGCGCATCCCAGACAATCGCAAAAGGCTGCTTTTCATTCACTTCAGCATTGAAGATACGGCCGTTATATGCCGAAGCGAAGGCAACTTCCTTATCCGCCAGCAACTGCGGCGGCTGTGCGCCTTCTTCCCACCAGATCACGTCGTCCTTGATGGTATCGAGCTTGGCAAAGGCACGTTCAATGCCTTCGTCCGTGTCCAGCATGGCGTAGACATCTTCTGGCGCCACACCATCCGCAACCAAGGCCCACTCGAGATTATTGATCGGTTTTTTCTGCAGCGCGCGCTTACCCGGGAAGTCCTCCAGATTGAAGACGTCATCAATGGAATCCGGCTGCTTGTCTTCGGGGAACATCTCGGTATTGAAAGCCACGATGTTGGAATAGACGATCTGCGGGACGAAGCACTCACCTAGGGAGCCTTCGATGAAATCCTTGCTGGCGGGAGTACCATCAGGCGCCTTGGCGAACAGTGCATCCGCATCCAGTGGTTCGATCAACCCTTCGGAACAGGCGATCAACGCATCACTGGGCAGCATGTCCACCAGGTCCCACGTCACATTGCCGGCCTGCACCTGGGCACGCAGCCCGGAGAGTGCATTCGAGGACTTGTCGATATTGACGATGGTATCACCGCTCTTCTCCTCCCAAGGCTCGTGGTAGGCCTTGATCTGGCTGTCACTGTAAGCGCCGCCCCACGACACGATATTGAGTGTCTGGGCCTGAACAGCACCCGCACTCATTCCCGCTGCCGCAACCGCTACTACCAAGGCACTGCGTAGCGGTAATCCTGAACGGGTTGATGTGAGTTTTTTGAATACTGTCATGGATGATACTCCCTGATTTATTGTTGTTCTGCGGTATTGATTGCGACTGACTTCCCCTACCTGCGTTCGCTATCTTTAGGCATCCAGCGCACGACAGTCTTGCGCATCCCAGCCGACTCGCAATGATTGCCCGGGTTTCAACACCGGATAACCATCAGCATTGGGTGTTTTAATAATGAATTCCTCACTCCCACAGACCGACACACGAGTTCGCAGATGATCTCCAAGATAGATCACTTCCTTCACTTCGGCGGTGAAGACATTGTCCGGTAAAGACTCACCATTGCTCTCGGTCGCCAAAAGCCTGACTCGCTCTGGACGCAGCGATAGTTGAGTTCGCTCCCCGATCGCACTTATGGCAATCGGTAATGCTTTGACCTCTTCGCCACTGTCAAGTGACACCGTGCAATATTCCTCACTGCTCTCGAGGCTTTTCACCACACCATTAAGTCGATTGTTCTCACCAATGAAGTAAGCCACAAACGCATTCTCGGGAGCTTCATACAACGCCTCGGGCGTAGCCAACTGTTGCACGATGCCATCATTGAAGACCGCAATGCGGTCCGACATGGTCAGCGCTTCTGTTTGATCATGCGTCACATACAGCATGGTAACGCCAAGACGCTGATGAATACGCTTGATCTCGAACTGCATCTCTTCGCGCAAATTCTTGTCCAACGCACCAAGCGGCTCATCCATCAGCACCAACTCGGGCTCAAACACCAGTGCACGGGCGAGTGCCACGCGCTGCTGCTGCCCACCAGAGAGCTGGCCCGGACGGCGATCACCAAACTCACCGAGTCTCACCATATCCAATGCATTGGCGACCTTGCTGTCGATTTCCTCCTTGCTCATGCCACGCACTTCTAGCGGAAAGGCCAGATTCTCGGCGACACTCATGTGCGGAAATAGTGCGTAATTCTGAAATACCATCCCGATACCGCGCTTGTGAGGCGGTAGCTTATTGATCGGGACGCCATCGAGGAGTATTTCGCCATGGGTGGGAGTTTCGAAGCCTGCCATCATCATCAGGCAGGTGGTCTTGCCGGAGCCGGACGGCCCTAGCAGAGTGACGAACTCGCCGCGGCGGACTTCAAGATTGAAGCCTTTGACCACTAGCGTCTCGCCATCGTAACTCTTCTGTACATCACTGAATCGAGCAAAACAGGAGCTGGTCTCCTGCGGCACGTCGGGCTCTGCAGTCATGACCATACGCTGTATCCATCATGTTGTTCTTATAGTGGAGTCTAGCGGTAACTCGGGAACCGCTGGGCCTTTGCCCACCGCCCTCTCCGCCACTGCCATCCACTTTGACCCTACGGCGTCAAACCAAAGTCGACAAGGCATTCCCGCGCTGAATAGCGTTTAACTCAGCCCGTGCGTCAATACGATAAATGAACTACGCCCCTTTACAGCCGATATATGGCGTGCCTTTCAGGCAAACATCCGTCTGAATGACGATAAAAAGTGCCAACGCAAAAAGCCCCACCCGCAGAGTCTGCGAGTGGGGCTTTCAGGTTTCAAAATCTTTCAACGATTCACGGCATCAAAACTTGGTAATGACCCATACAGCATGAATGACGCCTGGCAGGAAACCGAAGCACGTCAGGATGATGTTGATCCAGAAGTGCTTGTTGGCGATCCCGACCTGCATCAGTACCCCTAACGGGGGCAAAATGATAGCCAGTATGATGCGGATAATATCCATGATGTGCTCCTTGCGGTCTGGATGTGACGACCGTGAACTCACGGAAGTCATGAACGATAGATTACTTGTCACCAGTCTTGCACCAGCACCTATCTTGCCAGTACGTATTCATCGAGACTGATGCACTCAATATCAATGTGTATGTTTACTGCTGGTGTCTCTACCGACATGGTCATCATCACTGCCACTGTCTTGATGACCTTCACCGTCAGTATCGCTGGCTTCTTTCGACTGAGATGCCTTCACACGAGAATCGTGATCGATTTTCTGTGACAGCTGTTCCGAGTCAGCCGCCAGCTGTTCGTGATACTTCTCCCAGTCTTCCCAGTCGTGCGGCGTGCCGCTACGGGGGCGATGACTGCCGGATTCACGTGCTCTTGCCCAAGCGTGCTCCTCCAGACTCTGAGGCTTGTCCTCTTCCCTGTCGGGAGAGATGCCATGCTTGGCCATGTATTCTTTTGCGTTCATCGCATGCCTCACTTGTCAGAGAACTGCTTAACTGACGTTATCGTGTTCTACCTCTTTAGTTGAGGCTGGTGATCCTGAATATCAAGCCCTGAAGTGAACGTTACGACAGAGAATCCACTCGCAGCCCTGCTATCAATAAAAACTATCGACTCGCTTGATTCAATCAAATTCACCACAGCACAGCTTCTGCCTAGACTGGCGCAAGTTTCAGAGGGCACGTGTGACCTGACGCTCATTGCCGATAGACGATGACTCAACCCGCGGCCCGACACTCGCCTTTCAGTCCCAGGAATCATCTCCATGAATATCGATATCCGTGAAGGTCAATCTGTCCCTCAGGTCACGTTCAAGATACGCCGTGATGGCCGACTGGTTGATCGTACCAGTGACGAGATCTTCAATGGCCGCAACGTGGTGGTCTTCGCGCTACCTGGCGCCTTCACCCCAACCTGCTCCTCCACTCATCTACCGCGCTACAACGAACTGGCCGATCGCTTCTATGCTGCTGGCGTCGATGAGATCGTCTGCCTATCGGTCAATGATGCCTTCGTGATGGAATCCTGGGGTGAGCATCAGGAAGCCGAGAACCTGAGTTTGATTGCTGACGGTAATGGCGATTTCGCCGACGGCATGGGCATGCTGGTCGACAAGCGTGATCTCGGCTTTGGCAAACGCAGCTGGCGTTACTCCATGCTGGTACGCAACGGTGTGATCGAGAAGCAATTCATTGAACCGCAAAAGCCCGGTGACCCCTTTGAAGTCTCCGACGCCGATACCATGCTCGACTATCTTGACCCGGACGCCGGTCGCCCCAGCTTCGCGACACTGTTCAGCAAGCCCGGCTGCCCTTACTGCTCGCGTGCCAAGCAAATGTTGGACGAGGCTCGTATCAGTTATGAAGTCATTGAAGTCGGCACCCGTGGCGTGACCTCCCGCTCTCTACGTGCCATGACAGGCCGCGCAACTGTGCCGCAGGTCTGGATTGATGGCGAACATATCGGCGGCAGCGATGAAGTCGCACGCTACTTCGGAAGCCTCACCAGCGCCTGAAGCCAAGCCTGAGTTTGAGCCAGTACCAGCCCAACGTCACCCCTGCCAGCCCCGTCAAGAGAAGGGCTCGTGCTAGCCACGGGCCCTCAGGAGAGTACGAGATGAATGAACGCCA
Organism: Cobetia sp. QF-1; assembly: GCF_002213105.1. NCBI lineage: Bacteria > Pseudomonadati > Pseudomonadota > Gammaproteobacteria > Oceanospirillales > Halomonadaceae > Cobetia > Cobetia sp. QF-1. Next base: position 85,195 of record NZ_NBVS01000001.1, read on the forward strand.
AGTAGAAGTTGCCATCATTGGTGCAGGTAGTGCGGGACTCGGTGCCTATCGCGCCGCCAAGGCGCACACCGATTCGGTGGTCATGATAGAGGGCGGCCCCTACGGTACGACCTGTGCCCGTGTGGGCTGCATGCCCTCCAAGCTTCTGATCAGTGCGGCAGAAGCAGCGCACCACGCCCGTGATGCCGGCCCTTTCGGCATCGAGATCCAAGGCGAGGTCAAGGTCAACGGCCGCGCCGTGATGGAGCGTATCAAGCGTGAGCGTGACCGCTTCGTCGGTTTCGTGATCGAGTCCATCGAGGGTATCCCGTCACATGATCGTCTACGTGGCAACGCGCGTTTCGAAACTGCCAATAGCCTGATCATCGGCGACAACGAGACCCGCGTGACCTTCGAGCGCGTCATCATCGCGACCGGTTCACGCCCCAGCTATCCGGGCTTCTTCGATAACGCCGGTGATCGCCTGATCATCAATGACAACGTGTTCGAGTGGAATGATCTACCTGAGTCCGTCGCAGTCTTCGGCCCCGGCGTCATCGGGCTCGAATTGGGTCAAGCGCTCAGTCGTCTGGGGGTGCGTATCCGCATGTTCGGGGTCGGCGGTGCCATCGGGCCGCTACGCGACGAGACAATCCGTGCCAATGCTGATCGCGTCTTCAATGAAGAGTTCTACCTGGACCCGGACGCCAAGGTCGAGAAGATCGAACGCGTCGAAGACGACAACGGCGCGGGTGTCGAGATCACCTTCATCGAGCGCGGCAGTGAAGCACGTCTGACGGAGCGTTTTGATTATCTGCTGGCAGCCACTGGCCGTCGCCCGAATGTGGATAGCCTCAATATTGACGCACTGAACCTCAAGCTGGATGAGCGTGGCGTACCGGTCTTCAACCGTCACACGCTGCAGACCCGCTTGGCAGACGATCAGCCAAGCAACGTCTTCATCGCAGGTGACGCCAACAACGATCTGCCGCTGCTGCATGAAGCCTCGGACGAAGGCCGTATCGCGGGTGACAATGCAGGTCGCTTCCCCGAAGTCCGCGCCGGACATCGCAAGAGCACCATTGCAGTCGTGTTCAGTGATCCGCAGATGGCCACCATCGGGCTGTCCACTGCCGAGATCGAACAGCGTTACGGTGCCTGTGATTGCTACGCAACGGGCGAAGTGGATTTCACGGGTCAGGGCCGTTCGCGTGTGATGCGCATGAACAAGGGCATGCTGCGCGTCTACGGTGAGCAGGGGACTGGCCTGCTACTGGGTGCCGAAATCTTCGGCCCGCGCGCTGAGCATCTCGCGCATCTGCTAGCCTGGGCACATCAACAGCGCATGACCATTGAGCAGATGCTGGAGATGCCCTTCTACCACCCGGTGATCGAAGAAGGTCTACGCACCGCACTACGCGACCTCAACGCCAACCTGCAGCTGGGCCCAGCGATCGTCGAACGCTGCATGGAATGTGGCCCCGGCGACTGAGGTTTTCGTTAGTCCACGCTCATAGGCAACCCACGAGCGGATGCCCTATGCTCTGATTAGATGTTGCATGTCGCTGGTGATCACCCAAGTGAACACCAGCCTTCATCGAACAACTCCCAGTCGGAAGTAGGAGACCTGCCATGAAAGCAGCGCACCTCGCGGTCCCCTCGACCATTCGCGACATCATGTCCCGCGACTGTTATCGAGTAAAAGCACGCACCAGCATTCTCGAGCTCGCTCAAGGCCTGACGCACCATCGTTTGCCTGGAGTGCCTGTCGTCGATGACCTGGACCGCCTGATCGGTTTTATCTCTGAGCAGGACATTCTCGGCAAGCTGCTCGACAGTGCTTATCATTGCGGCCAACACGCCCATGTCGGTGATCTGATGCGCAACGAGGTGCTCAGCGTGGGCCCCGGTGACAGTATCACTGACCTGGCGCAGCGCATGAATGGCCAGCGCCCCAAGGTCTACCCCGTTGTTGAGCAAGGCCGTCTGCTGGGTATGGTCACACGCCGCGACGTGCTGAGTGCACTGCTGATCATGCAATCAGGCTGCTGAGTCCCCGCATCATAAGCCCCGTCATCCAGCTCTCTATCACGCATGAAAACGCCCCACTGGCAGTGTGCCGGCGGGGCGTTTTCATATGCTCGTCGCCATAAGCGAACGGCTTGATAACATCATGAAATATTCAATAATTGTTATCTAACAGCTAATCAATACAGGTACTGAAGAAGGCTATTTCGTGCCCGAAAGGCGCAGCTATCACAACCTGAAAGCGATCTGTCTCGGACGAAAATAACCGCCAAGCGCATGAGTCTTATACTGAGCGTCTGAATTTGAACCAAAAAAAACCGCCAGGAAAGATCATGGCGGAGATAAGGAACAGTTAAAGCCAGACATAACATCGCGATAACATCATGTCCTTGCTTACTACGACCGCGCCTTTTCAATTTCTATCCCATCTCATCCAAAAGAATTCAGCCTTTTTTGTCACAGTACTTTACTAAGTGTGAAGACTGGGCTACTTGCGTTGCCCGCTGAAGACACCACCGAGGGCAGACAGCGCCATACCTGACGAGCTAACGTGACAACTCTCTCGCGTGCAGCACATTGCTTATCACTGCCCTTCTCTTACGACTCACCCCAAGGATGGATGCCCGTGACGCCTCGTACCTCCGCTGATCTCATCACCCGCTTTCCTGAACTTGCCGCCCTTGTCGCGTATCAGGAAACCAGCTGGATCAACCCCGAGCGATTACCCTATCGCGAGGCACTGGCTTCATCAGCATTGCAGGACAGCGGTTTGAGTCTGCACTCAGTAGAGGATGCCACGGCGCGACTCGCACGCTTCGCGCCGTGGATAGCAGAAGCCTTTGCGGACACGCACGACAGCGCAGGGGTGATCGAATCGCCTCTTGTCGAGGCAGCAGCGCTGAAACAGGCCTTGTCGGTAATGATGCCAACCGCCAACGCGCCCCTCGGACGACTGATGATCAAGTGCGATCACGCACTGCCGGTGTCTGGCTCCATCAAGGCACGAGGGGGCATTCACGAAGTTCTCAAGCAGGCAGAAAGGCTCGCGCTGGACAGCGGCTTGCTCATGCATGGCGACAACTATCGCGCTTTCGAACAACCGGCCCTGCGTGAGCATCTTTCACGACAGCACATCCTGGTCGGCTCTACCGGCAACCTGGGGCTCAGCATCGGCATCATGAGTGCACGCCTTGGCTTTCGCGTCACGGTGCACATGTCAGCCGATGCGCGTCAGTGGAAGAAAGATCTATTGCGCGAGCGTGGCGCCCAGGTGGTGGAGCATACGGGAGACTACAGCGAAGCAGTGGAGGCCGGACGCCGTGAAGCACAGCTGCACGCCAACGCACACTTCATCGATGATGAAAGCTCACAGGATCTGTTCAATGGCTACGCGACAGCCGCCAGTGAACTTGCACGACAACTGGCAGAACAGAGCATCCAGGTCGATGCCCAGCATCCCTTGTGCGTCTATCTGCCCTGCGGTGTCGGCGGTGGCCCGGGCGGCGTGGCCTTTGGACTGAAGCAGGTATTTGGTGATGCCGTCCATTGCTTCTTCGCCGAACCCGTTCACTCGCCCTGCATGCTGCTGGGGATGCTGACCGGCGAACATGACGCCATCGCCGTACAGGATATCGGCATCGACAATCACACCTGTGCCGATGGCTTGGCGGTGGGTCGTGCTTCCGCCTTTGTCGGACGCGTCATGGCTCCACTGCTGAGCGGCATCTACACTCTGCACGACGATACGCTGCTTGAGCTACTGGCGTTGGCTCATGACAGTGAGGGGCTCAGGCTTGAACCCTCGGCACTGGCCGGCGTACCCGGAGTGCTGCGCGTACTGGAAGACTCTCCTCATTGGCAGACATGGCGCCAGGCCACAGGACTGGGCACCCCTGCCGTTCAGGCCAATACCACACATGTCGTCTGGTCAACCGGTGGCAGCATGGTGCCACGCGATGTCTGGGAAGAAGAATACCAGCGCGGCAAGGCCTTGTTAGCCCGGCGCCGCTGAGCGTAGCCCCCCCTTGCGTAGTGAGGGGGCTACTCCACGAAGGCCTGCCAGAGCCAGGCCCCGACCGCGACAAGCCCCACCAACCCCAACGGTCGCGAATAACGCCTCCACAGTGCCATGGCCCTGTCCTCCACCAGCGCGACCAGTGCTGCCAGTCCGAAGTAACGTAGACCACGCCCGATCAGTGCCGCGAGCATGAAGAGTCCGACTGGATAGTCGCTGGCGCCCGCCACCAACATGGCGCTCTGGAAGGGAATCGGTACGATGCCGATCAGCATGATGGCGACGAAGCCCTGCTCACTGAAGCGCTGCTGGAAGGCCTCGAAGGCCTGCTGGCCACCAAAGAGTCCAATCAGGCTGTCACCCCAGAGTGCCAGTGCATGCGCACCGAGATAGAAACCCACCAACGCTGCCGACAAGTTGCCCGCCAGCGCCACGGCGGCAATCCGCCAGCGCCGCTCAGGGTGACGCAGCATCCACGGAATCAGGATCACTTCGATGGGAATCGGGATCAGCAAGGTTTCGAGCACCGAGGCCACAAACAGCCACAGCATGGCGTGACGGGAGTGATTGAGACGGTCGAGCCAATCGCTGGCAGAAGAGAGTTTCAACATGGTGGCAACACGATTTCCGGACAAGGATTCGCCTACTTTGCCTTGAGTCGGCCCGTGCGGCTACTCCCATACTCTTCTGAGCGTGGCCATATCTCGCTACCGATCATCGTCTACTCGAAGCCTTCCAGACGCATCGCGGCGCGCACCAATCGCTCATCTTCGGCCTCCAGCTCGCGCAGGCTATCGCGGATGCTGTGCAGGTGATGCAACGCCGCCTGCTCCGCAGCCTCGGGTAGCTGGTCCATGACCGCACGATAGATCGCCGTGTGCTGGGCATTGATCTGCCCACGCGGGATAGGTCGGTGATAGAGATTGCGCAGTGAGGCAAACACCGAGCTCAGCAACAGATCATTGATGCCCTGCAGCGTATGCACCAACACCGGATTGTGCGACGCCTCACAAATGGCATGGTGGAAGGCGTGGTCCAGGCGTGCCAGTTGCTGAGCATCAGGCAGCGTGTCTCCAGTCGCTTCACGTATGCAGGCTGCCATCGCTTCATAGTGGCGGCGAATCAATACGCGGTCAGCCGGCGTCCCCCGTTGTGCTGCAAGTCGCGCCGACTCGCCCTCCAGCAACGCCCTTACCTCCAGTAGATCGTAGAGTGTGCGCGGATGATCACGAAACAGATGCATCAGTGGACTGATATCAGCACTCGGCAGCAGCTGCGCGACGCTTGAGCCCTTTCCGTGACGCGTTTCGATGATGCCCTTGCCACGCAACAGTCTCAGTCCTTCGCGCAGAGAGGGGCGCGAGATCCCCAATCGCTCACACAGGCGACGCTCAGAGGGAATCATCTGACCCGGCTTCAGTACGCCATCGAGTATCAATTGCTCAAGACGTGCCGCGGCTTGCTCAGGCGCCCGCAGATCAGATGGCAGAGCACTGTTCATTACCTGCATTGCTGACCTCTTTGTGTCGTTGTTCGTTGTCATCAATCGCGGCGATTCACTGGTCAGACCACTCTTCACACCCTACAGACATCCCTATCAAACAGACGAGCACTAGCGACAGTCACTAGACGAATGTCTGGTCAGACCACTTGACTCATACATGGACAATGCGAGGTCTGCACGCCAGATTGAAGACTGACCGTTTCGGGAGTCGCCTCATGAATATCCTGTACGACCCAGCGCTGGATGGACCGCTGACGCAACACGACAAGGCCAAGGTACTGGCACATCTCACGGCGATGCTGCCGAGCCTGACGCTACTGCACCGTGAAGAAGACCTGCACCCTTTCGAGTGTGATGGTCTGGCAGCCTATCGCGTCATGCCGATGCTGGTCGCGCTGCCTGAGTGCGTCGAGCAGGTCGCCGCCCTGCTGCGCGAGTGCCATGCCCTTGGCGTACCTGTGGTCACGCGGGGTGCTGGCACCGGCCTTTCCGGCGGCGCATTGCCCTTGGAGCAGGGGGTGTTGCTGGTGATGTCACGCATGGCGAGAATTCTCGAGATTGACCCTGATGCACGCATAGCACGTCTGGAACCCGGCGTGCGCAATCTCGCGATTTCAGAAGCGGCCGCCCCCTATGGCCTCTACTACGCCCCGGACCCCTCCTCTCAGATCGCCTGTTCCATCGGCGGCAACGTCGCTGAAAATGCCGGTGGCGTGCACTGCCTCAAGTACGGTTTGACCGTGCATAACCTGCTCAAACTCGAAGTGCTGACCATCGAAGGCGAGCCGATGACACTTGGCGCCGACAGCCTCGATGCCGCGGGACTGGACATGCTTGCGCTGTTCACGGGCTCCGAGGGCATGCTGGGTGTGGTAACGGAAGTGACGGTTCGTCTACTGCCAAAACCGGAGACAGCCAAGGTACTGATGGCGAGCTTCGATGACATCGACAAGGCGGGTCGCGCCGTCGGTGACATCATCGCCTGCGGCATCATTCCTGGTGGCCTGGAGATGATGGATAACCTGGCCATTCGCGCCGCTGAAGACTTCATTCATGCTGGCTACCCGATCGAGGCGACTGCCATCCTGCTGTGTGAGCTGGATGGTGCCGAAGGGGATGTCAGTGACGACTGCGCGCGAGTGCGTGAGGTGCTGGAGCACGCCGGCGCCACCGAGATTCGTCTGGCACGTGACGAGCAGGAGCGCGCGCGCTTCTGGGCCGGACGCAAGAATGCCTTCCCTGCCGTCGGTCGCATGTCGCCTGACTATTACTGCATGGATGGCACCATCCCTCGCCGCGAACTCCCGACAGTGTTGACCGGAATTGCCGAGCTTTCACGCCAGTCGGGACTGGCCGTCGCCAATGTCTTTCATGCAGGTGACGGCAACATGCACCCGCTGATCCTGTTTGATGCCAATCGTCCGGGTGAGCTTGAACTGGCCGAGGATATCGGCGGCAAGATTCTCGAACTCTGCGTGGCCGCCGGCGGCAGTATCACCGGTGAGCACGGCGTGGGCCGCGAGAAGATCAATCAGATGTGCGCTCAATTCAACAGTGATGAGATCACCGTCTTTCATGCCGTGAAGGCTGCCTTCGACCCGACTGGCCTGCTCAATCCCGGCAAGAATATCCCGACCCTGGCGCGGTGTGCTGAATTTGGTGCCATGCATGTACACCACAACCAGCTGCCGCACCCCGAGCTGCCGCGCTTCTGAGCATCCGTACGGCTGATCTCAAAGCTTCGCGTTGAACCAAGGCTGCACTGCCACACAAGGACATGACATGTCAGAGCCATCCCCTGTTTCTCAACGTCAGGTACCGGCACATGCCGAGTATGCCCACGGCAACCAGAACGGACATGACGCGAGTGAGGCACTCGGTGAACAGGTGCGCGCAGCACATGCGGCACAGCGCCCGCTGCGCATCACCGGCAGTGGCAGCAAGGCCTTTCTCGGCCGGAAAGTCAAGGCCGATGAAGTGCTCGACATGCGCGCGCATCACGGCATCACTCACTATGACCCCGTGGAGCTGATGGTCTCGGTGCGGGCTGGCACCCCTCTCGCTGAGCTTGAGGCCGTGCTGGCCGAGCAGCATCAGCACCTGAGCTGCGAGCCGCCCCACTTCGGAGCGAATGCCACTGTCGGGGGCACGCTTGCTTGCGGGCTATCGGGCCCACGCCGCCCGTGGAGTGGCAGTCTGCGTGATCTGGTGTTGGGTACGCGCATCATCAGTGCCGAGGGCAAGGCATTGCGCTTTGGCGGTGAAGTGATGAAGAACGTGGCCGGCTACGACCTGTCGCGCTTGATGACGGGAGCTCAGGGCACCTTGGGAGTGATCAGCGAAGTCTCGCTCAAGGTAATGCCACGTCCGGCGGCGAGCCAGTCACTCTGCCTTGAACTGCCACTGAGTGAAGCGCTCACCCGGCTGACAGCTTGGGGGCGCACGCCACTGCCGATCACTGCTGCCAGCTGGCAGGCCGGTACATTATCCCTGCGGCTGGAAGGCGGGATGCGCTCCGTAGAAGCCGGCGTGACGATGCTAGGAGGCGAATCGTTGGGCGAATCTTCTGACACAGGCAATCATTGGACTGCTCTACGCGAGCACCAACTTCCCTTTTTCACGACTCGTGCCAGCCATGAGGCGCTATGGCGCCTATCGCTGCCGTTGGTATTCAATCATGGCGACTGGCAGGCCGCGGTGAGCGAAACGCTTGGCCACATTGATGAGGCAGACCTGCTGTGTGACTGGGCCGGTGCGCAGCGCTGGCTTTACAGCGATGCGCCTGCCGAGCGCGTCCGTCAGCTAGCGCATCGCCTGGGCGGTCACGCTGTCTGCTACACGCCAGGCGTGGTCAGTGAGCAAGACAGCCCACTGATGCCTCTGGACACGATCAATGCCCGCTATCACGCACAGCTCAAGCAGCAGCTCGATCCACTCGGCATCCTGAATTCCGGCCGACTATATGCAGGGCTATAAGGCACAAGCATTGATACCGCAATGATAAATAGAGAACTCTGCCCTATTTCAAGGAAGGCCTGACCATGCAGACACACTTCAGCGAAGCCGCACTCGCCAAGCCGCACATCCAGAAGGCCGACAAGGTGCTGCGTAGCTGTGTTCACTGTGGCTTCTGCAATGCCACCTGCCCGACTTATCAGTTGCTGGGCGACGAGCGCGACGGTCCGCGTGGACGTATCTATCTGATCAAACAGCTGCTGGAGAGCGATCCCGACAGCGCAGAGGAAAGCGAACGTCAACGCGCATCACAGGTGACGCGCGAGACACAGTTGCACCTGGATCGCTGTCTGAGCTGCCGCAGCTGCGAGACGACCTGCCCTTCCGGCGTCGAGTATCACAAGCTGTTGGATATCGGCCGCCATGAACTCGAACGTCGCGTCAGCCGACCGTGGCATGAACGACTGCTGCGCACTGGTTTGCGCCATGCGCTAGTTGAGCCCACGCGCTTCAAGGCGCTGTTGGCGCTGGGCGTGCGCTTTCGACCACTCGCGCCAGCCTCATTGGCCGATAAAATCCCTGTCACGGATCAACATTCGTCGCCTGTACGACCATCGCCACAGCGTCATTCCAGACAGGTCCTGATACTAGAGGGCTGTGTCCAACCCAGCCTTTCGCCAAACACCAATGCCGCCACGGCACGCGTGCTGGACCGCTTCGGCATCGGTGTCGCCTCCGTAAAAGAAGCCGGTTGCTGCGGGGCCATCGACTACCATCTCAACGCTCAGCAGGCGGGTCGGGCACGCATGCGCACCAATATCGATGCCTGGTGGCCAGCGATTGAAGCTGGTGCCGAGAGCATCGTGCAGACTGCCAGCGGCTGCGGTGCCTTCGTCAAGGAGTACGGTGAGATGCTCGCCGATGATCCTGACTATGCCGAGCGAGCAGCACGGGTTAGTGCACTGGCCAAGGACATTGTCGAGGTCTTGGATGCTGCAGTGAGCACTGCCGCAGCAGATGAGGCATCCGCCGATCACTCACACAATATGCTACTGCTGAATGCAGCGACGAGCGGCAAGAAGACACTGGCCTTCCACTGTCCCTGCACGCTGCAACACGCTCAGCAGCTTGGCGGCAAGACAGAAGCGCTGTTGAGCAGGCTCGGCTTCAACATTGCTCCCGTGGCGGAGGGTCATCTGTGCTGCGGGTCTGCCGGCACCTACTCCGTCACCCAGCCGCAGTTGTCACGCCAGCTTCGAGACCGCAAGCTGGATGCACTGGAAGCCAGTGGTGCCACGACATTCGTGACCGCCAACATCGGTTGCCAGACGCATCTCAATGGTGCCGGACGAATGCCGGTACGCCACTGGATCGAACTGGTGGATGAAGCACTGTCCACCACACCCTGAGTCATATTTGACACTCCTTATCCATCAAGACCATCCATCAAGACGAAAGGAAGCTCCATGATCACTCGCCACGTACTGACCCTCGACGACGTCAACCTCATGCTGGAGGGCGCACAGAAAGAAGCCGATACCAACGGCTGGGCAGTCTCCATCGCCGTCGCTGATGATGGCGGCCATCCGATGGGCTTGCGTCGTCTCGATAATACTCCGGCGATGACCGGCCACTTCGCGCTGCAGAAAGCCAAGAGCGCTGCGTTGGGTCGCCGCGAGACTCAGCTATTTGAAGACTCCATCAATGGAGGGCGCACAGCATTCCTGTCAGCACCGGAACTCGAAGGCATGCTGGGCGGCGGTGTACCCGTCATGGTGGAAGGCCAGATCGCCGGCAGCATCGGTGTCTCAGGCGTGAAGCCGGAGCAAGATGCACAGATCGCCAAGGCTGGTGTGGCAGCACTCGGACTCTAACTCTCAGGCCTGGCCTGCCATTCGTCAGGCTGGCAGTAAAAAGGATCAGCATGCTGAAGGAATGGCACGCTGGTCCTTTTTGTGTGCTCATGCCTATCTCGGCATGCCCGCGATCACCGCATCCATGAAAGCCCTGAGCTTGTCAGACTGCTGAATGCGCTGAGGGTAGAGCATGTAAATACTGTGCGGTACACCTTCTTCGGCTTCCAGCACCCGAACCAGACGCCCATCGGCCAGTTCACGATCCACCAGATATTCGGCAACGCGGATGATGCCACCGTCGGCCAGTGCCTGCTGCTTCAGCAAGCGATGATCATTGACGGCCAAGCCACCGCTGACGACTACCTCACCGTTGGCCATCGTCCAATGGGCGTGCCCCGTCCAGCGCAGACAGCGATGCGCGGTGAGATCCGACGACTGATGAGGCGTGCCATGAACCGCCAGATAGCCGGTCGAGGCACAACAACAGTGAGCATAGTCGAGTAGATGCCGCGCAATCATGTTGTCCGGCGGCTGACGCGTGGCGCGAAACGCCACATCAAAGGGTTCCCGGGTCAGATCATGACTTTCATAACTGACGTCGAGGCGAATCTCCAGTGCCGGATGACGCACCTGAAAATCACGACAGATGGCCATCAGATAACGTTCGGCAAACAACACCGGCGCGGTAATCCGCAGCACACCACTGAAGCTGTGGCGCTCATGTTCGAGGTCGCGCTCCAATGCCAGTAGCTCGCTTTGCACACCGCGCATGCGCAAACGAATGCGCTCACCCTCCTCGGTCAAACGCACGGCCCGGGTAGTACGAATCAATAGAGGTGCGCCCATCTCTCGCTCCAGCCGGCGCACTTGCTCGGAGAGATAACCTCGTGAAATACCCAGCACCTCTGCTGCACGGGTGAAATTCAGGGATTCTGCTACCTGGGCGAACAACATCAGGCGCTCCATCTTCTTGTGCTGCTGCATGCAGGCTCCTGTCGTATGCTGATGTGCAGCCCCTTGCGAGCCAGTGGGCTGGCCTCACTCTAGCCTCTTTATCCTCTTTCTATACTAATGAGCTCGTGATGATTGTCTGTTATAGCAAACAATCTATTCGCTGAGCGCGGCTTATCAGTGCCTGTCTGGCAACCTAAACTGACATGGATAACCGGTGCGTAGTGCATCGGCCCTGCTCATCGATAGCACCACTTGGCTTGACCAAGTCAGGTGACGTGTCAGAAGGGATTCCCTCATGAGTTATACCCCCGCCAATGATCGTTACGAGCGCATGCAGTATCAGCGCTGTGGCAAGAGCGGTCTCAAGCTTCCGCGCCTGTCACTGGGGCTGTGGCACAACTTTGGTCACAACAGTCACGAAGACAATGCCCGTGCCATCTGCCGCACTGCCTTCGATCACGGTATCACCCACTTTGACCTGGCCAATAATTATGGCCCGCCGCCGGGCAGCGCCGAAGAGATGTTCGGTCGCATGCTCAAGCGCGACTTCGCTGGTTACCGCGATGAGCTAGTGATTTCCAGCAAGGCAGGGTATCGCATGTGGCCTGGCCCTTATGGCGAGTGGGGTAGCCGCAAGTATCTGTTGTCGAGCCTCGATCAGAGCCTCAAGCGTATGGATCTCGACTATGTCGATATCTTCTACTCCCACCGTTTCGACCCGGACACTCCGCTGGAAGAAACGATGGGCGCGCTGGATAGCGCGGTGCGTTCCGGCAAGGCACTGTATGCCGGCATCTCCTCCTATAACGCCCAACGCACCCGCGAGGCCGCAGCCATCCTGCGCGAGCTGGGTACGCCGTGCATCATCCATCAGCCCAGTTACTCGATGATCAATCGCTGGATCGAGGACGATGGCCTGCTGGACACTCTTGATGATGAAGGTATGGGGTCCATCGTGTTCTCGCCATTGGCGCAGGGCGTGCTGACCGGCAAGTATCTCGGTGGCATCCCCGAAGATAGCCGCCTGGCACGGGGCGGAGCGCTCAAGGATAGTCACCTGAGTGAGGATAACCTTGCGCGAGTCCGTGCCTTGAACGAGATTGCCGAACGGCGTGACCAGTCGCTCGCGCAGATGGCACTCGCCTGGGCACTGCGCGGCAATCGCGTCACCACAGCATTGATCGGCGCAAGCCGCCCAGAACAGGTCACCGATTGCGTGAAGGCACTTGATCACCTTGAATTCAGCCAAGCGGAACTCGATGAGATTGATCGCTACGCCGTTGATGGCGATGTCAATCTATGGGCGCGCTCCTCAGATGCTTGAGACGTGTGACTTTAGGGCTGAAGCCCAGATCGAGTAAAAATAGTACTCTGACACACAAACGCCCGCCTCTGAGTGATCAGAAGGCGGGCGTTTTACGAGAGTCACATCAATCTACCGTGGCACCTACTGCAATACCATGCACCTCTTCCAGCAACGTGCGGTAGCGGGTGTAACCGCTGCGATAGTCAGCGACGCCAGCGGCTTCAGGCAAGGTCCGCGTGGAGAGGTCCAGTATCACCCATCGCTCACATAAACCATTCAGCGTCACCTCATTACCCTGCTGCAGCCCCAAGCACCAGGCAGCCTGAATCGCCGCACCCAGCGCAGCCGCTTCTGAGACCTGCGGGCAAACCACCTCGACATTGAGAATATCGGCCAGCATCTGTCGCCATAGCGGACTCTTGGCACCACCACCCACCACGCGAATCTGGCGCGCATTGGCCCCCAATGGCCCGAGGCATTCAAGCGCGTAACGTAGCCCGTAACTGGCACCTTCCATGGTCGCCCGGCACAAATTCGCGGGTGTGGTGTTACGACTGTCGAGGCCGTGGAAGCTAGCCTCAGCACGCGGCAACATCGGCACACGCTCGCCATTGAAGAACGGCAATACCTGCACGCCCTGCGCACCGCGCGGTGAGCTTGCCACCTGGGCAGAGAAAGCCGTGATATCAAGGTCAAACATCTCACGCACTCGCGTAGTGGCCGAGGTGACATTCATGGTGCACACCAGCGGTAGCCAGCCACCATCGCTTGAACTGAAGCTCGCTACCTGCGAATCACATCCATCAGGATAGTCAGTGGACCAGGCACAGACTGTGCCCGAGGTGCCCATGCTCAGTGTCACACGCCCCGGCGCAATATTGCCGGTACCGATGGCACTCATCATGTTGTCGCCACCACCGCTGGAGACAATCACATCCTCGCGTAGGCCAAACCGCGCAGCGATCTCTGAGCGTATCCGCCCTGCCGGCGCATGCGACTCGATTATCCTCGGCAGCACGCGGCGCGCATCCAGTTCCGGTGCAATGAGATGGAAGATTTCCTGATGCCATTGCTGGCGACGAGTATCGAAATAGCCCGTACCGGAGGCATCACCGCGCTCGGTAACGCGCTCACCGGTCAGCCAGAAATTGAGGTAGTCGTGAGGCAGTAGCAACGTTGCAATCTGCTGGTATAGCTCAGGATGCTGCTCCCGCAGCCAAGCGACCTTGGAAGCCGTATAGCCAGTTTGCAGCACGAGCCCGAGCGCATCGAGGCAGCCACGCTCACCGCCAAGCGCCTCAATAAGTGCAGCGTTATGCTCGCTGGTTTCAGTATCGCACCACAGCTTGGCAGGATAGAGTGGCATGCCGTCTGCACCTAGCGCGACCATGCCATGCTGCTGACCGGAGATACCGATGGCTTGAATGTGTTGCGGGTCAATCTGACCTGCCGCCAAGGCATCATCAAAGGCACCTTCCAGTGCACGAATCCAGTCAGCAGGGTCCTGCTCACGCCGACCGTTCGCGCCTTCGTGCAGCTCATGGCTGCGCTGCCCCTGGGCGACGATTCGGCCAAGGGCTGGATCAAGAATCACGACCTTGGTGCTCTGAGTGCCACAATCCACACCTACCAACATGTGCCCTCTCCCTGTTCGATTTGAAAGCAAGCGCTCAGACAGGCTAGCTGACAGACACCATCAGGCGCTCGAGAGTCACACGTGCGCCCAGCTGATGTAGGTCATTGAGCACCACGCTATAAGCCTCGGCAAAGCGCGGTACAGCCGCCAGATCACCAAACAGATCCTGCTGCTCAAGGAAGGCTAATGGGTGAGACTTTTGCGTCAGCGCGATACGCGTCAGTCGCTCGCTCAAGCGATCAACCACCGTGATAGTCTCACCTTGCTCATCCACACCTTCGGCATAACGCGCCCAGCTAGCAATGATGGCAGCGCACAGGCGCACATCGCCTTCGGTAGCCAGCTGCTGACGGACCACCGGCACCAGCCACTTGGGGATGCGGTCCGAGGACTCGGCACATAGCCGTGCGAGCGTATCGCGAATATTCGGATTGGCGAAGCGTTCTATCAGCGTACGCTTATAGGCAGCAAGGTCTACCCCGGGCAATGGACTCAGCGTCGGTGTGGCTTCACGTTCCATATAGGCGAGCAGAAAGTCGATGAAGAGAGGGTCTTGGCAAACCTCATGTGCATAGCGAAAACCGGTGAGATAGCCAAAGTAGGTCAAGGCCTGATGGCTGGCATTGAGCAGGCGCAGCTTCATCAGTTCATAGGGCACAACATCGTCGACCAACTGAACACCCACCTTTTCAAACGCTGGACGACGCTCGGCATGTACACCGCCTTCGCCCCTACTGCCAGTGCTGTCAAAGTGATCTTCCAACACCCACTGGGTGAACGGCTCACAGGTAACTGGCCAGCGGTCGGCCACCCCGAACGATGACTCCAGTAGCGCAATATCTTCCGGCGTGGTGACGGGCGTTATGCGATCCACCATCGAATTGGGGAAGCTGACGTCACTCGCGATCCAAGGACCCAACTCGCTAGCCTTGGCATTACTGCCAGCACTGCTCTGCGCATCCAATGCTTGGGCATGCGCGACAAACATGCGCCGCGCTACATCGCCATTCCCCTGAATGTTGTCGCACGACATGATGGTGAAAGGCGCGATGCCGCGCTGACGACGGCGAACCAGTGCTTCGATGACCAGTCCGAAAGTGGTTTGCGGCCGTGTCGGATTGGCCAGGTCATGCACGACGGCAGGGGCATCCACGTCATAGTCGCCGGTGATCTGGTGGAAATTGTAGCCGCCTTCCGTCACGGTCAGCGAGACGATACGAATTGCGGGATCACACAGGCGCTCGATAACGGCCTCTGGGTCATCCGGTGCGAACAGATAATCGATCATGCTGCCGATTACCCGTGCGTCGATACGCCCATCCGAGTGCTTGACCATCAGTGTGAACAGATAGTCTTGAGCCGCCAGTGCCTCCTGCATGCGCCGATCACCGGGCATCGCGCCAACACCCACGATACCCCAATCATGTGCCTCACCCTGGTTCATCAACTGATCTAGATACATGGCTTGATGAGCGCGATGAAAGCCACCGACACCAAAGTGCACGATCCCGGCGGTGAGCCTGCGACGATCATACCCCGGCAGCGCAATGCTGTTGTTCAGCCCCTGTGGCTTATCCAGCACTGCTTGAGTCAGGGACACACAAGCAGAAGGTGTAGATGTCGACACCGCCATGATGGCACTCCTTGGGGCAATAAAGGCTATGAACAACAGCAAAGGCTGTAAACAACAGATAAGAGAATCAAACCGACGGAGGCAGTACGTCTTCCCTGGCAATGGGTGTGTCTGCCAGACGCCAACGCCAATCGGCAGACCGCGAGGCAGTCTTGATCAGATGGGCGTTGAGCATGTCCTTATGATGCGTGCGATCATGAGCACCACGCGCATCCTGCCCCATTTCCCGCCAACGGTTCAGTAGACGAGGAATCAGCACTTCATCCTCGATATCGAGAAAGATACTCAGGTCGTATAGCGCCGAAAGCGTGTCCCACAAGGGGTGCTCCAACAGTAGATAGTTACCTTCTACCAGCACGATACGGTGATGGGATTCGACGATACGCCCACCGGCGCGCGCCAGATCCAGCGGTCGGTCGAACACGGGCACAGCGACCGGGCCAGCATTCGCGCGCAGACGTATCAGGTCCTGACGCAGACCTTCAGCATCAAAGGTCTCTGGTGCGCCCTTGACGTCCAACAGCCCGCGCGGAGCGAGCACAGCATTGTCGAAGTGATAGCCGTCCATCGGCACCACCACTGCGATATCGGATTCCAGCGCATTCAATGCTTCGCACAGACGCTCAGAGAGCGTCGACTTGCCTGCCGCCGGCGGACCTGCCAGCGCCACGACCGTGCGTGGACGCTGACTACGGGCATGTTGAGCCAGTATGCGACTGGCCATATCACCAAGTTCCGGCACCATGTGGGCCAGACAAGAATTGGGTAAAGATGTCACGTGGCTACCTCATTCATGGATGCACAACCTTGCAACAGGAGGGAACATGTTCCCCATCCTTAGCTCATCCAGTTGCCACCGTCGACATTGAGTGTCTGAGCAACGACAAAATCGCTGTCCTCACAGGCCAGAAATACGGCAGCACCTGCATGGTCCTGCGGGCGCCCCATGCGCCCGAAAGGCACGGCCTCCCCGACCAAACGCTTTTTTTCACCGAGCGGTCGGTGCTCATGATGCGCAAATAGCGCGTCTACCTCATCCCACATCGGCGTATCCACGACACCGGGCGCAATACCATTGACGTTGATACCGTGCTTGATGAGATCGAGTCCGCAGGACTGAGTCAGGCTAATCACTGCTGCCTTGGAGGCGCAATAGGCACTGACCAGCGCTTCGCCGCGACGTCCGGCCTGCGAGGCCATGTTGATGATGCGCCCTCCCTGACCACGATCTACCATGGTTCTGGCCACTGCCTGGAGGGTAAAAAATAGCCCCTCGACATTGACCGCCAGCATGGTGTGCAACATGCCTTCACTGACTTCCAGTACCGGCGCCATGTCAAAGACCGCAGCGTTATTGACCAGAATATCGATCGGCCCCAGCTGCGCCTGAACACACTCGATCATGCTCTGGCGCGAGACACTGGACGTGACATCCAACTCCACTGCCAGTACGCGGGCCTGCGACCCCTCCTGTTGACGCAATGCCACTGCCGAGCGATTCGCACTCTCGATATCGATATCTGCCAACGCCACGCTGGCACCTTCCTGAACATAGCGCGTGGCAATCGCCAGACCAATCCCCCCGGCACCGCCCGTCACTACGGCCACCTTGCCGACCAGCTTGCGCGAGGGAATATCACGAGGTTGTTGAGCGCTATCGCTGGTGTGTGCTGTCATCTGGCTCATGCGACTACTCCTTTGCTAGCGCGTCATCCGTGAGCAAGCTGCTGATCAAGCTAGAAACCTCGGCCATACTCGCCGTGGACTGCCAGGCTCCGACGCCTCGCTGGGAATGATCGTGCCCCGGTGGGATGTGACCAGCCCCGGTAAAACCAATCACCCGCAGGCCTGCCGCCACGGCAGCCGTGACTCCCGCCAGACTGTCTTCGACCACGACACACTCGCTCACATCACGTCCCAGACGGCGCAAGGCCAGCTGATAGACATCAGGGGCTGGTTTCGGCACGGCGACCTGCTCAGCCGTAAAGAGCGGCACCGAACCCAACCAACGATCCAGCCCCGTTGCCGCCAGCGAGGCTTTCACCCGCCGCGCTGAGCTATTGGAGACGATCGCCATTGCCATGCCCTGCAACGAAAGCTGCTCCAGCAACTCTGCCACGCCATCAATGGCGACAAGTTCATCTGCCAGTCGTGATTCGATGGCCGAGTCGATACGCTCCAGTGCTTGCTCGGGCAGCTGATGGGCACTCATGGCTTCCAGGTGCGCGAGGATGGCATCGGTTGTCATGCCCAGTGCTGCACGCAGTTCGGTTTCGGCATCCAGATCTGGCAGCCATTTGGCAAGCTGCTGAGTCAATACCTGCTCGGCCAGCACTTCACTGTCGACCAGCACACCATCACAATCGAAAATCACCTGCTGGAGCACTGTTCTTGTAGCAGAGGGCTGTCCGCTCACTGAGCGGTGGTCGTCGCCGTTCATACGTCCGTCGCCTGCGCGGCAGACACGCTGGACAAGGAATTGTCCTGACGCGTCAGACCCGTCAGCGGATGGCGATCAAGACTTGGCAACGCCAAGCCATCGCTCGTGAACAGATGCGCGCGTGCCGAATCAAAGGTGTAACGAATATTATCTCCGACGCGGCTCGCCACATCACCGTCAGCGATCAGAATCCAACCACTATCTGCTTGGTCGTCAGCCTTGAGCCCCCCAATCTTGCCGTCACCCGAGCCATCCGGCGATGCCAGGTACAGCGACGTCACTCCGCCCAGACGCTCGATGACCTGAACCTGACCACCCAACGGACCACTGTCATCCAGGATGAGGTGCTCCGGACGCACGCCCATTGTCAGGCGATCACCCACGCTGACTGCCGAGCCGGCCTCGGGCTGGCCAGCGACCCGAACCAGGCTCTCGCTGTCATCCGGCAGACGTACCGTTACGCCTTCGGCCTGCACGTCCGTGACAGTCACATCAAGGAAGTTCATCTTCGGCGAGCCAATGAAGCCTGCCACGAAGCGGTTGCGCGGATGGTGGTAAAGCTCCATCGGCGAACCGATCTGCTCGACCACGCCACCTTGCAGCACGACAATCTTGTCTGCCATGGTCATGGCTTCAATCTGGTCGTGGGTCACGTAGATCATGGTCGCCTTGAGCTCAGCATGTAGACGCGCCAGCTCGATACGCATCTGTACACGCAGTGCGGCATCCAGATTCGAGAGCGGCTCATCGAACAGGAAGATGCTCGGGTTACGCACGATGGCGCGGCCGATGGCGACACGCTGACGCTGACCACCGGAGAGTGCCTTGGGCTTGCGGTCCAGCAGCGGCCCCAGCTGCAGCACGTCCGCCGCCGCATTGACCTTATTGGCACGCTCTTCCTTGGAGACACCGGCAAGCTTCAAGCTGAAGCCCATGTTCTCGCCCACGGTCATGTGCGGATACAGGGCATAGCTCTGGAACACCATAGCCAGGCCGCGCTCGGCAGGGCCTACATCATTGATGCGCTGGCCGTCGATCAGGATGTCACCGGAGGTCGCATTCTCAAGTCCCGCGATCATGCGCATCAGCGTGGATTTACCACAGCCGGACGGACCGACGAAGACCACGAACTCCTGGTCCTTAACCTCCAGATCGACACCCTTGATGACCTGGGTCGTGGAGGCGCTTGCCCCGCTGCCGGAGGTGAATTCCTTGACGATATTCTTGAGCGTGAGTGTGGACATCGTAAGCTTCCTTTCCGCGCCTGCCACAAGAGCAGGCGATGGCAAATTGGGTGGATTGCCGCCGGCGCATCATTGGCGCTCAGGCGTGATCCAGTAACGACGGATCTGTTGCTCAGACAAGGCGGCGGATCACTTCACCGCGCCGAAGGTCAAGCCACGCACCATCTGCTTCTGCGTCATCCAACCGAAGATGAGTATCGGTGCGACGGCGAGCGTGGAGGCCGCTGACAGCTTGGCCCAGAACAGCCCTTCAGGACTGGAGAAGGAGGCGATGTAAGCAGTCAGCGGTGCAGCATTCGATGTGGTCAGGTTCAGACTCCAGAACGCTTCGTTCCAGCTGAGAATGACGCACAGCAGCCCCGTCGATGCGATACCCGGCAGCGTCAGCGGCAGCAGCAGGTAGAAGATTTCCTGCAAAGTGCTGGCGCCGTCCATGCGACCGGCTTCCAGGATGTCCTTCGGGATGTCCTTGAAGAAGGTGTAAAGCATCCAGACCACGATCGGCAGGTTCATCAGCATGTAGATGATGATCAGGCCGGTGCGGCTATCCAGCAGGCCCATGTCACGGAAGATCAGATAGACCGGCAGCAATACGCCAACGGACGGCAGCATCTTGGTCGACAGCATCCACAGCAGCGTGGTCTGGGTGCGCTTGGTCGGCAGGAAAGCCATCGAATAGGCCGACGGAATGGCGATCAGCAGTGCCAGCAGTGTGGCACCCAGCGAGATCACCACACTGTTGAGGGCGTACTTGAAGTAGTCAGCCCGTGCCTGAATCTCGATATAGCCATCGATACTGGGCGTGAAGAACAGGCTCGGCGGTGTGGAAATCGCTTCCGCTTCGGTCTTGAAGCTGGTGAGGAACATCCAGAAGATCGGGAAGAACATCATCAGCGCGATGGTCCACGCCACCAGAGTCAGTACCAGCTTGCGGTTGAGGACGGAGCGGCGAGCCCGGCTGGCATTCACTGCCATGCTGGCAGCTGCCACGGAATTGGTTGAACTAGTCATCATGCAGACTCCCTCTGTGAGCGCGGGTCATCAATTCTCAAGATTCTTGGCGACGGTACGCACCAGGAAGAACGCGACGATGTTGGCCAGAATGATGGCGATCACACCACCGGCAGAGGCACCACCCACATCAAAGTCCAGCAATGCGCGGATGTAGATCAGGTAGGCCAGGTTGGTCGTCGCCAGGCCCGGGCCACCCGAGGTGGTCACGAATATCTCGGCAAAGATGGTCAGCAGGAAGATCATCTCGATCATCACCACCACGCTGATGGCGCGCTTGAGGTGTGGCAGCGTGATGTAGAAGAAGATGGCCAGCGGGCCAGCTCCATCCATGCGCGCGGCCTCGACCTGGTCGTCATCCAGTGACTGGATGGCGGTCAACAGGATCAATACCGCAAACGGCAGCCACTGCCAGGTGACGATGATGATCACGGAGGTCAGCGGCAGAGAGGCAAACCAGTCAATCGCCGGCAGACCAAACAGGCTGGCGATCCAGGCAAAGATGCCGTTGACCGGATGCATCATCATGTTTTTCCAGACCAGTGCACTCACGGTCGGCATGATGAAGAACGGCGCGATGACGAACAGACGTGCGACACCGCGTCCAAAGAATTCCTGCTGCAGTAGTACCGCCAGCAAGGTACCGCCCACGACCGTGGCAACCAGCACCCAACCCACCAGCAACAGCGTGTTACCCATGGCCGTCCACAGAGAAGGATCAGTCAACAGGTAGTAATAATTATCGACACCGGCAAACCCGGAGACCGATGGCATCAACAGGTTGTAACGCTGGAAGGAGAACCACAGGGTCATGACCAGTGGAATCAGCATCCACATCAATAACAGGCCAACGGCTGGGGCTTGCAGCGACAGGGTTCGCAATCCCCCGACGGTGCGTCCGGATGCTCTCGTAGACATGGTGAGTCCTTCAATACGGTAGAAGCGTCTGACGATGATGGGCGAACTTCCGGCCAAGGCTGTCCGTGCCACGCCGCGAGGACGTTGCGAGAAACCTGATAGAGAGGAAGTTGCCTGGCACCGCCTGACGGGGACCCGCCGCTCATGTCCGCGTAACATTCAACTTTCGAGTGCATATCAAGTGCATATCGAATGAGTGTCGCGTGATCATGCCTGAGCGGCGGGGAGCCTTTGGTGCGAGATCAGCATGTCAACGACATGGCTAACCGATGAGGGTGATCAGTAACCGGACTGGCGCATGGTGCGTTCAGTGGAGCGCTGAGCAGAGGCCAATGCATCTTCGACGGATGTCTGGCCTGCCAGTGCAGCCGCCATTTGCTGCCCCACCTGAGTGCCGATCGACTGGAACTCTGGAATGGTGACCAACTGCACACCGACATACGGGACCGGCTCAAGCGTCGCATCCGTCGGATCAGCACTGTTGATGGCATCCATCACGAAGCTGGCGAAGGGTGCCGCTTCCTGATAGGCCGGATTCTCGTAGGTTGACTTGCGAGTGCCCGGCGGAATGCTTGCCCAGCCTTGAGTCTCACCGACCAGATTGATGTATTCCTCAGAGGTGGCCCAAGTGATGAAGGTACGTGCTGCATCCTTGGACTTGGACGACTCAGGGATGGCGAGTGCCCAGGACCACAGCCAATGCGAGCCCTTCTCAGTCTTGGCGATCGGTGCGGGGGCGAAGCCCAGCTTGTCGGCAACCGAGGATTCCTTCGGGTTGTAAAGCTTGCCAGCGGCGGACGTCGCATCGACCCACATGCCGCACTTGCCGCTGGAGAACAGTGCCAGGTTCTCGTTGAAGCCGTTGGAAGTTGCCCCCGGCGGCCCGTAGTTGTTCATCAGGTCGACATAGAAGTTGACGGCTTCATTCCAGGCCGGGGAATCCAGCTGCGGCTTCCAGTCTTCATCAAACCAGCGGCCGCCGAAGCTGTTGACCATGGTGCTCAGCAGCGCCGTGTTCTCGCCCCAACCCGGCTTGCCACGCAAGCAGATACCGTAGACACCTTCATCCGGTGCATTGAGCTTGGAAGCCCAATCGTTGACCTGGGTCCAGGTCGGCTTGGCCGGCATGTCGATACCCGCTTTCTCGAAGAGGTCCTTGCGGTAGTACAGCATGGAGCTTTCGCCGTAGAACGGCAGTGCGTACAGCCCTTGATCGTCCCCTTCCGTCAGGCTCAAGCCATCGCGAATCGGCTTGATGAGATCCGCTTCGTTGTAGTCAGCCGGAAGATTGTCGAGTTTGGTCAGCCAGCCCTGCTTGGCCCAGATAGGCACTTCATAGGTACCGATGGTCATGACATCAAACTGACCGCCCTTGGTGGCGATATCGGTCGTCAGTCGCTGGCGCAGCACGTTCTCTTCAAGCACGACCCAATCCAGCTTGATATCGGGATGGGACTTCTCGAATTCATTGGTCAGGCTCTGCATCACCACCATGTCGGCATTGTTGACGGTCGCGACGGTGATGGTTTCAGCACTGGCCTGACCGCTGAGCGGTGTCAGTGCCGCCAGAGCTGCCAATGACAGCAAGCGACGACGTGAAAGCATGGAGTGAGATAACCGCATGGTGCTCTCCTACTGGGGCGTTTGTTGGCGTTATTGTTCTCATCGGTAATCAATGATTTACCCGTACCGATTTCTTCCCTTGTTCGCTCTCTTGAAGAGACGCTGTCCTCGCGTTCCCCAAGGTCAAGACTGTCCTTCTTCATCCGATCAAAACAATCAACCGATGATCAAATGATCGGATCTGGTTGCAGAAAAAGCAAACTCTTGTGCGCTAGACCTTGGGCTATTCAACCTTAGAATCTGATGCTAAGGGAGTAGCCATCGCAGCCTGAACCCAGTAGCTCGGCAGCACTCACACACCATACTCATGACACTTCATAGTCCCGCATGACGTGGTATTGGCAGCGATCACCTCTCTCTCAAGGCAACTTACAACTCGGCACAGATACGCGCAGCGGCCGACTCATCAATGATCAATCCTTCCAGCCACCCGCCGCGCAGTGCGCTTAGAATTGCCGGCCCCTTGTCATAACCACCCGCCATACCAATCAATGGCTGAGACTTGAGCGCAGCAAGCGGCACACTGGTGATTCGGCGAGTCAGCGGGCAATCAATCAACTGCCCATTCACATCCAACGGCCACCCCATCAACTCCCCGACTGCACCAGCATCCAGTAACTCATCGCGTTCGGAAGCACTGATGAACTGATCCTGAAACAGGGTCGCCTGCGCATCGAGTCGACCAATACCAATCACCCCAACGTCAGCCTCGCAGGCCACCTTGAAGACGGCATTGACCAGGTACTGGCCCAGCAGTGATTCCTTATCGTCAATTGAAGCGGCGACCACCGGCGCGGGAAGCAGGAAACGTTCAGCGCCAATCTTGTCCGCCAGCAGCATCACCCCATCATAACGATTGGATGAACCATCCAGTGCGACATTGCCAACCAGCGAGACAATCCGATGCTGCGGCCGTTCGCTACGGCTCAGCGCCTCTACTGCTGAACGCACCGTACGCCCGGTACCCAGTGAAATGGTCTGTGGTTCAAGGCGATTGAGGTAAAACGACAAACGATCAGCGCCCGCTACCGCGAGGAATTCTGCGATGCTATCTCGAGATTGAGTATCGGAAGGCACCACATCACAGAAACTCAGCCCGAAGCGCTCTACCAATGCATCCGACATGGCCATGCTGCCGGCTATTGGATGATCAATGCTGATCTTGACCAGTCGTTCCTGCCGCGCGAGTGCCAATAAACGCTGTACACCAGGGCGCGAGACACCAAGCTGCGTGGCAATCTCATCCTGTGTACGCCCACCGACATAAGATAACCACGCTGCCCGTGCGGCCTGCTCCAACCTCTGCTCAAACTTGTCCATGCGCCCTCACCTCGACCATCCAATAATAGGGCTCACTTTCCACGGACTCGCCGCTTAGCACAAGCGATGCAGCGTCCAGCACAGGTAGGTATCCAGCAAAAGGCGCCACCGATATTGCTATCAGGGCGCCCTTGGTCATGACTTATCAGGATATTCTTGGACTTTTCTTCTCGGGACTCCTTTTCTCAAGACCACCACACAGTGTCGGCGATAGCGACATCATCAGGGCTAAGCAGATAAGGCTTAACCGCTACGCTATAAGAACCAGCGGGCTCCATAACCCCACAGTAGCACTGTCACGGCCAGCAGCCCTTCCAGCACCAGTACACCAATACCGAGCGTAGAGCCTGTTACCAGAAAACCTTCCTTGTTGGAGATATCCAGCAGCGGCGGGATGCCGAGATATAGCAGGTAGGCGCTGTAGCAAAGCCCCACAGTGCCCGCGAAGATACATAGCCAGATGATGGGATAGAGCGCGACCAGCCCAGCCAGGAACATGGGCGTCGCCACATAACCAGCAAAGATGATGCAACGGCGGCGGCTGGGATGTCCCGAGAAGCGCTGAGACAGCATGTGGATGACGGTGCCCATGAACCCGATGGCCGTCAGAATAGCGATGTAGAAAGCGATGCCGGCAAAGAAGGCATCCAGCGCCGACAGCTGGATGGAATGCCCCTCCGTCAAGCTCCAGCCGACCTGAGTAGTGCCGATATAAGCGCAAATAACAGGGACCAGTGCCATGAGCAGCACATGGTGTGCGTAGAGGTGGGTGATGGATTCATGTTCCTTGCGGATGGTCTGCCATTCCCGCTGCGGATGCGCCATCAGGCCCCATACGTGGGTAAGCATGTGGTCTACCTCCCGTTGACAGTCGTCGACAATCCGGTCATGCGTTCCCGGCGCGGAATTCGTGTCAGGGCAATTGCACGGCCTTGTTTTGAGCGTAGACCACAAGTCGCCTTCTGCCAGCAATGTCATTGTCCGTACGGCTCACACGACCGCCGACATATGCTCGGCAACAGAATTCACGTCCCATACTTCGTTTATATATCGTTGTTCGAAACAAGAGATTATCGGCCGGCACTAGGCCCATGATTGTCGGGATGCAACGCAATACTGGGAACTGCCACACCGTGGCTCAGCAGTACTTTCGCTCGTCGCCAGCCCACCTCAATGGCTGCCGATAGAAAAGAGAAACCCCATGACGTACAGATTTTCTGCACGGATTACTGTCTCCCTCGCGGCGCTGATGCTTGGCAGCCTGATCAGCCTGCCCGCCTATTCGACCACTCAATTGATATTCACCAGTGAATACGGTGACACCACTTTGATCGGGCAGCGTTCACGCCACTTTGCCGAGCGCGTGCAAGCGCTAAGCAATGATGAGCTGGAAATCATATTGCAAAGCGCCGGCACCTCGGGACTACGCTCCACCGATCATTCTCGTGCCATCAATAATGACACGATACAAATCGCCAACACGCTAGCGGGTACACTTGGCAGCGACGACCCCATTTTCATGCTCTCATCACTGCCCTTCGTGACACAGGATATTGCGGAGGCAGAGCAGCTCTATCGCATGTCTCGCTCGGCATACGACGCTCTCTTCATGGAAAATGATCAAATATTACTCTACGCCGCGCCCTGGCCCGCCAGCGGCATCTGGTCTCGAAAGGCACTCCGCAGCCCTGAAGACCTCCAGTCTCTCTCCATTCGCACCTATGATCGCAATGGGCAGCGAGTACTACTGAATACAGGCTCAGCTCCGAAGGTAATGGCGTGGAATGATGTATTGCCGGGGCTCGAGAATCGCAGCTTGGATGCAGTACTGACCTCAGCAGAAGCTGGGCTCAATGTCGATTATCCCGCCCACATGAAGTACTACACCGCCATTCACTACGCCATGCCGCTCAACATGGTGCATATGGGACGAGCGCGTTTTGAGACACTCAAACCACAGCAGCAACAAGCCATACTACAAGCTGCCAAAGAAGCTGATCTCGCCAGTTGGGATGCCGTGCGTAATAGCGTTATCAACACTTATACTACGCTTTCAGAGCAAGGCGTCACCGTCGCGGCTCCCGCGCGCCGTGCGCTGAAAGATGCACTGGTAGAAGCCAGCGAGAACGTCATTACCAGCTGGCGACTCAAAGCGGGGGCCACCGGCCGCAGAATACTCGATGACTATATGCAGCAACGTTGATACGTATCTGATACACCATCATGCAAAACCTGCTGTGCGGAGTTTTCCATGACAGTACATATTCTTACATAGCGATGTCCTCTAACGGAGAGTCGCTTTTATAGCGAGGATAACGGCCCTTCCACATTAGCCACGACTAAATATTCTAACGAAAAAGACTTGGCGTAAACTCGCTTCAGCTAATAGAAACGATCGTTTAGATTAAGCTGGCCCGCTATTGCTTTATCCAACCCCATGAGAAAAGGATTCGACTCATGTCGATTGCGCTCCGCCTTCACTACTGGCTGATCGGCCCTCTTTTGATAATCGGCATGCTAACGGCTAGCGCTCTTCATGCACAAACCACATTGAGCATGAGCAGTGACTATGGTGCCGGTACGCTAATGGGCGAACGCGTCAAGGAATTCAGTCAGAAAGTCGTTGAGCTCTCCCAAGATAAACTCAACGTTGAAATTCGCTCCGACATCCGATCAGTCAGTCATCTTCAAGCAACGCGCGGGGGAGTCATCGACATCGCTGCTACGCTCAGTGGTGCACTCGCAGATGAGATACCCTTCTTTGGACTCTCTTCGCTACCGGCTATCGCTTATGATCTTGATGAAGCTCATCGTCTGTACCAGACCGCCAAGCCGCGCTACCGCGAGCTACTCAAGGAGGAAAACCAGCGCCTCCTTTTCGCCCTCCCTTGGCCACCCAGCGGCCTGTGGTCCAAAGATCCGATCGAGGATGGCGCAGGGCTCACCAATCAACCGGTCCGCACTTACGATCGCAATACTCAGCGCGTATTTCTCAATCTTGGCGCCGCCCCACAAATCATGACCTGGGAAGAGCTGACCCCACTACTTGAAGGCGGCACCATCAAAGCGGCCCTGACCTCCGCCATGGGCGGCGTCAGTGCTGAACTTTACCGCTACATGCCCAACTTCACGACGCTCAACTACGCGATGCCGCTCAATATCATTCACATGAATGCGGATAGCTTCAACGCGCTCGACAAGCAACAACAGACGGCACTGCTCAATGCAGCCCAAGCGGTAGAAGACACTGGCTGGGCCTCCACCAGTGCAGTACTGGCCAAAGCTCACGCCACCCTGCAAGCCGAAGGTGCACAGCTGATTTCACCTCCGCCAACGGAACTGCGCCAAGACCTTGAAACCGCCAGCCAGCACGTCATTGAAAGCTGGAACCAGAAAGTCAACTATCAAGATCGTGCTCTGCTGACCAAGTATCTTGAATCACGCCCTGAGCGCTGAGCCTGATAGTACTGATGATCGACAGGCTCCAGACACGACAACGGCACCCTCGGGTGCCGTTGTCGTCTTCATGCGCTTTACGTCATGTGCAATAGCAGCCAAGGCTCAGCTCAACGATGCGACGCCGCCAGTCCCGCGCCGGCCACGACGAACAGACTGCCCGTGGTGCGATTGAACAACCGCACGCGCCGGTGGCTATCAAACCAGCGGCTGATGCTGGAACCCGCATGGGCGTAGGTGCTCATCGTCAGCAGGTCCACCACCAGCCAGGTCAGCGCCAGCACCACGAACTGGGGCAGCTGCGGCTGGGCCATATCGATGAAGTTGGGAAACAGCGCGCCGAAGAACAGCAGGTCCTTCGGGTTGCTGATCCCGATACCGAAGCCCTTGCGGCACAGTTGCCAACGCGTGGCTCTGGCGCGGGTCTGGCCCTCCTCCCCCACGGCATCGAACACCACCGGCTGGGATGGCGCCCGCTAGGCTTGAATGCCCAGATAGATGAGATAGAGCGCCCCGATGATCTTCAGCACCAGGAACCCTGTCTCGGACGCCGCCAATGCTGCGCCGAGGCCCAGCGACGACAAGGCCATCAACACCAGCGACGCCGCCGCCCCGCCCACCACCGTCGCGAAGGATCGGCGTCGACCGTTCCGCAGGCCATGATCCATGCACAGCAACGCAACCGGTCCGGGAAAGGTGATCAAGGCGATGATGACGCTGACATATGCCAACCAGACGGTGAGTTCCACTGGGGGTTCCTTGTCGTTCAACGAGTGACGAACTGCTGAAAGGTGACCTGCCAATATCGCGGCTCTCCGCCACGTCAGCAACAATTTTTGCTCATGGCGGTTCATGATGGCACTCGCAACACCGAGCATGCTGCTGCCGACAACCAGCTCTGTGAGCACTACTAAGCATTGACAACCACACTTAATCACACTTTCAAGCAAGCATAGTGCCAAGTATTGTTAACAAAATCAGGACGGATCTGACACTATATATATCAAATACATACGCTTGCAATGCGACCATGTACATTTTTCTAAAAGCTACCGCAATAATTAAAAGCTCTACTTAAAACCGGCAATATAAAGAAATCACATAGAGATATAACACCAAAACATAACTACAGAAAAACTATAACATTATCACTAGCTAACAAATACGCCAAACAGGATATCATTTTATCTAAGATAACTATCCCCCACACCTTCAAAATTTATAAAAGTAAATGAGTCAGGTCTTCTCATGCTCGATTTTTTAAGCAAACGTTCAGCAGCCATAACCTCCGAAAACTCATATATTTTCTCCTGACAGGAAAAAAGTTCAGCATGTGAACAAATTGTATTCAAAAGATTCATAATAATAACGTCCGTGAGCTCTAAATCTTTTATGTCTATATCCCCACCTTTTCCATCATGAATAAAAGCACAACGCTTAGAATAGGCTTCTGATATTTCCTCATGCATATTAAATTCAATAATTCCATATGCCCATTCCATTAGCGCGTCAATTCTTTTCGTTATTTCCCCTTTGTGGTCTTTGGTTTCTTTTGTTAACAACATTGATTCAATAGCTATCCAATTCCAGATGAACGCATTCCTCATATTACTGGATGCTTGACTTTCTCCAGACAGACTTGCTGCTTGATAAATATTCCATCTCCAATTCTCACTCACCTCAGACTTACCATTTATAACTTTGAGAAGGCTATCAAAAAAACCCTCTCTACAGTTTCTTACCCAATCATCATCAATCTTTAGGCTAAAAGGCTTGCCTACAGCTTCCATTGCACTATAACTTGTACCGTCACGGCCAAGGCATGTTACGGAGCTATAATGAAATCCATAGTTAGAGTTATAGGGCCTAGGTAACCCATATAAATTACGGGTTTTATATGTCATCTGCGATAACATTAATATGTTAAGTGATTCGAGTACCTTCCTGTGAAAAGTCGCTGTTTTCTCTTTAGCATTACCACCAGACATCCATACTGCATAAGCTTTATAAAAAACGCTGTCATTTTCTACTGAATGCTGCAGATGTTCAACAGCTTCATCATCTAGCTCTAATCCTCGCTGCTTGATAAAGTCTAATAAATACTCACCCGACACAATATAAATTGAATCCACCCTAATAAAATTAGCAAAAAAATCCGCACAAAACTCAATCCCATCCAATGGTGTAGCCAAAAACCACCCATTCTTATCCACCCCCATTTACCACCTCCGATTGATTTTAAATAAAATAATATTTAGTCATCCCAACTACTTTTCAAGCGGCTACAAAATTATTATTAAAGTCCATAAAACATCCTAGTGGACAATATTCACAACACACAATCTTGCCCTATTCGTAAAATCTTGTAACAACACACTAGGCATCGTAGTAATGGCTAAAAGATTATCCAAATAAGAATAAACTTTTTACTCGTATAGGCTGATAGAGTAATTACACATATTAAAATCTGCCAGGCATTTATATTCAAATAACACTTTAGAACAATAATGCTGGCATTCAACCAATCCTACTGACGCCATGTGAGGAGTCACATCAAGAGGAATACTAATATCCTAAACACAAAAAAGCCTCCCATTCGGGAGGCTTTTTTGAAGAATCTGGAGCGGGTGAAGGGAATCGAACCCTCGTCTTAAGCTTGGGAAGCTTCTGCTCTACCATGCGGGTTATGCGAGCCTGGCCAGACCGAGATACCCCGAGAGTGTGACCTATCGTGTGTCCCCTAGAATCCTACCTCAGCCAACCTCCGTCGACCACCCTTCTCTATCCATCTGATAAATAAAAGCATAGTCAGGATAACCAACTTATTTGCTAATCTAAAACAGGATAGATGTTCCCTTACTTCCTTTGAAAAGAACGACTTACTGAAATATTTCTCCACGAAATACACCACCCAACCATCCCAACATGATAAACTGAGACAGTTAAAATGAAAGAAGCCCCACCGTTTCCGGCAGGGCTTCATAGCTTTTCCTATAATCTCTCGCGCGTGGGTGTCTCACCACCCAAGCACTGACGGTCATTATGACCGATGCTGACGCGCGACTCAAGTCAGGATATTGAACTATGTCGCAATTCATTGGTACCAAGGGGGCCATGCGCCTCGCTGGCATCTCCCGTTCTACTCTTCACCGTCACTGCACTCCCGCAGTCTCCAGTAAGGGGCGAATCCAGTCCTTGTGGCGCATGTCTGACGTGAAGGCTCTCAAGGCACGTCGGGAGGTGAAGTAATGGACGCTCAATTCTCGCTGTTCGGTCAACATGTAGTTAACAATGACCTTCCCCAGCTCCCCAAAGTCGATAGCGCTTGCGCTCGCTGCTTATGGTTGATGTTCAACACCGGATTCCTCGATAACCACAAACTGTCTCAAGTCAGTATGGGGAATGCTGCCCGCCGTGCTATGGATCTGCGCGACAAGATGGGTTGGGCAATCGAGACGCGTCGCAGAGGCAAGGTTCGTGCTGATGGCACCCGAGTCACTGTCAGTGAATATCGCGTAGAGCGTAAATGGCTGGATCACATCCTGGAAGATGAAGAGTTTCGCGGTCGGCTGCTGCTGTGGCTAGAGGCCCAAGGTAAGGCAGAGCGTGGGGGCGTGGCATGAGTAGATTCAGTGAAACCCTGCGCCACTATGTCGAGCGCCATCATTCAGTACCACCAGCCAGGTGCTACGCCTTCCATCCGGCTTATTCAGTCGTGGCCGACTTCATCACCATTGATTGGGCGAACGATGAGGTGGCCGAATCCCTCCAGCTTGAGGCATCTGAATCGCTGCTGCGTGGCATCACACAGGGCGATGAGGGCTTGTTATACCTTGGGGCCACTGCTGATGAGTTGAGCGAGCTGCTAGCCCCAGAGGCTGGTGCAGCGCCCTTGAGCCGCAGCCTGTATGCCTTGGCTCAACAGCTCATCTCTGATGAGTGTGACGACCCATTGCTAACCAATGCCCGGGACTTGATCCGTGGCACCTACCTGCCAAACGACAGCGCTCTAGCCATCAACCCTGACGATATCGACGCCGAAGAGACCACCGCCATGTTCGAGATTGCTTTCTACGGCCTTACGGCACCCGAACAGGTAAAGGCCAAGCCGGAACTCAAGGTCGTGGAGCGACCCAAGCAGCAGTCGATACAAGAGCGCTGGTTAGAGATGTTCCTTGCAGATGACGACGCCGAGCTTGATCGTATTGCCAGCACTCCTTGGCTGCTCGATAACCTGGTCCCAGCGGCCTCGCTCGGCATGGTCTATGGCCCCAGCGGTGCCGGTAAATCCTTTGTAGTTCTCGACATGGCCATGAGCATTGCCACTGGTACGAACTGGCAGCATGTGGAAGTCGACGCAGAGCCTGGCATCGTGGTCTATATCGCGGCTGAGGGTGGTAACGGGCTGCGTGTGCGCAAGGCTGCTTGGGAGCAGGTTCGCGGTGTCCGAGCCCCACATATGGTGATCTTCCCAGAAGATATCGCTCTCGATGACCATCGTAAGGTCGGCATCTTCCAGCAGACATTGGCAGAGCTGTCACGTCGCAAGGGCTTACCCATCCACATGGTCATAGCCGACACCCTGCACCGGTCTATGCAACAGGGCGATGAGAACTCCGCCAAAGATATAGCAGCCGTCATTAAAGGCGCAGGCATGTTAACCCAGCAGCTAGGTGCGACAGTTCTCCTCGTCCACCACAGCGGTAAGGATGCGGATAAGGGCGCACGTGGCTCCAGCTCTATACGGGCTGCCTGCGATTTTGAGATGTCGGTTACCAAGAACGGCACCCAAGCCACCGTAAAAACAACCAAGGCGAAGGATGTCGAAGCGGGCGCACCTGTTGTCTGCACACTGGATAGCGTCACCCTGAACGGCCGTGTCGACCGCAAGGGGCGTCCCCTCACATCACTGGTGCCTCGCATAGCCAGTCTTGGCGAGCAGATGGCCGCGTGTCGCGAGCTTAAGCCCAAGGAGGCGGCACTGTTCGGTGTGATTCAAGCAATGGTCGCGGCTGAAGGCTCGCCGGATGGTAGCTGCGCTTACTCGGCTGTCCGTGATGCCTTCAAGGCTCATCCAGAGATTGCCGGTCTTGCTGCTGGCAGTTCAGGCCAAGCTCTATCGCGTTGCCTGAAGTCATTGTGTGATCGAGGGAAGATCAACAGAGATGGCGACTCCATCAGCGTGGTGTAGAGAACAGAACCCCACCAATCGGTGGGGTTTTTTGTGGGTGGTCAATCTTCAGTATACCGACCTTTGCCACCTTCTCCCCCTATAGGGGGGAGAAGTGGCAAGCAAATGGAAATGTTTTGCCATCTCTTGCCATGACTTGCGACGAATCATGAAGAACCCACCAACCATGCGGGCTAGCGGCTTGCCAAGAAATGGCAAACCGTGGCAAATCGTGGCAAACACCAGCAAATCAAAATCCCTTTTGCCATGGCTTTGCCGCGCAACATCACTCCGATCCCAGCTCTTTTTTGATGCGTGTCACCGTCGTGGGTGATACGCCTACCGCTCTGGCGGTCTCTCTGGTACCCATGCCCGACACCAATAGCACTCGAACCAGCTCCCGCATCGGTTCGTTTCGTGGCCTGCCTTGGTACACGCCCTTGTCCTTGGCAATCTCAATGCCCTGACGCTGGCGCTCTCGCCGCGTCTGGTAATCATCGTGCGCCATCTGTAACGCGATCCGCAGCAACATATCCTGCATGGCATCCAGCACGATCTTGGCCATCCCCTCCGCTTCAATCTCACTCAAGTCCAGTAGCCCAGGAACTGAAAGCCGTGCCCCCTTGGCCTTTATCCGGTCAATAAGCGCCTCAGCGTCTGCCAGTGGCGCACGGGTGATGCGGTCGATCTTCTCAGCTATCACCACGTCCCCTGGCCGGATGGCAGCAATCATGCGCTGAAGCTCTGGCCGTTCGCTT
This sequence comes from Cobetia sp. QF-1, assembly GCF_002213105.1. Taxonomy (NCBI): domain Bacteria; kingdom Pseudomonadati; phylum Pseudomonadota; class Gammaproteobacteria; order Oceanospirillales; family Halomonadaceae; genus Cobetia; species Cobetia sp. QF-1. Next base: position 119,000 of record NZ_NBVS01000001.1, read on the forward strand.
GTGGTGCCGCTGGCCGTGTCGCTGTACTCGCCCGCTATGTAGTAGCCCTGGGCCTCCGCATCCGACACCAACTGCTTCTGCCGCTCTATGTCCTGCCCCGTGGTACTGACCCGCATGTAGATGTGCGCTGCCTTCATGGTGCCTCTCCCTGTCACTTTTGGGTGTCACTTTTTGCAGTGTAACGACAGGGTGTCACTTAATCCAATATCAATGCGATATAAGCAGAGGAAACTGTTCCTCTTTGGGTATACCTAAAAGTGACACCATAGCCATTTTCTATCGGGGTCGTTTCAGATAATTCGCTATGCCGATGAGCACCAACTGGCCAGGCCATCAGTAGCCATGGGGCCTGATATTGCCTGCGATCAGGAAGGGTAAAAACAAACCGGACGCTTCGTCCTATAGCACAATGCAATTTCTAAGTAAAGTAAAAAAGTGTAAAATAGATTCATCAACTCGAATCAGCGCAGATAAGCGCAAAAGGGGTCAGGAATATGCAGGCCAATCAATCCAACCGCTCGGGGCGAGCAAAGCAAGTGAAGCCCACTCAGGATGCGATCCGTGGCTATTGGCAAGTCCTGAAAGCCAAGGCCGATGCAGGTGACGTACAAGCCATCGCGGTGATTCTTAATCAGACGGGGAGACAATCATGAAAGGGTCGGAAATGAAGCGGATTAAACGCAAATTAGCGGCAGCGCGTAATGATCACGAAGTGGCAGAGGCATTCCCGCGTACCGAGGAAGGTGCAGCGATGCGAAATCGGTACATGATCGAGAAAGGGTTAGCCCTTACTGCCAATAAAAACCTGGATATCGCGTTGGTCAAAAAATGCTTGCGCGAGGGCCTAGTGGAGCGCGTAGGTCGATTCTCCTCACTGGTGGCCCGTGCTGACGGGGAAGATCTTGAGGCAAAGATGGAGCGCATTGAGGGATTCGCCTATCACCTCCGCGTGAATGTACAGGCAGACATTATGCTGGCCATCGTCAGTGATCTTACCGACGACAAGGGCGACATCCTGGTAACAGATGATCGCGCCAAGGCGATTGGCCACGCATATCAAGACAAGATCTACGTCACCTACTATGCCATCCCGAAGCCATTGACCAATGAATCACGCGAATACTACAGCCAATGGCTGAGCGAACTGCTAGAGGCGTGGGGATATGCGGTGGCACGGGAAGAGATAGTGAACGGTGAATGCCGTCGATGCTACGCGACTTGTCCTGATGTGGCCCCACACGTTAAGCGCGTGGTAGCTGCTCGTAAGGTGGACGGGAAATGGTGCAGCCAATGAGCGCGAACAAGCGCAGCTTCAAGCCTGGGCAGTCAGGCAATCCGGCAGGACGCCCTTCAGCGGGCGCGATGCTAGTCAGAAAGGCATTGCAGGGCAGCTCCCAAGAGCTGATAGACAAGGCAATCGCCCTAGCCTTGGAAGGCGACACAGTGGCTCTGAGGCTCTGCATAGAGAGACTTACACCGCCGATCAAAGCCAGCGCCGAGCGAGTGACCTTCGACATACCGGAAGACGCCGGATTAGCTGGCACTTCAAGAGCCATTATCGCCGCAGCAGCTGCGGGGCAAATACCACCTGACACGGCATCTCAGCTCGTAACTGCAATGGGCCAGCTATCACGACAGATTGAGATCGACGAAATTTCGCAGCGCATCTCACAACTCGAGGATTTGAAATGAACTATGTAACTGACGAGCAACGCCAACAGATGAACCGCGATCACGCCCAGGCCCAACGCAAGGCGGCAAGAGATTCCATGATCGCCCGCCGCAGTGCCGTATCTGATGCGCCCAAGACTCAATACGCCACCGATCAGGAAGCCTGGGCAGCCAAGCAGGCCGTCCGCGCTGAATGGCTAGCGCGTCGTGGTCAGTAATCTGAGGGGCCGTCTGGAAGCTCTAGAGGCACTGAAAGCCACTACGAAAACCGGTCTGGCACCCGCAGACATCCCAGCCTTCAACGCCCTGCTCAAATACGGCGACACCCTTCCCAGCTTGACCCAGTTCCAGCTCGACTATCCAGATATACCGCGCGAAGTAGCCGCCGAGAATCTGGAAGCCTGGCAGGGCGTCATCGACATCATGAATAACCTCCACTGATTCAAAGGAATTTCAAAATGACGGGCATCGAAACTCTCGCAAACGCAATCATTGCACAAGACAAATCTCAACAGGCTGCTGCCAAAGCAGCGGGCAAGGCATGGAAAACTGCTCTCACTGAAGCGGAACAGCTCCGAGACATTTCCTCGCCGCTGGTGGGTGAATCCTACCGCGCTGTGCTCGTCGCCGTGTGTGATGCGGGCACCCCGCGCAAGCTAACCGTGCGCGATTCCGACAGCTACACGTCAACCCTGGCCCACTTCACCGCATTGTGCGCCGAACGCGCCGCTACACCGTCCCTCAGCCTGCAAGGCAGCTTCATTGCATCTCAGGTAGCACCGGCTACCGCTGGCATGAGCGACGACCAAAAGCACGATGTCATGTCAGCCATCATCGCTGGTTTCCGCTGCCTGATCCGTACTGGCCTCACCACCTTCAAAGGCTACTGGCATGACGGCCTGTCAGCGCCTGCGCTGGAGACTTGGGCGGGGGTTTTGAACCCTGAGGGGCTTCGCGAAGTGCAGATGGGTGAGGTAGGCAAGCGCAACGCCTATAGCCTGGCCCTTCAGGCCATCGCGTCGCTTGAACAGGCAAAACCGGCCTTATATACAGTTAATTCCGACCACGATGGCAGTGTGCGCATCTTCAACAGCGGCGGCGGTATCGGCTGCCAGTCCGCGCATCTGACTGGTCAGGACTGGACAACATTGAGCGCTGAAGCATATGCAGCGCTGTGCCAAGAAAAAGACCTGACTAGCTATCTAGCGAGCGGTCGCCTTGTCATCGAGAAGCCCGCAGACGCGGCGATCCTGCTGGAGGTGGCGTGATATGGCTACCAAGGGACCACTCCGTCATATCGGTGCCGCCAAGGCGAAAGCAGCAGTTGGCTGCGGCCCGGTCAGCGCTCCAAAGCACACCAACAACGTCCCCCAGGGGGCGTTACCGTCCAAACTTCAGAAGATTTGGGGGGGGATTCCAAGCGCCAGCCTAAGACAGTAATTAATTCACACAAGGGCCGCCACTCGATTAAGAATGGCGGCCATGTTCATTATTACAAGTGTGGGTTCCTAGCCCTTATAATATCCTGAACTTCCTCCCATATCTTGTACGCTTTATTATTCTGATTCGCCGCCTCTTCTTTCGCTTCCTCGGCGCTCATGGTGCCCAGTATGTTGCTTTTCAGTATCTCGCCTTCACCTAGTCCGCTGATCAGAGCCACAATCGCTCTCGCCATACTTTGAACCCCGGATAGCTTGACTGACCACAGTATTAAATCGTTCGTCTCTTGGATGGTGTATTCGATAGGCTGGTCATTGTCCCAATCCCCTAAATCCCCCCAGAATGCTTTTTTCTCTTCTTCTACTGAGGGTATCGCCATATTGCGTCTGCTTGTCATCACCGCCTCCATGCTTGTGTATGCACATGGAGTGTAGGAGATTATTCGAATATCAGAAGACTAGTTTCTCCACAGCCTCACGCACCAGTGGTAGCCGGTGGATGGGATTACCATCGCGCCCGTAATGGTCTGTCATGGTGGCCCCAGAATGGCCCAGGAGCCACGATATTGCATGACCCTGAACACCGGCCAGCCTGAGCGATTCGGCTGCTGTGTGGCGCAATCCGTGGAAGTCTGGAGTAATGCCAAGCTTCTTGCGATGGCGACCAAACCACTTGGAAGCACTGAAGCCGTAACGGCCCTGTGAAGGACTCAGCTCGAACAGGCGTTCATGGTCTTTCCTGCCTTCAACAAGCTCCAGAAAGCCCAAATCAACAAGGCGTGAGTGTATTGGCACCAGCCTGCTGGAAGCGGCATTCTTGATGTGACGACCATCGCGGTCGTGTATCTCGAAATAATGAATGCCTTCGTGCTCGTGTATGTCCGTAGCTTTTAAGGCTGCTAGCTCTTCCAGGCGAGCGCCGGTATATAGCCCCATGAGTGGTAGCCAGTATTGCCAGCCCTGCAAGGTGTCCAAGTGGTCAGGCGAGAACCACAGAGCGATGTCTTCTTGGCTCCATGTCTTCTGCTTTGCCGCCTGCTTTTGAGCCTTGGGCCGGATGCCAGCCAGGGGGTTGGATTCGATGTAGCCGTGACCGGCCAGCCAGTTTGAGTAAGACGACAAGCGAGAAATGATATTTATCTGTGTGCGGATACTGATGGGCTGGTAGTCACCGCTTTGAATCTGAGTCAGCGTCATGGATGCCATCTTGCCTAGGCTTCTACGAGACGGGTATGAGGCTAGGGCGGCCACGAAGTCACGCACACGAGCCTTGGTGAACTCTGACGATGGCAAGTCGCCACCAGATAGCTCAATGAACACATCGAGGGCATGGGCGGATTCGTGTCTAGTCTTGCCACGCGCATCATGGAGCTGATGGGCTGCGTAGCGATCCCATAGGGTGCGCAGGGTAAGGCATTGGGGTGCGGGTATAGCGGGGCGTGAGCGAGCTTGTGGACGGTCTGAGAGCGATGCCTTTAGCTCACTGATGGTATCAACAGTGGGAAGTAGATCGAAAGCCTTCACCACCATAGCAGCAGCCGCAGAACGCGCTTCATGCTTGTTGGTAGTGGATAGCGAAAGGCTGAACTCGCGGCCAAGGTGGCCATATTCGCGAGGAATGCGAATGCGGAAATAGTATAAGCCGGAGGGTTTGCGGATCGTGTACGGAACTGCCATGACGTGTGCCCCAGTGTGTGACCTTGGGGGCTAAATCGGTCTGTAAGGCAGGCAGTTACGCATCTGGAGCGGGTGAAGGGAATCGAACCCTCGTCTTAAGCTTGGGAAGCTTCTGCTCTACCATTGAGCTACACCCGCAGGGCGGACCGTTGCGCACGCCAGAACTGCATTGTACTCAACGACTTAACACGGTCAAGCAACATCTGATGGAGTAGTTGTCGTACCTTGTGCCCTACTCATCCTTGGTTTTCCCAAGCCATTGATTGTACTCAGTAATCAATGGACCTCATTCGCGACGCAGCCGCGAGGATCACACAGCGCAGGTGTCGAGTTGCGCCAGCAGCTGGCAACGACGTGCATCACTCATGCCGAGGCCGTCACCACGCTGTGGGAAGGCGGCTTCGATGGCATTGCGGCACAGGGTGATCCACTGTGTTTCACTCAGCGAGAGCGCTTGTTGCACGGCGACGAAGTTGTCGAGCATGCCACCACCGAAGTAGGACGGGTCATCCGAGTTCAGGGTGATGTTGAGGCCAGCGTCGATCAACTTCGGCAACGGGTGGTCTTCCATGCGCTCCACCACCTTAAGCGCGACATTGGAGAGCGGGCAGACCGTCAGTGGAATGCGGCGTTCGGCCAGCTCCGCGACCAGGGCGGCATCTTCCAGACAACGCACGCCGTGGTCGATACGCTCCACGCCCAGCACCTCAAGCGCGGTGCGAATGTACTCCACCGGCCCCTCCTCACCCGCGTGGGCGACACGATGCCAGCCGCGCTCACCCGCCAGCTGGAAGACCTCGGTAAATTTCTCCGGCGGGTTGCCGATCTCGGCGCTATCAAGGCCGACACCCACGAAGCGTGATTCGAAGGGAATCAGGGCGTCAAACAGCTCACGCGCAGACTCGGCAGAATGACAACGCAGGAAGCTCGGCACCAATGCGGAAGTGATATCGAACTCGCGTTCGGCTTCGAGGCAGGCGCGCTCCAACCCGACGAACTGTACTTCGAGACTCACGCCGCGCGCTAGATGCGCCTGCGGATCAAAGAATAGCTCTAGATGACGTACACCATCGGCACTGGCACGACGGAAATAATCTTGTGCGAGACGATAGAAATGTGAGGCATCGTTGAGCACACCCATGCCCTGATAGTAGAGGGCGAGGAAGGCCGGCAAGTCTGCAAAATCGTAAGCCGCCTCGACCTCCTTGAGCGAAGCATAGGGCAGCACGATGCCTTGTTCTGCCGCTAACTCGAACATCAGTGCAGGCGTCAGAGAGCCTTCAATGTGTAGATGCAGCTCTACCTTCGGCAAACGGGCGAGAAAATCATGCGTACGCGGGGTTAGGGTCATGGCCCGTCTCCTGAATAAAGGGTGACTACACAGAACGTGATTAAGCGCGCGGTGATGAAAAGATGATCACGAGACAAGAACTCACTTTCCCTCCTGACGGACCTACCGACACATAGGCGCAGTCTGATAGCGCAATTCTAGCAACCTGGAGGCCACATTGAGGAGTCTCGATGCACGAACAGCGCAATCTGGCCAGCATGCCCCTTTCGCCTTGGGTGTATTCAGCATGGCTTACGAATAGACTATTTTTGATGCTGGCGCTGCATGAGAGATCGCGGTGCGCTCAAGGCTTCCTACAAAAAGATTCACCACAACAACGATAACGACTCACGCTGACACATCATAAAGGACACACCCTCATGCGCTTTGATTTACGCCGCCAATGCCGCTCGACTGCCACCTTGCTCGCGAGCACTGCTCTGCTGGCAGTCGGCTTGAATACCTCCGCCCTCGCCGCCGAGGAAAACTTCACTCCACAAGGCAAGACCGACTGTATCGCCCCCGCAAAGCCCGGCGGGGGGTGGGACTTCACCTGCCGCAGCGTCGCACGCTTGCTGGATGGGCAGAACATCATTCCCGCCGGCATGCAGACCATCAACGTGCCCGGTGCCAGTGGCGGCGTCGCCTTCGCGCATGTGAAATCCAAGCGCCACGATGACAACAAGCTGATCGTCGCGGCCTCCAGTGCGACCACCACACGACTCGGCCAGCATCGCTATCAGGGTGGCAAGGTCAATGACGTACGCTGGCTGGTCACACTCGGCGCTGACTATGGCGTGATAGCCGTCGCCGCCGACTCACCCTATCAGTCGCTGACACAGCTGCTGGAGGCCATGAAGCAAGACCCTAAATCGGTGCGCTTTGCCGGTGGCGATGTAGCGGGAGGGTTCGATCATCTCAAGGTATTGATGGCGGCACGCGCGGCGGGCATAGAATCACTACGTGCCCTGCCCTATCTGGCGTATGACTCCGGCTCAGTCGCGATCACTCAAGTCATGGGCGGGCACCTGGAAGCCTTCACCGGCGACATGAGCGAGGCACGTGGCTTTGTCGAGTCAGGCAACTTGCGCCTGCTGGCCGTCTTCAGTGAGGAGCGCCTGCCAGGCCAATACAGCAATATCCCGACCGCCCGCGAGCAAGGCATTGATGTAATCGCCCCCAACTGGCGGGGCTTCTATCTACCGGGTGGCGCATCAGACGCCGCCTTCGATTGGTGGGAAACTGCCCTCAACAAGGTGGCCGATAGCCCTGAATGGCAGAAGACCATGCAGGACAATGGCCTGATGCCGTTCCACAAATCGGGCAAGGCACTAGACACCTTCATTACCCAGCAGGTCAGCGATGTCGAGCAGCTTTCGACAGATCTGGGTCTGTTGTAATTCGTTGAGCGTCCAGTCATCACAACGCGTTGGCGACGTTTCACGACTGACCTGCCACTGCGCCGTTTCGCACCGCATGTGACGAGCCCCACTAACGAAAAAACGCCATCCCGATGTCATGGGATGGCGTTTTTTCGTTTCACCCCATACCTACTGCCTTTCGGAGCACTTTCAGCCTTGGCTCTTCATTTACTGGCGCGTAGCAGGCAGCTCCGCGCCAGGAAGTTCTGGTTCGAGAGTTGATTCACGCTCTGACTCAAGAGCCGGCTCGCCTTCGTATTCCTCTTCACGCTCACGGGCCTCGTGCTCATCCTCGGCATGCTCATGGGCCCACTCACCAGCGGCCTCCACCACCAAGGGTGACGCCGTCGGCAGGATGTTCAGGTAGCTGTCGGTTTCACTGACCGGCACCATCGCCTGTTGTGTCATCTGATAGAGCGCATACAGCGCGATTGCCACGAAGGTTGCCGCAATGACCAGCCAGAAAGCGTAAGGATCAATCCCCTCCATCATCCCGCCCGCCGCGAGCGGCCCAAGGATTGCCCCAAGCCCGAAAGCAAACACCAAGCCACCTGACGCACCGGGCATATCCTCTGCAGACAAGGAATCGTTCGTGTAGGCGAGGAGCAAGGCATAAAGCGGCGTTGTCACCCCTCCCGCAAAGAAGGCAGCAGCAATTAACGGCCATAGCGCGTCCCCCGCCATCCACCCCATCATGCTAGACCCTGCCCCCATGACGGACAGCCCGCAGATGAGTATGCGCCTGTCCATCCGGTCAGATAGCCAGCCAATCGGGGTCTGCATCACCAGTGCCCCCGCAAACAGCATGGCGACGAACAGCGCGATATGCGTGCTCGACAGTCCGATCTGGGTGCCAAATACGGCCCCCATTCCCGATTGTATGGCGTAGACACCGCCCAGAAGAAAGATGCCGATGGCACCCAACGGCGAGACATTGAACAGATTGCTCAATGACATGGGGCGCGCCACCGACACGACGGGCGCGGCGGCGGCCGACAAGAGAATGGGCGCAAATGAGATGGATACGAGTATTGAGGCACAGATGAATAGTACCGAGGTGCCGGCATCGCCCAACGTCAACAATCCTTGCGCCCCGATGATGCCGAGTGTCTGAGCCATCATGTAGGCCGAAAGCACCTTGCCACGAGTCTCATTGGTGGCCGCCGCATTCAGCCAGCTCTCAGAAGTGACATAGATGCCAGACATGCAAAAGCCCACCAGCACGCGCAGCAACGTCCAGGCCCAGGGCTCGGCCAGTAACGGCAAGGCAATCAGCGCTGCTGACATGAAACTTCCCAGCGCAGCAAAGACACGCACATGCCCGACCCGCTGGATCAACAACGGTGTGTAACGCGCACCAGACAGGAAACCCATGAAATAGCCGGAGGTGACGATAGCCAGTTCGGTCGAGGAAAACCCCTCGATTCCGCCCCGCAGGCCAATCAGTGTGAAATGCATCCCGTTGCCGAGCATGATCAGCACGATGCCAAGCAACAGCGCCCAGACCCCTGACAACACGTTGTTCATGATATTTCCCTTATCGCGTTGCGCTACTCCAATGAGCTTCACACGCTAATACGAAGGGGGTAGTCCTGCTTTTACTGCAACGCCATATCGGGGTTTATTTGCGACAACGCATGAAATACACCCAAGCTTTTTCTTCCGATATATCCGGGCTGCGCCTTCAATTCGAGCCTAGCCCCCTATTCGAGGCATTCATATATGGATTGATGCGTGTCTGTGCCCTTTTCCTTTCGAAGGTGTGAACACAAAAACGCACCAACAAAGTGCGCAAAATGGGCTTTCGACCAAGGTCGGTGCGACGAATGGGTATCTTGCGAGGGAATGATCTGAGCGCTAATTTCACCATACAGAATTAAGTTTCGCCTTACAGAACTGTAAGGTTGTTGTCAGGTTGGGATAGCACGTCGAGATAGCACCGCTCTATCCCTCTGACTCACGCCATGTGCATTCACAATAAATTAATAATTCCAGAGGTCGCCATGACACGCCATCTGTCTCTCAAACTCCTGACCGCCGCGGTGGTCACCGCCATGTCCGCCCAGGCCCTCGCCTTCGAGCCCAAGGGCAAGGTCGACTGCATCGCACCGGCAGACCCGGGCGGCGGCTGGGATTTCACCTGCCGCAGCGTCGGCAAGCTGCTGTCTGATCTCGAATACGTGCCAGGCAATGTCCAGACCATCAACATGGCCGGTGCCGGTGGTGGCGTCGCCTTCGCACATACCGTCTCCAAGCGCGCCGGTGATGAGCAGCTGCTGGTAGCCGCGTCCACCGCGACCACTACGCGTCTGGCTCAGGGCCAGTTCCCGGGCATGAATCAGGATCAGGTCAACTGGATCGGCGCTCTGGGTGCCGATTACGGCGCTATCGCCGTCTCCAAGGATTCGCCTTACAACACCCTGTCCGAAGTAATGGACGCGCTGAAGAAAGACCCGAAATCCGTCAAGTTCGCCGGCGGGAGTGCGGCCGGTGGCTGGGATCACCTCAAGGTGCTGATCGCCGCCCAGGCAGCCGGTGTCGAGAACCTGCCCAAGGTCTCCTACCTGTCCTACAACAACGGCGGTGAGGCGATTACCCAGGTCGTCGGTGGCCACGTGCAGGCCTTCACCGGTGACATCTCCGAGATTCAAGGCTTCATGGAATCCGGTGATCTGAAGGTACTGGCCGTGCTCTCCGAAGAGCGCCTGCCGGGCAAGCTGGCTGACGTCCCCACCGCACGCGAGCAGGGTATCGATGCCGTCGCGCCCAACTGGCGTGGCTTCTACATGCCGGCCGACATCAGCGATGACGCCGAGCAGTACTGGACCACCACGCTGGATAACGTCTACACCAGCGATGAATGGAAGGACGTGATGACCAAGAGCGGCCTGATGCCGTTCCACAAATCGGGTGCCGAGTTTGATGCCTTCGTGAAGGCGCAGATCAAGGACATCCAGACGCTCTCCAAGGACATTGGGCTGATTCGCTGATGAATGACCGTATCTTTGGTCTGCTGATGCTCACCCTGGCCGTCGCGTACGGCTGGGGTGCCCAGCAGTTCCCCGAACCCTTTGGTGGGGCTGAGTCCATCGGCCCTGAAACCTTCCCGACGGTATTGTCGATCGTATTGGGACTGAGCAGCCTCTACCTGATGCTGCGCCCAGATCCCAGCAATGGCTGGCCCTGGAATCGCACTGGTCTCGAGATGGTGTGCGCTATTGTCGTGCTGTGTCTTTATACCGCGCTGCTGGAGCCACTGGGCTTCATCGTTGCTACCACCTTTGCGGTCGGCACGTTGTGCTGGCGCATGGGGGCGGCTCCGCTCAAGGCTTATGCTACGGGGCTGATTGGCGGCATCGTCGTCTTTGCCCTGTTCAACTTCGTGCTTGAACTGCCACTGCCGCTGGGCATCCTGGAGGTGGCGTAATGGAAAGTATTGGCTTCTTGATGCAGGGCTTCGGCCTCGCGCTGCAACCTGAAAACCTGATGTTTGCCATTCTAGGCGCCTTCCTTGGCACCTTGATTGGCGCATTACCGGGCCTTGGCCCTGCCAACGGCGTGGCAATTCTGATCCCGCTAGCCTTCACGCTGGGGCTGAGCCCGGAAACGTCACTGATTCTGCTGACGTCAGTCTATGCCGGCGCCATGTACGGTGGCCGCATTTCCTCCATCCTGCTCAATATCCCGGGCGATGAGCCAGCGATGATGACCTGTCTGGATGGCTACCCGATGGCGCAGCAGGGCAAGGCGGCGGAAGCGATGGCCATCTCGGCGATCGCTTCCTTCATCGGCAGCCTGATCGCGACCATCGGTCTGATCGTGATGGCACCGTGGCTGGCCAGCTTCGCACTGACCTTCGGCCCGGCAGAATACTTCGCACTGTTTGTGCTGGCGTTCGCCACGCTCGGCGGCATCACCGGCAAGAATCCGGTCAAGACCATCATGGCAGCGGCGATCGGCCTGATCATCGCCACCGTCGGCATCGATGCCTCCACCGGCACTCAGCGCTACACCTTCGATATTCTTGAGTTGTATGAAGGCATCGACTTCATCATTGCCATCGTCGGTCTGTTTGCCATCTCCGAGCTGTTGTTCTTCATCGAAGAAAACGCGGGTGAAGGCAAGCCGATGATCGCGATGAACAAGATGAAACTGAAGATGAAGGATATTGTCGCTATCCTGCCGACCGCCTTCCGCGGTGGCGTGCTGGGCTTCATCGCCGGCGTACTGCCGGGGGCCGGCGCTTCGCTGGGAAGCTTCATCAGCTACACCCTGGAGAAGAAGATTCTCGGCAAGAAAGGCAACTTCGGCAATGGCGATCCACGCGGCGTTGCAGCACCGGAAGCGGGTAACAACGGTGCCGCCTCTGGCGCACTGGTCCCGATGCTGACACTGGGTGTGCCGGGCTCTGGCACCACCGCCGTTCTACTAGCGATGCTGATCTCGTTGAACATCACGCCGGGTCCGCTAATGTTCTCCCAGCACGGCGATATCGTCTGGGGTGTCATTGCCGCGCTGCTGATCGGTAACGTGCTGTTGCTGCTGATGAACATTCCGATGGTCGGTATCTTCGTCAAACTTTTGTCCGTGCCGCCCAAGTACCTGCTGCCGGTAGTGACGATGGTCGCCTTCGTGGGCATCTACTCTATCAGCCACTCCGTGTTTGACCTGTACTTCATGGTCGCCTTCGGTGTCGGTGGTTACGTATTGCGCAAGCTGGAGATACCGCTGGTACCGGTCATTCTCGGCATGCTGATCGGGCCAGAGATGGAGAAGAACCTGCGTCACGCCATGCAATTGTCTGATGGTGACTGGACCATTCTGATCGGTAGCTCGCTGTCCATCACATTGTGGTGCATTGCGATTGCCGGACTGGTACTACCCGTCATCGTCGGACCGATTCTGCGTCGCCGCATGGGCGCCGCCAAGGCCACCACCGGCGTTTGAAACAAGCGTGATGCACACCTGATAGAATGCACGAGCAGCACCAGTGCACAAAAGCCCCCACACATAAACGTGCGGGGGCTTTTTCATGGGCGAACGCCCGATACTCAATGCATCGCAGGCCTGCTAAAACACCGTGCCGTGCTTCCACTCTTCCAACACCTGATGGGCCTGATGCGGAGTCAGACGTGCCGCTGGGCCACTCACGACGATGACTTCGGCAGGTGCCAGGGCGTCATCCTGCTGCGGCGCCACGCTCACAGCCAATGCGGCAACAGTCAGCCCTTCTGCCTCACCCACTTCAAGCTGTCCGCTATCCACGCAGTGCTGCAGCAGCGCAGTCAGTGCCATATCCAATACCTCACCCTCCTCCAACTGGTGTCGCAAGGGCGCCTGACTGAGTTGAACGTACTGGCACATTGCCTGGCGTGGTCGTGTCATACCCTCGACAGGCCGCGCATCCGGCAGGCTACCGTGCTCGACCAGTATCAAACTCGCAGTCTCGCCGCTAGCCGCATTCAGCGCCGCCAACCATTCACGCAACTGCGCCTCACGCACCGACTGCGCAGGGGCCAACTGGGCGAAGCGACCCAGCGCCGCACCGATAGAGTAGATTCCGTGGCTATCGCGCTCGACATACCCAAAGTGCTCAAGCGAGCCCATCAGCCGCAGGATGGTGCTTTTGTAAAAACCGCTGGCCTGCGCCAACTCATTGAGTGTCAGTCGGGGGGCGGCAGGCGTGAAGGCTTCCAGCAGAGTCAGGGCACGCTCGACGGCTTCAACACGTTGACTGGCCATGATCAGAGGCTCCTGCACAGGAAAAGAAAGACATGCGTACCTGGATCATGCCATATCGTTCTGACAGGCAGAACATGTCAATCGCGTTCCACTGACAATGCACGTCCTCCAGCATGGTAGAATACGGTTATTGGTCTCTACTTTTCGCCTCCGCTTTCACAAGGTTCGCCCATGTCACTGTTCATCATCACTTTCGTGGTCTGCCTGATCGTCTGTCTCGCGACGGTCGGCCTATTGATGATGGCGCGTACTCCGCGTTTTCGTACTGATTTCAGCGATATTGCCCGTGTACTGGATCAGGCATGCAACGGTGAAATCAGCGAGAACGAATGGCATACCGTGATTGGCTATCCGATTCGCCATGATGAGTATCTCGAGAGCCTGCGCCGACGCTGCCAGGGCATCTTCGACAATCACGCCCGTCCGTGGCAGCTGGCGCAGGGCGGCGCGCTCTTCTCCCGCGAAGGCCGCGAGGAACTCAGCATACTGCTCGGGCATCTGCGCGCACGCACCGGCGTGGCGGAGACTCGCGCCTGATGGCCGCCAGCGAGATGCGCCTGATTCCGCTCTCCAACCTGCGAGAGCATCATGACCACAGCTACCATCAGTTAGTGATAGGACTGGATGGACTAGCCGAATTCGAGATTGAAGGACAAGGCGGCGAGATTCGCCCATTGACCGGCTGTATCGTGCCAGCAGACCATGTGCACTACTACGCTGGCATCGGCGAAAACCGCCAGCTGATACTTGACCTGCCCGATGATGCGCCCTATCTGACCGGCACTCATCGTGAGCTGAAGCGCCTGTTCGAACGCCCGCGCTTCTTCACGCTGGATACGCGGCTGCGTGGTTACCTGGAGTTCATGCTCGCCGAGGTCAATGATTATCAGCAAGCACCTGGCGATCTATTAGCGGCGACCTTCCTGGCCTGCCTCAACACACGGCTCGCCGAGCCAATGAGCGCGCTAGGCAGCACGGGCCGTCAGCTGGATCTGGTCGCGCTCAATCGTTATATCGATACACATCTCGATCAGCGACTAACGGTTGCCGATCTAGCACGTCAGTCCTACCTGTCGGAGCAGCACTTCAGCGAACGCTTCAGGATACTGACGGGACTATCGCCATATCAGTATTTGCTACGCCGACGGCTGGAGCAGGCGCGCAACCTGCTGGGCACAACAGAACTCTCACTATCCCAGATTGCTGATCGTTGCGGTTTTGCAAATCAGAGCGCGTTCTCGCATGCCTTCCGCAAGCACCTAGGCAGCCCGCCTTCGGCCCTACGCAAGACTTGAGACGCAAGATCCGCAGTACAAACTCGCCAATCACGACTTTAGTCGCATAAGATCGTCGCATTTCTCTTCATGAACTTCGACAAAGGTCGGAGAAGCGTGCCAGTTCAACACCATGTCCGTGAATTTGGCATGCGCACCCGTGAAATTGGAAAGACCCGCCCCCCTGCACCACTCTACATTCACGGGTATACATCCAGACGTGCCGATGTCTCGCTCCTCTGATGCTCATGACAGCATCCACGGTGCCTCGACCCGGCCATCCTTTTCGGCGTACCGCCGCCCAGCAGCAAGGGGTTTGCTCCATGACTACCGCCACTTCCACCGATCAGGCCATCGCAGCGACTCCGAACAGTCATCCCGCTATCGCCAAGGATGCGCTGTCTGCCAGCATTCTGCGTGCCAATGACATGCTCGCACCGGCCACCTGGCAACAGGCGCCGGACACGCTGTTTGCACGTGTCAGCGATCACTACCTGGTCGATGAAGATGCCTACGTTGCAGAGCTGGTCGCGCTATTGAGTGCTGAAGCCAATGATGCCAAGCGCATTGGTGACCAGACCGCCGAGCTGGTACGTGAAATCCGCACCATGGACACTGCCGTCGATTCCATCGACGAGCTTCTCCAGCAGTACAGCCTGAATACCCAGGAAGGCGTGTTGCTGATGTGCCTGGCCGAGGCGCTGCTGCGTATTCCGGACAAGGACACTGCCGATGCCTTGATCGAAGACAAGCTAGGCGTGGCCGACTGGAAATCTCACCTGGGCCAAAGCGAGTCCTGGTTCGTCAACGCTTCTACCTGGGGCCTGTTGATGACAGGCAACGTCATCAAGATGGATTTGCCCAAGGAAGATGGCAAGCCGGCGACCTTCATCAATCGCATGGTCAACCGCCTGGGCGAGCCCGTCATCCGCCGCGCCATGTATCAAGCAATGAAGATCATGGGCAAGCAGTTCGTACTCGGCCGTGACATCAAGGAAGCGCTCAAGCGCTCCCAGCCGCAGTTCGACAAGGGTTACACCTACTCCTACGACATGCTAGGGGAAGCGGCCTGCACACGTGCCGATGCCAAGGGCTACTTCGATGACTACGCGCGTGCCATTCGCACCGTGGGTGATACGTCGCGCAAGCTGAAGGCCGGCACACCGTCACCGTCTGTCTCCATCAAGCTGTCTGCACTGCACCCGCGCTATGAATTCGGCCGCCGCACCCAAGTGCTGGAAGAGCTGGTCGGTAGCGTGCGTGAACTCGCGACCATCGCCCGTGAGCTCGACGTAGCACTGACCATCGATGCTGAGGAAGTCGACCGTCTCGAGATTTCACTGGAAGTCTTCCGTGCAGTCTACGAGAGCGATACCTGCCGCGGTTGGGGCAAGTTCGGTCTGGTCGTGCAGGCCTACTCCACGCGTGCGCTGCCGACATTGCAGTACCTGAACCGTATCGCTGATCTGCAGGGTGACGAGATTCCGCTACGTCTGGTCAAGGGTGCCTACTGGGATAGCGAGATCAAGGAATCCCAGGAATTGGGTGTTGAAGGCTATCCCGTGTTCACCCGCAAGGCCTCCACTGATATCAGCTATCTGGTCTGCGTACGCTTCTTGCTGTCCGAAAATACGCGTGGCCGTATCTATCCGCAGTTCGCGACGCACAACGCCCATACCATCAGCGCCATCCTGGATGTCGCCAATGCCGTACAGACACGTCAATTCGAATTCCAGCGTCTGCACGGCATGGGCGAAGCGTTGTATGAAGCCGCGCTGAAGCGTGCGCCCAAAGCGACCTGGTGCCGTATCTATGCGCCGGTCGGTGCCCACAAGGACCTGCTCCCGTACCTGGTGCGTCGTCTGCTGGAAAACGGCGCCAACTCATCGTTCGTTCACCAGTTGGTAGACCCGCGCGTGCCAGTCGAAAGCCTGTGTACCCACCCGGTCGTCACCCTGAATCAGTACGCGACCTACCACAATCCGCGCATTGCATTGCCGCCGCATATCTATAGCGAAGGTCGCCGCAACTCACGGGGTATCAACCTCAACATCAATAGCCAGTATCAGCCGCTGATCGATGAGATGGCGACGCACATGGATACCGTCTATGACGTGCGTCCGCTGCTGGCCTTCGATGTTGCCCCGGATGCTGAACGCCGCCAGACCGTCACCTGCCCATTCGACCGTCGCGTCACGCTCGGTCACGTACAATGGACCAGCGCAGAAGAAGCATCGCGCGCTGTCGATGCTGCCTGGGCTGCCTTCCCGCGCTGGGAGCAAACACCGGTCGAAGAGCGCGCCGCGATTCTCGAGCGCTTCGGTGACCTGATGGAAACCCATACCGCCGAGCTGATGACGCTGTGCTCCCGCGAGGGTGGCAAGCTGTTGACGGATGGTATCGCTGAAATTCGTGAAGCCGTCGACTTCTGCCGTTACTACGCCAAGCGTGCACGTGCTGACTTCGCCCTGCCGACTGAGCTGCAAGGCCCGACGGGTGAGCACAACCAGATCCTGCTCGGCGGCAAGGGGGTATTTGCCTGCATCAGCCCTTGGAACTTCCCGGTCGCGATCTTCTGCGGTCAGATGGTCGCCGCTGCCGTCACCGGCAATACCGTCGTTGCCAAGCCAGCTGAGCAGACCTCATTGGTCGCACATCGCGTAGTCGAGCTGCTACGTGAAGCGGGTATGCCGCGTGATGTCGTCCAGCTGCTGCCAGGCGATGGCCCGACCGTCGGTAGCGTGCTGTCCAGCGACCCGCGCATCACTGGCGTCTGCTTCACGGGCTCCACCCAGACTGCACAGATCATCAATCGCTCGTTGGCCGCACGTGAAAACGCCCCGCTGCCATCGCTGATTGCCGAGACTGGTGGCTTGAACGCCATGATCGTCGATTCCACCGCCCTGCCAGAGCAGGTCGTCAATGATGTAGTGCAATCTGCCTTCCAGAGTGCGGGACAGCGCTGTTCAGCCCTGCGTGTCCTCTACGTGCAGGAAGATGTCGCCGAACGCGTCATTGAGCTGCTCAAAGGTGCAATGGATGAGCTGAACATCGGCGACCCGCGCAACCTGGGCACCGATGTAGGCCCGGTTATCGACGAAGAAGCACGCGCAGGTCTGCTCAAGCACATCGAGACCTAC
Source organism: Cobetia sp. QF-1 (assembly GCF_002213105.1). Classification (NCBI taxonomy): domain Bacteria; kingdom Pseudomonadati; phylum Pseudomonadota; class Gammaproteobacteria; order Oceanospirillales; family Halomonadaceae; genus Cobetia; species Cobetia sp. QF-1. The sequence goes on from NZ_NBVS01000001.1 coordinate 136,694, forward strand.
CGCGAGCAAGGCCGTGTGATCGCCGAGTCCAGTCTGGATCCGCGTCAGACTGAGCACGGCACCTTCGTGGCACCGGTCGCGCTGCGTATCGATGGCATCGATAGCCTCGAAAGCGAGCAGTTTGGCCCGATCCTGCACATCGCCACCTGGAAGGGCGGTGAGATAGACAAGGTCATCGATACCATCAATGGCCTCGGCTACGGACTGACCTTCGGTGTACATTCCCGAAACGAAAGTTTTGCTTATAAGGTTGCACAGAAAATTCGTGTTGGTAATGTCTACATCAACAGGAATATCATCGGCGCAGTAGTCGGGGTCCAGCCGTTTGGCGGCCAGGGCTTCTCTGGTACCGGCCCTAAAGCTGGCGGCCCGCACTATCTGCACCGTTTCGCTACCGAGAAAACCCGTACCGTCAACACCACGGCACTCGGTGGCAACGCGTCTCTTCTGGCCATGGGCGAAGAATAAACCTGAACTGCCCGCCCCCTGGGCGGGCAGTTCAGGTAATGCCTGGCAGAGGACTGCATGACGCGGACGCGTAACAGTCGCCAGGCGGTATCGGGGTAGAACAGCACCCAGGTGCCTGCGGGCGCTTCACTGGCTCGTGATATGTGCCACATGCCTATCTATCGAATGGATGGGTGGGCATGCGGCACATCTGACCGCTTGCTACGTCACGCAACATGCGGGGACACATGAACGTCAGAAGATCCTGTTATGCGCTAGTCTGAACATAATCAGAATGCAGTCAGCTCCAGTCATTCAGCCTGATATTTGGTCAGTCTTCAGGCGACACGGCAATGACTGGCATCCCTGCAGCACTGATATGTACAAGAGTGGCGCCGTCTCCAAGGGATCATGAAACGTTCGGTGTCTGACAACAATAATCGCAAAGGATTTATTCCACGATGGTCGAAAATAGCCCCACGATACTCATCACATTTGCCGTCTATCTGGCGGTGATGCTTGGCATTGGCCTGCTGGCCTACAAGCGCACCTCCGATATGTCGGACTACATTCTGGGTGGCCGCTCACTCGGTCCTTGGACGTCTGCCATCTCCGCCGGTGCCTCTGACATGTCTGGTTGGCTGCTGCTGGGCCTGCCGGGTGCTGCCTACCTGAGCGGTCTATCTGCTGCCTGGATCGGTATCGGTCTACTGGCCGGCACCTGGCTAAACTGGCTAATTGTGGCACGTCGTCTGCGTATCTATAGCTTCGTCGCCAGCGACTCCTTGACGCTACCGGATTACTTCGAGAAGCGCTTCCGCGATAATTCCAAGATGCTACGCGTCATTTCAGCCATCTTCATTCTGCTGTTCTTCCTCTTCTATACAAGCTCCGGTCTGGTTGCCGGTGGCAAACTATTCGAGACCGTCTTCGGACTCGACTACACCGTCGCCGTAACGCTGGGCACCATTGCCATCGTGTCCTACACCTTCTTCGGTGGCTTCCTCGCGGTATCGTGGACTGACCTTATCCAGGGCCTGATGATGGCCGTCGCACTAGTCGTGGTACCGGTTGTTGCCCTGACTGACATGGGCGGCGTAGCAGAAGCGACCTCACGCATCACTGCTGAGAATCCGCTGCTGCTCGAGTGGTTCCGTGACGCCTCTACCGGTGAGGCGCTGACGTTGGTCGGCATCATCTCCTCATTGGCGTGGGGCCTGGGCTACTTCGGCCAGCCGCACATCCTGGCGCGCTTTGCCGCTATCCGTAGCGAGAAGGACATCCCGGCAGCGCGCACCATTGCTGTGGTGTGGTCTGCCATCGGTCTATTCGCGGCCATCTGCATCGGCCTGCTGGGTCTCGTCTACGTGCCGAAAGATCTGGCCGATAGCGAGAAGATCTTCATGGTCATGGTGAACTTCATCTTCCACCCGGCCGTTGCCGGCGTGTTGCTGGCCGCCATTCTGGCAGCCGTGATGTCCACCGCTGACTCCCAGCTGCTGGTCTCCTCCTCTGCACTGGCGGACGACTTCTACAAGGCATTGTTCAAGAAGAATGCAAGCCAGACTGAACTGGTCTGGGTCGGTCGTTTTGCCGTGGTCGGCATTGCCATCATCGCGTGGATTCTGGCGCTGGACCCGGATTCCAGTGTGTTGGGACTGGTCTCCTACGCTTGGGCAGGCTTCGGTGCTGCCTTTGGTCCGGCGCTGATCCTGTCGCTGTACTGGCGTCGCATGAACCGCTTTGGCGCGCTGGCCGGCATCATCATCGGCGGCGTGACCGTGGTGGTCTGGAAGCAGCTCTCCGGTGGCATCTTCGATCTCTACGAGATCGTTCCGGGCGTCATCTTCGCCTACATCGCGATCTACGTGGTCAGCATCGCTACTGAAGAGCCTAGCCAGGATATCCTCGCTGAGTTCGACAAGGTTGATAATCACGCCTGAGACTGATCTGGCCGGTGTACATACTGGCCTCTGATGTTGCCATACGGCATGACGTAAAACGCCGCCCTTCGGGGCGGCGTTTTACGTTTGTGCGCCTCAATCATTGGTCACGCATGCCTGTGTCATGTCACGAAAATCAATGACCAATACACCATCAGACTGCCACAGCTGATACGGCACCAATGGTGTAGTGAACACAGCACGGCAAGCCGTGCGCTCCGCCAACTGCATTTTCAGACTCCGGTCACGCAGCAGGGTAACTGCGCTGGCACCTGCCGTGCGTAGACGCACCACTGCCCAGTAATTATTCGGCGTAAAAGCAGCTATCAAATTCTGTTTCACGGCGGGCACCTGCCGCTGGGCAACCCTTGCCAATGGCGCAATGGGCGCCTTGCCGAGTACCAGTATCGGGAGTGGTGACAACGGATTGAAGGTCGCGGAGTCACGTACAGAGCTCAACGGCAGTCCTAACGTACTGGCATCCCTCACGATCCGCTCCGCCAGCTGCGCTTCATAGTGCTGCTGGGTGGTAAGTGCGTTACTCCAGGCTGCAAAGATCAACCATTGACGCATCAACAGTAGCGCCGCCACCGTCAACAACACGCGAACCATATAGCGCTGATGCCGTCTCACATTCTCCTGTCCTGCCAGTCCCAGCATCAGCATACCGCCGAGCAACGGCCCCCATGCCACCAGCGTGCGAGAGTGAAATACCGGCTCTGCCAGTAGCAACATCGGCCCCCATAGCGCAGGAATCAATAGCAGTAACCAGAGCCCGCGACTGAGTCTTTTGAAGGAAGCCTCAAGTCCTCGTTCTCGCCAGCCAGCTGAACGCCCAGCATCGCCTTTCCCTCCGCTCCTGCTGTACGCGCCAGCGCCCACCAGCGCCATGATGAGTACGATCAACAGCAGCAGCATGCTGAGAACCAGACTGACGTGATCCATCCCGCCACGCCACGCATTGGCTGCCGCCTGCAGGTTACCTCTCGCACCATCCAGTAACGCCATCAGATCGCCAGGGTCGAGCATGCGGCCATGCTGCTGGCTGTACTCTCCCGCTACCAGCAGTCTCGATAACGGCAGATACAACACCAGTGCAGCAATCACTACGCCCGCACGCTGCAGCAAGTCCTGCCAGCTGCCACTGACCGAGGTATAGGCTAGATCATTGTCTGAACGCCTCACTGAAGCGCTGAACAACGCTTCCAGCAAGCTGAGCACAAGGAAGGCATTCAGCGCCGGTTGATAGCTACATAGCGCCACTAACAGCAGCGCCGTCGCAACCATGAGCTGCCGCCAGCGGTTCTTGAGTGATAAAGACTGGAGTGATGAAGACGGACATGACGACAATGGCTGTCGCAGCAGCAGGCTCGCCAGTACGGCACTGGCGAGCGCAATCGTCATCGGCAAGCTGTCGAAAACATAGGTGAAGTTCTGCAGCGTAAAGGGCGTCAGCCAGATCAACGCATTACCCAGTACATAGACTACCGGATGCAGTCCTGGCACCTGGCGCCACCATACCAGCGACATGACGGCGGCGATCACCCATGCTGCCAGCTGTGGCAAGGGGGCTATATTGACCAACGCATCGCCAAAGCCCAGCAAGCGCATGACGCCTTCTGCCGCAGGCCGAGCATTGATGTTCCAACCAAAATAGCCGTCTAACGCACGGCCCATATCATCCAGATATAACGCATGGCTGCCAAGCAACGGCCACACCCCAACTCCCAACACCACAAAGCTGGCCAGCAATAGATAGCGTGCCTGACGTCGTTCGTTTTGAGTGAATTTTGCTATCACGCGCAAGAGACAACACTCCCTGTCAGAGGGTCATGAAACACAACCTTGCTTGAGAGTAACCAATTAGGGCACAAAAAAACGCCACCCGAAGGTAGCGTTTTTTCGATCGAGCGTCCGAAAATCACTGGGACGATGACAATATCACTCGTTAACAGCGCTCGCATGATGGATATGCACATCACGCTGCGGGTAAGGAATACTGATACCGCGCTCATCGAAGGTCAGCTTGATACGCTCGTTCATGTCCCACTTCAGTGCCCAGTAGTCAGAGGCATTGCACCACATGCGGAAGTTGAAGTTGACCGAACTATCAGCCAATTCCGCTACGGCAATCAGATGTGAGGGCTCCTTCATGATGCGCTCATCACCTTCGACCAACTCCTCAAGCACTGCCTTGACCTTGCGGATATCGTCGTCATAGCTGACACCGACTACCAAATCCAGACGACGCGTCGGCAATGCCGAGTAGTTGGTAATGGTATTGGACATCACGCTGGAATTCGGCACGGTCACCTTGCGGTTATCCGGCGTGACCAAGCGCGTTTGCAGCATGGTGATCTGATCGACACTGCCAGAAGTGCCTGCCGCCTCGACATAATCGCCCTTCTTGAACGGACGCAGCGTGATCAGCAAGAAGCCCGAGGCCAGATTGGACAGCGAGCTTTGTAGCGCGAGGCCAATGGCCAGACCCGCCGCACCCAATGCCGCAATCATGGAGGTGGTATCCACGCCGACTTGATCCAGTGCGGTCAGCAATACCATGACTACCAGAATGGCGTAGGCAATCTGACCCACAAACCCGGCCGCCGCTTCGTCCATGCTTTTACGCTGCAACAGCGATGTCACCCACTGGGTCAGACGCTTGGCCACCCACATGCCGCATACCAGCACAACCAGTGCTGACAACAGGGTTCCGCCCCAGAGCAGCGCCAGCTCGAATAGCTGATCAGTTTCCATGGGAATGGCATTCAAAAATTCCACGACAACTCCTTGAGCATTCTTTACGTGGCAGATTCATGCCTGCCTGACGCTTTTTTAATGACAATGCGACCCTTGATCACCAGATTCGCATTGACTGAACAGGTTCTTTTGCCACAGGTCACACCGTTAACGCGCATAATTTACCTGACTATGGCCCTGCCGTCAGTGCCAGCTTGCCAATACATGCTACTCGCCAGCCTTCTGTGTAGTCGTTCTTGGACTACTGTGCAGAGCAATGACATCCAACCGTAAACCAATCGGGAATTTATTGGCGTTCAGGCCTACATCACGTGGTGCGATGGGCGGCGGCCCCTTGAGAGTCATGCTGATACTGCCATCGCTGGCGATCAGGCGTTCAGGAATATCGACCTCAAAACGCTCTTTGCTACCGCCGACAGGCCAATGCGTCAATAAGGTGCCATTGACCACCACCTGCACCGGTAATGGCTCGGCGTTATCCGGATAACGCGAGAGGTCCATGCCGACCACCACTGGCTGATGGAGACCCGGCGCGACCTTCAACCGCAGCGTCACCTCCGCCAGCCGAGCACTGACCGCCTGATCCTCCTTGGGTGAATAGAAACCGGCCCATAGCACGCCGCAGTTACCCAGCACCTCCCCCTTGCGAACGGCATAGGTATTGCCCATTTCAATTACCGGCACCTCGCCTATAGGCCGATAACAGGTTGTCGCGTGATCAATGAAGTAGCGTCGATAGTGGTCATCCACCTGCGGATCACGCGCCAGCCATAGCATCGACAATTCGAACGCCAGCACGATGGCAGTCATCAGCAATAGCCACGGGCGCTGACGGTGAGCGATACGCGGCGCAGCATAGAGCGCCTCGGCGCCTTGCTCAGACAAGCCAGAATGCTGCGTCATACCAGTTCTCCACCAGCCACAGATTAAATATCGCGCCCAGAGCCACCAGCATCCACGCCAATGAACGTGGCACACGTGACAGCAGGTCATGCAGCGCCAGCACAAACACCGGCATGCCAATCATATAGCGGGGAATTGCATCAAGGCCGGTCGCTAGCGGCACAAACAGCGTGAAGCCCGCAAGACCCATCTCCAGCCAGCGACGCTGCACACCCAGCCAAGCCATCAGGCCGATGCCGACCAGCGCCATGCTGGCCTGCCAGGCGGGACGGAGTGTTTCCGGTGCAGTCAGCCAATAACTCAGCCCTTCAATGAGGTTCACGAAAGGGTTGCCCATCTCGCGGCCCCACGAAATCTGCACATGACTGAACGCCAAGGCATCGCCAGTCTGGTAATAGAGCACTGCCATGAACAGAAACAGCCCCAGTGGCCCCATCACGCCAATCAGCAGCCAGTCTGGACGGCGCCATAATTCGACAAACGCGAATAACCGCAAGCGAACCAGCAGTTCGATACCCATCGCGATCACCCAGAACACTCCCGTTGCGCGCGTCAGCGACAACAGAAGTGTCCACAGCATCACGCGACCTGTGCGCTGACAGCGCCAATCGATCAATGAGGCAAAACACAGTAGCCAGAACAGCGTCTCTGAATAGACAGCACTGAAGTAAAAGCTGTAAGGCATGCTGGCCGTCAGCCACACAAACAGCTGCATTGATGCGCCGGGCCGCGTGATCGCCAGGTAACGACACCCCAGACCCAGCGCCACGACCAGCAGCGCATTGCTCAGTAATACGCCCATCAGATCCGGATTGAGCTGCCCGCCCAGCGTCACTAGCCACAATAGCGCGGGATAAAGAGGGAAGAAGGCCCAATTGCCGGCATCACCATCGCTCAGCCCCTGTGCCTGAATATCATAACCACGCGTCATGATGCCTTTGAACCAGCTACCGTCGAACTGCGCCATCGCATGCAGATAACTCTGATCACCGTAAACTGCGATCGCTAGCCACACACCGCGCGTGACGACCAGCGCCAACAGAATATGTAGCCAGGGAATACGCGCAGCCTTGGCCCGTGATAACGCCTCTTGTGGTGCGGGGGTCTGTGTTGCAAAACGCCTCAGACTGCCCGTGAAGACTGTACGACCCGCTGCGGCCACGGTGTCATTCATGCATGCTCTTCCTTGAAAGCCCACAGCCTTGAGGCCATATAGGTCACGATCGGGACTGACAATGTGGCAATCGCAATGGCCAGAAAGCCCGAGAGATCAAGACCACGCATCAGCACCGCCAGCAAGCCATTGTTAAGCGCGAAACCACCTGCCGCCACCAGCGCAAACCGCCAGGCACTCCCCTGTCGCTTGAAGGTCAGCCGTCGATGGCCGATCAACGAGACCTGAAAGGCGATACAGAAGGCGACGATGTTGGCGATGAATTCATTCAGCCCCGGCCACAACGCCAACATGGTGGCAGCGACCGCCAGATGGACCCCCGTCGCGGCCAGCCCTACCAAGCCGAAGCGCGTTGCAGTGCCTGCTTCTTGCTTGGCACGCTGTCCGACGTGCGGAGCCGAGCTTGAAGATGCACTTGAGATTGAACCCACGCCGTCTGATTTCTGCCCCCTATCCATTTTCTCATCCTGGGTATTGTGCTCAGCGCTCACGTTGCACACCTCGTACAACACGGGCGGTGCTCAAACCACTATCGAGCCCACGGTCTACCGAGCTCGTTGACGGCGGACTGTCATGCAGGCTGTCGTGATCAATCAAATAGAGCGGCCGCTGTTTCGTTTCCATGAACAATCTGCCCAGATATTCGCCGAGCACGCCGATGGAGATCAGCTGCATGCCACCAAAGAAAAGTACCGCCACCATCAATGACGCATAACCCGGCGCATCGATGCCGAAGAAGACGGTCTTGCTGATAATGACGAGAATATAGAGGAAGGCCAGTGCTGCGACGCCCACGCCCAAGTAGGTCCAGACACGTAACGGCCAGGTGGAGAAACTCACCACACCATCGAGAGCGAAGTTCCACAGTTTCCAATAATTGAACTTGGTAACGCCCGCCGTACGCCCCGGGCGCTGGTAGGTCACACCGACAGAGCGGTAGCCTGGCCAAGAGAACAGCCCTTTCATGAAGCGGTTCCGCTCCGGCAAGCGGCGTAGCGCTTCAACGACTCGTCGATCCAGCAGACGGAAGTCACCCGCATCACGCGGAATTTCGGTGTAGGTCACACGGTTGAAGACGCGATAGAACAGACCCGCCGTCTGACGCTTGGTCGCCGTATCTTCATTGCGGGCTGCTCGGACGCCATAAACCATGTCATAGCCGGCCTGCCATTGAGTAATGAAGTCGAGAATCACTTCGGGCGGGTCCTGTAAATCAACATCCATTGGCACGACGGCATCACCGCGTGCCTGCTCGATACCGGCGCTCATCGCAGCTTCTTTACCGAAGTTACGTGTCAAACTCAGATAACGTACGCGTGAGTCGCTCGCGGCGGCGGCCTCCAGGCAGGTCAGAGTGCCATCGTTGGAGCCGTCATCGACGAACAGGATTTCCAGGTGCGGCACCTTGTCACCAAGGGTTTCCTCGATCGCCTCCAGAAACAAGCTAATCGTGTCTTCTTCGTTCATCACCGGCACCACCAGCGACAGCATCCAATCCCCTGACTGACGACGTGTCATGTCACGAGGAATATACGTTGCAGATGCTGTCCGATCATTATCAGTCTGTGCACGGGGCGAATCAGTGGGAGATCGCATATCTTTCTCCTCCATAAAAGAGACCCGAATAAAGCCCAAAAGGTCTGCTTCACTACAAGGGTGATTGACCCATGATATATCGCTCTCAGCACGGATCAGGCGTTAACGAACCACTATTTCCAGTCTCTCTCGAAGGCGCCTCTTCTCAGTCTCTATTGGCAGATTATCTACGCAGCCACCGTCCCCCCCCCTGCATCGAGCTCGCGCTCATTCAATAAAGTTTGATCAGTAAAGACATGCCATAAAAAAGCGCGTCATGAAAGATGCCTGCCAGAGGTATTGCCATCAATCTGACAAAGAGGTTGCTATCAAAAGGTGGGGACGCCCCCCGTAATTACAATGTCAGCTGCATCGCATGACCGCATTGTCATCAGCAGGGATGGCACATAAACCACAGGCGTTATAGGGCGAGAGATCAGTTCAAGTAAAGCGATATTTATACTTTGGCAGTAGCGAGCAGGCAGACCACTGACAGTAAACAGCAGAGATACAAAGGGCCATCACATGGACAGCCCTTTGTATCTCCAAGGGAATACGAGCGAGCTGTCACATCAATGTTCCACATTCAGCAAGGATGTGACGTGTATCAGCTCATGCTGAGTGCAATCAGCGTGATGATGAGCAGGCACCAACTCAGTGGAGCCCCCAGCAACCAGGCGCGATGCGGATGATGAGGCACCAGCCCGACACCATGCGTGAAGCCAGCGCCCAGCCCCCATAACGCTATCAGTAGCATCACGTAGCGCGGCCCGGTCGCCATTGAGGCGATGGCATCGGGGCCTAGTAACATCCAGACCGCGACGAGCGAGGCCAGTATCAGCGAGGCTAGATGCGCCGGGCGTGTACGGCTCCAGGCCGGAGGGCGTGATTCATACCAGGGTCGTGACATCGTACGCTCTCCCTTGTCTTGTGGCCGAGTCACCGCAAAGCGGTGATCAGCATGACGGCGGCATGCCCTCTTCTTCAAGCATGCCGCTAGACGACATGTTACTCAATCATCGTCAAAGGTATGGGTCTGCTCAAGCCATAATGCATTGATGATGCCCGCAAAGCAGGCCAGCAGTACACCGAGAATCCAGGCGAAATACCACATGATCGTTGCCTCCCGGCGAGGGAACTGCCCTCGCCTGTTACCTGTCAGGATGTTTTCTCGTGCCTGGCAGCCCCGTCAAGGGCTGCCAGCTGAGAGTGGCTCAGTGTTCAACTCGAGCGACAACGGCTCAATAAAGGCTATGCCCGCTCGAGTCGATATGATCGACCGTCACACGACGCCACATCTTCACGTAGCACCAGGTGGTATAGAGGATGATGGTCGGCACCATCACCACCCCTGCTACGGTGACGATGGAGAGTGTCAGCTCGCTGGAGACCGCATCCCACAGCGTAAGGCTGGCCTCTCCCATGCGCGAGGACGGCACGATGAACGGGAACATGCTGATGCCTGCAGTGGCCACGACGCCACCAGTGCCCAGGGAGCTTGCCGTAAAGGCTGCGCCGCCCTTGCGCTTGGCTGCCAGCAGCATCGCTGCCAGTACGCCCACGACGGCACTGGCAGGTGCCAGCAGTGTCAGCGGCTCTTTGCTGTAAACGTCCAGCCAGCTACCCGGCCCGACCTGCTTATCGAGCAACTGGAGTGCGCTACCGGTATCGCCCATCTGCTCGATTCCGTAGCCCATGCCTGACAACCACACCCACAGACCGCCCAGCCCGAACAGGCCCAGTGTCAACAGTCCCAATGGCTGCACCAGACGCGCACTGCGTGCCGCGATGACATCATCGGCGCGTGCGACCAGCCAGGTACCACCATGCAGCATCACCATGCTGATCGACAGCGCAGCACATAGCAGTGCGAACGGATTGAACAAGCCCAGATAACTTCCGGTATAGCTGGCACGCATATACTGATCGACTTCCAGCGGAATACCCTGCAACAGGTTGCCGAAGATGAGTCCAAAGAACATGGTCGGAATCAAGCTACCCGCCACGATGCCGCGGTCCCACCAAGCGCGCCACTGGGTGCTCTCGAGCTTGGAGCGATAGTCAAAGCCCAGCGGGCGGAAGAACAGTGAGAATAGAATGGTCAGCATCGCGAAATAGAAGCTGGAGAATACAGCGCCGTACACCACCGGCCAGACGGCGAACACTGCCCCGATGGCTGTCACCAACCAGACCTGGTTGCCATCCCAATGCGGCGCAAGCGTATTGATCACCACACGGCGCTCACTGTCACTGCGGCTGACCAACGGCATCAGCATCGCTGCGCCCATGTCCATGCCATCGGTGATGACAAAGCCGATCAGCAGCAGGCCTACCGCCACCCACCAGAACAGCTTGAGGATTTCATAATCCCACATGGTCCATTACTCCTTGAATGACGGCGAAGGATTGAGAGACATGCCATCATCTTCCGCCACGGCACCGTTGCTCATGCCATCGCGCTCGAAGTGATAGCGACCGGTATGCAGCGAGGACGGTCCCTTGCGTGCGAAGTGGAACATCAGCCACATCTCGATCACGAAGAACACGCTATAGAAGACGATGAAGCCCCCGATGGACCACCACAGGTCAGACTCTTCCAGACTGGAAGCTGCCATGAAGGTCGGCAGGATTTCCCCGACTGCCCACGGCTGACGGCCAAACTCCGCGACGAACCAGCCAGTTTCTGCGGCGATGAACGGCAGCGGAATCGATAACAGGCAGATCCACAGGAAGGGACGCACGTCGAATCGGTGCTTGGCGGTCATCCAGACGGCACCGATGAAGATCAACAGCATGGCCATGCCACACGCCACCATGATGCGGAAAGAGAAGAATAGCGGCGCGACGGACGGAATGGAGTCATCAGTCGCCTTGTCAATCATCTCAAGTGTCGCATCAGACGGCGTCTCGACGTAACGCTTGAGCAGCATGCCGTAACCCAGATCATTCTTGACGGCATCGAAGGCTTTACGGGTCGCGATATCATCCTGGCCGCTACGCAGCTGTTCGAGTAGGTCATAAGCCTTCATGCCATTGATGATACGCACGCGGTGCTCAGCCTTGAGCTCCTTGATTCCCGGTATTTCAGTATCCAGTGAGCGTGTGCCAATCAACCCCATCACGTACGGGATATGAATGCCGTAGTCGGTGTGCTGGGTCTCCTCATCCGGCAGACCAATCAGCGTGAAGGAGGCAGGTGCTGGCTCGGTCTCCCACATCGCTTCAATAGCCGCCATCTTGGCCTTCTGCACGTCACCAACCTCGTAACCGGACTCATCGCCCAACACGATGACGGAGGCCACCGAGAAGAGACCAAAGGCGGCGGCGATGGCGAAGCTGCGCTTGGCAAAGCCGAGATCACGCCCTTTCAGCAGATAGAAGGCGCTGATACCGAGCACGAACATGGCGCCAGTGACATAGCCTGCTGACACGGTGTGAACGAACTTGGCCTGGGCGACCGGATTGAAGACCACCTCAGAGAAGCTGGTCAGCTCCATGCGCATGGTTTCGAAGTTGAATTCCGCGCCGACCGGATTCTGCATCCAGCCGTTGGCAATCAAGATCCACAACGCAGAGAAGTTGGAGCCAAATGCGACCAGCCAGGTCACCAGCAGGTGCTGACGCTTGGTCAGACGGTCCCAGCCGAAGAAGAATAGGCCGACAAAGGTGGATTCCAGGAAGAAGGCCACCAGCCCCTCAATAGCCAAGGGTGCTCCAAAGATGTCACCTACATAATGCGAGTAGTAAGCCCAGTTGGTACCGAACTGGAACTCCATCGTCAGGCCCGTGGCCACGCCAAGCGCAAAGTTGATGCCAAATAACTTGCCCCAGAACTTCGTCATGTCCTGATAGACCTGCTTACCGGTCATGACATACAGGGATTCCATGATGGCCAGCAGGAACGCCATGCCAATGGTCAATGGTACGAACAGGAAGTGATAGAGCACGGTCATGCCAAACTGGAACCGTGACAACTCCACAACGGTATCGGAGATCATGTCTTACCCCTTTGCGATAAGGCGGACGGTCAAACTGCCGTCACTGCATGCGCTTGCCACCGAAGACGGGAGAATGGCGTCAGGCCCGTCCCTCGCCGGCAAGCACACAGGTGCTAGAACCTTGACCACCATTTTCACCGCTCCTGCGCAGCGCTCCAGATGGCAGGTTGTCGCAGCGAGGGGCGCAGGGAGTGCAGATCTCGCACACACAGGGGCCCTGCATGGCCACAGGCCGCATGAATGCTGGCGACCATCCATTTTTTCGACTGGAGACTCGTCGCCCCAGTGATAGTGCGACTGCGACTATCGACCACACTCCTGCGTGAGGTTTTACCCGCCAGCAACTCAACTTTGCCCTGCCGCTGACTACCCCTTCTCCAGCAGGCTAACTATGATGACGCTTCATTGTTGGAGGAGCGCAGGGAATGCCATCCCTCCAACTCATTGTCTTCCTGGCTCGTGAACACTTTCCATGACTCAACTTCCCGCTCTCAGCCCCAGTGCAAATGCACCGCGCGGGCATGCCGATTACTGTGAACCTGCGCTTGCCAAGTTGTTGGTACACCATGAGCTCAATAGCTTCGAACGCCTCTGGCAAGTGGCAGCAGAGGACGTCGATATCCCCAACCGTGAACGCGGTGGCGTCTCGACGGTCTCGCTGCTGACGCTGAAGGATGAAGATGGCCAAACACACCGGCTATACCTCAAACGTCAAACCAACCACTTGGCACGTAGCATAGTCCGTCCTTGGGGAGAGCCTACCTTTTCACGTGAATGGCGCGCGATTCGCCGCTATCACTCGCTAGGCATCCCTGCGGTAGAGGCTGGTTGGTACGGTGAGCGCAAGCAGGGTAAGCACTGGCGCGCCATCCTGATCACCTTTGATCTGACCGGTCGCGATGATCTGGATACTTGGCACGCACGCTGGCCGGAGCTGGATAGCGCGCGTCGCAAGCAAATCATCACTGCCAGTGCTCGCCTGGTGCGTCAGATACATCAAGCCGGGATGATGCATGGCTGCCTGTTCCCCAAGCACCTCTTCCTTAATCGCCTGGAAACATCCTCTGATGCCAATCAGCAGATGGACGCCGTGATCATCGACCTCGAGAAGACGCGGCGTTTCGTGCTGCGCCGCCATGAGTGCCTACGTGACCTCTATGTACTGTGGAGGCGCCTCACACACTGGCAGCAAGACGATTGGCGTCAATTTCTGGCGATATATTGCGACACCGCCCCTCAGTCAACAGAGATCAGCCGCTGGCTGAATCAGCTCGAGTTGCGCAGCCAACGCAAGCGTCACTGAATCAGCACCTTGGTGGCGTGAACACACACTGTGTAGTATGCGCTCACGCCACAGACCTCTTAATACCAAGGTCTCATTAACCTGTCAGAAACATGAACACGGATGTCTCCCAACAGCGCCATTTGGAGTCTCAGCCTCGAGACATTCACGTTTACTGAAATAATCGGTAACATCCGCTAACAAGACGCTATAAATGTTTTCAAACATTGTTCTAAAAAAATGCTTGCCAAACAGAACAGTGTTTCTTATAGTTCGTCTCGTCCCCTGATCGACGCAGCCACGCAGAGTACCCGGCCAAGGCCATACGATAGCGAGGCACTGCTGACAGGAAGCCCACGAGGCTAATGCTTCTAGGAGAATTACATATGAACGCTATCAAGATCCTGACCGCTACTGTTATCGCTGGCACCATGGCAATGGGCGCACAATCTGCAATGGCCTATGGCAAGGGTGATATCTTCCTGCGCGGTGGTGTTGCCAAGGTTGACGGCAAGTCCAACAACGGCAATGGCCTGGTAGCCAAGGACGAATCTGGCTTCGCCGGTTCCGTGGGCTACATGTTCCACGACAAGCTGGCAGTTGCCCTGCAGTCCACTGAAGAATTCAGCACCGATTTCGAAAATGGCGAAGGCAACTTCAGCCAGATGCCGATCAATCTGATGCTTCAGTACTACCCGCTGGGCGGCACTGATGCTCGCATCCAGCCGTATGCTGGTGCTGGCCTGAACTACACCCACTTCTCCAGCGAATCCGCTTACGGACAGAGCATGGACATCGACGACAGCTACGGCGCTGCTGCCGAGCTGGGTGTGGATCTGAAGGTCAACGAATCCTGGGCAGTCAACGGCTTCGCTCGTTATGCCGACGTCAAGGCTGACACCAAGATCAACGGTCAGGATGTCAACGACACCGAACTGGATCCGGTTACCGTCGGCGCCGGTGTGACCTACCGCTTCTAAGTACATCGTTACGTACTTAGGTAAGCAGCGAGATGGCGATACGCTAGACGGTTGATCCGTAAAGTCTTATCAAGCTCTCGTAGAAACGCCGCAGACCTTTCAGGTCTGCGGCGTTTTCGTATGTGTGTTTCAATGACTTACAGCAAGCGCGTCCTCGACATATTTCACATGTCGCTTGCGAAAACTGACCTGTATCAAACGTATATATGTCTTGTTAGACGTGCTCGCAAACCCTTGTCTCAGATCAACTTTTTACTTTCCTCTCTCTCTAGACTGACGGCTCATTCTTTCTCAAGCCAGCCATTCGGGAGCGATCATGCCAGCCATCAAGCCCCTCACCTCTTCTGAGCCCCACCTCGTTTCCCGAGCACAGCAGCGCCGTCAGCGCACAATGCGCTTGCTAGGTTTGGCGACACTTGCAAGCCTGACAGGTCTTGTTGCCACCCCTGCGGTAGCTGCTGAGCAACAGGCAAGTTCGCTCAATTACGGAGCGGATCAGTTCTGGACCCGCATCGGCGTTGCCAAGGTGTCACCCACCAGCGATAACGGCCGCATTGATGCCATTGACGCCGATGTTGATGTCGGTGATGACAGCGCGTTTGCCTTCACACTGGGATATCGCTTCACGGATACCCTCGGGATAGAGCTGCTGGCCGCACAGAACTTCGAGCATGACATCTCACTGAATGGCGAAAAGGCCGGCTCTGTGGATCACCTGCCGCCGACACTGACCCTGCAGTACTATCCGCTCGGTGGAAGCCAGTCACGTATTCAGCCTTATATCGGCGCCGGTATTAACTACACCCACTTTTCTGATGAAACTCTCGACGACGGTACTAAGCTCGAGATGGATGATAATTGGGGGGCAGCCGCCCAGATCGGCGCTGATCTGGTGATCAACGAGCACTGGGCCGCCAACGTCGCCGTCTGGTATCTGGATATTGATTCCGACGTTACCGTCGCTGGCAGCATCCATGACAAGGTCGAGATTGACCCCATCGTGACCATGGCCGGCATCAGCTACCGCTTCTGATCGTCCCGGCACACAGTACGTGGCACACAGCACCCATATCAGACGACAGCGCCCCGCTGGCCTCGAGAATGGCCGGCGGGGCGCTGATGCTTCAAGCCTTGGAAGCCAGCTGATGACCAAAATCTAACGTGGCACTTGTGGCGCCACCGGTGACTTCACTGCCTGTGGGCGATCCAGCGCCAAACCTGCCACCACTAGAGCTGCGCCCGCCACCATCAATGGGCTCCACTGCTCATCAAATAGCCACCATGCCATCAGCGCCGCACAGGGCGGCACCAGAAAGAAGGTACGCGCGACCTGATGTGCCTCGCCACGCTCCAGCATCAGCATCAGTAGCCAGATCGCACCGACCGAGATAGCGATCACCAGCCAGGCAATGGTCAAAAGCAAGCGCGGCGTCGGGTCAAAGGCGAAGCTGCCGACACTGCTCGCCGCCACGACAAAGACACCACCCGCTCCGAGATACTGAAATATCAATCCTTCAACCAACCCCATTCGCCCGCCCACTCGCTTCTGCCACAGCGTGGAGCTCGAAACCCCCACGAGCGCCACGAGACACCAGGCCAGCCCAATCAGTGGCCAATCAACAGACTCTCCAGCCTCATCATTCAGCAGACCGGCTCCGAGCACTAGACAGACGCCGATCGCGCCCAGCGCCAAGCCCAACCATTGACGCCCACCCAGCCGTACGCCAAACATTGGTAGCGACAGTGCCGCCGTAATCAACGGATGTAGACTGACCAATAGTGCCGTCAAGCCGGCTGGCAACCCCGCTTTCACTGCAGCGAACACCCCGCCGAGATAGGCACCATGCAGCAACATGCCAATACCTGACTGTGCGAATCGGTCCTGACGCCGCCCCCATTGCCGCGGCTGGCGGCGCAACAGAAGGATCGCGCCCAGCACCGGCAAGACCACCAGACTGCGTACCAGCAAGAGCGTAAAGGGCTCGGCATCCAGCGTGCCAAAGCGCGCGGCAATAAAGCCGGTCGAGAAGAGCAACACAAACGACAGTGGCATCCACATCACGCAGACTCCCGATCACTACCTAGAGGAATGGCGAAAAAGGCAAGATACCGTTCATGGTTAATCGCCCATCATTGACGACAGCTTGCAGCGAATGCCGCAGGGGATACAAGATACAGATAATGGGTGATTCGACAGGTACAGAACAACATGAGCGAGAGCCAGCACTATCGTCAGCAACCACGCTATCAGCAACTGGCCGAGAACCTGAGAGATCAGATTCACGACGGTGACCTTATAGCAGGACAACGCCTGCCTTCCTTACGCCGGCAAGCAGCGCAGACAGGACTGGGGCTCAACAGTGTCATTCGTGCCTATGGTGAACTGGAAGCCGCTGGACTCATCATTGCCCACCCGCGCACTGGCTATCGCGTCGCTCAATCAGACAAGAATGCTCCCCCAGCGCCTCAACACGTGACGCGGACTAGCCGCGCAAATACTACGCAAAGCGATGTAAAAGGCAGCATTCCGAACACCGTATCGACACTGACGATCAGTGATCCAGCATGGCAGGCCATGGCACATGCCAGCGATCCGACACTGGCACCGCTTGGTGCTGCACATCCGGAGCTTGATGCCCCTGCCGTACGGCGACTCTATCGACTTGCACGTCAACATCTCAGTCATCACGACGAGCATCCCAGCGCCTATGCCCTACCCCCTGGCTCAAGTGCCTTGCGAGAAGCGATTGCACATCACCTAACCACCAGCGGCCACCCCTGCCATAGCGATGCCTTGCTGATCTGCCAGGGTGCACAGCAAGGAATGTCACTCATCCTTGGGCAGCTGCGCGCGCACCACGGGCGCTGCCGTATCGGGGTTGAGGCGCCGGGCTATTTCGGCGTACTGGCCGCCATCGAGGCCAATGGTCATCAGGCCATCGCTCTGCCAACACACGCCCATAGCGGGCTGGATGTTGAGGCGCTTGCGCTGATGCTGGACAGTGACCGGTCAGCAAGCCCTCTGCTCGAAGCCGCCTCGTGCGACAACTTCCGGCTCACACTGGATGCCCTGATCGTGACACCCGATGGCCATAACCCGCTAGGCGGACAGTTGAGCCTGGCAGACCGCCAGCACCTGCTGTCATTGGCGGCACGTCACGGCATCATGCTGATCGAGAACGCGACCTTTGCTGAACTGAGCTTTGACACCCGGCGCCCGTGGCTGACAGACCTCAAGCAACACCATTCTTCAGGGGCTGAAGCTGAACGAGGAACTGAAACCGAAAGTGGAATGCCGGCGCTGATCACACTCTGCTCGCTCTCCAAGACACTTGATCCGCGTACCCGTTGCGGATGGCTGTGGCTATCCGAGCCTGACGACGCCTCTCCGCTGGGCATGCAGCGCATGATTCGCGCACGCTGGGCGAGTGGCATGGGCGACATGCCGTGGATGCATGCGGCCTTGAGCGAGCTGATTGCGAGTGGAGATTATGGCCGCCACGTACACCGCATGCGGCGCTGCTATGCACGACGTCTCGAGATGCTGCGCGAACACCTGCGTAGCGAGCTGGGCGAACAGGTCTGGCTACCGCCAGCAAGTGGTGGCTATCTACAGTGGTGTGGTCTGCCGGGACTGACGGCCGAGCAACTGGAGCAGCTCTATCACACACTATTGCTTGCGGGCATCGCGACACTGCCCGGCAGTCTATTCAATGCCAGCAGCGCCGGGCTTCGCCTCAATGCAGCGCAACTTGATGACCGACCATCCGCTGAAAAAAAGGGCACACTCCAACGTCTGACGACGCATCTGAAGTATGCCCTCTCTCACCTGACGCTATCTGACACCTGACACTAGCTCTGCCTGATGCTCAAGCCTGTCCACTAACGCGGCATCCGGATGCGCTTAGCCAGTGGTGGCCGTAACGCGCAATCTCTGTTCACGCTTACGTGCCCACAACTGATTGATCGCAAGCGCCGCCACGATGACCGCCCCGCCCAGCGCCAGGCGCGCAAGGTCGGCATCACGGTTCCAGATCAACAGGTTGACCAGCAAGCCAGCTGGCACCAATGCGTTATTCATGATCGCCAGAGACCCCGCATCAACGCGCGTCGCCCCCTTGTTCCACAGGAAGTAACCCAGACCAGATGCGACAATACCCAGCCAGCCGAGCACCACGAAATGAACCGGCTGTGACGGCAGTTTTTCAGTACTCCCAAACAGCAGGAACATCACGATGACCAACGCCAGCGCTCCTAGATAGAACCAGCCGAACACATGACGATGTGCGACATCCTTCGGCAACTGCGGTGACAGTTGGCGATAAGCTACCTGGCCGATGGCGAAACACAGATTGGCGCCCTGCACGACCGCGAATCCCAGCCAGAAGCCATCACTAATGCCGTCATAACGAATGATCGCCGCACCGATCACCGCAATCACGGCGGTCAGCAGGTAGAATGGCGACAATCGCCGTTGCATCAGGTCATCCAGCAAGGTGATGTAGATGGGCGTGAAGATGGTGAACAGCAGCACTTCCGGCACCGGCAACAGCAGGAAGGAGCGATAGAAGAAGATATACATCAGGCCAAGCTGGATCGCGCCAATCGCCATCAGCTGCCAACGAATCCGCGCAGAGATGGCACGCGGTCGCAGGAAGGGCACAAAAATGAGACAGGCCAGCAGAATACGCGTCAGCACGGCCAGATAGCTATCAACCTGACCGGACAGATAGACGCCGATCAAGGAAAACGAGAAGGCCCAGAGGGCCGTGACACCAATCAGGTAAGACATGACGAGTAAACCCGGTAGCCAGAAGAAGTTGACACCTATTGTAACCCTCTACACGCTGCTCGCGCAGATTCGCCAGCTGAATTTTTCGTCGCATTCGGGGCCTGAATCCCGCAATGCCTGGTCAGGGCGCGGTATCGGAACGGTGGAAGTGCAATCAGAACCCGTCAATCATGGCGCAGACGACCTGGTATTCATCGAGCAGGGCCAGTTTACGCTGGAAGGGCAACCCAGCAGTGTCACCTTCAACAATCGCTATCGCTGGCAGCTCTCCCCGACCGGCGATGCCCTTGCACTCAGCCATGAACGACGGGGGCGTGATGCGGCAGTATTCCTGTTCGACCTGATCAATGATGACGCAAAAGGACCGGATCACTTCACCAGTCGTGAGGCCCATCTGTGCATTGATGATCTGTATGCCGCAACACTGGTCATCGAGCGCGACACCAGGGGCAACGCTACGGGCTTTCTCTTGAAGTGGCGCATCACTGGCCCGCGCAAGGATGAATCCCTCGCCTATCAATACCGCTGCTGAGGGCGACCGATAACGCAGATACAAAGAGGCCACCGACGAATCACTCCGTCAGTGGCCTCTTTGCTTACGTGCCCGTCAGTCGACTGACGCTATTGCCAAATTGCTAACCTTTCAGACGCGCCATGAACCACTCACCGATCGCCTCGATCTCCTCCAGACAGACGGCATGGGCCATCGGCCAGGTCTGCCATTCAACCGGGTGCCCTAGTGCACGCGCACTCTCAGCACCCGCCTCTCCCAGTGAGAGCGGCACGACGTCATCCTGAGTGCCGTGATGCACGCTGATGGCCAATCCTTGATTCGCGGCCGAAGGTTGAAGCGTTGCGCTGGTCGCGAAGTAGGTAGATAGCGCCAACAACCCGCCCAACGGTTTCTCGCAACTCAATGCCGCTTCGTAGACCACTGCGCCACCTTGAGAGAAGCCTGCCAGAATGATACGGCGACTCTCGATACCCTGCGCAATCTGCTCTTCAATCAGCGCATGCACGTAGGCTGCTGACTCACGCAATTGCGACTCCTCGACACGACGTCCGAGATTCATCTCAAGGATGTCGTACCAGGCAGGCATGCGCATGCCACCATTGACGGTAACCGCTAGTTCGCGAGCATGCGGGAAGACAAAGCGCACACCATGGCCAGCCGAAAGGCCAAGTGCTGGTACGACCGGCACGAAGTCGCTGCCATCTGCACCCAATCCATGCAGCCAGATAACACAGGAATCCACCTGCCCTTGAGGCTCAATCACCTGAGGTGCGCGGTGGCCATGCTGCCGTGAAGCGTCACTCATCATTAACTCCTGTCATGGATAGACATAAACGCCGCCAAGCCTATCACTGACGCTAGCGGATGCCACCCGCCTGACTGACAGAGATAAAAAAACCCACCAACAAGTGGCGGGCAATGAATATCGGGACAGCGACATCCAGGACAGGAAAGCGTTTGAGAAAGGGTTCTGTTGTCGCCACCAAGACCAAGGAGGCAATGTGGCAAACAAAGCACTTACTCAAGCGTTCTACCAGTATCGTGGATATCCCTTGACGATCACAGTCATTGGAAGATGTTGCCATGATGCTAGACAAACACGACGGAGATCCGAATACGAGATACTCTAGCGATGCGCACCTTTATCGCTGCGGCTGGCGCTTTCAGATAATACATTACCCCGACTGGCAATCGTTATATCCGAGTGAGCAGCATAGCGCTGTTCTGTCTTTTGGTAATGCTGCCCATCTTCAGATTGAACATCTGCAACGGCAAGGCCACTGGTGGCGAGAGCAAGGGCTGTCAAGCCGTGAGTCATGAATGATTTGATCATGATGCAGTTCTCCTTAATGAATTATCGAATGTAGTGCCGAATACGCTTATTCATAATCATCCGGCTCATTCTGAATAAACCATAGCCATTCATGAAATCCATGATGACTGTCGATCACCCAGTATAAAAGATGTAATGAATAGTAGAGGCACGAGAAGAACAAGAAAGACAATGAATGCAGATAACGAGTTTTATACTGACCACCGATAGGGATACGGCGGTCAAATCAAGCGACTTACGACTGACAGAATTCCGGGCTTGCACATCGGGCAGCTTCCTTATCTATGTCAACATGTAAGGCTCTTGCGACGGCACGACTTTCTTGTATCAAGTGCTTACACACACTGTCGGATATCTGACGCTATAGAGTGCTGGATGGTGTCGAATACTAAAAATCAGTGGGCACTGGGGACTCCGCATATTTCTCGAAAACGCATCATCCTTTCAGCAATATCATGTCAACGAGACTTCAGACACTTTCGCTGAGGGCATGCTGTACACGTGTTGCAGAGAAACTCTTGCCGGCATCGTTATCAAAGTTCTGGGAATCAGAAACCAACTGAGAACGCTCACCCTTGATCATATCTCCGTTCAGAGACTGTACGACTCGACCTGCAGCAACACTCATGCCGGTATCAGCAAAACTTGCCTGCTGCATGGCGGCCGGCTGGGCCTGACCATTGATGACATGTTCGGTCAGTGAAGCACGCACCTGGGCGTCGGTAACGCTATCTGCTGCAGCAATACCTGTGGCAGCAATGGAAAGAGCAGCGGTAGCAATAACAGTATTGATAAGTTTCATGAGATATCTCCAAGAATTGAGGTCTTTAAATATTCAGACATGTTGTCTGATATCAGGCGTTGTCGTTCAGTGCATCTTCAAAGCGAGTTGCTGCAACACTCTTGCCCTTGTCGTTAGCCAGGGCCTGGGAAGTGGATACAGTATTCATGTGCTCACCCTTGACCATGTCAGCGCTCAGAGACTGCTCAACACGGCTGGCAGCAACACTCTTGCCACTTTCCACAACGATCTGCTGGGTGCTGGCAGGCTGTGCCTGACCTTGGATAGCTTGCTCACTCAAGGCGTCACGTACTTGAAGATCTGCAACGCTATCGGCAGAAGCGACACCGGTGGCAGCAATAGACAGAGCAGCAGCGGCGATGAAGGTATTCAATGTTTTCATGGGGATTCTCCAAAACGGGTTAGATGTCGATATACGTTGCTTGCATGATCTAGCGCGATTCATCACGCCTTGGAAGATCACGCGTTATCGCTGAGGCTCTGCTGAACACGGCTGGCAGCAACGCTTTTACCTTGATCATTGACCACCGGATTAGCGCTGGTCAGTGAAGCAGTGCTGCTGCCCTTGAGGCTCTGCGCGTTCAAGGACTGCTCAACGCGTCCAGCGGCAACGCTCATGCCTGTTTCGGAGAAGCTCTGCTGACCAGTAGCAGGGGACTGCGACTGACCGATGATCTGATGACTGCTCACGGCTTCCTGAACACGCTGGGCAGCAGGGCTGTCATCAGCAGCGAGTGCAGAGGTACTTGCTGCAGCGAGAATAACAGTAGCGAACAGCGCTTTGAGGGATACGTTTTTCATGAGAAGACTCCTGGTCCTTTTATGCGGATGCTTTCCGCTGATAGTGAGTGCTCAGAGTGAAGATCGGATACTGCTGACCCCTGTCCGGGTCGAATCATTCAAACTCTGGCGATCTTGCTGTGCTTCGATGATTAACAGACTAATCTTTAATCCGCTTTCTAACTAGCCATCCCACTGGCAGCTCACTGTTTCCCTGAGAGAAACACACTTGCAAACTCTCCTTCGTTTGCCCAGCGTTCTGACGATCTGCTGACCGAGCGTGACATACCACTAAAATCACACCTTAAGACAACTCACGTACAACCATGCTGATGAAGCGATGCCTGGCTTCTGCTGACGAATACCGCCGTATACTGCACGGCACCCCGCCCCCATACCATCGACTTTCGGAGTAAACCATCACGCCTCATCCACCACCTTGGTCGAACATGATTCATGCTGCGTGTGTGTCTTCATGTTCTGATGAGTAATACGCCACAGTGTCCAAGCTGGATGCCAACAAATCGGAAAAATGCGTTTTTTTCTCTATTGCGCATCTTAAGACCATAATTAATGCACACATCAGCAAAAAAATGTGCCAACCAGCCTCAGCTCATATGCACGATTATGCTAATGAAATACTGTTTTCCGCGTACAAGCCTTGCTAGAACGGGACAGCCACCGGGTACTACGAAAAATGACTACATTGACAGGGCGGCCTTCAGATGATCCAACATTTTCTGTTGGCTAAAGCACTGAGGCAGGCACCTGCCCCGCCTCCTCGATGACACGCATTGTGAACGCATCATGTACTGAGAAATACTCTCCCTCAGGCACAGCATTGGTTCCAACCATGAATCAATGCTGCTCCCTGCACTGACCTCGAACAGTCAGCGAACTGCAAACCCTTCACTAAATACAATGTTTTCAATAGGTTGAGAATAAAGTTTCACCTATACCGCTACCGTTGCAGGCAAGAACCCCTCACCCAAGATGTCACGGAGATGCTTTGCGATATCGATAGCCTCGACTGTCTAGCGACTCATCCATCACTGCCCATTGATTCACTACCCATCCTTCTATCCACTCGCTTATAGGAGCTATCGACGGAACTCAGATGGCAGCATTACGAGGGGATAGCTAAGCAAAAGGCTGATAGGCAGGCCTACCGCACTTATCGATAGGCACAAAAAAACCCGCCAGTAGCGGGCAATGAATATCGAGACAGTGACATTCAAGACAGGAAAACACTCAAGAAAGGAGGCGGCAGATCGAGCGCGCATAAGGCATCATGAGCACAGAGCATAACGCCCTTGCGTGAAGATTCTACCGACGAGAGAAAGGATCAAATACCGCAAGCATGCATGAAGGCGTCTTTCCCTCATGCGCTGCCTCGCGCTTATACCACTTCACGTACACGCGACATCATGTTCATACGACGACTATGAAGCCAGCTCTCACTGACCCCGACCGCCTGACTCTCAAGACGACCAGGGCCAGCGACACATCATCATGCAGAGAACGATATCTCACTTGAAGATGCGTCTTGATTAATTACCGAATACAAACACATTGTACGCGGTGATTATTCGCTCTTACCTAATATATCAGCCAGTTCATGTAAATCTTTCACGACGTGATCCGGCTGCTTGGCCAGCGGATAAAGCGCTTTGCCAGGACGAGCAATAAAGGTCGTTTGTAAACCAGCTTCCTTGGCACCCGCTACATCCCAACCGTGCGCCGCCACCATCATTGCTTCTTCTGGCTTTACATTGAGTTTTTCAAGCACCCACTCATAAGAGCGCAGATCAGGCTTATATATCTTGATATCTTCAATGCTGTAACGCTCATCAAAATACGACAGCAAGCCGGCGCTTTCGAACTGGGCTTTGACAGCCTTGTTCGAAGAGTTGGTCAGACTGACGATCTTGTATCCCTGTGCCTTCAGCTCCGCCAGACCTTCCTTGACGTCAGCATGCGGCGGCAGCGTCAACAATGGCGTGATGATAGCCTTCTTGGCTTGCTCGCCTGTGAGCTCGATATCGTTGTTTTGGGCGACAATCAGCAATGAAGCAACGCCGATCTGACCAAAATCGTGATAATCCTTGGTTACGGTATCGACCAGGGAATAATGCAACATGGTGGAGAACCACAACGGGAGCAGATCTTCTCTACCACCCAGCGCATCACCCACGGAACTGCGCATGGACGTCAGGTCAAGCAATGTTTCATTGACATCAAAGATAAGTACCTTGGGCTTATCAACAGCATCGCTGGCCATCGCATAGCCGGAAACAAGACTCGCACCGAGGAGCAAAGAACATGTCAATGTCTTCAGTGATTTCAAGATTGGCATAACAGGAATTCCAGTATCAGTTTAGCTCGGAGTGTCATATACAAAACTTCAGCATATGATTTCGTTTAAAATACGTGAGCCATGATGCCATTTAAATCAATCACTTACTAGAGACTGAGTAACATTTATCATCACTACACGCGAAAATCGTTATTTACTCAACAGCTATCATATAATCATTTCCACTGGTCATATTGGCTCTAAAAAGATACCCAGCATTCACCATGACAATGGTAATCGGTATAACAATAAGCATCATGTCACATGATATTTATTTAGATTAGTCAATCAACAAATTAGACACTTGTTTCAAGTGCATGCTGTACGCGAGTAGCAGAGACACTCTTGCCGGCATCATTAGTGAAACTCTGGACATCAGATACTCGCTGGCGGCGCTCGCCCTTGATCATGTCAGTACTCAACAATTGCTCAACACGACCTGCGGCAACGCTCATGCCGGTATCAGCAAAGGTGGCCTGTTGGGTGGCAGCAACTTGCACCTGTCCATTGATGGTTTGCTCGCTCAGCGTGGAGCGCACCTGGGCATCGGCAACGCTATCAGCGGCAGCAATACCCGTGGTGGCGATGGAAAGTGCGGCGGTAGCAATCAAGGTATTGATGAGTTTCATGAGATATCTCCGGGAAAATTAGGTCTTGCAGCTCTTCATAAGCCAGACATTTACACGCTCAGCATTCGGCGAGAACGGTCGCGCAGTGCGCATATCGCGCTTCTGCCATCAGGCGTTGTCGTTCAAGGCGTATTCAAAGCGAGTGGCGGCAACGCTCTTGCCCTTGTCATTATCCAAGACCTGAGAAGTGGACACGCTCCCCATCCGCTCACCTTTGATCATGTTTGCATTCAGGGACTGCTCGACACGACTCGCAGCGATGCTCATGCCAGTGCCAGCAAAGGCTGCTTGCTGAGTAGTGGCAGACTGAGCCTGACCAACGATCTGCTGGCTGCTCAATGACTCCTGGACACGCTGTGCAACGGGGCTGTCATCGGCGGCCAGTGCAGAGGTACTTGCAGTAGCGAGAATGACGGTGGTGAACAATGCTGTGAGAGAAATGTTTTTCATGAGAAGACTCCTGGTCCCTTGATGCGGATGTTTTCCGCTAATAGTGAGCGCCTAGAGTGAAGGTCGGATACTGCTGACCCCTGTCCGGGTCAAACCTTTCAAGCCATGGCGGCCTTGCTGTGCCTTAATGATTAACAGACTAATATTTATGACGCTTTCTAACCAGCCCTTTTACGGAAAGCCTACTGTTTCCCAAATAGAAACGCACTGACACATCACACTCCAGCCACCTTGTGTTTTCTTGATGCAGCGGCCAAGCCTGAAATACAATTTAAATAACACTTAGGTATAATTTGTGTACAATATTTACAGCGAAAAAGCTCCTGCTCCTTGCTACCAAATATCGTGCAGCACCCTCTTTTTAGGCTATCGACTTTCGGTGTAAATCAACACATCTCCATTCACCCTTGGTCGAACATGATTCGTACAGCAGGGCGTGCCTTCATGTGCTGATGAGTAATACGCTACGTCGTCACAACTGGATGCTAGAAAATCGAAAAAATGCGTATTTTTCTTTTACCTTCACTCAAAGCCCAGTATTCATGCACTCTTCAGGAAAAATATTGTGCTCAGAGAGCGAGATTCATGAAATCACTCTGGCTATCAGGAGTACGTTTTACGCGTGCTAGCCTTACCAGAACATGACATTTTCTCACAAGCACAGGAAATGATGTCATTGCCAAGGTGATGCACAGGTGAACAGGAAATTTTCTGCTGCCAAGCCCATTCACGCAGAGCACACACGGCGACATCGATGGAACTGCGAAAAATAGGCAGACACACCTCTACTCGGCAACTGAATTGATTCTAAAAAAGAATCAATTATGCGTCATTGCGTGCTATTAGACTGCTTGGCGAGCAATGTTAAATGCGTTAAAGGTAATGTTTTGAATGGCTTGATTGATGCAGATCAAGTCTAGGACTTTGCAACCCGTCTCTTCGATGGGTATCCGACGTGCTCAAGCGTTGAGTGATGACATCTAAAGGCAGCTGCCGTGAGCCATATTCCTCACCAGCCCCACTGCGATACACTGAGCAACATGCCCATTATCCCCTCAGATAGTGCAAGGGAAGCGCTTGAGAGCGCTGTTGACCGCCCTCTTGCTCAGCAAGCCTCTGCGACCCAAGTCTCAGCTGATCAGGGCCATGCCTCTCACTCCCCACCTGGCTCGTCCACGTCCTCTGTTGCTGAGTGGCTGGCCTCCCCTGGTGCTGCGACCCATGACTTGCGAGCGTCGAGCGCGCTTTATCACCATCCGCTAGTCAGAGATATTGCCTGGCTACTGAGTACACCGGACCTGCTGCATATCTCTGCCTATCCACGCCCGTCCTTGTCGAGCCTCGGACTGGCAGATAGCAACGTGCGTCATCGCTGGCTGAGTGAGCTTGAACAGCAACCGCAGATACTTGAAGGCGCCATTGATGAGCACCGCCACTATCGACTGGGCCGCTATCATGAGCTGCTGTGGCAGTTTGTCCTGAAGCACGCCCCCGACAGCCGGCTCCTGATCAGTAATCTGGCGATAAAGGACGCCAAAATTACGCTGGGTGAGCTAGACCTGATCTACCAGACCAGCAGCGAGCGCGCGCCGACGCACCTGGAGGTCGCAATCAAGTTCTATCTCGGATTGCCAGAAGGCCCCGGGGCGGTAAATAGCCCAGCACGCTGGATAGGACCC
Source organism: Cobetia sp. QF-1 (assembly GCF_002213105.1). NCBI lineage: Bacteria > Pseudomonadati > Pseudomonadota > Gammaproteobacteria > Oceanospirillales > Halomonadaceae > Cobetia > Cobetia sp. QF-1. The sequence goes on from NZ_NBVS01000001.1 coordinate 165,091, forward strand.
GGTGGCGCTGACAGCCTGGCCATCAAGTATCAGCGCAGCCTGCATCATCAACTGCCGCTGGCCCACACTCCCAAAGGACTGCACACCTTGAGGGCGGCACTTGATAAGATTGAACGTGATGAGACGGGCCTTGAGAAAGTCGAGCCTGAAGTACCTCTTCAGCAACAGCTGGCACTCCCCGGGTGTCTCTTTCGCCCCTGGCAGCCAGAGACGATACTGGCAGATCACCTCCCGCCTCCCGCTGGCTGTCATCCTGATACTGCGATGCAGGCAGGCTGGTGGGTGCACTTGAGCGACTTCCCTGCTTTTTGTGCTGCACTGAGCAAGATCAGTACAGATGAGGCTGTCCGCGAGCAGCAGTGTCTGCAAGGTATCGTGCGAGAAAAGCCTGCCTGGCTAGCGCCGCCACTGAAAGAGGATCTTGTTCCATGGCACGCACTGGATGATTGGCTGCATCAACATTTTTGTGTGAGCGAGCAGCACACCTCACGACCACCGCACCCTCGCCAGCTATGGCTCGAGCTGACGCCGGAAATCTCATCGGTCACCTCACACTCTGTCATTCCCTCTGCCACCACTCATGTCAGCCATCAATGGCGCGTATTTGTCGTCCCCGACGACTGGCCAAACCAGGTGCCATTGCCCCCTGTGAACAAAGTACGCTGGCAATAGCGATGAGGATGGACCGCCAATACTGATGGCCATTGCTGATACGTACTACGTACCTCACCGCAACACCACGGCTAGCGGTACGCACTTTGTCTTGCTACGTGAAATCAACGATAATGCGCCGCGTCTGATCACGGCCTCGACATCCGTCGCCGCATGATCTCGCCATATGATCCGCGTGCAACACCACCCCATTGCTCTCGGGCTTGCTGGTGACCCACCCTTGTCGCTGGCCAACGGCTTCTCGGCATACTGTCGTTTTACCGGCACACTGCTGGCTTCACGACATCTTGTATGCCGCAACGCATCCGCTGAATCCGCAGGACTTCATCTTGAAAACTCGACTTTCCAGCCTCGACATTGTGGCGCTGGGCTTCATGACCTTTGCCCTCTTTCTTGGTGCAGGCAACATCATCTTCCCGCCTCAGGTGGGTCAAGGTGCTGGTGCTGAATTCTGGCCGGCGGCACTCGGCTTTCTTGCTACTGGTGTTGGCATGCCACTGGCCGGTATCGTCGCGGTTGCCGTGATTGGTGGTGGGCTCGACAAGATCACCTCGCCGCTCCCCAAATGGGCAGCTGCAGCTTTTGGCGTGGCCATCTATCTTTCCATCGGACCGATGTTTGCCATTCCGCGTACCGGTACCGTCGCGTTTGAAATGGGTATGCGCCCGTTCATCAACATGACGCCGCAGAGCGGTCTGGCACTGCATTCAGTGCTTTTCTTCGGTGTCGCGACACTGATTGCGCTGAGCCCAGGCAAGCTGATGGATGTCGTCGGCAAGTGGCTGACGCCGCTATTGATCGCGCTGCTGGCATTGATTGCCACCTTCACGATCATCAATCCGCAGGGGCCATTAGGCCCTGTCAGCCCTGAGTGGGCCGAGTCTCCCTTCATGACCGGTTTCCAGCAGGGCTATCTGACCATGGATGCGTTGGCCTCAATGGTGTTCGGCATCCTGATCGTCTCGGCCATCAAGGCACGCGGCGTGACCGCTACCGCTGACGTGACCCGCTATACGCTATGGGCGGGCGCCATTGCTGCCATCTGTCTGGCAGCAGTCTATCTGCCGCTGACCTACATGGGTGCCACTAGTCACGCGCTGGTGACGGAAGCAGGCAAGGGTGAGCTGATCCCGGTGTATGTCGAGGCATTGTTTGGTGATGCTGGCAAATTGATTCTTGCGCTCGTGATCACGCTGGCCTGCCTCACGACTGCCGTTGGCCTCTTGACCTCTTGTGGCGAGTTTTTCAATCGTCTACTGCCCGCGGTGCCCTATCGTGCCCTGGTCGTGGTGATGGCCATCGCCTCAGCGCTGATCGCCAATCTTGGGCTCGCAGCACTGATCAGCATCTCGATTCCGGTACTGGTGACGCTCTACCCACTGGTGCTGGTGCTGACGCTACTGTCTTACCTGCGTCCACATTTACATGATGCACCACGCGTGTTCACCTGGAGCCTGGGCCTAACCCTGCTGGTCAGCCTGCTGGATGGCTTTGAAGCCAGCGGTATCGATACCTTGATGGCAATCTCGCATAGGATCGAGCCGCTGTTGCCACTGGCCTCCATGAATCTTGGCTGGCTGGCACCGGCACTGATGGGCCTGATCATCGGCTTGCTGACCAGTCGTCGTGAACAGTCAAACCTGGACCCGGAGCTGATTCGCAACAGCTGATCACTTGGACCCAGGTCTGCATCCGAGCGTAAAAAAGCCCACCCTTCATCATGAGGGGTGGGCTTTTTCATGGTGCCAATCGCGTTATGACGCTGGAATATAGTCTACCGAGGCGTCGTGCGCGATAACCCTAGCTGGGCTAACGTCGCGTCATCCAGCGAGTGCTCAGCCTCCACCGCCGCCAAGCGTGAAAAATATGCCTGTGACAGTAGACCTTGCCCACCCAACAAGTGATCAAGGTATTCGCGAGCCGGTTTGAGACCTTCAGTCGTTCGCTCCGGCAATGCCACATAGACCCACGCCTCAATCACGCCCTCATGGGTCTCGATTGGATGTAGATAGCGCTCATATTCGTGCGGCCGACCCTCAAAGGGGTCCATCAGTTCAATCTGCTCTGGCGTCGCAAGTTCATAGAGGACGCCTTCGACACGTGAGTCACCGGCAGGCTGCACATTGGCATGCGCAATACCTGCCACTTTTGACGCCTTGTCAAACGCCAGCCGATGACCTTCCAGCCACCCCAGTAGCGCCCGCCGCGTATCTCCAATGCGCGCTGAAACCCGCTCCGCATTCATGTTGCTACCGTAGGCGAAGTAGTAGGCCATGTAGACTTCTCCAGTGCTTAGTGCTTAGTGCTTAGTGCTTAGTGCTCAGTGCTCAGTGCTCAGTGCTCAGTGCTCAGTGATCAGCGTATCGATCTCACGAATCACTTCGGTGACTGCAACGCGACGCTCAGGGCGCGCATCCTTCAACCAGGCTTCAATAGCCGGAGCTATCTCACACTTGGCCGGGAAGGTGCCGCGCGCATCGATCAGCGCAGACAGTCGAGAGATGAACACGAAGCGTAACCATTGCCCCATGTCCATACGATCGACACTAAACGGCTCCACACTCATGAAAGCTTCCGGTAGCGGTGTTTCCATGCGCCACAGATCCGCCGCCTTCATGGTCGCTTCTAGACGTACCAGCAGATCCCGTAGTTCGTCGTAGGGATTGCCGGCCATCTCACCATCTCTCGGTTGCTCTGTCGGGTTCATGCGATCTCCGTCAATTCATGCGTGGTGCGTTCACGTTATTATCTCGTTGATGCTTGTGGAAGGCCAGGAGGGCCGGATGGCAGATACCGTATTCAATGATGTGATGATACTGCTCGGCGCCTCAGTCGTGGCGGCGGCGCTATTCCGACGACTGAATCTGCCTCCAGTACTGGCCTATCTAGCCGTCGGCTTTCTCGTCGGGCCACATTTGGCAGGCTTGATAGGTCGTCCGGAAGAACTCGCCTTTCTATCGGAGTTTGGACTGGTGTTTCTGTTGTTCTCACTCGGGCTCGAGTTCTCGGTACCGCGCATGCGCGCGCTCAAGACAACGGTCTTCGGACTCGGTGCCTGTCAGGTCATCGTGTGTAGCGGGCTATTCTGGGCACTGGGCTACGCGCTCGGGCTTTCACCAGTGGCAGCTCTTGTCACCGCGGGAGCGCTGGGCCTCTCCTCCACTGCCATCGTGACGCGTGAACTGGCACGCTGGAATGAGCTGGATAGCCCGCACGGCCATGCCGCCGTCGGCGTGCTGCTATTCCAGGATCTCGCCGCGCTACTATTCCTTATCCTGATTCCGGCCATGGCGGGAGATGGAAGCCATCTGCTCAGCGAGCTCGGCATCATGCTTGCCAAGGGTATCGGGTTGGTCATCGTGATGTTGGCGATTGGCAAATGGATACTGCCGCTGGTCTTCCAGGAAATATCACGCTCACGCTCTGAAGAACTGTTCGTGCTTACCGCCCTGTTGGTGGCGCTATTCTCCGCCTGGCTGACCCATAGCCTGCATCTATCAATGGCGCTGGGGGCCTTCCTGGCGGGCATGATGCTCGGTGAAAGCCATTTCCGGCATCAAATCGAAGCCGATATTCGGCCCTTCCGCGACATCTTGCTGGGCCTGTTCTTCGTCTCGGTTGGCATGCTGCTGGACCCACAAGTGCTGCTGGCCCAGTGGGACTGGGTGGTCATCGGCGTAGCATGTCTGCTGGCAGCCAAGGCGCTGTTGATCACGGGCCTGGCAAAACTTTCCGGTCGGCCACTGGATTCCTCCCTGCGCACTGGACTTGTACTGGCACAGGGCGGCGAATTTGGCTTCGCGTTATTGGCACTGGCCAGCCAGCAACAATTGATGGAGACCGATACCATCGGGCTGGTGGTGGCCATCATCATTGGTTCTCTGGTGGTCACTCCCTCACTGATTCGCCACAACCATTACCTGACTCAACGACTGTGTCGCTCGCGCACTCCCACACAGGAAAACCCGCATACCACGGCAGAGCTAAGTGCGGCCACGGCGCCCATGAGCGGCCATGTCATCGTGTGTGGCTTCGGGCGGGTCGGTCAGACGGTTGGCCGCTTTCTGACACAGGAGAAAATAGAGTGGATCGCCATCGATACCGACCCCATCCGTGTGCATGAGGCCGCCAGCGCAGGCGAGCCGGTCGTGTTCGGTGATGCCCAGCGCCAGGATATTCTGCGCGCACTCGGTATCGAGCGCGCGCGTCAGGTCGTGATTACAGTCAACCAACTCTCGCATGCCCTGGCCATTCTGCACGCCATTCAGCCGCTGGAACTGGAAAAGCTGAAGGTACTGGTGCGTACACAGGATGATGCGGACCTTGAGACCTACAAGGCGGCTGGCGCGACCGAAGTCATTCCCGAGGTACTGGAAGGCTCACTGATGCTGGTATCACATGTGTTGGTCAATCTCGAGGTCCCCTTCCGTCGCGTCGCGCGCTCGATCCAGAGTGCTCGTGAAGCGCGCTACAGCATGCTGCATGGCTACTTTCACGGTCAGCAGTCCCAGTTGATCGACAAGCGCGGCAACCCTCTGTTAAGGCGTCACCCGTTGACCCTGACCGCCAATGCCTGGGCTTGTGAGCGCCGGCTCGATGAAATCATTCTGCCGGAGCATTGCGGCATTCTTATCGCGCGCGTAGTACGTGCCAACGGTGAATGTATTGAGGATCCCACCGGTGCACTACTGCTGGCGTGTGGCGACACGCTGGTATTATCCGGTTTGGCTGATCATATTGAAGAGGCGGAAGCGCGGCTGCTGTCTGGTTGACGCCACCCATGAGAGGAGGCCACTCGCAGCAAGCCATGGCATTGCTTATCACGCAGGGGGATTTCTCATGCACGGACAGCACGCAACTCATCAAGAGCCCTCGTGGCACACGACCACAGCAGGCGTTCACAATTACATGGAGCAACTCGTGCTTGATCGACTGCGACTGCACCCCGAGGCCATCGGCATGGATGGCGACAGCCGCGAGGACGTGGCCTGCATCGCGCTCAATCAGCTGGCACCGCGCTATATCCGCCACGATGTCGATATGGCCTTCTACATGGCACCTGCCGAACAGGAGCTGCTGGAAGAACGCGTCACACTAGCGCTGGAGGATGCCTTTGCCAAGGTGCGCTCCATGCCTCGCCGCAGCTAGCCGTCGACAATGCATGGCACTTCGACACCGCGCAATGATATATGCCTGTGAAAAAGCAGCCGCCCCGGTGAAAGCCAGGGCGGCTGCTTTTTCAGTACATCTCTACACTCACTTCAAATGAGCCGTTATATGCCCGCAGCGCACTGCGGCGGCACTTCATTGAGCACCTTGCGCAGGAAGGCACGCGTGCGGTCATCCTTCGGCGCACTGAACAGCTGACTGGGTGGCCCCTGTTCAACGATGCGCCCGCCTTCCATGAAGATGACTCGGTCTGCCACATCACGCGCAAACTGCATCTCATGCGTGACCACGATCATGGTCTGACGCTCGACAGCGAGCTGCTTCATCAGCTCCAGCACTTCGTCGACCCATTCCGGGTCCAGCGCTGACGTCGGCTCATCAAACAGAATCACCTCAGCCTGAGCTGCCATCGCACGACCAATGCCGATACGTTGCTGCTGTCCGCCAGATAGCGCCGCCGGATAGGCATCCGCCTTCTCGCTCATGCCGATACGCTCGAGAATCTCACGTGCGCGTTGATGCGCCTTGGCCTTCGGCCAGCCATTGACGACAATCAGCCCTTCAGCAATGTTCTCAAGCGCGGTCTTGTTGGCAAACAGTGCATAGTTCTGGAACACGAATGCACTGTTGCGGCGCAATGCGAGAATTTCGGCGCGCGATGCACGTGTGGCATCAACCCTCACGTCGCCAATCTGGACCTCACCACCATCAGGCTGCTCAAGAAAATTGATGCAGCGTAGCAGCGTGGATTTCCCGGTACCGGACGGGCCGATGACGACGATGATCTCGCCCTGCTCCACTTCAAGAGTGATGCCGTCGAGTACCGCGTTACCGTCAAATTTCTTGACCAGTTTTCTGACTGCAATCATCGCTGATAGGCCCTGTTGAGACGTTTCTCCATCCAGCGCTGCACGAATGACAGCCCTTCCACCATCACCCAGTAGACGATAGCGACCATGATGAAGGATTCAAAATACAGAAAGCTGCTGGCGGCTTCCTTTTGAGTCGCCCCCATCAGTTCCGTCACACCTAGCGTAAACGCAAGCGAGGTGGATTTGATCATATCCACGAAGTAGTTCATCAGCGTCGGCGCTGCGACGCGTGCAGCCTGTGGCAGCACGATACGGCGCATCAATTGCAGGTTGGTCATGCCAATCGATAATGCTGCTTCGGTCTGGCTACGATCCACCCCGACAATAGCGGCGCGAATCGACTCGGCCATGTACGCGGAGAAATGCAGCGTCAAACCAAGAATCGTCGCGGTGACACCATCAATCTGAGTCAGAAATGACATGACCTGCGGCAGGCCGTAATAAAACAGAAACAGCTGCACCAGCAACGGCGTACCGCGGAAGAAGGAAATGAACACGATGGTCAGCGCATTGAGCACCGGCACCTTGAGCACCCGTACCACTGCCAGCAAGGATGCAAGAATCAGCGCGGCAATCATGCCGATGCTCGCCATCTTGAGCGTCAGGGGCAGATATTTGAGCATGACCGGCAACAGACCGAGCATGTAGTCAATATTGAGAGTATCCATTCGTTATCCGGACGGGCTGGGGATATGAAGGCGAGACACCAAGGCCTCAGCGTGACAAAGGAGGCAAGCATGAAGGGCCGCAGCCCATGATGGCAATGCCTGACGCTGCCAATGCCCTTGCGACGTCTCATTGGCATATCACGCATACCTGAGAGAGGTCGTTCATGCTCCATGACGACAACGGGGTGACGGCGCGTTGCCGTCACCCCGCTTGCCTTGCATCACTGCTTCAGACTGCTCTTACGGTGTGGTGATGTCACTACCGAACCACTTCTCGGAAATCTCGCTCAGACGACCATTGTCTTTCAGTTCGGTCAGGGCAGCATCGACCTTGTCACGCTGTGCCTTGGCTGCATCGTCATTACGAAACGGCAGTGCATTCTCGATCTTGGAGAACGGCTGACCCGCAAGTTCGAGCGGCAACGGGGTCTTCTGAATGACCTGGCTGGCGCTCACGCGGTCCATCACGAAGGCATCCACACGACCCAAGGCAGTGTCCTGCTCAAGATTGGACTCATAGGTCTTGATAGTGATCTCGTCAGCATACGGCAGCGCATTGAGCAGCGACTCGTAGTTGGAGCCCAGATTGACCGCGACGCTATGGCCCTTGAGTGATTCAACGCCGGTAATCTCATCGTTTCCGCGACGCTTGACCACCTGAGCACCGTCATAGACGTACGGCTGCGTGAAGGCGAACTTGGCCTTGCGCGCATCGGTGATGGTGATCTGATTGGCCACGGTATCGATACGGCCGGCTTCCAGCGCACCGATCAGGCCCGAGAAACTCATGGTGACGAATTCAACATCATCACCCGTAATCTCACCGACGGCGTTGAGCACGTCGACCTCAAAACCTTGTAATTTATCCTGCTTGACGAAGGTAAACGGGAAATAGCCGCCCGACATACCAACCTTCAAGGTATCCGCCTGCGCACTCAGGCTACCCATGGCAGCGGCACTCAAGGTGGCGGCCAATACGGCGCCCTTGAAAACAGAGGGAGAAAAGACGGCTGCAAACGAACGTGAATGACTCATCGGGATTCCTCGATAATCGCAAGGTTAGACAGGAAGGTGTCGCTTTCGGCAGACTCGGGCAGCGGCGGCATGTATCACTGCGCAACTCGTCAGCGACAGCCGAAAGAGGCATAAGCACAAGCGTTTATATGTGATTTAGTTTTATAGAGTAACGGGCCAGTCGTATATTCCCAATCATTTCATACCGTATCGAAAGAACAAAAAGGAATAACACCACCGCCTTTGACAATGAACGAGATTCTAGCACGCCTGTTCATACAGACCAGCTGCATACTGCTGCGTGCTGCGCAACATAAAGATGTCATCGTAACGACAGCCACATGACAGTTATTCACGTCTGCCGTGGACGACACTGTGGATAACCTGCAGTGGTTACGCTGAAAGCCACGCCGTTACTGGCATTGCGAAAATTGATCAAAAATCCATCATCCGTACAACTATTCACAGTAGATGAGGAGGCATGAAGCAATGACTCACCCAAGGCAGCCTGAATACGGGGCATTGGACACGCAACGAGAGACAGAGCTCCGTGGCGTAACGGGGCTTGGCTATCCAATCGACAGGCCAGACGACAGCTACCGAAAAGTCACTGATCCAAGAGATATATGGCGCTTTTATGAGAGATACGCGCCCTTGTCGGCTGAGCGGGTGGCATGCAGACGAGTGAGTCGCTAAAGTCGCTGCCATTCGTGGTGCATTCCTTGGCTGGACAGCGCCCTTCTCTTCGACAACTTCTTTTCAGTAACCTCGATTCGTCTTGCACCTGTCGAGCTCCACAGTAGCGGTGAGCTTCATGATCCCTCTCTCCTCCTTGAGCAGCTTTTTCACCCGCACCGGCGCCGAACTGCACCTTTATCATCTAGGGCGCACCCTTATACCGCTAAGTCTTGAACAACTTGAGGCTTTCGAGACAACACAGCAGCCTTGGGAGCAACCCTTCAAAGGCCAGGCACGCTTGGCCTGTGTCTTCCGCCCCTCAGGCATCGAAGACCCGCTGGTATGGTTTCTAGCCATGCCACTGGATGAAGAGGGGCGCCTGTCACCGGCTCAACGTGATGCCTTCCTTGAGCGCCTGATCACGACACTGGGCCAGACAGCACTCAGTGTGGGGCGAAATAATATTCAAGTGGCCGAAGCCGCCAAGATCGACAATCTGATGCAGGACAATCCACTGACGTTTACGCCAGATGATACGCTGCGTGCCATGCTCCATGCGCGCGCCAGCCTGGATTGCGAGCGACCGACCAGCCAACATCATGCGCTGGCAGAGCAATATCTGGGGGCCAAGTTGCCACTGGATGACTGGCCTTCGCTCGGTCTGCAGGGCATTGCCGATGTACTGACACGACGCGGTACGCTGGAACCACTGCTTGCTGAAGCCCTGCCCGCGCGTATCGCAGCACTACCGGCTACACCGCTGCGTGCAATCGCGTTGTGTCTGGAGCAGGCACCGCCAGCCCATACGCATCTTACAAGTGCGCTGGAGACAGCGCAGGAAGCGGCGTTGCTGGAGGTGCTTATTCAACGTGGCCAGAACGCACGAGAGCAAGGCGACCTGGAAACCCTGTGTGCCTGCTTACGCGCGTCGTCGGCAAGTCCGCTGCCGGCGGCATCACGGTGGATCGATGCACTCTTGGCAGATGACGATGCCGCGAACGTCGATGTATTGGTGGCAATTGCCGCGCGTGGATATGCTCACCTTGAGGATGCCGAACGTCTGCCAGTCTTCCTCACGCGCCTGGCAAGTTGCCCACAGGCCAGCTTCGGCGCACTGGCACGCGACCTCGCATTGATACCTCGCCTACGTTTGCCAGTACTGATGACTTTGCGTAATGCCAACCCCGACAGTGCCCTGGGGAGGGCGCTGAGCGCCTTGACTCAACAAGCGTCTGTTGAAAGCGCCATGAAACGGCATTGATGCATAAGTACCCTGGTACGCGGCCCACGTAGTATTACCGGTGCCATGCTCGTAGTGCGTCAGAGAACAAGTGGAAGAGTCCTTGAGATCATGCGCATAACCCACGACACTTGGTATAAGGTCATCAGTGCAGGCTCATCAGTACAGTGCCATGCAAAAGCTCATGTAAAGCATTCTGTAAAGAATGCCAATACGGCAATGGCTGGCGATAACCCAAAAGACCACTTGCTGTTTTGGCTATGAATCCTGGCATTGAATCTTCATCCACAAACTCAGCGATGGCATGCCCTGTGTGGCGCCATCGCACTGGCTCGCAAGCACTCGAGCAAAGAGGTGTCAGCAAGGATTGCTGTCGGTTCGGTAAGTGACTATGCTGCGCGCCCGTCTGGCCAGAACATTCGAATGCACGGGCACTCATCGTCTTCTTGGTTTTCTGATCGGTGCCTTTAGCCGCTCGGTACCCTTCATGCCGTGAGCCGATGTCTACACTCGGTCACGCCCTCTGATTCAGGATGAAACATGTCGCATCAAAAGCCTGCTTCACGCCATCACACCGACAAACCTCAGCCGCTTGATCTAAAAAGCTTGAATCATGATCTGCTGGGGTTTCAGCCACGCGCCGTCGTCGGACGACGCGAACTGATCGAGTTGCCTGAACTGCACTTGCACCTCAATGCCAAGATCGATACCGGTGCTCATTCCAGTGCGCTACATGCCGAGAGCATTGAAGTCTTTGAGCAGAATGATGAGCTGTGCGTGCGCTTCATCACACGTACTGGAGGCAGTGATTCGCCTCCGCATACGGTAGAGACGCAAGTACATGACCGCCGCCGGGTAAGATCATCCAATGGGCAAGCACAGTGGCGCTATGTGATTCGCTCACGCATGCGTCTGGCTGGCCTCGACTACGATATAGACATGACACTGGTAGATCGCTCTCAAATGCGTCACCCAATTCTGCTAGGGCGTCGCGCCCTACGCCGATTACTGGTCGCACCGGGTGCTGCCTACTTGCATGGCGAGCCCTGACGACCTGTCATCTACAGACACGGTTAATACGGCGCCACCTCTGAAGAGGTGATCGCCCAAAGATATAGACACGCCAATCCAGCAACTCTGGCTGGCGCGACACTCAGTAGCAAAGCCTCCTGACGGGCATCACGTCAGCCCATCTCTTGTATTCGCTCTTACCCCTGCCTGCCCATTTCGGCTCTGGAGGATTTCATGCATATCGGTATCCTGTCGCGTAATTCACGCCTTTACTCCACCCGTCGCCTGATCGAGGCAGCAGAAGCCCGTGGTCATACCGCACGCGTGGTCGACACTCTACGCTGCTACATGAACATTGCGTCACATCGCCCATCCATTCATTACAAGGGCGCTGAAATCGAGCATTTCGATGCCGTGATTCCGCGGATCGGTTCATCAGTCACTTTCTACGGCTGCGCAGTACTGCGTCAATTTGAGATGATGGGCACCTATGTCGTCAATGACTCGGTTGCCATCGCGCGCTCACGTGACAAGCTGCGTTCGCTACAGCTGCTGTCACGCAAGGGCCTTGGTCTGCCGGTCACCGGCTTCGCTCATTCTCCTGACGATATCCCTGACCTGATCACCATGGTCAAAGGCGCGCCACTGGTCATCAAGCTACTGGAAGGCACCCAAGGCATCGGCGTAGTACTCGCCGAGACCAATCAGGCCGCAGAGAGCGTAATTCAGGCATTCATGGGCATGAAAGCCAACATCATGGTGCAGGAGTACATCAAGGAAGCGCGTGGCGCCGATATCCGTTGCCTGGTAGTGGGTGACAAGGTCGTCGCTTCCATGAAGCGTCAGGCGGCCGAAGGCGAGTTTCGCTCCAACCTGCACCGTGGCGGTACCGCCAGTGAGATTCGCATTACACCGGAAGAGCGCTCTACGGCTATCCGTGCTGCCAAGGCGATGGGGTTGTCAGTCGCAGGCGTCGATTTGCTACGCGCCAACCACGGCCCGGTGATCATGGAGGTGAATTCCTCGCCTGGCCTGCAGGGCATCGAGACCTCTACCGGCAAGGATATCGCTGGCTTGATTATCGACCATATTACCAAGTGCGCTGCGCCTGCCAAGAAGATCCCCCCCAAGCCCAAGGGCTGAAGGCTGGCATAAAAATACGGCATGACCTCCTGCGGGAGACAAGAATGGGTGCGTCCGACAACGGCGCACCCATTCTTGTTGGTATCACGACAGCGTCTATTGTTGCTGATATGTGTCACATAAAAGCCACGCAATTGTCGTAAACTAGCCAAATTGATCACGGAAAAATAAATATCGGGTCTTTCTGCACCCAAGGGGTAGAAAAACACTGTTTTCACCCGCACAATCTCTCCTGACGGAGGAGGTGACCGCACATGTTTCTCGATAATCGCCAAGTGGCGATGGATAGCGTCCAGGAAGCCCTGGCAGATAGTCTTGATTATTTCGAGGATAATGCCGAGCGGCTGCGTCCCGGGCTCTTGAAGGCCTTTGAACCCTTCTACGCCCGACGCGTGGAGCTCAAGCAAGCACTCGAGACTGAGACGCGCAAGCATCTCAGCCTGATGCCGCGTGACGCTGACGTCGAGCGCGACGACTACATGTGGCTATGGAGTCGCCTGAAAAGCATTGTCAGCAATGACAATCAGGTGCTGATCAATGAACTACTAGAGCAAGAGCGCGTGTTGATGCAGGGCTGTTCAACAGCCTTCACCCACCCGCTGCCTGACAGCATTGAGAAAGTGCTCGAAGGCTGCTTTAGCAATTGCCGTAGCCTGATCCGTGAACTCTACCGTCATCAGATGGGCCAGGCCGCGCGGCGACGTGCAGTCTAATTGTTCATAGGGCATGTATGCCCTGATATAAGTTGATCATCAGTACTGAAAAATTCTTTTAGTACTGACATAAAAAGCCCGCCTCTCATGGCATGAGAGGCGGGCTTTTTATGTCACGACCTTCAGTCTTTCGAGATAACAGTGCTGTCATGCAGCAATAGAGAGAGGGTCTGACTGACACTTGGCAACAATGTTTTCATGGGCATCACGCCCTCTTCCTCTCTCTGCACCACCTTCAGTGATGCCGATACCAACGGCACTGGCTTTAATGGCACTGGTATATGCGAAACAGCATGAGACTGCAGCAAGGGCCAAGCGTGCCAATCAGGTGTCTGAGTATCCGCCGGTGAGCTTTTCGACGATGTGCTAACCGGTAACGATGGTGATAACACCGGCGTGGGCAACTTTTCCGGCGGACCGAGGAAACGTGGTGCACGGCCCCATAGATAGAGATCGCCTACGGTGGCAGCACGCGCCAGCCATTCACGTATCGTCAATCGGATATTCGATGTCTGGCTCTCGGAAATCGCAGGGCAACCAGTGGCTTCAAGCCCGACGGCATCCGCAATGAATAGCGCACGTGGTAAATGCCACGGCTGCGTCACCAGTACTGCCTCGCGTACGCCAAACACCTTTTGTGCGCGCACTAGCGTATCAAAGGTAGAGAATCCGGCGTAATCCAGTGTCATGAATTGCTGTGGCACATTGCGCGCCCGCAAATCCCGCCACATGGTCATCGGCTCATTGTAGTAACGGGTGCGGTTATCCCCCGACAACAATAGGTTGGAGACTCTATGTAACCGGTAGAGCTGAGCAGCCGTATCGAGACGAGCCTGATAGTGAGGGTTGCTCCCGCCACCCACCAAGCCATGAGAAGTACCAAACACGATACCAACCTCACGACTCTCGCAGGTGAGCGGAGACGCAGCGATACGATCGCGAGTCGCCATCACAACCCACAAGTTGAGCCCGATCAGTACCATCACACTAACGGCCAGCAAGGCGATAATCACCAGGCCGACCTGCTTGATCACTCGCTGCATCTGTTCCCCACGCCCATCCCTGCCAACTCTTCCCGCCGTTACCTGTCACGTCACGCAGGCATGAGCGCCCAGCCTACCCAAGCGATTGGCGTATCGCTAGTACTGCATCATCAGTACTACACGACCAATCCCCTCTAAACGTGGGCCAGTGCGTATTGATTATTGATATTACTCTTCCTTGATCATCACGGCCTTCACTGCCACTGGCACTTGGGTGGCAATATCCCCCAAGCCTGCAAGATCACGTAGGGTGCGGATTCCGCCTACCAGCGAGAACTTATCGGCGTCAACCATTACTGGCTTGACGGTTTGCACCAACCACTGTTCACCTCTCAGGCGAGTCACCTGCAAACTCATGGGCAATGACTGGGTGCTGTCGTGAAGCGTCAGCTGGCCATCAATATCCATTTCCTGAGTATCACCAGGCTCCATGACATCCAATGTTGGCATGTCGAGAGTCGCAGTCATTACGGCCAACGGATAAGTGCCTGCTTCAAAAAGCTTCTCGCTGATGCGCTGATCGCGAATCTCGATACCAGTCTTGGCGGAATCCAGATCGATCTCAACCGAGAGCTGCCCCTTGTCGTTGACGCGAGCACGCCAAGAATCAAGGGTATGAGTCTCAACCGTGCTGGCACCGGTCTTGGCCATCTTGGTGGTCTGGAAGGTGAGCTGCGAGGCATCACTATCCAGCTTCCATGACGCCTGAGCACTGACAGCAGTACTCATGATCAGGGTGGCAGTCAGATAACGTAGCGCAGTCTGGAATCGCATCAGAGAGTCTTCCTTGCAGGCAGGTGGGGCGGGAAACAGTCATACACACGTGACAATGCACGCCGACGGCAACGTCATGGCCAGGCGATCATCAACACGAGTTGGAAAACACAATAGCCAAGAGGTTCCCGCTTATTCGGCAACCCTGACCTTCATCGACGGAACGCAGCATCAGCGCCGTCGCTCTCTCGCCGACACTGCATTACATCATTATCTCTACACGCTGACAGTGACTGCCAGCTCAGCTCAAAGTACTCAGAACATACCCAGTTCGAGACGAGCATCTTCACTCATCATCTCGCGCGACCAGGCCGGTGCGAAGACGATTTCAACATGTACCTTGGAAACATCATCAGCGCCCAGAATCTTGCGCTTGGCATCTTCGGCAATCACGTTGCCCATGCCACACCCGGGCGCGGTCAGTGTCATCTTGAGATTGACCATCTTCTCGCCACTGATCAAGGTGTCGATCCGGCAGCCATAAACCAATCCCAACTCAACGATATCGACCGGGATCTCCGGATCAAAACAGGTACGTAGCTGCCCCCAGACGAATGCTTCGATATCAGCATCTGTCTGGCCAGCCGCCAAGTGTGGGCGTGGCACGGCGTCCAGGCCCAATGCATCAAGGCTGAAGCTCTCGATCAGATACATGCGACCTTCAAAGGCCACACTGACCGTACTCCCCTTGGCTTGCATGACCTCGACCACCGCATCTTCATGCAGTGTCACTGACTTGCCGAACGGCACCGAGATGCCTTCCACATCACGCTGCAACGGCATTTTCTGACCTTTGCCGAGGCTAGCCAGCTGATCATTAATGTGGCTCATGCCCTCTCCTTGCACAGGTACTGCAAAAGCCTATCGGCTCCTGCCAACTAAAACTCCATCAGCGAGGCATGCCACTGAAGCGTGAGTAATGAATGCTCGCCGTGGTGTGAATGAGGCCCGCCAACGGCGAGCCTCATTGCGCTATTTCGCCAGCTTGTCATGCCCTCGATCAGCGAACCATCGTCAGTACACGCTCGAGGGCATCGACAAACAGGTCGATCTCCTCCGGCGTATTATAGGCAGCGAACGAGGCGCGACAGGTAGCATCGACGCCGAAGCGACGCAGTACCGGCTGAGCACAATGGTGACCAGTACGAATGGCCACCCCGAGCTGATCGATCAGCAGGCCAATATCCTGCGCATGAGCGCCATCAACCACAAAGGAAATCGCACCCGCCTTGTTCGGCGAGTTACCGATGATACGCAAGCCATCGACCTGCAACATGCGCTCAGTCGCATGCGTCATCAACTGCTGTTCCCAGCGCGTGATCAAGCCCATATGGGTACAGCCCAGCCAATCAATGGCCTTGCCCAACCCAATGACTTCCGCGATGGCCGGTGTGCCAGCTTCAAACTTGTGCGGTAGATCAGCGAACAGTGTGCCGTTCTCAAACGACACCGTGCGGATCATCTCTCCACCGCCTTGCCAAGGCGGCATGGCCTCAAGCAGCGCCTCTTTGCCATAGAGCACACCGACACCCGTCGGGCCGTACATCTTATGGCCAGAGAAGACATAGAAATCGGCATCAATTGCACGCACATCGACCTGCTGGTGCGGCACTGCCTGAGCGCCATCAATCAGGATCAACGCATCGTGCTCATGTGCCAGACGTGCCATCTCGGCGACTGGGTTGATGCTACCCAGCGCATTGGAGACATGATTGACACAGACCAGTCGCACCTTCTCACCCAGCAAGTCGCGGTAGGCATTCATGTCCAGCACGCCATCGTCATCACAAGGAATGACCTTGAGCGTGATATCGAGGCGCTCTGCCAATAGCTGCCACGGCACGATATTGGCATGATGCTCCATCACCGAGATCAATACTTCGTCACCGGCATTCAGCCAGTTGGCGCCCCAGCTGTTGGCGACCAGGTTGATCGCCTCCGTGGTGCCACGTGTGAAGATGATTTCGCGCGTCAAGCGTGCATTGATGAAGTTGCGTACCTTCTCACGCGAGCCTTCATACGCCGCTGTCGCTTCGTCTGCCAAGCTGTGCAGGCCACGGTGAATATTGGAATTGATGGTGCGGTAATAGGCGCTCATCGCATCGATGACGGCGGTCGGTGTCTGGCTGGTGGCTGCGCTATCCAGGTAGATCAGCGGCACATCACCGTGTACACGACGCTCGAGGATTGGAAAATCTTCGCGAACCCGCACCACATCCAACATCAAATTATCGAGCGCGCTCATGCGAAGTCCTCATCGCGCGCCACGGCCACTGTACCGCCGGCAAGCTCGACGCTCAGGTCAACCAGCTCATCGAGATGGAAGCGTGATGGCAAACGGCCCGCCACACTGCGCTCGATACGCTCAGCAATGGCATCGATACCGAGGCCCGTCATGACTTCATTGGCAAAGGCCAACGTCAGCAGACCACGGGCGGTTTGCTCATCGATGCCACGAGCACGCAGTGCGAAGACAGCACCTTCGTCCAGCTGACCTGTCGTAGTGCCATGAGAACACTTGACGTCATCGGCGTAGATTTCGAGTTCCGGCTTGGTATTGATTTCAGCGCGATCTGACAGCAGAAGATTGGCATTGTTCTGATGCGCCTCGATCTTCTGACTATCACGCTTGACCAGCACGCGGCCATTGAACACGCCACGCGCACGGTCCGCGAGAATACCTTTGTAGTTCTCGTCGGAGAACGTCAGCGCTTCGTTATGATTGACCAGCGTGTGAGTATCCACGTGCTGACGATCACGACCGAAGAACAAGCCATCAAGGCGTGCGTGAGCATTGTTGCCGTTCAGATCACAGACGATGTCATTACGTACAAGCCCGCCGCCAGTATTGAGATTGACGGAGCGATACTGGCTATCTCGCGGCTGCTCAACCTGCACTGAGGCAATATGAGTCTCACCAGTGGCAGCTTCACCGAGCTTGTAATGATTGAGCACAGCGCCACGCTCCAACATCACTTCCGCGACCAGGTTGGTAAAGTTGGTTGCGCCTGTTTCTCCGATGTGATGCTCGATCACACTGGCTTCGGCACGACTGCCCAGCTGCATCAGCAGACGCGGGTGGCTCATGGTCACCGGCTGGCCATCGACGGCGGCACGCGAGATGAACAGCGCATAGACCGGCTTGTCGAGTACAGTGCGTGGGCCGACCTGAATCACCGCCCCCTCCTCAGTGAAGGCGGAGTTCAACGCCACGAACGGCGTGAAGTCGATGCCGGTCAGACGATTCAATGAACCGCCGACCACTTCCGGCTGATGGAGGATGGCGTGAGAAAGTGGCACGACACGCACCGTGTCCGGCAGCCCCGCCACGTCAGACAGCTCAGCGTTGTAGAGACCATCGACGAACACCAGACGATAAGCATCAATCGCCAGTGCCAGCTCATCCATCACGGCAGAAGATAGCGTGGCATCGTCAGCCAGCTGATAGGCCTGACGCCCCAGAGACTGGGTGTCAGTGTACTTCCAGGCTTCCACCTTGCGGGTTGGCAAGCCCAATGCTTCGAAGCGTGCAATACCCGCCTGACGACGAGCGGCCATCCAGCTCGGATCAGCGGAAAATCGCGGTTTACGGGCAGCGAATTCGCTTGTGAAGGCTTCGCTGCCGGGAACGGGCGCGGTAGCAAGTGCTGTCATTACGCAGTTTCCTCCTGCAGCCAGTCATAACCATGAGCTTCAAGTTCAAGCGCCAGTGACTTGTCACCAGACTTGACGATGCGACCGTCGATCAGCACGTGGATATGGTCCGGCACGATGTGCTCAAGCAGACGCTGGTAGTGAGTTACCATCAATACGGCGCGATCTTCGTTGCGCAGCGAATTGACGCCCTTGGCTACGACCTTGAGCGCATCGATATCAAGACCGGAGTCAATCTCGTCAAGCATCACAAGCTTCGGTTCCAGCACTAGCATCTGCAAGATTTCGTTACGCTTCTTCTCTCCGCCAGAGAAACCTTCATTGACCGCACGTTGCAGGAAGCTGGCATCCATCTGCATGAAAGCCAACTTCTCACGGATCAACTTCATGAATTCTGGCGCTGGAATCTCGCCCAAGCCTTCAGCTTCACGCTTGGCATTCAGCGCCGCTTTCAGCAGATAGACATTCTTGACTCCCGGAATCTCGACCGGGTACTGAAAGCCCAACAACAGACCGGCACGCGCGCGTTCTTCGACTGCCATTTCCAGCACGTCTTCACCTTTATAGGTGATGGTTCCGGCGGTGACTTCATAGCCGTCCTTGCCTGCGATCACGGAAGATAACGTGGACTTCCCGGCACCGTTCGGGCCCATGATGGCGTGGACTTCGCCCTTGTTGATGGTCAGGTCCAACCCCTTGAGGATTTCCTTGCCTTCAACCGAAACGTGCAAATCTTTGACTACGAGCATGTTGATACCTTTTGCTGACAGGCCGCCCGCAAGCGACCCTCAAGAGTGGGATGACGTTGCAGTAAACAATGCGAGCGTTAGCCGACTGCCCCTTCAAGGGTGACGTTAAGCAGGGCTTCGGCCTCGACAGCGAACTCCATCGGCAGCTCCTGGAAGACGTCCTTGCAGAAGCCGTTGACGATCATGTTGACCGCATCTTCTTCGCTGATGCCACGCTGACGGCAGTAGAACAGCTGATCTTCGCCGATCTTGGAGGTCGTTGCCTCGTGCTCCACCGTCGCGGTAGCGTTGCCGATTTCCTGATACGGGAAGGTGTGCGCACCACAGCGGTCGCCGATCAATAGCGAATCACACTGAGTAAAGTTGCGCGCACCCTTGGCCCGTGGGCCGATCTTGACCAAGCCGCGATAGGACTGCTCGGAGTTACCAGCGGAGATACCCTTGGAGACGATGGTGGACTTGGTACCCTCGCCGATATGGATCATCTTGGTGCCGGTATCCGCCTGCTGACGGCCATTGGTGACAGCGACGGAGTAGAACTCACCGACGCTGTCCTTGCCGCGCAGGATGCATGACGGGTACTTCCAAGTGATCGCGGAACCGGTCTCGACCTGAGTCCAGGACACCTTGGAACGGTCGCCACGGCAATCGGCACGCTTGGTGACGAAGTTATAGATGCCGCCCTTGCCATCTTCATCGCCCGGATACCAGTTCTGGACGGTAGAGTACTTGATGTAGGCATCTTCCAGTGCGACCAGCTCAACCACTGCGGCGTGCAACTGGTTCTCATCACGCTGAGGGGCCGTACAGCCTTCCAGATACGACACCTGCGCCTGCTTTTCACAGATGATCAGCGTGCGCTCGAATTGCCCCGTGTTGGCTGCATTGATGCGGAAGTAAGTGGACAGTTCCATCGGGCAAGTCACGCCTTCCGGTACAAACACGAAAGATCCATCGGTAAAGACGGCAGCATTCAGTGCAGTGAAGTAGTTGTCCGCCTTGGGTACTACGGAACCAAGATATTGCTTGATCAGGTCCGGGTAGTCCTTGATGGCATCAGAGATCGAGCAAAAGATCACGCCAGCTTCGGAGAGCTCTTTCTTGAAAGTGGTGGTGACGGAGACAGAATCGAACACCGCATCGACCGCGACACCGGCCAGCGCTGCACGTTCGTGAAGCGGAATGCCAAGCTTCTCATAGGTCTCGAGCAATTTGGGATCCACTTCATCGAGACTCTGCGGGCGATCTTCTGGCCTCTTGGGCGCGCTGAAATAGGAAATCGCCTGATAGTCGATGTCCGGATAATTCAGATGCGCCCAGGAGGGTGCCTTCATTTTCAGCCACTGCTGATAGGCATCCAGACGCCACTCCAGCATCCACTCCGGCTCGCCCTTCTTGGCCGAGATGAAACGAATCACGCTCTCGTCCAGTCCCGGTGGGATGGTATCGCTTTCGATATCGGTCACGAAGCCCTGCTTATACTCGCGCTGTACAAGCTGCTCCATCTCCTGGCTCGCCATGCTGGTCTCCTCTCTCGGAGTGACTCCGAGTCTGTTCATATTCTTGGTCACTCCGCCCGAACGGCAGCGAAGCCTCTAATATTTTCTGTCTGATCGCGTGGTGCTCAATCAGGCCTTGTGGCCACGCACTACCGACGGCTGTGAATGGAGGTCATGTTCATAGCTGCGGTTGTGGCTATCCTCGCCATACAGGCTGATGGCCTGAATAGGGAGCTGAACTGGCATGCGCAGCGGCGAAGTAGAGGCCAGATGCGCCAGCGTCACGCTGCCCAACAACTCTCCAATCGCGCGCGAAACACGCTGCCAGTTATCAGCGACACCACAGGTATTGACCAACTCGCAATCACCGTCGGCGTGACTGCACTCGGTCACTGCAACCGGCCCCTCGATAGCACTGATGATGTCGCTGGCCGTAATCTCGCTGGCGGGCCGTGCTAGGCGATAGCCGCCTTGCGCCCCACGACGAGACTCCAACAGCCCAGCACGCACCAGCGCCTTGAGCGTCTTGCTCACGGTGGGATGTGGCAACTGCACACTTTCAGCCAGATCAATCGCGGCATGTGCCGAGTCCGGCTCACGCGCAATGCGCGCCATCACCACGGCAGCGTAATCGGTCATTCTGGAAAGCTTCAGCATACAGGCCTCCACCACGGATATTGATTGAGGACCATTTTAGTCCTGTATCAGATCGATGTGAAGACACCACCGCCCTGAAAACGCCAAATTGCGACCTGGGCAACCAGTTTGCCGACATGATAGCCGCCGATCACAACAAAAATAACAATCATTCCCATTTAAAATATTTACTGCGCAGTCCAACTTTCTGTTCGCATCCTGCACAACACTTCCTGCCATTCATGGCTTTCCCGCCGATCCGACATTTTTGCGCCGGTCACTTTTCCTCTCTCGGCTCTCCCCTCTCAACTTTTGATATCGACATATGCAAACACCCCATCGAGAAAACCCGATGGGGTGTTTTTTTCTACACAAGCTCAAAAAAGTCTACGCGAGGCGATCAACCGTGGAACGGGTTACGCAACACGATAGTTTCGTTGCGATCCGGGCCAGTGGAGATGATATCGATAGACACACCGACCTGCTCCTCGATGAAGCTGATGTAGGCACGCGCATTAGCGGGCAGCTTCTCAACATCACGCACACCAATCGTGGACTCAGTCCAGCCCGGCAGGTCCTGATACAGCGGCTCGATGGCTTCATAGCCTTCCGAGTCAACCGGATTGTCCAGCACTTCGCCATCCTTGCTGCGGTAGCCAATGCAGACACGGATATTCTCGAGGCCATCAAGCACATCCAACTTGGTCAAGCAGATGCCGCTAACCGAGTTGATCTGTACAGCGTGACGCAGTGCAACAGCATCAAACCAACCACAACGACGTGCACGACCGGTAGTAGCACCGAATTCGTGGCCACGCTCAGCCAGATGACGACCGAACTCATCAAACAGTTCTGTCGGGAACGGGCCAGAACCGACACGCGTGGTGTAGGCCTTGGTAATACCCAGCACGTAATCCAGATACAGCGGACCCACACCAGAACCCGTCGCAGTACCGCCGGCAGTGGTGTTGGAGCTGGTCACGTACGGATAGGTACCGTGATCGATATCCAGCAGCGACCCCTGAGCACCCTCAAAGAGAATGTTCTCGCCGGCCTTACGGACCTTATGGACCAGATCCACGGTATCGCAGACCATCGGACGCAGCTCTTCGGCCATTTCCATGGCTTCGTCCAGCACTTGCTGGAAGTCGACCGGCGCTTCACCGTGATAATGCTGCAGCACGAAGTTATGGTAATCCAGCACTTCGCCCAGCTTGGAGGCAAAACGCTCACGGTGCAGCATGTCACCCAGGCGCAGGCCACGACGTGCGACCTTGTCTTCGTAGGCCGGACCAATACCCCGACCCGTGGTGCCAATCTTGGCGACACCGCGCGCCTTCTCACGAGCCTGATCCAGGCGCACGTGATAGGACAGGATCAGCGGGCAAGCCGGTGACAGACGCAGGCGATCACGTACCGGCACGTCATTGGACTCAAGCTCGCGTATTTCCTTGATCAGGGCTTCCGGAGACAGCACGACACCGTTACCGATGACGCAGGTCTTTCCCGGATGAAGAATACCGGACGGGATCAGGTGAAGAACGGTCTTCTTGCCGTCCAGCACCAGAGTGTGGCCCGCGTTATGGCCACCCTGGAAGCGCACGACGGCGCTGGCAGATTCGGTCAGCAGGTCAACGACCTTGCCCTTGCCTTCATCACCCCATTGGGTGCCGAGCACGACTACATTCTTGCCCATGGTTCCTATCTCTTTCGGTGAATAACCGTCGGTGAAAACCCACTCACAAGCACAGCTGCCAAAGGGCAGCTGTGCTTCGGGACCCAGTGGCCCCTACTGTCTGCTGTCTGTCGTTCAGGCCTGCAACGCGACGACCTGCCAACCACTGTCAGAGCGCACCAGTTCACGATTACAGCGGTGAGCATCAGCGCCAGTCGTCTGGCCAGGCAATGCTTCAATGACACGCTCACCGCTGATACGTAGCTGATCAACACACTCACGCAGGGCACTCTCATTGAGCGCCGGCGCCCAGATACCATCACACGCCGGTGTTTGCACGGCCAGTGAGGCAAGCTGCTTGAGGTCCATCGAGAAACCCGTGGCGGGTCGTGCACGACCAAAGACACGTCCAGTATCGTCGTAGCGACCACCCTTGGCCAGTGCCTGACCATAGCCCGGTACATAAGCCGCGAACACCATGCCGGTGTGATACTCATAACCACGCAATTCTGCGAGATCAAAGTACAACGTAACCTGCGGATGACGTTCACGCACAACCTGGCTCAGTGCAGCAAGCTGATCCAGCGCGCTGGAAACGGCCACCGGTGCACCAGCAAAGGCAGTGCGTGCCTGTGCGAGAATTTCATCATCGCCATGCAGGTGCGGCAGCGCCTTGAGCATGTCCGCAACCACCTTGTCACCGACCACGCGTTCAATCAATGCATCCAGAGCGGAATACTGCTTACGCTCGATGGCTGCAAACAATTCACGCTCGTGCTCGGTATTCATACCCGCTTCGGCGATCAATGAACGATAGATCCCGATATGCCCCAACGCCAGATGCAACTCATCTGCCCCCGCCTGCTCCAGACTCGTCAGCGCCAAGTGCAGAATTTCATGATCGGCCTCCAGGCCAGCATGGCCAAACAACTCAGCACCCACCTGAACGGGACTACGCCCACCCTGATGCTTGTCGGCCTTGGTGCGCAGAACATTGGCGCAGTAGCACAGCCGTACCGGCCCTTCACGACGCAGTGAGTGTGCATCCATACGTGCTACCTGCGGTGTCACGTCGGCACTTGCCCCCATCATGCGACCCGTCATCTGATCGGTCAGCTTGAAGGTCTGCAGGTCAAGCTCGGTGCCAGTACCGGTCAACAGTGAATCCAGAAATTCGACGGGCGGCGGCAGCACCAGGTCATAGCCGAAGCGATGATAGAGGTCGAGCAGCGCGCGGCGCAGCGCCTCCATACGGGTTGCTTGAGGTGGTAATACCTCATCCATCCCATCCGGGAGGAGCCAGCGATCTGCGATGGTCATTGCACTATCCTGCAAGAAATTTATGACAAGGGGTGGTTCGCGACGCGGGTCGCCACTTCCCATCTGACGATGAGACGACCGAAAGTCGATTCCCGACAACAAGATTCATGAAGAAAAGTCCATGAAACAAGGTGTTACTGGTGGCCTGACCACACCTTCGTACAAAGCAAGAGAAGGCCTCGTGCGCTTCCCGTGACTTCACCACTGCGTCGCCGCAACGTAAAAGGCGGCCACAAAAAAACCGGGCTGTGCCCGGTTACAGAAGTCTAGCATGAATTCTTGCGGGATGAACCCCGCACGACACGCTGTGCGAGGTCCATCTTTCGCGTGCCTCCCAAAGGCAGGGAGGCAATGCTGACAACTTACTTGCGGCTGCCGAGCGGGTCCTTGAAGAAGCGGAAGAACTCGCTATCTGGTTGAATCACCATCATGTTGCCATCGCCCTTGAAGCTGTCGCGATAAGCCTGCAGCGAACGATAGAAACGGAAGAACTCCGTATCAGCACCATAGGCACCCGCGTAGATGGCCGCTGCCGAAGCATCGCCTTCACCGCGCAGTGTCTGGGCCTGCTCTTCTGCCTGAGCGATCAATACCGTGCGACGGCGATCGGCGTTGGCCTGAATCTTCTCGGCCTGCTCCTGCCCCTGGGCGCGGTACTCTCGTGCCTCACGCTGACGCTCGGTCTTCATGCGCTCATAGACTGCCTGGGAAACTTCATCCGGCAAATCGATACGCTTGACACGGATGTCGAGAATCGACACCCCGAGCTCCTTGCGCATGACTTCGTCGAGCTCTTCAGTCGGCTTCTTCATCAGCGCATCACGCTGCTCAGAGATGATCTGTATCAGCTCAAGCTTGCCGAACTCGTTACGCAGACTTTCATCGACGCGCGGTGCGATCAGACGCTCGGCCATCTGCTCATCGCCAGATGTCGATTCGTAGTAGCGCTTCGGATCGATGATCTTCCACTTGACGAAGGAGTCTACGATGACGGCTTTCTTCTCACGAGTCAGATAACGACTCGCTTGAGCATCCAACGTCAACACGCGCGTATCGAAAGTACGAATCGTGTTGTAGACCGGCAACTTGAAGTGCAGACCAGGCTGGATATTGTCTTCCACCACTTCACCAAACTTGAGCTTGATGGCACGCTGGGTCTCGTCAACGGTATAGAGGCTGTTACTAGCGAACCAGGCCACTACAGCCAAGCCAGCAACGGCCATCAGTGAGCGATTATTGATCATTGACGACCCTCCCGACTGGTGCGGTTACTACTGTCAGTGCTGTTGCTACGACTCAGCGCATCGCTCGCCTGACGTGACACGCGATCGAGCTCGCTGCGGCTCATGCCATTGCTGTCTTCAGCTTCAGCATTGGACTTGCCTGCCAGTTTGTCGAGCGGCAGGTACATGAGCGAATTACCATTCTCGACATCCACCAGCACCTTGCTGGTCTTGCCGAGGACTTCACTCATCGTCTCGAGATACATGCGTTCGCGAATGATCTCCGGTGCTTTCTTGTACTCGGTCAGCAGAGACGTGAAGCGATTGGCTTCACCCTGCGACTTGGCGACAACCGATTCCTTGTAACCTTCGGCTTCTTCGATGACGCGCTGCGCCTGACCCTGAGCTTCCGGGAGAATCGAGTTCTCGTAAGCCAGTGCCTGGTTGATCGTACGCTGACGATCCTCGCGCGCCTTGATGACATCATCGAAAGACTCCTGCACCGGCGCCGGCGCCGACGTGGATTCCACGTTGATGGTCTGGAGCGTCAGGCCGACACCATAATTATCCAGATAGGACTGCAGGCGTGATTTGACATTGCTGGCCAGCAGCTCACGTCCAGAAGTCAGGATGTCATTCATGTCGGCACTGCCAACTTCATGACGCAACGCGGAATCCATGGCGTTCTCGAGACTAATCTCGGGAGCACGCACATTGAGCATGAAATCACGCGGATTGGACACCTGATACTGCACTGACATCTGTACTTCGACGATATTCTCGTCCTGCGTCAGCATCGACTTGGTCTGAGAGAGCGAACGCACCTTGGTAACGTTGACTTCACGCACGTCATCAATGATCGGCGGATTCCAGTGCAGACCCGGACCTACGATGTCGTTGTATTTGCCGAAGCGCAATACAACCCCACGCTCTGACTGATCAATCAGGTAGAAGCCGGAGGCAGCCCAGATGGCCACCAGCACGACCGCAATCACGCCCGGCAGTGCATAAGCATTGGTATTGCCACCACCATTACTACCATTACCACCTGAACTACCGCCATTACGCTTGCGGCCATTGCCGAGCAGTCCGCTGAGCTTATCCTGAAACTTCTTCAGCGCCTCATCGAGGTCGGGCGGTCCGCCATTACCATTACCGCCGCCACCGCCATTGCTACCGCCGCCCTTTTTGTCCCCGCCGCGACCACCGCCGCTCCAAGGGTCATGCTGGTTGCCGCCACCCGGCTCATTCCAAGCCATACGTCGTCTCCACTCAGTCGATGTTCCGCTCGTCATTATGATGACGCCGCCCATGCCGGCTTTGCTGCCGGTTCTGTCCTGCGACACGGCGACGCGTCCCTTGCGGGAGAAGGCCATGGCCCTGCCTGACAGCCATCGTCTGCCAAGCGGCATCCAGCCATTCAACCGCTGGATGCCCATTGCTCTGACGCGCAGGCCACAACCTGCGCGAGGGCATCTACATTCTGGATATAGCGCAAGAATGTAGATGCCGTATTCTACTTCAGGTCTTTTCTGCTCAAGTCTTGTGCGTCACCGACACGCGATGTTTTTCAGCACGCTCGGCAGATAGCTCACGCTGCCAATCTTCAAGGTCATCGTGTTCGCCACCAAGGTAGTCTTCAGAAGACTCGCCTAGGTGCGACAACAACTGCAGAAAATCGCGCTTCTCAAGCCGAATGTCCAGCAGCGCATTGCCTTGCTCGTCATAGCTCTCGTCCTTGACGGCATCCAACTCATGCAAGCCAGCGCGCAGGCGAGACTTCTCTGGCCCCAGTGTCAGCCGGGTAGAGATAACGTTATCGGCTAGCAGCTCAGAGAAGGCTTGCATCAGCAGCTCCACCCCCTTGCCGTCACGCGCCGACAGCCACACGATCAGCGGACGTCCAAAGCCATCACGCTCGATACGTGGCGCCATGTCGAGTCGGTCGATCTTGTTCATGACCAGCAGGCGCGGCACATCACCAGCATCAATCTCACTGAGCACCTGATTGACTTGCTCAGTATTGCGGTCATTTTCTGGATCGGCTGCATCAATGATATGCACCAACAGATCCGCTTCAGCAGCTTCCTGCAGGGTCGCCTGAAACGCCTCGACCAGCTTGTGCGGCAGATGGCGAATGAAGCCCACCGTATCGGCCAGTACTGCCTGACCAACATCTTCAAGCTCCAAACGACGCAGCGTCGGATCCAGCGTCGCGAACAGCTGATCAGCGGCGTAGACATCAGAGGTCGTCAACGCATTGAACAGCGTCGACTTGCCCGCATTGGTATAGCCGACCAGCGAGAGGCTGGGAATCTCGGCACGCGAACGTGCACGTCGATTCTGATCGCGCTGCTTGTGTACTTTCTCAAGGCGCTTGTGGATCGACTTGATACGCACACGTAGCAAACGACGGTCAGTCTCGAGCTGGGTTTCCCCCGGGCCACGTAGACCAATGCCGCCTTTCTGGCGCTCGAGGTGAGTCCACCCCCGCACGAGGCGGGTAGACATGTATTCGAGCTGTGCGAGCTCCACTTGCAACTTGCCCTCGTGGGTCCGCGCTCGCTGAGCAAAGATATCGAGGATCAGACCAGTACGGTCGATCACGCGACACTCAAGCGTGGCTTCGAGGTTACGTTGCTGAGAAGGACTCAGTGAATGATTGAAAATGACAAGTTCGGCTTCGTGCTCGGCCAGGGCCTCACGCACTTCCTCAACCTTGCCTTCTCCGATGAACGTACGTGAGTCAGGACGTGGCCGACTACCCTCAAGGAGGATTGCCGGCACAGCGCCTGCTGAACGTACGAGTTCGAGGAGCTCTCCGGCGTCCTCGCGTTCTTTTTCGTCCCGGAAATTAACGTGTACCAGGACGGCCGTTTCACCGGCTTCGGGTCGTTCGAAGAACAATCAGCGCCTCTAACTTCAGATTTCTGTGGACGGCACGCTCGGATCCTGGGCCGGCAAGCGCACATTGCGCGAGGGGACCACGGTCGAGATAGCGTGCTTGTAGACCATCTGGGAAACGGTATTGCGCAGCAGGATGACGAACTGATCGAAAGACTCGATCTGACCCTGCAATTTGATACCGTTGACCAGGAAGATCGAGACCGGAATACGTTCCTTGCGCAGGATGTTCAGGTACGGGTCCTGGAGTGATTGACCTTTGGACATGTGACTCTCCGTAAAAAATATCTCGTTCGAGGTAAGTATGGTTATGTTCGCCAGCACTCCGGGTTGCCCTCTTGAGGGGGCTTCACGGGCGCTGGTCGTGACCGCTCATGTTACGCTAAGTGCTGGTCTGGCGCACGATTTTCAAGGTTTCACTGTAAGGATTTACACCCATCGAATCTATCTGATGAATGCCCTTCCAGCTACGCAGCCAGGTCAGCTGACGCTTGGCAAGCTGACGCGTCGCAATAATGCCACGCTCGCGCATCTCATCACGCGAAAGACGACCCTCAAGATAATCCCACACCTGACGATACCCCACACAGCGAATCGACGGCAGTCCGGCATGCAACTCCGGACGCGCCTTCAGCGCTTCGACCTCGGCAATGAATCCCTGTTCCAACATCTGATCAAAACGCGTCTCGATACGTTCATGTAACACGGCTCTATCGTGGGGCGCCAGTGCGATCGGTATCGGCCGGAACGGAAGCGCTACTTTCGGCTGCTCCGCCAGCAGCTCGCTCATGGAACGACCACTGATCAAACACACCTCCAGTGCACGCGTTAGACGTTGTGGATCACTGGGACGAATTCGCTGCGCAGATGCCGGATCAAGTCGCGACAATTCACTGTGCAGCACCTCAAGACCCTCTGCCTGAATACGCGACTCGAGCACTGCCCGTAGTGCAGGATCCGCCGCGGGCAAGTCCGCCACGCCTTCCAGCAAGCGCTTGAAGTACATCATCGTGCCACCGACTAGCAGCGGCAGCTTGCCCCGCGACTGAATCTCGGCAATGTGTGCCAGCGCATCGTGACGGAACTCGGCCGCGGAATAGCTTTCCAGTGGATCAAGGAAATCGATCAACCGATGCGGAGCCCGTGCTAGCTCTGCTGCAGTCGGCTTGGCCGTACCGATGTCCATGCCACGATAGATCAGCGCTGAATCGACACTGACCAACTCCGCGCCCTGCTCCTCATGCCAGCGAATCGCAAGGTCGGTCTTGCCAGAGGCAGTCGGTCCCATCAGCAGAATAACTGGCGGCTTGTCAGCCTCAGAAAGCGTGCTACGGAATGAAGTATCAGAGAGCTGAATCTGAGTCATGGC
This sequence comes from Cobetia sp. QF-1, assembly GCF_002213105.1. Lineage (NCBI taxonomy): Bacteria > Pseudomonadati > Pseudomonadota > Gammaproteobacteria > Oceanospirillales > Halomonadaceae > Cobetia > Cobetia sp. QF-1. The sequence goes on from NZ_NBVS01000001.1 coordinate 195,117, forward strand.
CTATTGTCGGAGCTAAGAGGTGAATCGGGGGTGAACCAAAACGCAACAATGAGTCATTGCGCCTGTGCTCCGGAATTTTTCAAGAATCTAATGAGCTGAATCATGGCCTGCCTTGCTCCACTTTCACGGCGACATGTCGCGCAAGAGCCTCATGAACAACACTCAACATTGCCACTATCATTGCAACAACGCGCGGCAAGCTTGATAGCCTACCACGCGTTGCGGGACATACTGAGAATGTGGCTACTGGCCGCGCAGGAACAGCTTATCCAGCTCATTCATGGAGAGTTCAGTCCAGGTCGGGCGGCCATGATTGCACTGCCCCGAGCGCTCAGTGCGCTCCATATCACGCAGCAACGCATTCATCTCGGGCAGCGTCAGACGGCGATTGGCCCGTACGCTGCCGCGACACGCCATGTCGGCCAGCAACTCATTCATGTGCGCCTCCATGCGGTCGCTACGCCCATAACGCTCGAGATCCTCCAGCATGCCGCGTACCAGTGGTTCTACATCGGCGTTGCCCAACACCACTGGCACCTGACGCACCAATAGCGTTTCGGGACCGGCAGCGTCCAGCTCAACGCCAAGTCGCGTAAAGGCCTCTGGCTCGCGCTCGAAGGTGCCCATCTCACGCGAACTGACTGCCAACGATACCGGCACCAGTAGCGGCTGTGCCTCCAGGTGGCCACCGCCATGCACATGCTGCTTCATGCGCTCGTAGGTGATGCGCTCGTGGGCGGCATGCATGTCGACCATCACTAGCCCGCGCGAGGTCTGAGACAGAATATAGACACCGTGTAGCTGAGCCACTGCGTAGCCCAATGGCGGCGTATCATCATCGACGGTCTGCGCTGGCAAGCCACGCATGATCACGTTTGAAGCTGAAGAACTCTCTGCTGTCGTGCTGAGAGCGGCATCAGTACTGGCTGCAGGCTCATCGGTCACCTGCCATGCAGCAGCGGCTTCAGCAACGCCGCTCGCTGCCTCACCCAACGTCACACGCGGGACACGCCTCGCCTCACGCTCGGCACTGGCGATTGCCGCCGGATCCTGATGAATGCCCTGAGCAGCGTCAGACGTGGCCGTACCGCCGCCCGGCGTCAATAGATGATCTTCGCTGGGATGCAGAGCACGGTAACCCGCCATGAACTGACGCACGCGCTCGGCGCTCAGCCTCTCACTGGAACGGCCATCACCGGCAGGTGGCAACTGGGAGGAAGGCTGCCAGCGAGCGACTGACGCCGCCTCTCCTGCATGAGCTGCTTCGTCATGCCCAGCCCCTCCGTTCGTCGAAGGGCTGCCTTGTGCTCCACTGCCTTGCTGCTGAGCATCCTGCTCCTGCCTATCCTGCTCCTGCCGCCCAAGCCGCATACCCTGTTGCTGCCAGCCGGGATCTTCGGCCTTTTCCTGCGCCTGCCCGGCCATTTCAGTCGGCGCAGCACTGCTGTCGCCGGGGCGCACCTGTGCCAGAGCCTTGTGCAGGCTGGAAAACAGGAAGTCATGCACCAAACGGCCATCACGGAAGCGCACCTCGTGCTTGGTCGGGTGCACATTGACATCGACTACTGTCGGATCAAGCTCCAGATAGAGCACAAACACTGGATGACGACCATGAAACAGCACATCGCGATATGCCTGACGTACCGCGTGAGCAACCAGGCGGTCACGCACGACACGGCCATTGACGAAGAAGTACTGCTGATCTGCCTGTGCACGTGAGTGCGTCGGCAAGCCCACCCAGCCCGAAAGCCTGAGCCCGGACGCCTCGATATCCAGATGTAGCGCATGCTCAAGAAAATTACGCCCCAGCAGTGCGCCAATACGACGCTCAATCGTCAGCGTGTCATCGCCGGGGCGCAGCTGATGCACCACCTTCTGATTGTGGCGCAGCGTCCAGCCAATATCGTGACGTGACAGTGCTAGCCGCCGGAAGCTTTCCTCAACATGCCCGAACTCAGTCTTCTCTGTGCGCATGAACTTGCGCCGTGCTGGCGTATTGAAAAACAGATCACGCACCGCGACGCTGGTGCCTCGCGGATGCGGTGCCGGGGAGACACGTGGTGCCATCTCGCGACCTTCAGCGACGACACGCCAGCCATTGGCTGGCTCATCAGAAACATTCGAGAACAGCTCAAGACGTGACACCGAGCTGATAGAGGCCAGCGCCTCACCGCGAAAGCCAAGACTGGCAACACCTTCCAGGTCATCCAGACTTTCGATCTTGCTGGTGGCATGTCGCGAAAGCGCTAGCGGCAAATCTTCCTCTGTGATGCCACAACCGTTGTCGCGCACGCGAATCAACCGCGCGCCGCCGCCTTCCAATTCCAGCTCAATGCGCGTGCTGCCCGCATCAATGGCGTTCTCGACCAATTCCTTGACCACAGAAGCCGGACGTTCCACCACCTCACCAGCCGCAATCTGGTTAGCCAGTCGCGGATTGAGGATACGAATGCGGCGATCGCTAGTGCTGGCAGTATCCGGCGCAGACAGATCGTCAGCCATGGATGAACTCCTGAATCAAAAGCGAGTAAACACTCTGTTTGGCATCAAACAGAGTAATCCACCAAGCGTTCTTGCCAGCGAATATTCATTCACGAGAAGAGGGCCTGGCGGACGAATAAATATCAACACTGACCAATCGCGGACTAGCCACGCGGGATCTTGAGGACCTGACCCACACGCAGGGTATTCCCGCTCATGTCGTTGGCACGCTTGAGTGCACTGACACTCACGCTATGGCGTTGCGCGACCTCTGACAGGGTATCGCCGCTCTTGATGCGATACTCCCCTCCTTTGCCACCACGCGCTTGGTCGCGCCTCCAGGCTAGCAGGCTGGACGGCGGTGGATTACGTTCAAAGTGGTTCTCAAGGCCCGTGAAAATGGAGCGTGCCAGCTTCTCCTGATACGCCGCACTGTTGAGACTGCGCTCTTCCTTGGGATTGGAGATGAAACCTGTCTCGACCAGCAATGACGGGATGTCTGGCGACTTCAGCACCACGAAGCCGGCCTGCTCGACGCGCCGCTTGTGCAGAGTATTCATGCGCCCGAGATTGGCCAACACGCCACTACCGGCCGCCAGCGAGTCATTGAGCGTTGCGGTCATGGTCAAATCGAGCAGCACGCCGCGCAGCATCTCGTCTTTATCATTCAAACTGAGATTGCCATCCACGCCACCGATAAGATCAGCACGGTTTTCAGTCGCTGCCAACCAGCGGGCGGTTTCCGAGGTGGCGCCACGGCTGGACAGTGCAAACACCGAGCTGCCATGCGGACGCGGACTATTGAAGGCATCAGCATGAATCGAGACGAAGAAGTCAGCTTTCTGCTCACGCGCAATCTCGGTGCGCTTGCGCAACGGAATATAGTAATCGCTGTTACGCGTCAGGATGGCCTTGAATCCTGGCTGAGCATCAAACATGCGCTTGAGGCGCTTGCCGATCTTGAGCACCACATCCTTTTCCTTGGTGCCACCGGGGCCGCTGGCACCAGGATCTTCCCCGCCGTGACCAGGGTCAATGGCGATGATGATATCGCGCTTGGGATGCGTAGAGGCCTTGATATTCGGCGCCGCAGCAACCGGCTCACCTTTCAACTTACGCTTGGCCGCCAGCTGCTCCTGCTCGCGAATACGCGCCTCGATCGGATCGATGGGGTTTTCCACCGCCGATTCTCCGGGGAATTCAAGATCAACGACCAGACGATTGCCGTACTTGGCATTGGGTGCCAGCGTAAAGTCCTTGGGATTGACCTTGCGGGTCAGGTCGAGCACTACACGCAAATCATTACCCTGGTGACCAGTGCGGATCGATTTCACGGCGCTGCCCTCGAGATTCAACTTCTCGAACTTGCGACTTACCGCAGCATTCGCTACATCGCTACCCGCAAGGTCAATCACCAGGCGCTCAGGATTATCGAGACTGAAGATCTTGGCCGCGGCGGCACTGTCGAGATCAAACACCAAACGAGTGTGATCCGGCGCCGTCCACAGACGCAGATTTTCTACTTTGGCAGCTAGCGCCTGTGGCGCAAAGACAAAGCTTACCAGCGAGCAGGCAATCCCTCCCGCCAGCCAGCGACGAAGGCGGCGCGTCACGCGCGTACGAGGGGAGTCAGACACAATTTCAGGCATCAGTAAGGATGACCCAGACAGAAGGAACATGGATGAAGATAACGAATAACAATGTCAGGCACCTGAGCGTGTTGGCGAGATACAGATTCACCCCTGCGCGTCATCATGCCTGAGGCGCCAAGTACTCGGCCAGTGTCACGAGCCAGCGCTCGCCGCGCGGCGTATGCGCAGTAAGCTCAGCCTCACGACCCTCATCAAGCACCGAGAGCATAACCCGCAGATCGGGGGCCGGTAAAAATCCTCTACCGCAGCTTGGCCACTCGATCAACGCAAGGCTGTCATCGGCGAGCAGATCGCGCCCACCGATGAACTCAAGCTCTTCCGGATCAGCGAGCCGATAGAGGTCAAAGTGATTGACGTGCCATTCCCCGCCATCCGTACGCGGTAACACGTAGGGTTCGACAAGCGTATAGGTCGGGCTCTTGACGGCGCCTTGGTGGCCATAAGCACGCAGCACACCGCGCGTCAGCGTCGTCTTGCCAGCTCCTAGCTCGCCTTCCATAAATACCAGCCCGTGGCCGGCAAACACGTCGCCCAGCTGGCTGCCGAAGGCAACCTGGGCATTTTCATCAGACAGGAATATGCGCATCTCGGGCCCGTGAATTGAGCAGTAAATGCATATAGGATGCCAGATCACCCGCGAGCAGGCCACGTTCACCACGTTCCTGCACGGCTCTATCTGCCGCCAGCGCATGGACTAGCACGCCAAGCCTGGCCGCCTGAGCCATGCTGAGTGTCACGCGCTGCGCCTGTGCCGCAGCGTCCAGTGGTGCTCGCGACTGACGAGCATCGAAGCCGCCCATCAGCGACTGAGCCGCAAGCCCGGCAATGATACCGCCCAACACATCGCCCATACCTCCGCTAGCCATACCAGGATTACCATACGGACATAGCGCCACATTCGGCCCGTCAAGCACGCCAGCAGGGCTCGCTATCAAACTGCCAGCGCCCTTGAGCACTACACTACCGCCATATTTCTTCTGCATGGCACGCACCGCGGCAAGACGATCACGCTCGACCTCCTCAACCGAGCAGTCAAGCAAACGTGCCGCCTCACCGGGATGCGGTGTCAGCACCCAGTCGTCACGGTGCACGATCTCGCCTTGCTTTGCTCGCCATGCCAGCAAGCTCAGTGCATCGGCATCCACGACTAGCGGCTGTCCTGCCTCTAGTACTCGCTGTAATCCTCCACGCCCCCACAACATGGTTGCATGCTCATCAGTGCCCAGCCCCGGACCAACCAGCGCGACACTGGCGATGGCCAGTTGCGCCTCCAACACCGCGAAACCATCGTGGTTACTCCCTTCAGGCCCGCTCTTGAGGCCGCGCACCATGACCTCAGGGCAGCGAGTCAGACTGGCGCTGACATGCTCCGGCGCAGTAAGCAACGCAACCTTACCGGCACCAGCACGCGCGGCAGCCTCACTGGCCAGCAGCACAGAACCACCCAACCCCGGCCCGCCACCGACGACAAGCACACTGCCAGCATCGCCCTTATGGGCCAGTGGCGAGCGCGGTACCAACTCGCCCTCAAGCCAACGCGGTGTCAGCCGCTTCACGGCCCCAGCGGTGAGCAAAGCTGCTGTTCTGGCCTGGACAACCACTTCTGGTAGCACGCGGGCTGCGCCAAGACGCGCCAAGCTAACCTGGCCTGCATGTAGCTCGGCACGCCCAGTATGCAGACCCGGTTTATCGACCAGAAACGTAAGGGTGACGTCAGCCTCAACTGCGACACCTGCGACTGCACCAGTTGTCGCATTCAGTCCTGAAGGAACATCCAACGCCATTACATGTGCCCCACTTTCATGGCACTGATTGATCTGTTCAATGGCATGCGCCAGTGCGCCTCGCGGAGCCTCCTTCAGGCCAATTCCGGCCAGAGCATCCACCAGTAATGGCCACCCCCTGAGCAGCGCCTTTTCCGATGAAGCGTCATCCGCAGGCCACGCTTCGATTGCAACGCCAGTCTCACGAGCTGCGCCTGCCGCCAACTGAGCATCACCGCTCAGCAATGCCTCTGGCTTCAGTGCAACGACTTGCACTTCAAAGCCAGACAATAACGCCAAACGGGCAAGCAAATAGCCATCACCACCATTGTTCCCGCCCCCACACAGCACGCATAGCTTGCGGGTCTCAGGCCAACGCTGACGCAACAGATCAAAGGCTGACTGAGCTGCACGCCCCATCAAGCGTCTTTCCACCGGCGCCTCAGACAAACCGCTACCCTCAGCGACTGTTTCTTCGGCCAGCATCCAGTGTTCAAGATCCCGTAGTGCCGCTATTGGCCACAAACAGTTGACCGATCGCCAGATACTCACAGTGGCAGGCGATGCATTTGCTACCGAGGTTGACGATGAAGTGGATTGACTCGCCGCCATGCATGAACTCCTTGTCTGATAATCTTGCAACGCGCGCTGTCATCAACGTGCGTTGTCTAGCACGTACAGCGCTCCGACAAATCAGCCTGCCCCCTGCATCTCGACCATACTTGGGCAAACGGGCAAGTTACGCTAAGGTGGCGCCGTCTTTCGCCCCATGCCGCCCTGTCTTCTGAATTCCCTGTCTCGCTGGAACATCCATGTCTGCTTCATATCCTTACGCCACTGACCTGACTTCACATGCTGATGCGCAAGACGTTTCATCAGCGGAAGCGAAAGCACATCAGGAAGCGCAGTCCATGGCCGAGCTGGCAGCACGCATCAAGACTTGGGGGCGAGAGCTGGGCTTTCAGCAGGTCGGCATCACCGATGTAGACCTCTCGGCTCATGAAGCCTATCTCGAGCGCTGGTTGGCCAATGGCTATCACGGCGAGATGAACTTCATGGCCAAGCACGGCACCAAACGCACTCGTCCTGAGGAGCTGGTGCCCGGTACGCTACGCGTGATCAGCGTGCGTCTCGACTATCTGCCGCCAGAAGTTGAAACCACTCAGGTGTTGAGTCAGCCAACGCGTGCCTATGTCTCACGCTACGCACTCGGGCGTGACTACCACAAGCTGATGCGCAAGCGTTTAGCCAGCCTGGCCAAGCAGATAGAGGGCGAGGTAGGCAAGTTCGGCTACCGCGCCTTTGTCGACTCAGCACCAGTGATGGAGCGCGCGCTGGCCCAGAAAGCCGGCATCGGCTGGTTCGGCAAGAATGCCATGCTGATGAATCAAAAGGCTGGTTCTCTATTCTTCCTTGGAGAACTCTACACCGACCTGCCACTGCCAGTGGACAAGCCCTTCGAGAAGGAACATTGCGGCAGCTGCAATGCCTGTCAGGTCGCCTGCCCTACCGATGCGATTGTCGCAGACCGCGTCGTCGATGCACGGCGCTGCATCTCGTATCTTACCATCGAGCTTTCCGGCGCCATTCCCGAAGAATTTCGCCGCAAGATGGGGAACCGCATCTACGGCTGCGACGACTGCCAGCTATTCTGTCCCTTCACACGTTTTACCAAGGCCAGTCAGGAGCCCGACTTCTCGCCCCGTCATGATCTTGACCGCGCCGAGCTGCTCGACCTGTTCTGCTGGGGCGAGAGCGAATTCCTCAGCAAGACGGAAGGCAGCCCCATTCGACGCATCGGCTATGAGAAGTGGCTCTCCAACATTGCCATCGCACTCGGCAATGCGCCCTGGTCGGAGCGTGTCGAGCACGTCCTACGTGCGCGCCTACCCTATCCCAGCGAAGCGCTACGTGAGCACGTACGCTGGTCTCTCAAGGAACAGGCGCTCAAGCGCGGCGCCCGCTTGGCCACCGCACTCTAGAAGACCATTCAGACTTACACGATGCCCTGCTGGGTCAGCTTGAGGAAGGTCTTGCGATAGTGCGAGAGCTCCGCCAAGGATTCGCGGATATCGTCCATCGCCTGATGAGTTCCACGCTTCTTGAAACCATCCAGTGCTGCCGGATTCCAACGGCGCGCCAGCTCCTTGAGCGTCGAGACATCAATGTTGCGGTAATGGAAGAAAGCTTCCAGCTCTGGCATCTCGTGCTGCAGGAAACGGCGATCCTGATGCACACTGTTGCCGCACATCGGCGATGCACCTGCAGCCACGTGGAGGGCCAGAAACTCGATCGTCTTGCGTTCGGCTTCCGCAGTATCCACCGTACTTTCCTTGACGCGCGTCACCAGTCCTGACTCACCATGCGTACGCGTATTCCACTCGTCCATCGCCTCCAACAAGCTATCTGACTGGTGAACGGCCAGCACCGGGCCTTCGGCGATCAGATTGAGATCACCATCGGTGACCAGCGTGGCAACTTCAATGATGCGCTCGCGTGCCGGATCAAGACCGGTCATTTCGAGATCGATCCAGATCAAGCGATCAGCCTGCGCGTTGGGATTTGTCATGAGTCAACTCCTTGCTGAACAGATAAGGGACAACACTCACTGCCGCTAAAATAATCACGACATGCAGAGCCATCCAAGGGCATCAGACGACACCCGAGGGCGCAAAGGGTACAATCGCGCCGCAAACGGGGGAAGTCTCTCCCGTCCCTGGCGAACGAACGGCGACCGGAGTCACCAGCCAAGCATGAGCAAACGCAAGCTAAGCCGCCAGCAACAATGGCGGATCGAGAAGGTTCAGGCCGAGCGCACTCAGCGTGCAGAGAAACGCGAATCTCAGGATCGCGACAAGCTCGACGCCGGCGAATACGGCCCAGAACAGCATGGGCGCGTCATCGCCCACTACGGGCGCAGCCTGGAAGTGGAAAGCGAATCTGGCAGCCTGCATCGCTGCCATCTGCGCGCCAATCTCGAAACCCTGGTGACCGGTGATCGTGTCATCTGGCGCGAAGCCAGCGATGCCAGCGGCGTTGTCGTCGCGCGCGGCGCTCGCACCACTGAGCTTGAACGCCCTGACATGCGCGGTGTTCTCAAGCCAGTGGCAGCCAATATCGACCAGATTCTGATCGTCTTTGCCGCCGAGCCTGCGCCACAGCCTAACCTGATTGATCGCTATCTGATCGCTGCCGAAGCGACCGGTATCACACCGGTGCTGGTGCTCAACAAGGTCGACCTGCTGCCTGAAAGCGGAGGTGAGCTGCGTGACCTGCTGGCGCGCTACGAAGCGCTCGGCTACGAGGTAGTCGCCTGTACCACACTCGGTGAAGCAGGCCTCGATGCCCTTAAAGCCCAGCTGAGTGATCGCACCTCTGCCTTCGTCGGCCAGAGTGGCGTTGGCAAGTCATCGCTGATCAGCATACTGCTGCCGAAAGAAGAGGTGCGCGTCGGTCCGCTTTCGACCGAATCGCGTCAAGGCATGCACACCACCACCACCGCCTGGCTCTATCACATGCCTGGCGGCGGCGATCTGATCGATTCCCCGGGCATCCGTGAGTTTGGTCTGGTTCACCTGACACCGGAGCAGGTGACCGATGGCTTCCGTGAATTCCACGAGTATCTTGGCATGTGCCGCTTCCGTGACTGCAAGCACGAGAAAGAGCCAGGCTGTGCCCTGCTCAAGGCAGTCGAGGATGGCGAAATCGGGCGTGTGCGCTTTGATAGCTACAAGAAAATTCTCGTCTCGCTGACCGAGAGCTGATCAAACACTAGTCGACACACCAGTAGCGCCTCCGCAACATCAATGGAAAAAGCCCCGCCAGTCGCGATGACTGGCGGGGCTTTTTTACCTCGGGCTGCCGACTTTTTCAGCGCGGCCGGAAGACATCTCGATCAGCCTTCAAGAAGCAGCAGCAAGGACAACGCAAACAGCACCCACATGGTGGGACGGATCTCGCGTGCCTTGCCGACGCCGAGCTTGATCACCACGAAGCTCAAGAAGCCAAACACGATGCCATGAGTAATGGAGTACGTCAGCGGAATCATCACCATCGCGATGAATGCCGGAATGGCATCATCAAACTGATGCCAGTGAATCTTGCGGATCGGTTCCATCATGAATACCCCGACCAGAATCAGCGCGGGAGCGGTCGCAATCGCCGGCACCAGTGATAACAGCGGCGCCAGGAACAGGAACGGCAGGAAGCACAGCGCGACGACAACGGCGACCAATCCCGTGCGTCCACCCTGGCTGATACCAGCAGCAGATTCTATGTAGGCATTCGCAGGACTGGTCCCCAGCGGTGCAGACACGAGCGCAGAGAAGGCGTCGACCATCATTGAACGACGAATATTGCGCGGATCACCCTTCTCGTCCTTGAGATTACCGGCTTCGGCGACAGCCATGAAGGTCGATAGTGCATCGAAGAACACCGTGAACAGAATCACGAAGATGAACGGCACATAGGCAATCTTGAGCGAGCCCATCAGGTCCAATGCCAGCAAACCACTGAAGTCCGGGGCGGCAAAGATGCCTGTAAAGTTGACCAGCGTCGGTTGGGCGATCTCCGGCGGGAAGTAAACCGTGCCGTCCCCCCACAGACGTCCGATCGTACTGGCCATCAGAGTGGTAACAATGATGCCGATGATCAACGCACCGTGCACACGGCGAGCAACCAGAATGGCCGTCAACGCCAGACCCAGCATGAAGATCACCAGTGCCGGAGTCATCGGTGCCACGCTTACCACCGTAACCGGATTGGAAACGATCAGCTTGGCATTCACCAACCCGATGACAGTGATGAACAGGCCAATGCCGCAGGCAATCGCATAGCGCAACTGAGCAGGAATCGCATCAATCACCAGGCGACGCACATTGAACATCGCCAGCACGGCGAAGATGACGCCAGCCCAGAATACGCAGCCCAATGCGACCTGCCAGCTCATGCCGCCTCCCAGCACCATGGTGTAGGCAAACAAGGCGTTGATGCCCATGCCCGGTGCAACGAGAATCGGGTTGCGGGCATATAGGCCCATCATCAAGCTACCAAAGAAGCTGACCAGCACTGTAGCGGTCAGCGCGGCGCTGAAGGGCACGCCAGCGGCGGAGAGAATGCCCGGATTGACCACGATGATGTACATCGAGGCCAGGAAGGTGGCAATACCAGCCAATACTTCCGTGCGCGTCGTAGTGCCTTCAGTACGAAGTGAGAAGCAGCGCTCGAGCAAGGTGATGACTCCCATGGATGGTGTAGCATTTGATTGAGCGGGTCAGCGGTAGTCACAGACGAGCCTGCGCGACAGACAGCACGTGCGCATCACTCACAAGGATCGCCCTTCATGTGACCGCCAACATTATAAACGGAAATACCGCGCTATCGAGTCAGTCAAGCATGCGATATCCGCCAATTATCGGCATGATGTCATGATCGACGCATGAAATCTGATGCATAAAATCTGCCTTACACGTAAACACTCATACCGTGTCATGTCGCACTTGACGTTACTGCCAGCCAGCGTGCCATCATGAGTGATACAGCATCTCCTACTCGTCAAAGCAAGGATCACGCCATGTCTCATGACACTTTGCATACTGCGGGGACACCCGACAGCTCCGAGGCTAATCTGCTGCCCTTGATTGTCGAGCCAGAACACCTCATCCCGCTGCTGGAACATCCCGATCTCGTCCTGGTCGATGTCCCGCTGAAGGCCGAGAGCCACGCGCAGCACATTCCCGGGGCACGCTTGCTGGATTTCAAACAGCTGGTCGGCAGCAATGATGACGAGATTCCCGGCATTCCGAGTCCAGAGACACTCTCAGCGGTGATCTCTGCACTCGGCATCACGCGTGACAGCCATGTTGTTGCTTATGATGACGAAGGCGGCGGCTGGGCTGGCCGTTTGCTATGGACGCTGGCACTACTGGGTCATACCCGCTTCAGCTATCTCAACGGCGGCTTGCATGCTTGGCAAGGCGATGGCCTGCCACTAGTCGACACTGTTACACAGTGGCAACCCAGTGAATACCGCGCGGCGTACGTCGATACCAGTGTGATGGCGACCCGCGAAGATATCCTGGATCGTCTGGCCGCCGACGCCCCTGAAGACAAGGTCGTGGTGTGGGATGCACGTTCCGTCGAGGAATATCGTGGCGAGAAGGGACAAAATGCACGTTTGGGGCACATTCCCGGGGCGGTGCACTTTGAATGGACAGAGGCCATGGATCGCGAGCGCAATCTGCGTATCCGCGACTACGCCGAGCTAATCACCGAGCTAGGTGCGCGTGGTATCAATCCTGATCAGCACATCGTCACCCACTGCCAGAGCCATCATCGCTCGGGCCTTACCTGGCTAGTCGGTCGCGCACTGGGCTTCAGTGATATCCGAGCGTATCCGGGTTCGTGGAAAGAATGGGGCAATCGGGACGATACGCCCATCGAGCGCTGAGCCAGCTAGCAACGCTCTCCTCCATCATCCAGCCAACCGCTGCAGTGATCCACACGCTTGAGCCGCTATTAGCGATGGGCTAAGGTGCTGCCAAACTACTGACCATCGCTCATCGTTGGTCAGCACCCGCCTCAAAGAAGGGCGGGCTCCTCTTTCTTGCAAGGATCAACATTGTGGATCGCGCCAAGCTGTTTTCCCTGAGCCAGTACACGCTCCCCCAGCATCTGATTTCGCGTGTTATCGGCCGTGTTGCCGCCTGCGATAATTCGTGGGTCAAGAACACCTTCATCGAGCGTTTCATCAAGGCCTATGACGTCAACATGGGGGAAGCGCTAGAAGAAGATCCGCGCGCCTACGCCTGCTTCAATGACTTCTTCACGCGTGCGCTCAAGCCGGAGGCACGTCCCATAGGCCAAGGGCTCGTGTCACCCGCGGATGGCGTACTGTCACAGTTTGGTGCCATCGAACATGGCACGCTGGTGCAGGCCAAGGGCCAAGTCTTCTCGCTGACTCAGTTGCTCGGCGGTAGCGAGGAGCGTGCCGCCCCCTTCCGCAACGGCCGCTTCGCCACCGTGTACCTGTCCCCCAAGGACTACCACCGCGTACACATGCCCTTGGCGGGGCGCCTGATAGAAATGGCCTACGTACCGGGCCGCTTGTTCTCGGTCAATGAAGCCACCGCTCAGCATGTGCCAGGACTGTTTGCACGCAATGAGCGCCTGGTGTGCATCTTTGAGACCGAACACGGGCCAATGGCCATGGTGCTGGTCGGCGCCATGATTGTCGCTGCGATCAAGACAGTCTGGAGCGGACAAGTAACGCCGTTGTCAGGCTCTGTCGAAACGACGCACTTCAACCAACTGATCGAGCTGGCGCGCGGCGCAGAGATGGGCCGCTTCCAGCTGGGTTCGACGGTAGTCATGTGCTTCCCCGAGAATGTCGAGTTTGATGATGCCTTGACGCTTGGTCAGTCTGTCAGCATGGGGCAGTCTCTGGGCATGTGCGCTACCAAGTCCGGCATGGCACAAACGCCGGAGCCCATGGCATAAAAAGCGTCCAATACGCGGGCCTATCGACAGACAGATGACTCGATAAGCGTCGGGATAAAAAAAGGGAAGCCCTAGGGCTTCCCTTTTCAACAGTGAGCACCGGCAATTACCGTCACCCTCTGCGATACGATGGAACTCGTCCATCGCGATGAGACGTACCTATTCGTCCAACTGCGAGATGTCCTCCCTGACAGGCGTAGCACTCTCACGGTGCTACTGCCGGATGACGTCACGAACGGCTCCGAAAGCTCGTCACGACACCCTGTCGCCCTCCTTCATCATGCCCGATGAGAGAAGACCCACCGCTATCACTCCCTTGGTCATGTTCTGTCGACACTGCGACGTCAGGCTTCCTGTCTGACTCGCTCAGTCTAGTCCACTGACATTTCTTTAGCGTGTCAGCAATAAACGCATTATGTTGCGATTTATGCGCCTACCACCTCAATTCAAGCACGCAGTGCTGGAAAGGCGATGACTGAAGCAATATCGCGCTCTCCCAGTGCGAGCATGATCAGGCGATCCATCCCCAGAGCAACACCACTGCTATCAGGCATACCGGCTGCCAATGCTGCCACCAGGCGCTGATCTTCCACCACATTCTCAAGCCCTTCACGCACTCGTGCAGCATTATCTGCTGCAAAGCGTGCCGCTTGCTCAGTGGCATCTGTCAACTCGTCGTAACCATTGGCCAGCTCGATTCCCGCCACATAGGCCTCAAACCGTGAAGCGACCCAATCACCCTGCGCATCCTGATGCTTGCGGGCTAGCGCCGCCTGCGCCGCCGGATACTCAGTAATCAGTTCGACCTTACCTTGCCCAAGCGTCGGCTCAACTACCAGACTCATCAATGCATCTAGACACGTTTCTCGTGACCACTCACTAGCCACCACCTCACACTCGCGTACGCAAGCAGCCTGCAACTCATTCAAAGGGGCTGTGAAAGGGTCAAACGCTAGCTGCTGGAGAAATAATGCCCGATATGACGTACAGCTCGGCTTATCAGTTGAGCTACCGCCAGCAGGTAGTCGCGATGGCTGGCCGGTCAACGTAGCACCTAACGCCATCACACGACGGATCAGCTCACAAGTCTCCTCCATCAAACCCTCTAGACTCATCCCCGGCCGGTACCACTCCAGCATGCAAAATTCGGGATTGTGGCGACGGCTAACCTCTCCATCACGAAACGCCCGTGCGATCTGAAAGATCGATCCACTTCCTGCCGCCAGCAGACGCTTCATGTGGAATTCCGGCGAGGTCTGCAACCACATCTGCACACGTGCGCGCTCACCAGGTAACTGAGCCATCAGCGAGAGCGACGCCAGGCCCACGTCGGTGGAGCCCGCATGCCCAAGCACCGGTGTTTCGACCTCCAATACCTCGCGCTCGGCAAAGAAGGCGCGTACCTCAGCCATCAGACGAGCGCGCTGCGCCAATCGCTGCCGAGTGGCCGTCGGTGCCCAATCATCGAGTAGAGGCGTATCAGGGGAAGCATTAGGAGACATCGTAAACTCGTCTGGAAGGCGATCAACATTGATCAAGAACCACACACGATGATGCCCCGCACAAGGCGAGGCATCAGGGAGCAGGTCAGCACCATAGTCATACAAGAAACTCAGGCGCGAGACACGTACTCGGCGCTACGAGTGTCAATCTTGAGTACTTCACCCTGATTGATGAACAGCGGCACACGGACCATTGCGCCCGAAGACAGCGTCGCCGGCTTGGAGCCGCCGTTGGCGGTATCACCCTTGAGGCCAGGATCCGTCTCGATAACTTCGAGCTCGATGAAGTTTGGCGGTGTCACGGCAATCGCGTTGTCGTCCCACAGAGTGATGATGTAGGTCACCTGCTCCTTCAGCCACTTGGTGCTATCGCCCAATGCCTTGCCATCAACAGCATACTGTTCGAAAGTACCGTCAGTCTTCATGAAGTGCCACATCTCGCCGTCGGCGTAGAGATACTCCATCTCGGTATCCATCACGTCGGCTGCCTCAATGCTCTCGCCGGACTTGAAAGTACGCTCCCACACACGGCCAGTCTTCAGGTTGCGCAACTTCACGCGATTGAAGGCCTGCCCCTTGCCTGGCTTGACCAGCTCATTATCGACGATGGCACAGGGATCATTATCCAGCATCACTTTCAGACCGGACTTGAATTCGTTGGTAGAATAGTTGGCCATCTTGCTCGCTCTCGACTCGTTAACGGGTCTTGCCCGCCATGAATTCCAGATTGCAGTCGCAATGGGCTGCAACCATGACTAGAAGTGATGTGCATGATAACCCGAACCCCTGCACCCTTGCATACCATCGCGCACGAGCAGCGTGAAAGCCCTGTTTCTGGGGCTTCCAAGCAACCTCCCACTGCACGCGGTGACTGGCGTGCTCAGCTGCGCGACTGCATTCGGACTCCACAAGCACTGCTGGAGCAGCTAGACCTACCCGCCACCCTGCTGCCCGGTATACGCGATGGTCACGCATTATTTTCCATTCGGGTGCCGCAGGCCTATGCCAGTCGCATACGTACAGACGACCCGAACGATCCTCTGCTGCGTCAGGTACTACCGCTGGACGCCGAAATGGATGTCGTGGACGGCTACGTCAATGATCCACTGGAAGAGGCTGACCATTCCCCCCTGCCCGGCCTGATCCACAAGTACACCAACCGTGTGTTACTGATGGCGAGCGGTGGCTGTGCGATCAACTGTCGTTACTGCTTCCGCCGCCACTTCCCCTATGAGGATCATCAACCTAGTCGTGAACAGTGGCGCGATATCCTCGACTACCTGCGGGCTGACACACGCATTCATGAAGTCATTCTCTCGGGTGGCGACCCACTGGTCTCCACCGACAAACGCCTGAGCTGGTTGGTAGAAGCCCTTGGTGAGATCCCGCATCTCAAGCGCTTACGTATCCATACCCGCTTGCCCGTCGTCATTCCCGATCGCATCAATGACGAGTTACTGGGCTGGCTGGGTGCGACACGATTGCAGAAGATCGTCGTGATCCATACCAACCATGCCAACGAGCTGGATGACGATGTCGCAGCCGCCATGAGCCGCCTGGCGGCGATTGGTGTGACGCTGCTCAATCAAGGCGTCATCCTGCGCGGTATCAATGACACGGTCGCGACCCAGACAGCTCTCGCTGAGCGGTTATTTGAATGCGGCGTGCTGCCCTACTACCTACACGCCTTTGACCCTGTACAGGGCGCAGCACATTTCACTGTCAGTGATACCGAGGCCTGTGCCTTGATGGAGGCGCTGCTGGAGCATCTACCCGGCTTCCTGATGCCACGCTTGGTACGTGAAATCCCCGGTCGAGGTTCGAAAACTCCGCTTGGCAGCGCCGCATCGCATGTTTCCGTCATCGCCAGCGTCTGATTCTCACGCCTTTCTCAGCATGTAAATATGAGCATGAGAATGCTACCGACAACAATTCACGGCGGGCGCGACAAAATTTGCTACTATCGCGGGCCAATTTCGCGACTATCGCGGGTCGATTTTCATCATCGGCATGCGTCCCGAGAGGCGTGGCCGAAGCCAAGGAGCCCATCACATGCCCCATCTCGTCATCGACTATGCCGACAGCCTGGCGCCGAGCCTCGACATGGATGCCATCATGGACGACCTACACAGAGCTGCCATGTCCAGTGGACTATTCAAGGAAACCGACATCAAGGTGCGTGCCGAAAGCTGGCGCCACTGGCGACTGGCAGGTAACCAGGCACCACTCTCTCACAAGCATGGCTTCGTCAATCTGCATTGCCATCAGCTGGAAGGCCGCAGTGAAGAAGACAAGTCACGTCTAGCTGACATCCTGATCGCGGCACTTACACCGCATTGCGAGGCTGCACGTGAGGTGAGCGTCGAGATTGTCGAGATCACGCGTGCTACCTACCGCAAGCACAAGGTCTGATAGGCATCGCGCTTCGGCTTCCCCTATCTCACTACCGTGTTAAGCCGAGTGGGTTTGCGCAACATTTTATATAGAACAACAGAAACGCCCCGCAGACATCTCCCTGCGGGGCGTTTCTGTTGCTCAACTTCTATTTTCAGCGATGGCCCTACCGTCGTCATGTAAAGGGCAGACTCAGCTTCCCGTCATCGCCAGCGGAGCATGCATCAGGCTATTGAGCTGGTGAGCGTGATCAGCAGCTTCACGCCCCAATGAGGTCAGATAACCGCCATCAGGCAACGTGGTTAATCCCTTGGTATGCAGCCGTTCAGCGGCAGCTACCATGTCGGGGCTAGCATCGTGTCGAATCTTGAGTCCCTTGAGGGCGGCGTCTTGCGGAAACAGGCACAGTAGATGCAGTTCATCGTCATAGGGTGACGGCATGGACGGACTCCTGACGGCATGGCGTGTGTAGTGAGACATCAGCAATAACGCAGTACTAGACAGCGATTGGCAATGATTGAAAGAGGTCAACAATAGCGACACACATTGCCTCTCTCGATTGCAGTCTAGCTCAAGGAATGACAAACGCTCTGCTGCTTTCGCCATATATACAGACCTTGAAATTACAGTGTGTATCGCCACAAAAAAACGCAGGGACAGATCAACTGTCCCTGCGTTTTAGCGTTCTGACGACAATAACGTGCGACTCAGTGCTCAAGATCCTGATGGTGATAGCCCATTAGATACAACACGGCATCCAGACCCAGCGTGGAAATCGATTGGCGTGCCTGCTCACGCACCAGCGGCTTGGCACGGAAGGCAATCCCCAGCCCCGCTTCGGCAAGCATCTTGAGGTCGTTGGCACCATCGCCGACAGCAATGGTCTGCTCCATGCGCAGGCCATGACGCGCAGCAATCTCACGCAGCAACAGCGCCTTGCGCTCAGCATCAACGATTGGCTCGCGCACCTCACCAGTCACCTTACCGTTTTCGATCACCAGCTCATTGGCATGGATCTCATCGAAGCCCAGCAGTTCCTGCAGATGGCGCGCGAAATAGGTGAAGCCACCGGACAGAATCGCGGTGCGATAACCCAGCACTTTCAAATTCGCCATTAGCCGCTCAACACCGTCCATCAGCGGCAGATTGGCAGCGATATCCGCCAACACGGCTTCATCCAGCCCCTTGAGCTTGCTCATGCGCTCACGGAAGCTTTCCTTGAAGTCCAGCTCACCGCGCATGGCACGCTCAGTGACGGCAGATACTTCTTCACCGACGCCGTGACGACGCGCTAGCTCATCGATCACTTCCGTCTGGATCAATGTCGAGTCCATATCGAAACAGATCAGGCGGCGATGACGGCGCCAGATATCATCCTCCTGGATCGCAATATCAACACCGTGTAGTGCGCCCAGCGCCAATGCCTTCTCACGCAGCGCAGCGATGTTGATCTCGCCTTCTGGCAACCGCAACCAACACTCAACACAGGCACCCTCTGCAGGCGACTCGCCATCCAATGGCTCACGCCCGGACAGGCGGTGCATGAGTTCAACAGTGATACCGAATTCAGCCGTCAAGCCACCCACTTCCGCCAGGATGCCTGCGGGTAGACGCGGCGCCAGCAGCGTCAAGATCCAACGCGGACGCTCTGCCTGATGACTCCAGCGCAGATATTCTTCGGCACCAATCTGCACTGCCTGCACGTCCAGCCCCAGTTGCTCGCCAGCAGCGGCAAGCGCTGCTTCAAGCTCGGACTCGGCACCCAGTGCGACGAGCGCTTCCAGTGATACCAGCCCGAAGGTCACACTCTGATTGATATCCAACAGGCGAGCGCCGCTTCGCGCCAGCGCTTGACCGAGCCCGGCCAGCTGGCCCGGACGCGCTACACCAGTAGCGCGAATCAATATGCGTTGTGTCATCGGAAAATCATTCCTGAGCAGAGGGTCATCAAGATCGTGATCATCAAAATCATGCAAGGGCATTTCAGCAGCCATCCACCATGGACGACTGTCAGCCATCGACCGCCAGGCGGTCGACTTTCTGGAAGCCTTGGGGCAGCTTGCTACCACGGCGGCCACGTTCACCACGGTAGTAATCAAGATCGGCGCCCTTGAGCAACGTCTTGCGCTTACCAGCATGCACTACCAACGTTGCCCCTGCTGGCAGCACGACCAGGGAGCGCACGAACTCCTCACGGTTGGCGGCTCGCTCGCCCGGGATCGACAACATCTTGTTGCCCTTCCCCTTCGCCATCTCAGGGAGATCGGCTAGCGGGAAGACCAGCAAGCGCCCTTCATTGGAGACCACGGCCACTTCCAGCGCAACGCCTTGATCACTGAGCGGCAAGGCGACTGGCGGCAACACGGCACAGCCACGCGGGAGTGATAGCGCAGCCTTTCCCGACTTGCTCTTGCCGGTCAGCTGTTCAAGCGTCGTGACAAAACCATAGCCGCCGTCAGAAGCCAACAAGTAGCGCGCCGTCGGCTCATCCAGCAGCAGACCAATCATCGCGGCACCGGCCGCAGGATTCATGCGACCGGTAATCGGCTCGCCCTGCCCACGTGCACTCGGCAGATTATGGGCAGCCAGCGTATAGGCACGCCCGGTGTCATCCAGCAGTACCAGCGGCTGATTGGTCTTGCCGCGCGTCGCAAGATGGAAGCTATCACCGGACTTGTAAGACAGTCCTTCAGGGTCGATATCGTGGCCCTTGGCAGCCCGAATCCAGCCCTTGTCAGACAGCGCTACCGTGATCGGGTCAGCCCCCATCAACTCAACCTCAGACAAGGCACGTGCATCCTCGCGCTCCACCAGCGGTGAACGACGAGCATCACCGAAATCGATACCTGCCTGCTCAAGCTCGCCGTCAATCAGATCGGTCAGAGCGGCATCATTGCCCAGCAGGTGCTTGAGCGCCTTGCGCTCCCGATTGAGTTCATCCTGTTCACCTCTAAGTTTCATCTCCTCAAGGCGCGCCAGATGACGCAGACGCAGCTCAAGAATCGCTTCAGCTTGACGCTCGGATAGCTTGAAGGTCTCGATCAAGCTGGCCTTCGGATCTTCCTCCTCACGGATGATGCGAATCACCTCATCGAGATTCAGATAGGCCACCAGCAAGCCTTCCAGCAGATGTAGACGATCTTCGACTTTGGCCAAGCGGTGCTCAAGGCGACGTCGCACGGTAGCGCGTCGGAAAAGTAGCCATTCAGAGAGCATCTCGTGCAGCGCCATGACGCGCGGGCGCCCCTTGAGGTCGATGACATTCATGTTGACGCGCGCATTCTTCTCGAGATCGGTCGTGGCGAACAGATGCGCCATCAGCCCCTCGATGTCGATACGATTGGAACGCGGCTGAATCATCAGACGGGTCGGATTCTCGTGATCTGACTCATCACGCAAATCCGCCACCATCGGCAGTTTCTTGGCCTGCATCTGGGCAGCGATCTGCTCGATCACCTTGGCGCCAGACACTTGGTACGGCAACGAGGTGATGACGATGTCACCCTCCTCGATCACATAGCGAGCACGCATCTTCACGCTGCCACGACCGGTGCGATAAAGCTTGGCCAAGTCTGCGCGCGGCGTGATGATTTCCGCTTCGGTGGGGAAGTCTGGTGCCGGCAGGAAGTCCATCAGCTTATCGCTGTCAGCGTCCGGATGACGCAGCAGGTGACGTGTCGCCGCCACGATTTCGTGCACGTTATGCGGCGGGATATCCGTCGCCATGCCGACCGCAATACCAGTCGTGCCGTTGAGCAGCACATTGGGCAGGCGCGCCGGTAGCACCTTGGGCTCGTTCATGGTGCCATCGAAGTTGGGCACCCAGTCGACCGTTCCCTGAGAGAGCTCCGACAGCAGCACCTCGGAATATTTCGATAGCCGCGATTCGGTGTAACGCATGGCCGCGAAGGACTTGGGGTCATCCTGGCTACCCCAGTTGCCCTGCCCGTCGACTAGCGGATAGCGATAGCTGAACGGCTGTGCCATCAGCACCATGGCTTCGTAACAGGCACTATCACCATGCGGGTGAAATTTACCCAGTACATCGCCGACGGTACGCGCCGACTTCTTGTACTTGGCATTGGCCGTCAGTGACAGTTCGCGCATGGCATACACGATGCGGCGTTGCACCGGCTTCATACCATCGCCGACGTGCGGCAGTGCACGATCGAGAATCACGTACATCGAGTAGTCGAGGTACGCCTTTTCGGTGTAGTCACGCAGGGCCAGACGTTCGACGTCGCCCTCCGCTACCTGAATATCCATGCTCATGGGCGCTTGACCTTGATTACGAGCGTAAAACGGGGAAAGTCATGCGACTCTCCCGAAAAATGTCATCACGACAGCCAATAGGGTTCACGACACCGATCGCTCAGCGTCACACCTCAAGATCGGCCATGTTGCCGTAGGCTTCGATCCAACTCTTGCGATCGGCGGCACGCTTCTTGGCGAGCAGCATGTCGAGCATCTCGTGAGTGCCGTCATCCATGCTGCGTGTCAGCTGCACCAGACGGCGCGTATCTGGCGCCATGGTCGTCTCACGCAACTGCAGCGGGTTCATCTCACCCAGACCCTTGAAGCGCTGCACGTTAGGCGTACCACGCTTACCTTCCAGCTGCTTGAGGATGTGGGCCTTCTCGCTCTCATCCAGGGCGTAGTGCACTTCCTTGCCCAAATCGATGCGATACAGCGGCGGCATGGCGACGAAGACATGGCCCGCATCCACCAGCGCCGGGAAGTGACGCACAAATAGCGCGCATAACAAGGTCGCGATATGCAGACCATCAGAATCAGCATCAGCGAGGATGCAGACCTTGTGATAGCGCAGCTTGGAGAGATCTTCCGAGACCGGGTCCAGCCCGATAGCGACCGCAATATCATGAACTTCCTGTGAGGAGTAGATGTCGTGAGACTCCACCTCCCAGGTATTCAGGATCTTGCCGCGCAACGGCAGTATTGCCTGCGTTTCGCGGTTGCGGCCCTGCTTGGCACTCCCGCCAGCAGAGTCACCCTCGACCAGAAAAAGTTCACTGTCGGCGGGATCAGAACTCGCACAGTCAGAAAGCTTACCCGGCAGCGCTGGGCCCGAGGTAATCCTCTTGCGCGCAACTTTCTTGGCGCTCTTGAGGCGGCGCTGAGCAGCAGAGATCACCAGCTCAGCCAATGCCTCAGCCTGGTCAACATGGTGGTTGAGCCACAGCGAGAAGGCATCTTTGACCACGCCAGACACAAAGGCCGCCACGCTGCGCGAGGACAGTCGCTCCTTGGTCTGGCCGGCGAATTGTGGGTCGAGCATCTTCACCGACAACACGAAGGCGGCACGCTCCCACAGGTCATCGGCACTCAGCTTCACACCGCGAGGCAACAGACTGCGGTAGTCGCAGAATTCCTTCAATGCTTCCAGTAGGCCCGAACGCATGCCATTGACGTGCGTACCGCCCAGCGGCGTGGGAATCAGATTGACGTAGGGTTCCTGTACCAGCTCACCGCCTTCCGGCAACCACTGGATCGCCCAGTCAACGCCATGCTCATCGTCTTCGAAATGGCCAATGAACGGCGATTCCGGCAGACGCTCAAAGCCATCAGTCGCTCCCAGCAGATAGTCACGTAGACCATCCTCGTAATACCAGGTCGTCTCGTTGCCATCCGTCTCGGTCAACACGACCTTGAGCCCCGGGCACAACACCGCCTTGGCACGCATCAGATGACGCAAGCGTGCGATTGCAAGTCTAGGGCTGTCGAAGTAGCTATCATCGGGCCAGAAGCGAACCAAGGTGCCGGTGTTGCGCTTGCCGACGGTGCCAATGACGGCCAGCTCTTCGACCTTTTCACCTTTCTCGAACGCGATGCGCTGACGCTGGCCATCACGGCAGACCTCAACTTCCAGCCGCCTGGATAGCGCGTTGACTACCGACACACCGACCCCGTGCAAACCGCCAGAAAAGCGATAGCTGTCCTGTGAGAACTTGCCACCAGCATGAAGCTTGGTGAGGATCAGCTCGATGCCGGTGACCCCATGTTCAGGGTGAATATCGGTGGGCATGCCGCGACCATCATCTGCCACTTCGATGCCGCCGTTTTCCAACAGACGTACGCGCACTTCTTTCGCGTGGCCGGCCAACGCCTCATCGACGGAGTTATCGATGACTTCCTGAACCAGATGGTTGGGCCGAGACGTATCGGTATACATACCGGGCCGCTTGCGGACCGGTTCGAGGCCGGAGAGGACCTCGATGGAACTGGCGCTGTACTGACTCATCGCAGCCTTGTGTCCTTGGTGTTGACGTCCGATTCATCTCTCATTGTCAGCAAAGCCGATAGCTGAGAAATGAACCCGATTCCTGAAGAGTGTGATGTCGAGATACTGATTGGGCAGATGCACTAGCCGGCCCTCAGATCGGTGCGACATGCAGCGAGGCCGCGACATCCGGTGCCAGCCGATAACCACCGTGCGCCATGATGGCTGGCAGATACTCCGCCAGCTGCGCAAAGCCGTGATCACCGCCCGGGGTAATCACCAATCGGCACTCTTGATAGAGCCCTGCGGCATCGTTGACGTCCAATGTCTCATCGGCCGTGGCCAACAGCACCAATGTACGCTGTGGCGTCACAGGACCGGCCTCCAATGCTGTCAGACCCGGACCGAAATCCTCGGTGACCGTAAAGGTCACACCGGTATAAGGATTGGCATGTGTCGAACCAAGCCAGGCGCTGACCAATCGAGTGGGGCGTACTGCCGGGTTGATCAGCACACTGCGTGGCCCTTGTCGCAGCACGCTCTGCTGTGGGCCCGCTGGGCCGTCGAGGCGCGCTGCCTCACGCGCCACCAGCCAGGTAGCCAGAAAGCCTCCCATCGAGCTGCCGATCACCATGATGGCGTCATCGCAGACAGGATCAGCAGGGTCCAGCGCCAGCTGCACACACAGCTCATGATAAGCCGTATCAACGGCTGCCTGACCCGCTATGGGCTCTGGCGGAATATCCGGCATTACGCAGGGCAAGCCGAACTGCTCAGCTGCACGCTGCATCAACCTGGCCTTGGGAGAGCAATTGGCCGAGTTGAAGCCATGCAGGTAGAGCAAGCCCCTGACGGGTGCTGTACTCACGGGGGATTGGGGACTGGCCATCAGTACTCCCGACACCACGCGGGCTCAAGAGGCCTCTCCATGGAGATCACTCTTGGCCCACGTCATGCTGTCTAGTGTAAACGATTGATTCGCTTATAGGATAGCGAGAATACTGTATAAATCAACAGATACCGAGACTCTTCAATACAGCACTTCTCAACGTCGCGGATCTTGTCCCTGCGCCGTCCATATCGCCTCGATCAGTGCTCGACTAGAGGCATCGAGGCTCCCGAAGCCTTCGCCACTGGTCATGGTGGCTTCCGTCGCCGTGGCAATTTGCTTGCCGAGCTCCACGCCCCATTGATCAAAGGGATTGATGTCCCAGATAGTGGCTTGCACGAAGACCTTCTGCTCATACAGTGCAATCAATGCGCCCAGCGTTTCCGGCGTCAATGTCTCGAGCAACAATGTCGTCGACGGCTGGTTACCACGATAACGCTTGTGATTCGGCTGTTCTTCGTCACCTGGAATAGCATCATCACCCAGCATCAATACGCGTGATTGAGCAAAGCAGTTGGCCAACGTCAGACGATGCTGCGCCTTGAGGTGCCCGCGAGTTTCAGCATCTTCGATGTGATCATAACGACACATCGGCGCGATGAAATCACATTCGACCGCCTGGGTCCCCTGATGCAGCAGCTGGTAGAAGGCGTGCTGAGCATTCGGCCCCAACTGCCCCCACAGCACTGGACAGGTGGAGTAATCGATCATCTCACCGTCATTGGTGACGGATTTTCCGTTGGATTCCATTTCCAGCTGCTCGAGATAGCTGGCGAAATATTCCAGGCGTCCGTCGTAGGGCAGAATGGAGTGGGCACGAATATCCAGGAAATTGTTGTTCCAGATACCGGCCAGCGCCAGCAATACCGGCAGATTGTCTTCCAGCGGTGCAGTACGGAAGTGCTCATCCAGCGTATGCGCACCGGCCAGCAAACGACGGAAATTATCCATGCCAACGTTCAGCGCGATAGGCAGGCCAATCGTCCCCCACAGCGAATAACGCCCACCGACCCAGTCCCAGAACAGCAGCTGGTGTTCCGGCGCGATGCCCCACTCGCTCATCTTCTCCGGCTTGGCGGAGGCGCCAATGAAGTGCTGACGATTGATCAGCGCTTCCAGACGTCCTTCAGGATCAAGGCGCGATCTCAGCCAGTCACGTGCGGTACGCGCGTTGGATAGCGTATCGATGGTGGAGAACGACTTGGAGGACAGCACGAACAGGGTCGTTTCAGGGCTGAGTGACTCCAGATAATCCGCCAGCTGGGAGCCATCCATGGTCGACGCGAAGTGCACACCGATCTCATGGATGCCCTTGGGACGACAATCATTGAGCGCACTGGAGACCATCAGCGGGCCGAGGTCCGAGCCACCCACACCGAGATTGACGACATCGGTGATCGGCTTGCCCGTGGCGCCGCGCCATTGGCCACTGTGAAAGGTCTCCACCATCTCGGCCAGATGCTCGAGGCTTTCGTGGATGGCCGGCACGACGTCCTCACCATCCACTTCCAGACTGACGGAGCGTGGCAGGCGTAGTGCGGCATGCAGGGCCGGGCGGTCTTCCGAGCGATTGACATGCTCACCGGCCAGCAGACGCTTGATGCCCTGCTCGACACCCGTCTCGCGCGCCAGCTCCAGCAGCAGCTCAAGCGTCTTGCCGGTGAGGCGCTGCTTCGAGAGATCCAGGCGCAGACCTGCCGCCGAACGCGTGAACATGGCCACCCGGTCGCGACCCTGCGCGGCATCATCCGCGAACAGGTCCTTCAGGTGCACGTCAGCCATCTGCTCTTCGTGATGGCGTGCAAGGGCCTGCCAGGCCTGGCTGTTGCGGCGGGCAGAACGTGCTGACGATGGAGTGGACATGGCCACCTCTCTCCTTGAAGTGTATCGACCGGCCCTGCATGGCCCGGCCTGAAATCGGTTGATGGAGGTATCATCGATCTATCGCGACGGGTGCGTCACGCGCCCTGAGTGCGTAGAATGGCGGGCCCAGCGGGGCGCTCAGCCCAGCCGCTCCACGGCCACTGGCATGTCGCCCAGGCCCATAGCCCGATGAAGCCTTGATCCATGAGTGATGCATCTTACCGTGACGCGATATTTACGACACCCCTTGACCGTGTTGCCAGCTTCTCCTTTGACGAACAGGTCGTCAGCTGCTTCCCGGACATGCTGCGCCGTTCGGTGCCGGGGTACGGTCAGATCATCGCCATGCTAGGGCTGATGGCACGGGCTCATCTGCGCCCTGGCGCGCGTGTTTATGACCTGGGATGCTCACTGGGCGCTGCCAGCATGGCACTGGCCCGCGAGATGGCACCAGAGGATATCGAGATCGAGGCAATTGACCTCTCTGCGCCAATGGTCGAGCGCGCCAGTCGCGAGCTGGCCGAGGCCTTCCCCGAGCATCGCATCAACGTCAACCAGGCAGATATTCGCACTCTCGACTATCAGCCGGCCGGCATGATCGTGGTCAACTTCACGCTGCAGTTTCTGCCGCCAGAAGACCGTGACGCCGTGATCGACAAGCTTTACGCGACGCTGGAGCCCGGCGGCATGCTGATCCTCTCTGAGAAGATCATCAGCGATGATCCCGTCGAGAATGCCTGGCTGATCGAGCGTTACCACGATTTCAAACGCGCCAATGGCTACTCGGATCTCGAGATTTCGCAGAAGCGCGAGGCATTGGAGGATGTGATGAAGCCGGACAGCCTGAACACGCATCATGCCCGCCTGGCGCGCGCCGGCTTCGTACGTAGCCATACCTGGCTCCAGTATCTGAATTTCGCCTCGATGGTCGCTTTCAAAGCTGCTGATTGACTGTCACGCCCTGCATGGACCAGACCTGCCGCATGAGTATTTCCCCCTACGATCGTGATCTTTACCGCGCCTTCACTGAGCTTGCCTGCGAACCGGGCGCCATCGGCGACGGCTTTGCTCGCTGGCTGGGCGCCCTGCCCGTTCAGCTGACGGAAGGCCTGGATCGCAAACGTCACGCTGACCTCAAGGCCTGGCATGGGGCACTGGAGAAGCTGCCGACGCTACCCATCGAACGCGAGGTGCAGCTGGACGCCGACCGCGTGGGCGCTCGCTTCCCGACAGGCCTGAGCACGGGCCAGCAACGCCAGAGCGAGAATCTGCTACGCGCCATGATGCCGTGGCGCAAAGGCCCCTATCAGCTCGACGAGCTCTATATCGACACCGAATGGCGCTCCGACTGGAAGTGGCAGCGCCTTGCGCCGCATCTCTCGGACCTCACTCACCGTCGCGTGCTGGATGTCGGGGGCGGCAATGGTTACCACGGCTGGCGCATGGTCGGCGCTGGTGCTGCCTTCACGCTGGTGATCGACCCTTCCCCGCGCTTCTACTGCCAGTTCCATGCCGTGCGTCACTTCATCGGCGCGGACCACCCCCAGGGGCGCAATCTGCACTTCCTGCCGGTGGGCATCGAGGACGTCCCCGCGAAGATGGCTGCCTTCGACACCGTGTTCTCGATGGGGGTGCTCTATCATCGTCCCTCGCCGATGGATCACCTCTTCCAGCTGCGCGATGCCCTGCGCCCCGGCGGAGAACTGGTGCTGGAAACCCTGGTGGTGGAAGGTGACGTGACGACGGTACTGATGCCCGGCGAGCGCTACGCCGCGATGCCCAACGTCTACTTCCTGCCGTCCTCTCAGGCGCTAGCTCACTGGTGTGAACGCGCTGGCTTCAAGGACGTGCGTATCGTCGATGAAGCCATGACAACGCTTGATGAGCAGCGCGCCACCGACTGGATGGCCTATCACTCACTGAGTGATTTTCTCGATCCGGATGACCCCAGCCTGACCCGTGAAGGCCATCCCGCGCCGCGTCGTGCCGTACTGATTGCCACTCGCGCCTGATCCGGCGCGGGCATCATGCATAGGCAGTGCTATATCACTCCAAGGCGCCTAGCCTGACGATACAGATTTCCGCGATCGACCTTGAGGCGGCGTGCTGCCTCTGCCCAGTTGCCCTCACAGTCCTGCCATATCTGACGAATGTGCTCACGCTGAAATCCTTCAGTCGCATCGCGAAGACCGGCTTCTTGTGTGGGCACATACACGGCACTCTGCCTCTTCTGGCATACGTCATCGCTGCCTGCCACCGCCTCCCCGAGCTTACCTTGCGCTCGCGAGGCTGAGCCTGCACTCTCCGCGCGCTCTGGCGACGTCGATCCGACCTCCAATGCCAACAGCTCCGGTGTGATCACCACCAGCTGCCGACCGTCGGCGCGCGACTTGGGAGCCTGAGAGAGACGTGCATGCAGTGCGGCGCGACTCACGCAATGGTCCAGTTCACGCACATTCCCCGGCCACGGATACTCACAGAGTGCCCGCTCTGCCCCCGGTGTCAGACGCAAGTTGCCCAACCCGAGACGGGTGCGGTTGTGTTCAAGAAAGGTACCGGCCAACGCCAGCAGGTCGCCACGCCCGCGCTCGCGCAACGGCGGCACCTGCAGCGGGTAGACACTCAGACGATGATAGAGGTCTTCGCGAAAATGCCCAGCAGCGACTTCGGCCTCAAGGTCACGGTTGGTTGCCGCTACCACGCGCACATCTACCTTGACGACCCGATCACTACCCAGCGGCTGTAGCTCGCCCTCCTGTAGCACTCGCAGCAGCTTGGGCTGCAGTGATAGCGGTAGCTCCCCGATCTCATCGAGCAGCAAGGTGCCGCCATCGGCCATCACGAAGTGGCCACGATGGTCATGCGTCGCCCCTGAGAAGGCACCGCGGCGATGGCCGAACAATGCACTCTCGACCAGATCTGGTGACAATGCCGCACAGTTGATACGCACCAGAGGTCTGGCCGCACGACGGGATGCGTCGTGCAGGCGCTGAACCACACCCTCCTTGCCTACACCCGTCTCGCCCTGAACCAGCACCGTCATGTCGGTATCGGCGACGGCCTCCAATTGAGCTTCCAATCGTGCCATCGCCGGCCCGCGTTGCGGACAGCTCATCAGTGTCACCGGTGACAACGCCTGTGGGCGTGGCACAAGCCCCTGCGTATGCGTGGCTTCACGCTCACGTACCAACATCAGGCAACGCAGTGGCAACGACAGCAACCCTCTCAATTCAGCGTACTCTGGCGTTTGGCTGAACGATGGCTCGCGCATTTCCAGAGGCTCTAGTGACTCCACCTGTGCCAGTGGCGCAAGAACACCGGGCGTCAGCGCATCGAAGGTCATCACCCCCAGCAGGATGTCACCATCACGCAGTGCGATACCGGCACAGTCGTGCACCAACAGATCATGCTTTGCATTGTCAGCCGTCTGATGCTCATGCGCTTCACCCAGCAGGCCATCAAAGGGATCAGGCAGGTCACAATCCGTTGCAAAACGATAGACACCTTTATGCCCAGCAATCGCTTTGAGGCGCGGATGCTCAGCCAGCGGAAAGCGACGTCCTCGCACTTCGGCAGGCAACCCGAATATGGCGAGCGGCACCAATTCATCACGCTCGGGTAGATAGCGCATCAGCGTCGCCGCCTCACCAGGCACCTGATGCATGATTGCTGTCAGTAGACGTGACCATGGCAATGGCCGTTGCGTCAGTTTATTGGCATCAGCCAGGTGCACGGCCAGCCAATCGGCCAACGCGGCAATAGGGTGATCGTACTCGGGGAAACGCTCATCAGGCATCAAAACCTCACATCACGCAGCAGCGTCAGGATATCTGGCAGCGCGCCCGGCAATATCCAAGACAATGCCGGACGCATCAAAAATGATGTCATTATCACATCTATCGTGTAAAAAACACACAACTCGAATGCGTGTACTAAACACATCATCTCTAACCAAGCCGCGGCATCAATACTGCCAATAGTTGGCACGCTATTTGCTGTATAGGAGTGCCTTTACGCCAGACTTCATCTCGGCTTCTCTCTACGACAAGGTACCGCCATGCTGACCATCGCCCAGGAAGACCTCATCGCCGCCACTGCTCCCGTGGTAGCTGAGCATCTCAATACCATCACCGCGCGTTTCTACCCGCTGATGTTCGAGCGTTATCCTGAGGTCAAGCCGCTATTCAACCAGACGCACCAATCCAGTGGTGGGCAAGCTCGCGCCCTGGCGGGTGCAGTACTGGCGTATGTTGGTGCCCGTCATTCCCGCGAAGCAGTCAATCGCCTGCTCGCGCCAGTCATCAGCAAGCATGTGTCGCTCAACATTCTGCCGGAGCACTACCCCATCGTCGGTGAATGTCTGATGGCGGCTATCGGTGAAGTACTGGGTGACGCCGTGACGCCGGAAATCGCCGATGCCTGGGGCGCACTCTACGGTGAACTGGCGGACGTACTGATTGCTGCCGAGCAAGGTCGCTACGACAGCTTTGCCGCGACGCGTGGCGGTTGGCAAGGGTTGCGTCGTTTCCGCATCGCTCGCCTGCACGATGAAAGCAGCGAAATCCGCTCGCTGTATCTGGAACCTCTGGAGGGCCCGCTGTTCTCCTTCACGCCGGGCCAGTACATCGGCATGCGCCTGGTGACACCTAACGGCGCCATTCATCGCCACTACAGCCTGTCACATACGCCTAACGATGCGTTCTGCCGCATCTCGGTCAAACGCGAACCACATGGCCAATCAAGCAACTACCTGCATTCATTGACGGTCGGCGACGAAATTGATCTGCTGCCGCCGGGTGGTGAGCTAACGCTCGGCGACCACCAAGGCCCGGTATTGCTGCTGTCAGCGGGGGTTGGCCAGACGCCCATGTTGCCGCTACTGGACGCCGCACTGGCCGCTGGCCGTCAGATCATCTACCTGCACGCTGCGCGTAATCCTGACGTTCATGCCTTCGATGCCTCCCTGACAGCACTCGCTGCTCAACATCCTGACCAGCTGCACTATCAAGTGTGCTACGAGCAGGCTGACACTCTGCCAAGACACGCCCACCTGGGAGTGATCGAGCGCGACTGGCTGGCCAGACAGCTCGTAGACAACAATGTCAGCGCAGAAGCACTTGAAGCCTTCGTCATCGGCCCACATGGCTTCATGCAGGCCATGATCAAAACGCTGACGACTCTTGGCGTACCGGTCTCTCACTGCCATTACGAGCACTTCGGGCCGTCAATCACGATCACCGCTGAGCCTGCTATCGCCTGATACAAGCTCGCTTAGGTGGATAATCCTGAGCGAATGGTGACCAAAAACACCTCGATAAAAAGCCCCCATGACCTTACGGTCATGGGGGCTTTTTCTATCACCAGCTTCCTATCGTACAAGCCGTGTTGTTATTGCGTGCCCAGCGTTATTGTTATCTCGTATCTCGCTTAACGAACCTTGCTCAATGAGCCCGGCCCAGCAACTCGCGGATATCGCGCGCTTCCCAGTGCGGGAAGTGCTTACGCACCAGCGCATTGAGATCAGACTCAAAAGCAGCCCAATCGGTCTGGCGAGATGACTGCTGTCCTGCCGCACGGCCGACGCCACGAATCATACCTGCGCCGACAGTGACATTGCTCAAACGGTCGATGATGATAAAGCTACCAGTACCCGGAATTGAACGGTAATCATCCACCGGCACGGACTGCGTCAGTTCAATCTGAACGCGGCCGATGGCATTGAGCGCGAGACTCTCGCCAACGTGATGCTCAAGTGTATTGACGTCGTAGAGATAGTCGATGGCACTGACCTGGCCAGTCAGATCGCGTGTTGCCAGCTTGATATCGTACTGACGGCCCGCTTCCAGCGGCTTCTCATGCATCCAGACGACATCGGCTTCCAACGCATTGGCGATAGGCAATTCGGCATCTGCCGCCACCAGCCAGTCACCACGCGAGATATCGATCTCGTCATTCAGGGTCAGCGTAATGGCCTGACCCGGATAGGCCACGTCAAGATCCCCGTCGAATGTCACGATACGCTCGATGGTCGAAATCTTGCCTGACGGCAACACCTTGATGCTGTCACCGGGACGCGCCACACCTGCCGCCAACGTGCCACAGTAGCCACGAAAGTCGAGATTGGGCCGGTTGACGTACTGAACCGGGAAGCGCAGATCGCTGAGATTCTGGTCTTGCGTCAGCTCGACGGTTTCCAACACTTCCAGCAAGGAGGGGCCTGCCTGGCCATCGACGGTATACCAGTCCAGTGACGGGCTACGATTGACGACGTTGTCACCCTTGAGCGCAGACATCGGCACGAAGCGGATATCCGGTGCATTCAACTTGTCAGCAAATTCTTGATACTCAGCGACAATCTCGTCAAAGCGCGCCTCGGAGTATTCGACCAGGTCCATCTTGTTGACCGCGATCACCAGATGCTGGATACCCAGCAGGTCGGCGATGAAGCTGTGACGGCGCGTCTGGGTCTGCACACCGTAGCGAGCATCGATCAGGATGATCGCCAGGCTCGCGGAGGATGCACCCGTTGCCATGTTGCGGGTGTACTGCTCATGCCCCGGGGTGTCAGCGATGATGAACTTGCGCTTGTCGGTAGAGAAGAACCGGTAAGCCACATCGATGGTGATGCCCTGCTCACGCTCGGACTGCAGGCCATCGACCAGCAGCGCCAGATCGACTTCGTCACCGGTGGTACCGCTGGTCTTGGAGGCTTGAGTAATGGAAGCGAGCTGATCTTCATAAATCAACTTGGAATCAAACAGCAAGCGCCCAATCAGGGTCGATTTGCCGTCATCGACACTGCCGCAGGTAATGAAACGCAGCAGATCCTTTTGCTCATGTTCTTGCAGATAGGCTTCGATATCCGCGGAAATCTTGTCTGACGCGTGGGACACAGTCTTCTCCTTGCCGCTGTCATGCGCCTGATGAGATCGGCGAGCCTTCGTAATATGAGGCTACAAGCCTGCTCATTAGACGATATTCAATGAATTCAGAAAAACGAGTGTTGGCTTAGAAGTAGCCTTCGCGCTTCTTCTTCTCCATCGAGCCCGCCTGGTCGTGATCAATCGCACGACCGGAGCGCTCGCTGGTACGCGTCAGCAGCATTTCCTGGATGATTTCCGGCAGGGTCGCGGCAGTGGATTCCACGGCGCCGGTCAGCGGGTAGCAGCCCAGGGTACGGAAACGCACGGACTTCATTTCCGGCACTTCGCCTTCGGCCAGCGGCAGGCGGTCATCATCAACCATGATGTCGAGACCATCGCGCTTCACGACTGGGCGCAAGGCGGAGTAGTACAGCGGCACGATCTTGATGGATTCAAGATAGATGTACTGCCAGATATCCAGCTCGGTCCAGTTGGAAAGCGGGAACACACGAATCGACTCACCCTTGTTGATCTTGGAGTTGTAGATGTTCCACAGCTCCGGGCGCTGATTCTTCGGGTCCCAGCGGTGGTACTGGTCACGGAAGGAGTAGACACGTTCTTTGGCACGCGAGGCTTCTTCATCACGGCGTGCACCACCGAAGGCGGCATCAAAGCCGTACTTGTCGAGCGCCTGCTTGAGACCAGCAGTCTTCATGATGTCGGTGTACTTGGCACTGCCGTGATCAAACGGATTGATACCCGCAGCAACCCCTTCCTGATTGATGTGCTCGATCAGCTCCATGCCCACTTCCGCGGCCATCTCATCGCGGAACTTGATCATTTCCTGGAATTTCCAGGTGGTGTTGACGTGCATCAGCGGGAACGGCGGAACGCCCGGCGCAAAAGCCTTGCGTGCCAAGTGCAGCATCACCGCAGAGTCCTTGCCGATGGAATATAGCATGACCGGATTGGCGAACTCGGCCGCCACCTCACGGATAATGTGGATGGACTCGGCCTCGAGCTGCTTGAGGTGGGTCTGACGTTCGGGGGTAAGCATCGCGTGCGGCAACCTCGTGAGCGCTGGGAGTCGCCCCGAAAGGCGGCCCGTGACAATCAGTGGGCGTGCCCGCAGGTCAGGTCGATCGAGCAGGTAGATCCAGCGCCTCACTCTCACAGACCGCCCACGGAACATGCTGAATACTGACACGGTAACCGCACGACCTTGATAACGTCAAAGAATCAGAAACTATCTTTTAAGACCAAAAAGGCATATTTAATCCACCATCGCCTGCGCATGTCACCCCTGCGACGCGCAGCACGCTGCCGTTCACAAGCTGACACGCTCCACCCAGGTCTCGAGTCGCTCACTGTCGAGGTCCACGACTCTGAAGCCCGGGCGAGCCGCTTCGTCAACCGCGAAGTCATGACTGAGAGGTGCAAACTGGTCCGAGGTGGAAGGCACGCCATAGACGGCCACATTGCCCTGCTCACTGGCAAATGCCTGGTGGATATGTCCACACAGCACAGCCTTGACCTGCGGATAAGCGCTCAATGTCTCCCAGAAGACATCACGGTCGGCCAGCCCCAACGCATCCATCCACGTCGATCCAATCGGCAGCGGATGATGATGCATGGCCAGCAGGATCGGCCGCGGATCTTGTTCAAGCGACAATTCCAATGACAGCGCCAGCTCGGCCAGTTGATCACTCCCTAACTCACCACCGGCCTGGCCTGGAACACGCGAATCGAGGCACAGCAGGCGCCAGTCACCGAGGTCCAGTTCGGAGTGAAAGGGGCGCAGCTCCTGCATGAAATCAGGATGGTCGTGATTACCCGCAAACCAGAACCACGGACAACCGACGCTATCAAAGGCGCCAGCGGCTAACCGATAAGAGGCAGGGCTCTCATCCTGACTGACATCGCCGGTCACCAGCAGAATGTCCGGGCGCAGGCTCGCAGCATGCGCTATCACTGACTCCAGCTGATGTAACGGAAAACCCAGTCGTGAACGCGCTTCAGGATTAGCGCGCAGGTGGCAGTCACTTATCTGTATCAGTCGCATCAGTCTCTCGAGCAGACGGGGCAGGAGGTGTAGGAACACCAGCACAGCAAAGCCATCGCGGCGTTGTCATGGCAAGGGGATCAGTAACCAACCAGTTTAGCAACACGGCTCAACAAGCATCAGGGCAACTCGGGGACATCAGCCTGCCCGAAGGCTTGCACGTGAGTCAGCCACTCTCCCAGAAAGCGATTGAGCTGAAGCTTCTCATCCGGCTGATGCATGCGTGGATTAGGATAGCGATTACGTCCTTCGAAATGACGCTGACGCTGAAAGTCAGTGACTTCCGCCATGCGGACATCGTGATAGAGATGCACACTCATGCGAGGTGAATCGATGATGTGATCGAGTACGCCCGTCTGGGCTACCGTCACCATGGTGGTGTAAGGCGCGCACTCGACGACTTCCAACAGCAAGGTGCCGAAATCGCCTTGGCTGCCAGATAACGGAAAGGCAAAGCTGTCACCGGCCTCAACCTTACCGAGGATACGTGTAAGGCGTAGATAGTTGGACCCGCACTCAGCATGGAGTGCTTTAAGGTCAGCCACATAGGCTTTCTTGACCTGCATGGGCGAGCTCCTTGCGAACCTGTTGTCTTCTGCCACGGTAATGGTTCGTGGCAGGAGAAGATATGGAGTGAAGTGCACTGTCTTGAGGTCAACCTTTTCAACTTCAAGCCTCGAACCTACACCTTGTGCACCTGCCCTCTTTACTCAGGCGCCTCAAAGATGAAGCCTCTCTCGAGATGAAGCCAAGGATAGCAGCTCTTCTGGCGTCGGCCAGATTCACAGCGTGAGCCAGCAGGGCTTGCCAGACGCCGATCAAGTGGTGTGGCTCAGTCAGCACGGCTCAAGCTTTCATCACGCGAAGAGAGGCGCGCTCTTTCAGCAACCACTGCATTGCCATGATGGCCATGGCATTACCGAGGCGGCCCTGTTCCAGTAGATCCACCGCTGCCTGAAAGTCGAGGACGTGAACACGGATGTCCTCATTCTCTTCAGCCAACCCATGCACACCGCCCACCCCACTGCTGTCACACAGCCCGATGAACAGGGTGACTTGTTCAGTACAGGCACCTGGACTGGGATAATAACGATACAGCTCAATCAGCTCTGAGAGCTCGCACCCAGCCTCTTCGTCTGCTTCGCGGCGCGCCACTTCGGCAGCGCTCTCGTCTTTATCTACCAAACCGGCAATCGGCTCCAAACTCCAGGGAGTCCGCTCATCGTCGAGCATGCCTGCACGTATCTGCTCGACGAACACCACGCGATCATGCACGGGGTCGTAGGGCAATACACCGACGGCATCATGGCGTACGTGCACTTCGCGATTGATGACATCACTCCAGCCACCATTGAAGCGCCTATGACGCAACTGACGTTGCTCAAGTCGGAAGAAACCTTCCTGCAGTACTTTGGTTTCGACATTTTCGACATCCGCATGCGCGAATACCTGTTCACCTGCCACGTGCTCTTGCCTATCGCTCATGCATCCTCCTTGGCTGAAGCGCCATTATCCCGACCACTGACAGCGCTGACCAGCCCGCACCTCGACGTCAGAGACTCACCTCACATCTTGCCAATACGACGCTGCCCGGGCGGAAAGTCCGCTCGGGCAGCAAGAAAGTCTACATGTTCGTGGCTGTTGTGAAGATTATTTCAGTCGCGTGATCAACGCCTGTATTTCCTTCTTTAGCTCTTGATCTGCCAGCTCGCGATTAGGGCGCGCCGGACCATTGAGCGCCTTTTGAGCGTACTCGAGCGCCTTGGCATCCTCGCCTTCGGACGCGAGATAGTCCGCATAATAGAAGTTGGTATCCATGCCATCTGGACTGATCTCAAGCCCCTTGCGCAGCACCTCACCAGCCTTTTCATCATCACCAAAGCCGACCGGCCACCCCGGCGCCTTGTCATAGAGCGCCCCAAGCGTCACATAAGCCGAAGCATTATCACCGCGCGGATCAAGCGTGATGGCCTGTTCAAGCGTGGCTTTTGCTTCCTTGGCAAGATCTAGCGCACCCAGGCCGCCTCGCGCTTTGGCCCAAGAGGCCAAGATTATGCCCTCCCAAGTCAATACATGGGCGTTGCCTGGGTACTGGTCCGCCAACGCTCTGGCCTCCTTGCCGAGCCCTTCCATGCCCTTTTCCTGCGCATCGCCGGTAGACTGATAGTTGATCTGAGCCCAACGCTTCATGAGCGGAAAAACAGCATCATCACCCTCTGCAGCATAGGCACCAGTCATACCGACCAGCGTAATACTCAGCGCCATACTTCCGGATATCAGCAGATGACTCAGATGACGTGTGGCACGACGTGAACCTGATTGAGATGACAGCATGGACAGCTCCCTAGCATTCGTTATTGTTAGTGGAATTGCATGGCAAGCACATGGCATGTGAGATAGCTTCTTCGACAGGCATGTCAAAACTGTAACGAACGTTTGAATTAGTTGCCAATACTCCTTGGTCGCAAACCTCAACGCAGACCGGACCATCGCATAAACTCTGGAGAGGCTCATGCAAGGCCGCAACATGACGCGTTGGCGCGATCCCAAGACTGACCCGCGCCAGGAAAAGAAGAGCAACGTGATCACCCCGCAAGGCTACGCGCACATGAAAGGCCTTATCGATCATCTGCGTCGCGTGAGACGACCGGAACTCTCACGTAAGACAGGTGAAGCTGCCGCCATGGGCGATCGTAGTGAGAACGCGGACTATACGTACAACAAGAAAGCGCTCAATCAGACGATCGCGCGTATCGCTTATCTGGAAAAACGCCTCGATAAGTTGACGGTAGTGGATCGCCTACCGGCAGATCAGGACAAGGTGTATTTCGCGGCGTTCGTGACACTGGAGGATGCACAAGGAGAAGAAATGGAGATTCGTATCGTCGGCCCCGATGAGACCGACAATCCTCGCCGCTGGATCAGCGTCGATGCCCCCCTTGCCAAGGCATTGCTGGGCAAGGGGCTGGATGATGAAGTGAGCGTGACAGCGCCGGGCGGAAAGACGATCTATATCGTCACGGCTATCCGCTATCAATCATCGGAGGAGTGACCAACTCTAGAGTGATACGAGTATCAGCGCGCCTTGCGGGCACGATAGACCTTGAACTGCCGCGTATCAGCGAGCACTTCAAATTCACCGAAAGCGGCCTGAAGCAGGTCCGGGTACGGCAGGAAGGCATTGGCGACCAGCGTCAGCGTTCCGCCGGGCATCAGGTGATCCGACGCCTGACGAATCAGCCGTGCGGCAGGTCCATAGTCGATATCGCGCTCATGATGAAATGGCGGATTGGCGACGATCGCCTCAAAACGCTCTCCTTCAAAGGCCGAGAAGACATCGCTGAGGCGCACGTCTCCCTCGAGGCCATTGAGCGCCAGGCTGCGCTGAGTGGCCTCCACCGCAAAGGCACTCACGTCACCTGCCATCACACGAGCACCATGCTTGGCTAGCCAGCAGCTGATGACGCCGTCGCCAGCGCCGATATCCAGCGCACGCTTGTAACCACGCGTC
Organism: Cobetia sp. QF-1; assembly: GCF_002213105.1. NCBI lineage: Bacteria > Pseudomonadati > Pseudomonadota > Gammaproteobacteria > Oceanospirillales > Halomonadaceae > Cobetia > Cobetia sp. QF-1. Next base: position 233,832 of record NZ_NBVS01000001.1, read on the forward strand.
GGCAGGCTACCCAGTAGAAGCGCAGTGCCCGGATCCAGCTTGGCATTGCCATAAAGACCGGGATGGCTAGTCAGGCGCATATCCAAGGCTTCAAACTCGCCCCAGCCCTCTGTCCACTGCCCTTCGACGGCGAGAGGTGAGTCTGCGCTCGCCGCCAGATCAGGAGTGAGCTCACGAGTCGTGGACGACCACAGCTGACAGCGCCGCGCCGTATCATCCTTGCGTGCCACCATGCCGAGCGCCTTGAGAATGCGCTCGGCGCGCTTGATGCCACCATTGACCTCCCCCACGACCTTGATCGGCGTACCCGCGGGTAGCACATGACACAGTGCCACCAGCCACCACTCACCCAACGCATGTGCCTTGGGCCAGAACAACAAAGCACCGGCGGCGTGTGCAATGGCGTCATCTGCACGCGCCTCTGCAAAAGCGACAGCATGGCTTACCCGATGCTCAGCATCGCGTGCGGCGTTGAGGATACCGGTATCGTGCCCCCATACACGGCGTTGACGATCAGCCGCCAACCACCAGTCATCACGAGGGGGCGCGACCCACAGCCAATCACGAAAGTCGCTATCCTGGCGTTCAAGCAACTGGCAGGCGGGGGTTTGGGCGGTCATGGTGACTCCAGCGGGGTAAAAAAGGGGGGATCAGAAATAAGGGTGCGGCTATGAAGCATATTCAAACGAGACAGCAGTCAATCAGGCGGGACGCACTAGCTCGTAGTGCAGATAACGCCCCAGATAGACAAAGGGCACCGTACGCCAGTGACGACACTCCAGCTCCAGCAGCTTTTGCATGTCAGTGTTGCTCAGTGGTTCACGCGAGCGCAGATAATCATGGAAAACGCGCAGACCGGTAAGTTCACGGACCTCAAGTCCTGCATCACTGGCCCACTGACGAATCTCGGCGTCACGCAGTGGCGAGATAGGCGTCAAGCGCTTGCCGGTTCCCCAGCCCGCCAGGCGATCCTCCAGCGTCTTGTCGAAATTGCCCTTGGTCACATTCGAGAATGCCAGAGCATCACGATTGAAGACGCTGAGCGACATGACCCCACCAGGTGCCAACAAGCCTGCCAATAGCGCAAACCCCTGTTGTGGCGCGACGAGCCATTCAAGCACAGCATGACAGACAACCACCGGCCATTGGCGCTTGGCGCGGCCCGAAAAGCCCTGCAGGTCCTCGCCAGACCATGCCAGGCGAGCCAGAGCAGATTCTGTCAGAACACCCTGCTCAGCCGACTCTGCAAGCCGCTGTTGCGCACGCTCACGCATTTCACCTGATGGCTCAACCAGTGTGAGCTGATGTCCATGCGTCAGCCACCAGAGTGCGGTCTGACCAAGCCCAGCGCCAATTTCCAGCACTTCACTGGCGGGCAGGTTCGCAAAGCGCTCTTCCAGCAGCCGTCGCGTCAACTCGAGGCGAACCTGTCCACGCTCGGTAGAATAAAATCCGCGCTCGAACTTGTCAGCTAGCCCATCAAAATGACGGTCTGCTGTTGCGCGGCGCACGCGAGACGAAGAAGGCAGAGATTGATCAGGCATACAGGAGGGATTCTTAGGTTTGAAATGACATCAAATGATGTGATGGGCAGACAACGCCCATCACATCCTTGCGAAGGCGCCAATGACAGCTCAATGCCTTCACCGCCAAGGCTGGGGCACAAACTGCCAGTGCACTCAAAAGCTTCGAACACGGTGGGACTCTCAACCAGTAAAGCGCGAGTAGGCTACCCCATCATCGACAGAATGCAAGCTAGCCGAGCCATAAGCCAGCATGGAACTTTTGGATTTCAAGGAGGGAAAGATAAACATCTCAGATATTTAATATAAGAACATTCATAATATTTAGGCTTCTCAGATAATAAAGCGAACATCGGTCACAAATAAAACATCACTGCCATTGCTTATAGGCACTAGCATGTCATGCTCTCTTGACAACAAGAATTCAGAGACATAAGGGCAGTAGGAATAGCGTCTATGCTGCTTTGCATCAAGAGAAACCAGCGAAGGAGTACTATTTCCTCCTTTCTGAGGATCAGCGTAGGATACGCATATCCTCCGACACTTCCTGATATAGAAACCTGCTATGAAACAGCGCGTCCTGTTGGTCGTTCGCAAGCTCAATATTGGCGGCATTCAGCGCAACACCGTCAACCTTGCCAACGTATTGCACCGTGAGGGACATGAAGTTCATGTGCTCGTCCTCAAAGGTGAATTAGAGCTTGTGCCTGACACTGGCGTACATCTACATCAAGTCGATTTTGACAAAGCCTTTCGAAAGACAGGCATTGGCCTTGTCTACGACATATTCACCCGAGCGCTACTGACCCCCTTGATCAAGGGCTCAGGGTTCGTATGGCGTGGGCTATATGGCGGGAACTACTTACGCAGCTTCATCAAGAAGCTGGAAGATCGCCATGGTCCTATCGACCGCATCATCATGCGCGGACAGGGAGCATTCGAAACGGTTTGGGCGCTGCAAGACTCTCGCCTTTGGCAAGTCACCGTCTCCTGGCCCGGGCAGAACAAGGACAGCTGGCGTCAACGGTTTCTACTCCGCCGTTTATATGCCAATAAGCAAATAATCTGCAATACCGATAACGTACGCCTCCAACTCGAAGGTCTGCTCGCCCAACATCATATTTCACCGCGTAGATTAGCCACGATCGGCAATGTCTGTAACCTGGATTCCATTGCAGAAATGGCTAACGAATCTGTCGAGCTTCCCAAGCGCCCCTTTGTGGTACAGGTCTGCCGTCTATCGGATGTAAAGCGTCAGGATGTGCTGATCAGAGCCTACCTGGCAGCCGAGATAGAGGAAGATCTCGTCATTGTCGGCGATGGACCGAAGCGGGAAATGATCGAGAATCTGATCAAGGAGCTCGGTGTCGAGGACAGAGTTCACCTGATTGGTAGTCGCCTCAACCCTTATCCGTGGATGAAGCATGCGCGGTTGTTCGTGCTCAGCTCTCGCAGTGAAGCCTTTGGAATAGTCCTCGTCGAAAGCATGTGCTGCGGCACACCATGCGTTGCGCCCGATGTACCTGGCGGTGTTCGCAATGTACTGATCAATGATCAGGCGCGCCTGATTTCCGAAGATAGTATTGAGGGCTTGGCAGCCAAGATACGAGAAGGATTAGCCAACCCGCCTGTCATTGATTCAGATCCGGAGTTAATCGAGCGCTTCCGCGATACCAGGATAATGGAAGCATTTTTATCACTGCCGACGGACAAGTGACTCCCCAGCACTACCTGGAGTCATCATTTACCATTGATAGAAAAGCAGCTTCCTCTCTCTATCAGCGAGATAGAAATGCCTGCATAAGGAAGGTACTCTCCATATGCAGGCAGGCTCGGAATTTCGCCTTGGCAAGTACGCAATCACGACCGACACAAACTCTATGCGAGCGCCGCACTGCATCAAAGCCAGCGCTTCAGGTACTCACTCACGCCTTATACTCGCTAAAAGCCTCTCGCGAAGTTCGTTCTTCAGAGCGAATCGTCCAGATAACACCGCCACGAAAAAGAACCACAGGCGCTCAGCTGGAAGCTCCAGCGGTGACCACTGCGGCTGCAACACCTAGCAGTGTTGACCATTCGCGCGAAGAGAAACTCTCGCCCTTGAGTTGCCTAGCATTACGCAGAGCAAACCAGGCCATTGATCAAAGCTGCCACCGCCACTCCGGCTAACGGCACGGCCAATGCCAGAAGAATGAAGTATGCAACGTTGCCAGTGAGCGCCAACTCGAGCAGCAACAGCTTTTCGCGAAGAGCCAAATGAGCTGCGCGCATGGGGTAACGATCATGAAAGCGAAAGCTCCGTAGAGCAAAAAACGTACGCAACTGATAACCACTCGCTATCCCCTGCTGCAGTCCTGTTCAGAGACTGGCTGATCAAGAATGTTATCCAAGATAGTGGTTAATTCTCTATAAGCGCAGATGCATCGTCGTCGCGCATATGCCAACCGATAGACAATCTGAAACATCGGCAACAATACTTAAGACCACTTCTCTATATTGATAGATGAGCAATTAATATGGAAAACAGACCTATATCAGCAAGATGCTTTATAAATACATTTAAATATCGACACCACAAATCATTTAGCCAATGTATATAATTAACCATGCATTAATTGATAGCTAAAACATCTAAAAATAAGAGAAACGAGGAAAGGCACTGCTGGTGCCCCCTGCAGGAGTCGAACCTGCGACCTGCCCCTTAGGAGGGGGCCGCTCTATCCAGCTGAGCTAAGAGGGCGAAGCGGGAAGGATTATAAGCCATTGAACTCGCGAGATAAACCCGAGTCCCGTGCTAATGCCATTCATTAAGCAAGCTCCCTTGCCTCGAACGCCTGAATCAGCTTCTCCATTGGCTGAGGGCGCCCAAGCAAGAACCCCTGAACACGCTGACAGCCCAGCTGACGCAACACCTCTAGCTGGTACTCCTCCTCGACTCCTTCTGCCACGACTTCCAATGACAGCGCTTGGGCCATGACTAACATGGCACGTACTATCTCATTGCCATGACTCACTACCACTTTACCAGGCACGGAATGGACTCGCGCATCTACCACATCGCTTTCGCTCACCAGATCATTGATAAAACTACGGTCTATCTTGAGCTCACTGAGCGGCATACGTCGTAGGCGCGCCAAGTTGGAATAGCCAATACCAAAGTCATCGATCGAGAAGCTTAGCCCCAGCGCCGCCAGCTGATCAATCTTGTCCAGCACGTCATCTTCATCTTCGGACGCCAGACTTTCAGTCAACTCGATACGCAGCAAATCAGATGAAAAGATGTGGCGCTTCAGCAGGCTGGCAACACGAGGTACAAAATCAGCATTCCGAAACTGTACTTGGCTCACGTTCACAGCCATAGGGAGAGTACGCCCCTTGACCGTCATATCAGCCAATGCCATGCAAACCTGCTCCAGCACCCAATGGCCTAGCTCGACGATCAGTCCAGACTCCTCGGCGATAGGGATAAAGGTCGCAGGCGAGACATTGCCCAGTGTCGGGTCATTCCAGCGTAGCAGCGCTTCCGCTGCGACCAGATACGGCGCACCAGTAGCAGGTAGCATGAACTGAGGCTGCAAGTGCACGCTCAATTGCTGGCGTGATAACGCATGACGCAGCGCCTGTTCCATACGGGTAGCAGCGATTATCTGATGCCGCATCTCGGGGCAAAAAAAGCACAAACGAGCACGTCCTGCGCTTTTACTCTCATAAAGGGCGATATCCGCCTCGTGCAACAAATGCCCCCAAGTATCACATTCGTCGATTTCATTTGAGCCTGACTGAGAAGGATATCCGCCGCCTACCTGTGGATATAGGCTGATTCCCAGCGAACCGGAGAGCTGGTGGGTACGCCCTTCCAATACGAGCGGTTCACGCAATCGCTGAAGCATGACCTCACCCATCTGCCGAGCTCTTGTCATTCCCTCAAGCATTGAGCCCGAGCGGGGTGCCAGTAGAACAATGAATTCGTCACCACCATGACGAGCCAGCATGTCACCCGGCTCTATGATTTGTTCAAGCCGAGAAGCAATCTGGATCAAGGCACGATCTCCCGCATCATGCCCAAGCACGTCGTTAAGGCGTTTGAAGTGGTCAAGATCAAGCAACATCAGAGCACCGACCTCTCCGCTTTCCAACGCCTGATCAGCCAACATCGAAAGATGGCGGCGCAGTAGACGTCGATTGGGGAGGCCAGTCAGAGCATCATGCAGCGCCTGATGAGTCAGCTGTTGATCACGACGATGTCGCTCAATGGCAAGGCCAGCGACGTTCACCGCCACCTCGAGCAAGCTTTGATGACCAGTATCAAGCGCTTCTCTCGACTCGCTGTAAAAGGCAAAGCTACCCATAGGGTTTCCGGCACTATCGAGAACAGGCATCGACAGGCATGCCTCAAGCCCCAAAGCCAGAGGATGGTGTCGAAATCCTTCCCAGGCGGGATCAGTCGCCAGTGTCTTCGTCAACACACACTCTCGCCGCCACATGGCCGTACCGCAGGTGCCGACCCCCTCCCCAATACGCAAACCACGCACAGCAGACATGAAACCTTCAGGCAACTGTGGAGACACCCCTGAGACGATGTACTCTCCCGCCTCATCAAGAAGCAGTAGCGATGAATGAACATGTGTGGCCGCACTCTCAATCGCGATACACAATTCCATCAAGGTCTGTTCGAGGGGCTGCCCTGCGGCCACGGCCTCCAGCAGTGTCAACTGAGACTGACTGAGCGCTTGCGCCTGACGCGTCTGCGTCACATCGGTCTGTAGCCCAAGATAGCCTTCCGGCGTACCGTCTATCCCCAGCAGCGGAATACAGCGCAAACGTAGCCGCAGCGAGCGACCGCTGGAATGGTAGTGCACCAGTTCTTCATCGCTGGATTCGCCACGACTGCGCTGTTCACGCAACCGGGCAATAACGAGAGGGTTTGATTCAGATCCCATCAACATCTCGCTAGGTACCCTACCTGCCAGTTCAGCGGCGGTATAACCCGTCAGCAGCTCGAAGGCGGGATTGACCCAACGAATGCGACCGTCCATGCCATAACAGCACACCCCGTTAGTCGTGTGCTGAACCACCAATCGTAGGCTCTCTAGCTCTTCCTCCCCGACAGGAAGAGAAGTCATGCTGGATAAGCCGGTAGTTAATGTCGAATGACTCAATGCTATCTCCTCCCGAAAAAGCGACAAGTGCTTTCGGTATCTCGCGCGACGCTACCGGCGATTGTCGCAAGATAAGGGCGCCGTACATCTTGCAACATGGATACCTGGCATTTGATGCCTGATACTCGATATCAGCTTTTCCTAGAGTGATAGTACCGCAACACGTTGCGTTGAAAGATGGCAGAGCTAGAGGCTGTCATGCTACTGGTCCACGCTGACGCTCGGGCGCCGATCGATTTCGAACCTGTCTACCCCAAGAGCGTCTCGAAGACCGCTTCTGCATCTATTTCTATTGGGAACCTCCTGCGGCTCGTCCAACCTTATCCTCTCCTATTCTGATCATGAGGCCTGCGGCACATGAAATATCACCACCTGCTGCTGGCCGGTACCTGCTGTCTCCCACTCATCAGTGCTTGCCTGCCGCACTATCTGGCGCCTGGCAATATCACAACGACGCCTCATCTTATCGAACAAGATGGCAATACAGCCCTGATCACACGCGACAACACTCGTTTGGCGTGGCAAACATGGCACCCCGTGGCAGACATGCCTCCTCGCGCCATGCTGCTGGGGCTACATAGCTACGGAGATTTCCGACTAGCGTATGCGCCACTAGGGCCATGGCTTGCCCAGCAAGGCATCGTCAGTTACGCCTATGACCAACGCGGATTTGGTGAATCTGATGACAAAGGGCTATGGCCCGAAGGCGCACTGCTGATCAATGATCTGATCGATGCAACCCAGGTGCTTCGCCAGCGCCATCCCGAGCTGCCATTGATATTGGCTGGCGAGAGCATGGGGGGATCGGTGGTACTGACGGCGTTAGCCGAGCATCCTGAGCTTGATGTGCGTGGAGCAATACTGGCAGCACCCGGCGTACGAGGCGGTATCCGCCTGCGCTACCTCTACAATGCTGGCCTATGGCTGACAGCACACCTGGCACCAAATCAGACACTCAGCGTACCGCGTCAATACCCTGCACATGAGCTACTGCCGACTTCAGCGGCGCGCTTGAGCAATGATTCACGCGTCATCCACGAGGTGCGCTTTGATGCCTACTATGGTCTGATCCGCTTCACGGACAGAGCCAGTGACAGTGTCACCATGCTGTCGAATAGGGGCACGAGAAGTGGCACGGATAATGATCCAGGGAGCAACCCACACACATCGACTCTGCCGCCGACCTTACTACTGCATGGCGGTAGCGATACGACGGTTCCTCGTGTGGCAATTAAGCGTTTGGTCAATGACTGGCCCAAGATGTCACGCCCCACTCTAGAGGTGCATTACCTGCCTGATGCCCCTCACCTGATCCTGCAATGGAGCAATGAGGCAAAAGTACGCGAGCTGTTACATGACTGGCTTGAGACACAACTGCCGGCTCTCTGACGCTGAAGGAGAGTGCCTTCAGCAGCACGAACAAGACGCCCATACACGACAACGCCCCACCTGAAAAGGCTGGGGCGTTGTCGTATTAAATACTACTGGTGATCATTACGCAGAATAGCAACCCATCACTTGCGTGCGGATCTCAGTGCATCGGCCAGCTCGCGCGTCAACGCATGAACATCATGCGTACCTTGCTCTGGCGTCTCTGCATTGGCTTGCAGATCAATCAATGCAGACCCCACCACCACACCATCAGCAAAACGCCCGATACGCGCGGCCTGCTCCGCAGTGCGAATACCGAAACCTACTGCGACAGGAATATCGGTATGCTCGCGGATACGCCCCACTTCAGCCTCGACCTTCTCAGCGGTAGGCGCTGCGCCACCGGTTACGCCATTGCTCGATACGTAATAGAGGAAGCCAGACGTGTTGGCCAGCACACTCGGTAGACGCTCGCTATTGGTCGTCGGCGTAGCAAGACGGATGAAGCTGATGCCCGCCTGTGCTGCTGGCAAACAGAGCTCATCATCATGCTCAGGCGGTAGATCAACCACAATCAAGCCATCAACACCGGCGTCACTCGCCTGCTCAAGGAAACGTGCCACACCACGACGATAGATCGGATTGTAGTAACCCATCAGCACGATCGGCGTATCCTGATCCTGCTTGCGGAACTCACTGACCATCGCAAGAGTACGATCCATTGTCTGACCAGCCTTCAGCGCCCGTTGCGTCGCGTGCTGAATTGCCAAGCCATCCGCCATCGGGTCGGTGAAAGGCATGCCCAGCTCAATCACGTCGGCACCAGCTTCTGCCATGCCAAGAAATGTGGCTAGGCTAGCGTCATAGCCTGGGTCACCGGCCGTGATATAGGTGACCAGTGCAGCACGACTTTCAGCACGAACAGCGGCAAAGCGACGGTCAAGACGGCTGTCAGTCGCAGCCTTGTCGGTATCAGTAGCGGAAATGCTCATCGGTAGACTCCGAATTTCCTGGCCTGCACACGCCGTCAGCGCACACAGGCATAAAAGGGCAAAAGGCGATCGAGATGCAACTCAAGGCACGATTCAAGAAATAACAAGACTCAAGCGGCGTCAGGATTCAAACCAAGCTCATCAGCAAGATGATGCGTGACGGTGGCCATATCCTTGTCACCACGACCGCTGAGATTAACGACCATCAGGTGATCTTTCGGCAGTTCGGGCGCGCGCTTGATGACCTCCGCCAGTGCGTGAGCAGACTCGAGTGCCGGAATGATGCCTTCCAGACGGCACAGCATCTGGAAGGCATCCAATGCTTCCTGATCTGTCGCAGCGACATATTCTGCGCGCTTGATGTCATGCAACCAGGCATGCTCAGGACCAATACCCGGATAGTCGAGCCCAGCCGAGATGGAATGAGCATCACCGATCTGTCCTTCTTCATCCTGCAGCAGGAAGGTACGGTTACCGTGCAGTACGCCCGGCTTTCCGCCTTTGAGGCTGGCAGCATGGCGTGGCGTATCGAGGCCTTCACCAGCGGCTTCCACGCCAATGATCTCGACACTCTCATCATCAAGGAAGGGGTGGAACAGACCCATCGCGTTGGAGCCGCCACCGATACAGGCGACCAGTGAATCTGGCAGGCGCCCTTCCTTCTCGAGAATCTGGGTGCGCACTTCCTTGCCGATGACGGACTGGAAGTCGCGTACCAGCTGCGGATACGGGTGCGGGCCCGCCACGGTGCCGATGATGTAAAAGGTATCGTCGACATTGGTCACCCAGTCACGCAACGCTTCGTTCATGGCGTCTTTCAGTGTGCCATCGCCTGCCGTGACCGGCACGACCTTGGCGCCCAGCAGCTGCATGCGCTGCACGTTGGGCTGCTGGCGGTGAATGTCGGTAGAGCCCATGTAGATCACACAGTCCAGACCAAAGCGCGCTGCAACGGTCGCAGTCGCTACGCCATGCATGCCGGCACCCGTCTCAGCGATGATGCGCTGCTTGCCCATGCGACGCGCCAGCAGTACCTGTCCGAGTGCATTGTTGATCTTGTGAGCGCCGGTATGCATCAGATCTTCTCGCTTGAGATAGACCTTGGCGCCGCCCAGCTTTTCGGTCAGCCGCTCAGCAAAATACAGTGGGCTCTGGCGGCCAACGTAATCAGCGGATAAACCTGCCAGCTCCTTGGCAAAGGCCGGATCCTGCTGAGCAGCTTCATATTCACGCTGCAGGTGCAAAATCAACGGCATCAGAGTTTCGGCAACAAAGCGCCCACCGAAGTCACCGAAGAAGCCCTTGGCATCGGGGCCTTGGCGAAGGCTGGCTGTGGCAGTCGACTGGCTCATGTTGAACTCCTCGAAATCGTGTCGGTGGTTGGCCTCTAACGTCCAGCTCCAAAACACAGAGCGATTGATCAACGAGGCCGACGGTATGCTGATCATCCTAGCGCCCCAAGCTCAGGAAGAAAAACGATATATCCGCTTACATCTGTGAGTTATTCTCACACATTCTATATTGACTACGACCGATCACCTCACAGAGTTCTGTTGCGCCCGGTCATGCTTTTACCCTCATTCATCATCAAGGAGGCTATCCATTGGCCCATAAGACCTTGCCGATTTCCGATGATTCGCCATTGACGGCTTCATCTGGACGTGACCTGAATCTGCCCATGCTGCCGCCCCTCAACGCCCTTCGTGCCTTTGACGCAGCAGCACGCTTTGAAAGCGCTTCACGCGCTGCAGAAGCCCTGCATGTCACACATGGAGCAGTCAGTCGTCAGATTCGTCAGTTGGAAGAGACACTGGGAACACAATTATTCGAGCGTGTCGGGCGCGGTTTGCGTTTGACTCAGGCCGGACATGAACTGGCAACGGCGACTCGCCATCACCTGGGCGGGTTGGCACGGGTCTGTTCAGAACTGACACGTCGAGATGCACGCGCACCATTTGTCCTCAGTTGCCCCGGATCATTTCTCGCACGCTGGTGTATCCCGCGACTCGGCGCGCTCAAGCAATCGCTCCCAGAGCTGGAGCTGCATCTGACGGCCAGCGATGAAGCTGACACGCTCAGACCGGGGATAGATGGTGTATTGCGCTTCCAGATGCCGCCCTTCAAGGAGACAGAACGCCAAGAGACACGTGTTCTCGGCAAGGAACGCATCGGCCCCGTACTACGTCCCGATGCCGCCTGGTTACCCAATGAGACTCCCCCCTCGCCAGCTGTGCTGCTAGACCTGCCATTACTGCACACCCGATCACGCTCTCAGGCATGGCCTGACTGGTGTGCTCGCCAGTCACTACCCAGTGACCAGCTGCATTATGCGCAGGGGTTTGAGCACCTCAACTATCTACTGGAGGCGACTCTGGTCGGACTTGGAGTGGGCATCGCGCCTGACTATCTGGTGGAAGAAGATTTACGCAGCAAGCGCCTGATAGCCCCGTGGGGCTTTGTCGAGACACAAGCATGCCTGACCCTGACACTGCCCGAAGCCGGACGTGCTCGAGGCCGTCACCCGTATGCCGATGTACTGTCTGCCTGGCTAGCACAAGAACTGGCGGCGGCTCCACATGCTGGACAGTAGACCCACGAGCGTACCAAGCAGAGAGACTGACCAAAGACGTTACGTGGCAAAAGATGCCCGCACCTCCAACAATCGGGCATAAAAAAGGCCAGTCACAAGGACTGGCCTGACCGGCCATTATATCCAGAGGATATTGCCAGAAAGATCGTTAAATCCGCTCAAGGAACCATCGCAACCTGCCAAGCAGGTCGGAAGCGAGAGTGGGCGAACAACTCTGCGCATTGAACGACGCAGCCACCCTCGGCAGGCGTCATCGAGGAGTCACAACATGCTCGACTCAACAACTCCGTAACAGACTGCAACTCTTCATCAACCGATGAAAATGACAGCCTATCCCGCTTCAACTGCAAGCATCATATCTTTTAGCCCGCGAACAAAAAAGCACATTGTCAGCAACAGTCCCATGCTGCTGTGGCACCGAACCAACGCTGCTTCAATGGCATTCTGGCGCTGCGGTACCGTTTTCGCCATGCCCAGTACTTACGCGGTGACTCGGCGGATTATTACCACCCAAAAGCAAACGCTGGATATCGGTTGCCGCCATGGGCTTATAAAAATAATAGCCCTGAATGAGGTCGCAACGCATCTCACGCAACAGCTCAAGCTGCTCAATATTCTCCACGCCCTCAGCCACCACCTCCAGCCCCAAGCGATGACCCAGGAAGACGGTTGCTTCCATGATCGCGCGATCCTTCGGTTCATGAGCACACTCCGTCACGAATGAGCGATCAATCTTGAGCGCTGTGACTGGCAGCATCTTGAGATAGCTCATCGAGGAATATCCTGTCCCAAAGTCATCAATCGCGATCTTGTAACCACGATCATGCAAGGCCCGTAAGCTATCGCGCACCTTAACGTCTGCTTCGAGCAAGACGTTCTCGGTTAGCTCTATACCGATATCGCGTGGCGTTAATCCGTATTCCGCAACGCAGTCTTCAAGACGCTGAAAAACGTCAGAGTTCGTCGCCTGCCGTCCCGAAATATTGATGTCGATGCGGTAGCCCTTGAGGCCTAGTGCATGCCATTCCGCCTGCTGACGGCATGCCTGACGAATAACCCAGTCTCCCAGACGCTCAATGAGATTGGTGCGCTCTGCCACCTTGATAAAATCAGAGGGGGGGATATTGCCTTCCGGCGCGTGCCAACGCATCAGCGCCTCTACAGACTCGATCCGCTCACTACGGGCGGCTACCTGGGGCTGATAGTGCAAAGAAAGCTCGCCGCCACCATCCTGATTCAACAGTGCTTGCAGACGCCCAGCCAGATGATGCTGATGCAGCATCTCATTACGGACTTCCTGGTTGAAGAATTGATAGCCATCACGACCTGCCTGCTTGGCACGGTGCTTCGCGACGTCGGCATTGCGCACCAATTCTGCTGCATCGCTGCCATTTTCGGGATACAAGCTGATACCAATACTCAAGCGCAACAATAGCTCGCGCCCATCAATAGTGAAGGGGCGCTGGAAGTCTTCACGAATACGCTCGACCACTGCCAGTGCATCACTTTCGTAATCCAGACGCGGCATGGCTAATACAAACTCATCACCCCCAAAGCGCGACAGAAGGTCTTGGCCTCGCTGGAAGCCTTGTAAACGTGACGCCACACTGCGAATGACCCGATCCCCCGTCTCATATCCCAAGGTGTCGTTGATTTCGGTGAAATGATCGATATCGAGAAATAGCACCATCAGCGTATCGCCATGCCGCTGGCACTCGTTCAGTGACTGCTCGAGTTCGCTCTCAAAGGTCTGCCGATTGGGCAGCTCAGTCAAAGGATCAAAGCGCGTCATGTAATCCAGCTCACGCTGAACCTTACGCTCCCCCGTCAGATCAATGTCGATACAGAACATTAACGGGTTTTCCGTGCGCTCCCCCAGCATGACATGGTGAGAAAACACAGGCACAGGGGCCCCTGACTTGTGCTTTAGCTCAAGTTCACTGGAAGGGATCTCGACACCTTTGCTAACCCATGCATGGTGCGCCTCCACTACAACGCCTGCCATCGTTTCCGGAATCAACAAGGATTCCAGACATCGTCCGCGAGCTTCCTGCTCACTGAAACCATATAGCCGCTCACTGGCCTCGTTCCAGTAGATGACCCGGCGCTGACTGTCATACCCCTGGACAGCAACGCGTGGCAGACTTTCCAACAGCTCTCGAAATCGTTGATCGCTGACGGGAAGTCCCTTGCTGGTCGAGGGGCCAACCATACTCGTCTGCATGACCGCCTCCTGCGTGTGCTGATGATGTAACACCTGACGCTTACGAGCTAGCATGATGCCCGCAGTTGCGCCAAGAATCACCATCAGCATCGCGGTTAGCCAGCGGCCGATCATACCCTCCCCCGCCACCAGCACTGCCATGAGTAACATCGCCACGGCAATAATGGCTGGACTGGAGCGCAACATTCCGGCGGCACTACCGGCCTGACGGAACCCGTTTGTCATGATGAAGGACACCTCCACTACCATCTTGTTCCTACTCGCCGAACACCGACGAAGAGTGCATCAATTGCGTATTCGGCACTCGGGAGGCCACGCATTCATTGCCTTGGTCAAATCTATATGTTTGCCGCGCAGAAACCCAGCGCCTGACGCCCTTTCGGCTTCCGCACACTCAACGTTTTCTCATGAAGAACTGTATGAAAACACAGCAACCCGACCTTAGTGACAGGGTGAAGAATAGCGCTAATGGATTACATAATACTAGGCGATCAGATTAGCCATGTCGTAGCGATGACCTACTACCCATATTGATGATACTTACGCGATATTAGCGCGTTACTGACAATGTACGGGTTTGACTATGCCACGTGCATCTTTCCATTCTCCTCGACGTTGCTAATGCAACGCCTTCCATCAAGCGCATAAGCGCAGATAACGTCGAGGAATTTTACATGAACATCGCAAATCGTGGCGTACGTCAGCTGGCCGACTCTTCCCGCAAACTGACTTTGGAGCAAAGCAGCCTAGCAGAGCATTATCCAGCCCACTCCACCGATGGCACAACACTGCACCTCCCGCTGACATCCCAGTATTGGCCAAAAGCAGTACATGAGGAATTGAAGCACCAGCACTGGAGCAAGTCTTCCATCTCGGCGCATATTGACTTGAATGCTTGGCAGGGCTTCCTGAAAGATCTCCCGCGCGACCCTTACGTCAACACCCGTTGGAAGCGCATGTCTTGGCTGCACCTCAATGACCAGCACGAAGTCGAGACCCTTGGAGAGTGTCCGATGGCTCAGGGAGGGCGATTCAATGACGCTGCCAGCATGGCCGATCGCCTGAGATACTATGCACCGCTGGAAGAGTCATTCACTGAGCGTGAAGATGTACGCGCCTTTGTAAAGGCGTGGGCTGACATGTGGGGCATCGGCCCGCGCGAGCCCATCCTGATGCAAATCACTGGGGTCCGCGGAGATGGCACCATTGATCCGCTTCAAGGCCAAGGGATTCATGCGGATGGTTGCAAGTATCTAAGCATCCTGGTAGTCAACCGTGAAAATGTCAGTGGCGCCATCAACACGCTCTACCGGGACAAGGCGGGGAGCGAATTGCTGTCCACAACAGAATTGGCACCAGGAGAGGTCCTTCATATCCATGATGATCAGCTATTCCATAGCGTCAGCTCAATCTCGCAGGAGAACGCCGGCCAGCACTTCGAGCGCTTCATCATCATTATCAACTGCGCATTCATTGATGAGTTCCAGAACCGCATGCTGCGTCGTCATTTCCCGGGCGCCGTACTGAATGAGAGCAAGTAATCGATAATCTGGTGACAGTTAGCCAGTCCCTGTGTTGGTCATTGCAATAAGACGGCTCGGTAGATTCCGAATTGCCATCACCTGAAGCCTTGCATTAGCGGCATGACAGATTACTGAGGCGTACAAGAAAAAACCAGCCGGTTTCCCGGCTGGTTTTTTTGTTATTGGGTGTCAGCTTTAGTGCCGCCAACACTTACATCAGTACTGTGCCTGACACGTTAGCTGCATCAAGACTGGCGAACATATCATGACACTCACTCATCCCAATTCGGCGTAAAATCCGGATTGGCGATTCGCTCACCACGATCCAGTGCATCGATACGCTGTATATCCTCAGGGGTGAGACGAACATCCAATGCTTCAAGGTTCGACTGCTGATTGCGCGGCTTGGTTGAGGAGGGTATGACGTTGATCCCATGCGCTGAAACCCAAGCCAGTGCAACCTGCGCAGCACTGATCTCGTGATGGGCTGCAATGCTCTTGAGTGTCTCATCTTCCATTACCTTGCCAACTGCCAATGGCATGACCCACGTGACAGCAATCCCCTTGTCAGCGCAATGCTCTGCCAGCTTACGATTGGCCAGGAAGGGGTGTACCTCTATCTGGTTGGTGACGATATGCTCACCACCTGGCAGTGATAATGCCTCGTCAATCTGGGCAATCGTGAAGTTGGATACTCCAATATGACGCGCTAATCCAAGTTCGCGCGCTTCATTGAGCGCAGCAATGTATTCCGCCATGGGCACTTCATCTTCAGGCGATGGCCAGCGGATCAGCGCCAAATCTACCTGCTTGATCCCAAGCTTATCGAGACTCTCACGCAGGCTGGCAATCAGGTCATCGTGATGCAGACGATCATGCCGGACCTTGGTGGTCAGGAAAATATCATCGCGCGGCACATCACTTTCACGGATAGCACGACCGACAGCCACTTTGTTGCCATAGAACTGTGCCGTATCAATGTGACGGTAGCCCAGTGACAATGCACTGGTCACTGCGTCCGTGGCAGCTTGCTCTTCATAACGGAAAACGCCAAAGCCCATTGCCGGCAGTACTGAAGTTGTAGGGGTAGCCATATCGTCTCTTTTGCATCTTTCACACAGATCATTGTTTAGCCTATCAAGAGATGTGGAAATACCCGTCCATAGTTAAAGGGTCGATAAACGGCATTGCACTGTTACTGTACTAACATCGCAGGGAGATACTCGGCTATCGATGAATGAGCCGAAACTCCATACGCCCTCACCGTATCAGGGAATCATCATGACCATTGAAACCGGGCTAACCTTCTTCCTTGCCATCTTCATCTTTGGCATCACTCCAGGCCCCGGCATTCTTGCATTACTGGCACGCGGTATGAGCAAGGGCGGCAACGCCTGTGTCCCGCTGGCCGTCGGCATGAGTCTCAGCGATGTCTGCTATATGCTGGCCGCCGTCTTTGGGCTTTCGGCACTGGCAACCCATTGGAGCGAGCTGTTCACGGTCATCCGTATTCTGGGGGCAGCCTATCTGTTCTATCTGGGGTACAAGCTATGGACCAGCTCACCGACACTTGATGATGCTCCGGCAATGCGCGTGCGTGGCGACTGGTGGCGGGGGTTCATTCAAGGCTTCTTGATCTCGGCCTCCAACCCCAAGGTCATTCTGTTCTACATCGCCTTCCTGCCCACCTTCATGGATATCACCCAGCTCACCGGTAGCGATATCGTGATTGCCGCCACCCTCAATCTGAGCGCTCTATTGATCGGCGTGGTACCTGTCGGTTATCTGGCGGGACGCATTCGCCGTTACCTGCGCTCGCCGCAAGCGATACGCCGCCTCAATCGTGGAGCGGGTAGCCTGATGATCGGGGCCGGCAGCTACCTGGCCTTGCGCGGCTGATCTGACGTCATGTCTGGCTGATGTTCACGCTAGCATCCATGAACCAACCCGCCACGAAAACGCCCCTGCCAAATTGGCAGGGGCGTTTTCACGACTTGCACCTGACACTTATTACTGACGAATCCCTTCAATGACCAGATACAGGTCAACCGTGGCAGCCGTCGGGCCCAGCTTGGACGTATCGATGCCATAATCAGCAAGCTTCAGGGTCGTGGTACCCTCAAAACCCTGACGATATCCACCCCATGGATCTTCACCACCACCGATGTGATCGACGTCGATAGTGATCGGCTGGGTCTTGCCATGCAACGTCAGATCGCCGGTCAATTTCCCTGCACCATCACCCGTCGTTTTAAAGCCCGTGGAGGCAAAGGTGGCGGTCGGATACTGGGACACATCCAGGAAATCAGCGGACTTGAGGTGCTTGTCACGCTCGGCATGCGCGCTGTCCAGACTATCGACATCCACTTTCACATTGACGCTGGAGGCTTCTGGCTTGCCTTCGTCGTAGCTGAAGTCGCCGCTGAACTCCTTGAACTCACCCAAGATATAGGAATAGCCCAGATGGCTGACCTTGAACTGGACGAAGGCATGCTGGCCTTCAGTATCGATGGTGTAATCAGAGGCCTGAGCCTGTCCGGCCATCAGCGGCAAAGAGGCTGCCATGACACCTGCAACAAGTGACTGGCCGAGGAAGGATGTCTTGTTCATGTTGATACTCCTTGAGTGGATTCGTCACATCTGGCGCCCAATGGCATTGACGCCCTCTTTCATCATCGCAGCGGCCAGATCATGCGCCGCAACGTATCTTGTCCATCCAACAGATGATGCTTGAAGGCTGCGGCTGCGTGTCCAAGAGACAAAATGACAAGACCGCAGGAGGCATACCAGTGCACATCACCAGCGAGCGTTGCCTGGTCTTTGAGACCAGTGATCAGTGCTGGCATCTCGAAAAGGCCAAATACACTAATGCCTCGCCCATCAGCCGTGGAAATCAGATAGCCTGATGCCATAACCACCAGCAGCAGCACATAGAGCAATACGTGACCCACGAAGGCAGCGCGCTGTTCATTACGAGTGCCGTGCGCCTGTGGTGTTATCTGTAGGTGGCGCCAGACTAGCCGCAATACCGTTAATGCAAACAGACTGATACCCACAGACTTGTGCCACCAGGGGCCAAGCTTGTACCAGGAATCGTAATAACCCAAAGAAGTCATCCACCAACCAAGGGCAAACAGCCCGAAGATGGCCAAGGCCGATAGCCAGTGCATCACGATGACCGGCCAACCCCAGCCACGTCGAGAATTACGCCACATTTTTAGCTCCCGCCTCTTGCGTATCTACGCCTACCGATCAGTGCTGCGGAGATCTCCGTCAGCCTTATTGTTACTTCATTAAGCGAGAGCTTAACCAGTGGCTAGTGTGACGCCAAGCCTTAGGTGAGTGAACCGTTCATTTTTGCTAGACGCACAAACGCCGAGCATGACTGGGTGTTTATATCAGAAGGCAACGCTATCGTGTGCCCCTAGTCTTGCGGCAATGCCCGACAGACAGCAGCAGGTAAACACAGGGCATGCCCTGATGTGATCGACTCCCACAACGAAGTGAAGGCAGACCAGACGCTTTACAACGCCTTGAACTGCCTCCACTCGGGGACTCTTGATGACAGTCCGTGATGACTGTCCGATACCTGCTACGCTCTAACGCTTGCTTGCAAGCCTTTTTTCTTCAATCCACCAAACGATCAAGACCACGCGCCAGGTCACGCTTGATGTCTTCGAGATCTTCCAGGCCCACTGCGATACGAATCATTCCTTCCTCGATACCCGCGGCGGCTTTCTGCTCGTCACTAAGACGCCCGTGAGTGGTGGTGGCCGGATGTGTAATGGTCGTTTTCACATCGCCCAGATTACCGGTGATCGACAGGATACGTGTGGCATCTACCACTGACCAGGCGCCTTCACGCCCCCCCTTGATCACCACGCCCAGCACAGCACCGAAGGCCTTTTGCTGCTGCTTGGCCAAGGCATGCTGCGGATGGCTTTCAAGCCCCGAGTAATGCACCCGCTCCACGCCCGGATGCACTTCAAGCCAATGCGCCAGATCCAATGCACGCGCGCAGTGTGCCTGCATGCGGATGTTGAGCGTCTCTAACCCCTTGAGGAATACCCATGCATTGAAAGGACTCAGGCATGGACCACAAGTACGCACCACACCAAACACCTCTTCCATCAACGCATGACTGCCAACCACTGCGCCACCCAGCGTACGGCCCTGGCCATCCAGATACTTGGTCGCCGAATGAATGACGATATCCGCCCCAAGCGTCAATGGGCGCTGTAGTGCCGGCGTACAGAAACAGTTATCAATGGCTAACCAGGCATTGTGCTCATGCGCGATCTCAGCCAGTGCCGCAATATCACCAATCTCGGAGAGCGGATTGGACGGCGTCTCGGCAAACAGCAGCTTGGTGGCTGGCGTGATGGCTTCGCGCCATGCATCCAGATCTCCCAGTTCAACGAAGCGTGTGGTGATGCCAAGCTTGCCGAAATACTTGGTAAACAAGCTGACACTGGAACCAAAGATGGAACGCGAGGCGACAATTTCATCACCAGATTCCAGCAGCGCCAACACCGTGGACATGATGGCGGCCATGCCTGAGCTGGTCGCGACGCAACGCTCACCGCCTTCCATCGCCGCCAGGCGCTCTTCGAAGAAGCGCACCGTCGGGTTGGTGAAGCGCGAATAGATATTGCCAGCCTCATCACCACCAAACTTGGCAGCCGCCTCGGCAGCACTGCCATAGACGAAGCTGGACGTCGTATAGATAGGCTCACCGTGTTCCTGCTCTGCGCCACGCAGGTGGCCTGCGCGGATGGCGAGCGTCTCGAGACCCAGCTCATCACGGGAGAGGTCGGCGCGGGAAAGATTATCTTCGTGCATGGTGTCCAGTACCTGTTCTGTAAGATTCTGCCGGCTACAAATACGCTGTCTTTTTCACGCACTGCCGTGCCAGCCCCTCTTCGTGGGGGAGAATAACCAATATTACCGGTTTTAAACGTGCAACGGGCCCCGGATTTCTCCGGAGCCCGTTGCACGTCACTGATCACACTGTTGCCTAATGGCAAGCCTGCTGTCAGTCGAGATCTTCCGAATCGTTGTGCAGATCCACTACCGCGTGAGTCTCGCCAGCGTTCTTGGCGCCATCATTACGAGAGGCCCGCAGATCGTTCAAATAGGCTTCGTCGATATCGCCGGTCACGTAGACGCCATCAAACACGGAGCAATCGAACTCGTCGAGCGCCGGGTTAACTTCACGACAAGCATCCTTCAGATCACCCAGATCTTGATAGAACAGGCGATCCGCGCCGATGAGATCAGCAATCTCTTTCTCGGTACGATCATGTGCGATCAGTTCTTCCGCCGCTGGCATGTCAATGCCATAGACGTTGGGGTAGCGAACTGCAGGCGCAGCAGAGGCAAAGTAAACATTCTTTGCGCCCGCTTCGCGCGCCATCTGGATAATCTCGTTACAGGTCGTGCCGCGCACGATGGAATCATCCACCAGCAGTACATTCTTGCCTGCAAACTCGATATCGATGGCATTGAGCTTCTGACGCACCGACTTCTTGCGCAGCGTCTGGCCCGGCATGATGAAGGTCCGACCGATATAGCGATTCTTCATGAAGCCTTCGCGATACGTCACTCCCAGATGCTGCGCCAGTTCGAGTGCCGAGGTACGCGAGGTATCCGGAATCGGAATGACGACGTCGATATCCTGCTCCGGCCATTCACGCACGATCTTGTCGGCCAGCTTCTCGCCCATCCGCATACGCGTGCCGTAGACATAGGCACCGTCGAGCAAGGAGTCAGGACGCGCCAGATAGACGTGTTCAAAGATACACGGTTTGAGCACGGCATCATCGGCACACTGCAGAGTATGCAACTGACGCTCCATATCGATGAACACAGCCTCACCCGGTGCGATATCACGAATGAGCTCAAAACCCGCCACATCCAGTGCTACGGATTCGGACGCGATCATGTACTCCACGCCTTCAGCAGCTTCACGCTTGCCGAAACAGGCCGGACGAATGCCGTGTGGGTCGCGGAAAGCGACAAGACCTGTGCCATTGATGATCGACACTGCCGCATAACCGCCCTTGCAGCGACGATGCACACGACGTACCGCATCAAAGACATCACCAGCACCCAGACGCATACCCTGCTTGCCCAACTCATGAGCAAAGACGTTGAGCAGCACTTCAGAATCAGAGCTGGTATTGATATGACGCAAGTCGGAGGAAAACAACTCCTGCTTGAGCTGATCAGAGTTGGTCAGGTTGCCGTTGTGCGCCAGCGTGATGCCATAAGGCGAGTTGACGTAAAACGGCTGCGACTCCGCCTCGCTGGACGAGCCAGCGGTCGGATAGCGAACATGGCCAATACCCATGTTGCCCTTGAGACGTTGCATATGACGGGTGCGGAACACATCACGCACCAGACCATTGCTCTTGCGCAGCAGGAAGCGCCCTTCGTGCCAGGTCATCATCCCCGCGGCATCTTGCCCACGGTGCTGCAATACGGTCAGCGCGTCATACAGCGCCTGATTTACCGAGGCGTTGGCCATCAAACCTACAATCCCGCACATCCCGTCATTACCTCACTAATACACACTTGGATAGGGAAGCGCACGCTGGCAAGGGCCGGCGCCCGTCCACATGGCAACATGAGTGCTAACACACCGCAATTGTCAGGCCTGCCCACAGAGCAGGCAACACCTGACCGATAAGTCAGGAGTGACAAGCTACTAAAACGACAACGCCGGGCAAGAATGCCCGGCGTCCAATAGCGTCATGGTGATGCCTTCACGCCCGTCTCATTTTGAGACTCCTGCGCGAGTGGCTGACGCGTAAACTGCTGCACCGCCTGCTTCCCAAGGCTCTCCGTAAGTGCACTGCCCTCACGTCGTGCGCTCTCAAACAAGCGACCAGCTTGTTGACCCAGCGAGTGACTGTCAGCACTCTCGTCAATAGAATCCTTGCTGGCAGAATCCTGGCTGGCAGAGCGTACTCTCTGATGTGGCTGCTTGATCGGCCCCCACTCACCACCGGAATCCCATTCACGATAGCGCGCCAGCGACCAATCACGTAGCTGCTCGAGCATGGGTCTGAACTGTGCGGCTTGCCAGTCGGCGCTGTCGCGCAAGGGTGTCAGTCCGACAACCGCAGTGATCAACACTAGAATCACGCTCGCGCGCAGAGCGCCAAACACCCCGCCCAGCAGGCGATTGAAACCGCCCATGCCGACTGCCTGCACCAGACGCTCCAGCAGCCTCAGCATCAGCCCCCACAGCAGCACCGTGCCGATGACGACCAGCACGAAGCCAACAGCGGTGCGGATACCTGGCGAGAGAATTATCTCTTCAAACAGCCCTCCCGCCTCAGCGCCGAATTGACGGGCAGCGACCAGCGCCACCAGCCAGCCGGCCAGTCCCAGTGCCTCACTGAGCAAGCCACGCATCAAGCCCAACAGAATTGAAATGCCGATCAGCCCAAGACATAGCCAATCAATCCAGACCAGGTCGTTCACTCACCCTCCTTCCGACGTACCAGCAAGCCCTTGATATTGACTTGCTCCTGTAGACGAGAGCGTGCTGATTCACCAATCTCCGAGCTTTTATAGGGCCCGACAAACACGACCGTCAGCTTGCTGCCACGCGCGATACGATAAGCAGCAAAGCCCTTGCCCTGCAGCTCCTGCTGAAGACGCGCAGCATTGCTTGGCTCACCGAAGCTACCGACCTGCACTGCCCAGCCACCGGCCGAGGAAGAAGGTGCACTGGCGGGTGCAGGCGCTGCTGGTGTCGGCGCTGTCTTGGGTGCTGATGTCGGCTCAGCCTTGGCCACCGGCTTCTGTACGGGCTTGGAAGGTGTCACCTTTGGCGCAGCGAGCTGCTCAGCCTCGGCCACACGACTCTGATTTCTGTCAGGCGCACTGGAAGCCGTGCTATCACGCACCTTGCCATTACTATCGACGAAGGTGATGGGCACATCTGTGCCAATTTTCAGCTCGCTGGGCGGCTGGGGCGTCTCGACAGCCGAGCGATCGATATCCACTGGCTTGCCTAGCGTCATGACCGGACTAGGGCGCTCATCACGGGCGGGGGGCTCATCAAATAACATGGGGATGAAAATCACGCCCAATGCCAGCAAAATGACCGCACCACTTATCCGCTCTCGCTTGCCATATTTCATCGTGCCATCTCCTTGCACCCGGATTCCATGACCCGAAGGTTGCCTGACATCAGACGTCAGCCTCGAGCCACGTCAATGCTTCGCCTACCGTGAAGAATGAGCCACACACCAACACCTCACCGACGATCGCATCTTCGACTAGCCACTGGGCAGCAGCGCTGACGGTGTCACACTCAGCAAGCACCCTACCGCCACTCGCGCGCACGACCGATGCCAGCTCACTGGCCAATCGGCTGCGTTCGCCCTCCAGTGTCGCCACGACAAAACCGTCCACCACGGGCGCCAATGCCTCAATGACACCGTGCGCGTCCTTGTCACCCAGCATGGCCAATAGTGCCCAACGTGGCTGCGTGGCTGCGTCACGACCGCTGCGCTGATCGCGCGCTGCCAAGCGCTGCGACAGATAGGCAGCGGCATGCGGGTTGTGACCGACATCCAGACACCATTCACGAGCATGACGCGTGAGCCATTGCATCCGTCCCTTGAGCTTGACGGTCGCCAGTGCATGACGCACCGCACTCTCGTCCAGCGTCACACCCGCCTCCATCAATGCCGACAAGGCCGTAGCAGCGTTATCTCGCGGCAAGCCAGGATCCGGCAGCGCTTCAAGTGTCATTTGCGGTGAGATCAAACGCTGCCATGTCCAGCGCAGCGCTTCAGGTAATGCTTCATGTGTCGCATTGTTCGTACCTTCAGCCTGCCCTACTGCTGACTGCCAACAGAAATCCTGCCACAACACCTGGGGTGTCACAGCGAGCGTCTGCGCATGTGCAGTGCAGCTGGCAGGCAAACAATCAGAACCAAAGATTGCTGGGCGCCCAGCACGCAGAATACCGGCCTTCTCAAAACCGATATTCTCAAGATCCGTGCCCAGGAAAGCCGCATGGTCTTGCGCCACCGTGGTAATCACTGCCACATCGCAATCGATGATATTGACGGCATCCAACCGCCCGCCCAGGCCAACTTCCAGAATCGCCAACGCAGGCTGTTGCTGAGCAATCAACCACAACCCCGCAAGCGTACCGGCTTCAAAATAGGTAAGGCTGACGATGCCCTCACCATCGTCCTCATCGACATGACGTGCTGAATCGATCTGCTCAAAGGCAGTGATCAGCGCATCATCACTCACGTTCTGGCCATTGACGGACAGGCGCTCGTTGTAGTGAAGCAGATGGGGAGAGGTATAAGTGGCCGTGGTCAGGCCATGCGCGCGACCCAATGCATCAAGCATGGCCACCGTGGACCCCTTGCCATTCGTACCAGCAACGGTAATGACACGCCCGCCAAGGCGGCGGGCATCAGGGCCGACAAGTCCAAGTCGTCTCGCAACGCATTGCACGCGAGACAAGCCCATATCAATGCTGACAGGGTGCTGACACTCAAGACGTGTCAACCATTGGGCCAGTGTGAGGCCACGAGGCACGGCGGCATGCAGAGAAGAGAGGCTGAGCGGCTGCAGTGCATCAGACGCACTGCAGCCTGCCGGGGCGGTGCCCTGCTCAGCCATCGCGACGCTCGCCTTTCGGCTGTTCGCTTGAGAACGTCTCGTCGAGCACACTTTCCACCGCAGAGCGTGGCTCTTCCTTGACGACATCACCTTCGACGACGTCTGCCGCAGCCGCAACAGATTCCTCGGTGACTTGCGGTGCTTCAGTGGCAGCCTCATCTACCTTGACCATCGGCATGCCCTGCAACTTAAGCAGAATACTGGACAAGCGCTCACGCATGTCACGGCGATGGATGATCATGTCGACAGCGCCATGCTCAAGCAGGAACTCGGAGCGCTGGAAGCCTTCCGGCAGCTTCTCACGCACGGTCTGCTCGATGACACGCGGACCGGCAAAGCCGATAAGAGCATTCGGCTCAGCGACGTTCAAGTCGCCCAGCATCGCAAGCGACGCTGATACACCACCGAAGACCGGGTCTGTCAGCACGCTGATGTAGGGGACGCCCGCCTGCTTGAGCTTCTCGAGCGCAGCCGCTGTCTTGGCCATCTGCATCAGAGAGAACAGCGCTTCCTGCATGCGCGCGCCACCAGAGGCCGCGAAGCACACCAGCGGGACATTCTCGGCCAGCGCCAGCTCTGCCGCACGCACGAATTTCTCGCCGACGATGGCCCCCATGGAGCCACCCATGAAGCCAAACTCGAAGGCCACCGCGATCAGCGGCTGACCTTCGAGGGAACCACGCATGGCAATCAGCGCGTCCTTCTCTTCGGTCTGCTTCTGGGCAGCGCTCAGGCGGTCCTTGTACTTCTTGGAATCGCGGAACTTGAGACGATCGACCGGCTCGAGATCTGCCGCGATTTCCTCGCGACCTTCGCTGTCCAGGAACCAGGACAAACGCGCACGCGCAGTGAGACGCAGATGGTGGTCACACTTCGGGCAGACGTTGTCGTGCTTGGTCAGCTCCGGCAGGTACTGGACTGCTTCGCACTTGGGGCATTTACGCCACAGGCCATCAGGAATGGAGGTGCGCCGATCCTTGCGTTGGATACGGCTCATTGACGGCACAATCTTGTCAAGCCAGCTCATGGTGGGGAGGCTTCCGTTTTGCTGCTGTTCTGGGCACCGCTCGGCAAGTGCCGGCGGCCATGCGAGTTGGCACATATTCTCGGGCAATAACGCCTTCGACAATATGGCGGGCAGCTGCCATCACAGGGCAGCGCCAAAGAAAAAGTCCGTGCAACCCATTGGTCGTACGGCCAATTTCCAAATTCTGGGAATCATTGTAGCGGTTTCGCCCCCCCTGCGGGTAGTGCGAGATACCAATTGAGCGTTGCAGCGACTCCGCGACAAGCGTGCGCTCAGATGCGAGAAAGCACTTCACGACAGAATGCCTGCATACGCTCAACATCCTTTTCACCGGGCGCAGACTCGACGCCACCAGAGACATCGACCGCGTAAGGTGTCACCTGTTCCACTGCAGTGGCCACATTGTGTGCTTCAAGCCCACCTGCCAGTATCACCGGCAGAGGTAGCCCTGCAGGAATTCGCGACCAATCAAACGTCTCGCCAGTACCGCCAGGCACGCCTGGACGATAGGCATCCAGTAATATTCCTCGCGCATCGTGGTAACGCAACACCTCTGCTGCCAGATCAATTCCATCGCGCATGCGCAACGCCTTGATATACGGACGACCGAACGCACGGCACATCTCAGGCGTTTCATTACCATGAAACTGCAAAAGATCGAGATAAGGCGCAGCGGCGATAACCTCAGTCTCATTGGCGTCCACAAACAGGCCGACACGCGTCACGAAGGCCGGAACATGGCGCGACAGCTCAGCCAGGCGTGCAACATTCACTGCGCGCTTGCTCCCCGCCCACAGCACGAAGCCCAGTGCATCGGCGCCAGCAGCCACGGCAGCGGCAATATCCTGCTCACGCGTCAGACCACAGATCTTGATGCGCGTACGGCGATTCCCCGAGGACATCGTATCGGTCATGCACTCTTCTCCGCTCAACGTGATTCGTCTACAAGACATCTGTCGCAGGACTGTCTGTCGCAGGATTGCTTGCCACAGAAGTGCCTGTCACAGAGGTGCCTGCGGCAGGAATGGCCTGTTCGTGCTCGCGACTGATGCGCTCGGCTTCACGCGCGGCATCAGCCATGCGGATCGCCTCGATCTCGCTTAGCTGGCCCGCGGCCCGTGCCTCTTCGGCACCCTCCGCTTCAGCACGTGCAATGCGAGAACGCGCCATCGGGCAATCGGGCAACGGCCGCTCGCCGGTCCACTCGCCCAGATGCGCCACCAACCCAGGGCCCAGCGGCTCTTTAGGTAACTGATAGCGTGGCGGATAGATAACATCAACGAAGTGCAAACCACTGGCCGATGCCGTCGCGCTTGAGCGCGTGCGATCACCACCACGCATCAGCTCGACAATCCACTCAACCGGTTTCTCACCCCGCCCGATGGCCATCAAGGTGCCCGCGATGTTACGTACCATGTGATGCAGGAAAGCATTGGCCTGCAGATCAATCATCACCATATGCCCGTGACGGCTGACTTCGATGAAGTGCACGTGACGACGCGGAGAGCGCGACTGGCACCCTGCTGCACGAAACGCGGAAAAATCGAGCTCACCGACCAGATGGGCGGCGGCAGCCTGCATGGCCGAGACATCCAACGACTCACGACACCAGGTGACATTGTGACGCTCCATCACCGGCCGAAAAGGCTGGTTGATGATCATATAGCGGTAGCGCCGCGCAATAGCGCTGAAACGAGCGTGGAAATCACCGGGCACCGGCACGGCCCAATGAATCCCGATATCGGGAGGAAGATTGACATTCCCCCCCATGCGCCACGCCTTGCGACTACGGCCTACAGGGGTATCGAAATGCACAACCTGACGCACGGCATGCACACCAGAGTCGGTGCGGCCACTGCAATGCACCGTAATGGGGGTCGACGCCACCTTCGACAGCGCCTTCTCGAGAGATTCCTGCACCGAAGGTGCATGGCTCAGACGCTGCCAACCACAATAGCGAGTGCCATCATATTCAATGCCCAGAGCAATGCGCCCTGGGCGTTTTTCATTATCATCCAGCGGTGTAAAAAAGGGCATTAGGTCAGACCAAAGCGCTCCATCAACGCTAGCGCCTCTTCACGGATCATCTCATCACTGGCAGATGCGAGAGGTTCAAGCAACGCTGCAGCCTGTTCATCATCACCATCCACTAGCAACTGACGGGCTTCCTCTAATTGCTGGAAAGCTTTGGCATCCTGGGCGCCAGCCCCTGTCTCTGCCATGTCAGCAGAGGAATAGCCGGCATTATCCAGATCCCCAGACTCGAACGCCACTTCCTCGACCTCGAATTCTGAGATATCGCGACGCGGCACCTCAACTTCCTCGATCGTCATGCTGTCCAGCGACGGCAACTCATCGTTTGAGCCCATCTCTTGTGACGAGACTGAATCCTCTTCGACATCACTACCTACATGCAGAGAGGTAAATTCAACCGATTCACCTCTGAGCTCACCATCGGCTTTTTCAGGCATGGAAGTCACAGCCGGAGCGTCTGATGTATTCAAGGTCAGTTCGGGTGCCTGATAATCAATGACATTGTCACTGAAGGTGCTTGAGTCATGTGCCGGCTTACTCTGTTCGGCATTAGCCCCTGCAAGACCCGACTCGAATGCCACCCCCTGATCTTCCTCGACATGGCCGTCAGTAGCACAGTCAGCATCCGAATTGTCAAGACCGTCGCTCTCTCCTGCATTTTCGAGCTCATCGGCATCCACTGCGGGTGTATCGCCACTCGACTCCGGGGGCGCGAACTGGGGAGATTGATTCACAACACCGGAGAGATGCGACACCTTGCGGCCCGACTGACTCATCGCACCACCCGCCACAGCGCGCAATGCGCTACCAACGTTGCTGTAGCGACTCATCAGTCCTTGAGCTTCCTCGCGCTCTTCTTCGCTTCCAGCCGCCATGACCTGCTCGCCTTCGAGATGCAGCCCATCAACATTGCCCAGCTCGCCATGTACGCCCATCAGCTTCAAACGCAGGTCCTGACGTGCAGAGTCTTCTGCCAAACCGGCTTCCAGCAGTGCCTGAGCCTGATCAAAGCGCCCGTAGGCGATAAAGATGTCCGCCTCACTGATAACAGCAGATTCAGGCTGTGAAAGTGGCTCGATGTTATGAGAGCCACGACGCGCCGAAGAAGACACTTTATCCGTGGACTGCGTGTCGCGCTGTGCAGCAACGGATGACGCCGCAAAGGTATCCGGGAATGCCCGCGCATTATCCATTGCAGGTTCATCCTTGCTACGCACGGCATCGGCAAAGCTCATGCCTTCATCACCTTTCGGACTGGAGCGTCGACGCATCAATAGCAATAGCAGCAACAGCCCGGCGCCAACGATGCCTCCCACAATGACCAGGTTATCCTGCAGCCATTTCCAGGTCGCCTGCGGCCACGGCTGCTCCGGCAGTACCAGATTACCCTCACCATCACGTGGCTGCCCCAGATCAACGCCTGCTGCGACCAGACTCTCCGGCAGCGTCAGCGGCGTAATGCCACTGTTGACGAGCAGACGGTTCTGCTTGGCCAGCAGCATCTTGGCAGTTTCCAACTGTTCTGTGCGCTCTGACAGCGAAGCGCGCAGCTGCCCAACTTCACTGCGCAGAGATGCAACTTCACCGCGCAAGTCATCACGCTCTTTCTCGAGCTGATCGAGACGCTGCTGATTGGTCAGCAACTGATCTTCCAGCGATTCAAGACGATCGGATAGCTCATCAATGGCTTGCTGACTGCCCACCGAGACTTGAGCCTTGCCAGCGGCACTGCTCGACTTGCTGTTGTCTTCATCGATCAGCGTCAGACGTGGCTTGCCATCAGCACCGGCAGTGGCCGGCCCTTGGGTATTAGCCTTGGCTGCGGTCGATGAAGCGGCATCAGCCTTGCCGCCAGTAGCAGAGGAGGCACTAGCCGCCTTGCCAACGGGTGCCGGAATCGTCTTGCCCTGGGCACCCGCAACCCACTTCTGATATTGCTCGCGAATCTCACGGTCAGCAGTACTACGCGAGCGACCCAGCATGGCGTCGCGATCTGGCACCTTCAACACGGCCCCTGCCCGCAGCTTGTTGATATTACCGCCGGGGAACGCGTCTTCATTGGCCGCCTGAATGGCCAGCATCGCCTGGCGAATGCTGACACTGGCGTCCGGGCGCACGCGGCGGGCAATCGTCCATAGCGAATCACCGCTACGCACCTTGATACTCGACGGAGATGTGCCAGAAGAACTGTTTGAAGAGGTGCTGCGTGTTGGTGCCCCTGACTGGCCAGACTGACCATTATCACGGAAGACCACCGAACGCGTCGGTGTCGAGTCATTGGTCGCCAGAGGACGCGAGCGCGCACCCGCTGCAGCCACCAATGACGGTTGACTCGAATAACCCGCCGGATCAAACAGCAACGTCACTTGGCGTTGCAGCTTGCCATTGGGCCACTCAACATCCAGCAACAGGTCGACATAGGGTTCACGTACTGCCCCATTGGTTGTCAGCTGAAGATAGTAACGGCTGCCTTGACGTTTGACGGTGACCTTGACGTCGTCGCTGACATAGCTGCGATCGACTCCAGCACGCGTGAAAGAGGCGGCGTCAGACACATTGGCCTTGATCAGGCTTGCGTCAAGACCCGAGGTATCCGTCAGGCCGATACGTGCATCGAGCGGCTGGTTCAGATTTGAACGCAACCGTGGCGATTCCATGCCGACTGCCAAGGCCTGTGCACTGAAGACGGCGAACGAGACCGCCAGTGCGAGAGGAAGCTTGCGTCCCATTGAGTGTCCCTTCGTATGCGACCGAATCATTGCTCGGTCTGCTCATTATGTTACGTATTCTTACATACAAGATACCAGAGAGTCCGCTTCGAGAATTGGAGAAGACGCTTCTGACACCGGCAAAGTTTCAACGCTGCTGGCCCAGTGGGATTCGAGAACAGGCCGAACAGGCGGGGCATCTCGAGTGACCAGTTCGCCGACACCTTTGTAACAATACCCACAAAAAACTAATACTCGCCATCATGCATGAAAAGCAGCAGTCAAAATCACAAAAAAAGTGCTTACAAAGCATGAAAATAGTCATGCTTTGATGCGTAAATTGACAATCATCTTGGCACATTAACCGCCATGCATGTGAAAAACACGGCGCCCCCGATTCTAGTGAGAACCGAGGGCGTCGTGTTTATCGTTGAATCATCGAGAACCCGGAAGCTCTGCGATGCGCTATGCCAGCGCGGGTGCCATCAGGCGCCGCGATGCTCACGCAGGATGCCCAGCATGCGCTTGAGCGGCTCTGCAGCCCCCCACAACAACTGATCACCCACACTGAAGGCGGACAGGTATTCACCGCCCATCGCCAGCTTGCGCAGACGACCGACCGGCACTGTCAACGTGCCAGTCGCAGCAGCAGGCGTCAGATGCTTGATGCTGTCTTCCTTGGTGTTGGCAACCACCTTGACCCAATCATTGTGCTTGGCGATGCGGTCTTCGATCTCATCCAGCGGCACATCCTGCTTGAGTTTGATGGTGAACGCCTGGGAGTGAGAGCGCATCGCACCGATACGCACACACAGGCCATCGATCACGATCGGATTGCCTTGGCTGTCGAGAATCTTGTTGGCTTCGACGCCCGCTTTCCACTCTTCACGGGTCTGACCAGACTCCATCTCGGAATCGATCCACGGCAACAGTGAGCCAGCCAGTGGTGCACCGAATTGCTGAGTCGCGAAATCATCGCCGCGCATGGTAGCCGTCACCTTGCGATCAATATCCAGAATCGCACTGGCCGGGTCCGCAAGCTCAGTAGCCACACTGCCGTTGAGCTGGCCCATCTGAGTCAGCAGCTCACGCATATGGCGCGCACCGCTGCCGGACGCTGCCTGATAGCTCATGGAGGTCATCCACTCGATCATGCCAGCTTCAAACAGGCCGCCCAGCCCCATCAGCATCAGACTGACGGTGCAGTTACCGCCGACGAAGGTGTTAGCACCCGCGCCAATCTTCTGATCAATGACATGGCGGTTGACGGGGTCCAGCACTAGCACCGCGTCTTTATCCATGCGCAGGGTAGATGCTGCATCAATCCAATCGCCCTTCCAGCCAGCCGCGCGAAGCGGACCAAAGACCTGCTTGGTGTAATCGCCTCCCTGACAGGTCACGATGACATCCAGCGCCTTCAGAGACGCGATATCGGTCGCATCTTGTAACGCAGGCACCGGAGTACCGACATCAGGACCGGGCTGACCGACCTGAGAGGTGGAAAAGAATACCGGCTCGATGCCCGCAAAATCATTGTCGTCACGCATGCGCTGCATCAGCACAGAACCGACCATGCCACGCCATCCAACGAATCCGACCTTCAACATGCTTATTCTCCTTGTTCATGTGCAGCCTGATGAGAGGTATCACACTCCATCATCTGCAAGATGACCCACTGCGAGCACACCCGTCCCGCCTCTTTAGATTTCAGGCGTTGTTGAACGAATCGGCGCTCCAGCCGTAGGCCCTGAAATGGGAGCATGACGACGCACGCCATGCTCCTCAATGACTGCCATTCGTGATCAGAGCTGTGCCTTGAAAGCCGCCAGCACAGCGTCCCCCATCTCGGAGGTGCTTACCTTGCGCGTCCCGGCATAAGCGATATCAGCCGTGCGCAGGCCTTCATCCAGCACCACTCCGACCGCCTTCTCGATACGTTCGGCCCACGCTGTTTCATTGAAGGTGTAACGCAGCATCATCGCAACAGAGAGGATGGTCGCCAGTGGGTTGGCGATGCCCTGCCCCGCGATATCCGGCGCGCTGCCATGACACGGCTCGTACATGCCTTTGCCATCCGCATTCAGTGACGCGGACGGCAGCATGCCAATGGAACCGGTCAGCATGGAGGCCTCATCCGACAGGATGTCGCCGAACATGTTGCCCGTCACCATCACGTCAAACTGCTTCGGCGCGCGTACCAGCTGCATGGCGGCATTATCGACGTACATGTGAGTCAGCTCGACATCGGGATAGTCCGCAGCGATGCGCTCCATCACCTCACGCCACAACATGGTAACTTCCAGCACGTTGGCCTTGTCGACACTGCACAGCTTCTTGTTGCGCTTCTGCGCCAACTCAAAGGCAGTGCGCCCGATCCGCTCGATCTCTGA
This sequence comes from Cobetia sp. QF-1, assembly GCF_002213105.1. Taxonomy (NCBI): domain Bacteria; kingdom Pseudomonadati; phylum Pseudomonadota; class Gammaproteobacteria; order Oceanospirillales; family Halomonadaceae; genus Cobetia; species Cobetia sp. QF-1. Next base: position 267,036 of record NZ_NBVS01000001.1, read on the forward strand.
CTCGGAGTAGACGTAAGTGTTGTAGCCGACACGCTGGCCGTCACGCGTCTCGATGCCGCGCGGCTGGCCGAAATAGATGCCGCCGGTCAGCTCGCGCACGATCATGATGTCGAGGCCAGAGACCACTTCCGGCTTGAGGCTTGAGGCCTCGGCCAGCTGCGGGTAGAGAATCGCCGGACGCAGGTTGGCGAAGAGCTCAAGCTCCTTGCGCAACCCCAGCAGACCACGCTCCGGACGCAGCGAGATGTCTTCGATCTTGTCCCACTTCGGGCCACCGACAGCGCCAAGCAGAATGGCGTCAGCCGCCTTGGCGGCATCCAGTGTCGCGGGGGGCAGTGGATGACCGGCCGCGTCATAACCGGCGCCGCCGACCTTGCCTTCAGTCAGAGCGACGTCCAGACCGCCGTCACGCGCAGCTTCCAGAATCTTGACTGCTTCAGCAGTAATTTCCGGGCCAATGCCATCGCCAGGCAGGATCAGGATATTGCGGCTCATCTGGAACTCCTTGGGCCGGAAACCTCCGGCAACACTGACGGTTCACCGCCAGAATTAAAACGGGACTCGCCGCATATGATAGCGGCGAGTCATGACAAGAATACGCTGGCAATCAGACCGGCTGGCCATCGCGGAACAACCACGGGCGTTCAGTGCGGTGACGCGCCTCGAAGCTGTCGATGGCGTCCTGATCCTTGAGGGTCAGGCCGATATCATCGAGGCCTTCCATCAGGCAATGCTTGCGGAAACCATCCACCTCAAAGGCAATCGCTTCCCCTGCCGGCGTATTGACCGTCTGTGCGGCGAGATCGACATCAAGCCGATAGCCTTCCACCGCCGCGGCTTCCGTGAACAGACGCTCAATCGTCGCCTCATCCAGGGTGATCAACAACAGGCCATTCTTGAACGAGTTGTTGTAGAAGATATCGGCGAAGCTCGGCGCGATGACCACGCGGAAACCAAAATCAGTCAGCGCCCACGGGGCGTGTTCACGCGAGGAGCCACAGCCGAAGTTGCGACGCGCGAGCAGTACGCTTGCACCAGCATAACGCGGCTGGTTGAGCACGAATTCGGTGTTCAGCGGACGCTTGCTGACGTCCTGACCGATATAACCTTCATCGAGATAACGCAGCTCATCGAAGAGATTCGGGCCAAAACCGGTACGCTTGATCGACTTCAGAAACTGCTTGGGAATGATCAAGTCAGTGTCGACGTTAGCACGATCGAGCGGTGCCACGAGGCCCTGCTGGCGAATGAACTTTTCCATGTCGGGCCTCCTTAGGCTGCGTTGGTGTTGGAAGTAGGAATGGGGGCGAAGTCACGAACATCAACGAAGTGACCGGCAATCGCGGCCGCAGCGGCCATGGCGGGGCTAACGAGATGCGTGCGCCCACCGAAGCCCTGACGACCTTCAAAGTTACGGTTGGAAGTCGAAGCACAATGCTCACCGGCACCCAACTTGTCGGCGTTCATCGCCAGACACATGGAGCAGCCCGGCTCGCGCCATTCAAAGCCTGCCGCAAGGAAGATCTCGTGCAGCCCTTCGGCTTCCGCCTGCGCCTTCACCAGGCCAGAACCCGGCACCACCATCGCCTGCTTGAGGCTGGCCGCCACGGTGCGGCCTTCGGCAACGCGCGCCGCTTCACGCAAGTCTTCGATACGCGAGTTGGTGCAAGAGCCGATGAAGACGCGATCCAGCTTGATATCGGTGATCTTCTGCTGAGCGCTGAGGCCCATGTATTCGAGTGCACGCACGATGCCACGTGCTTCAGTCTCATCGCTGACGGCGGCCGGGTCCGGTACGACACCGTGAATGCTGGTGACCTGCTCCGGGCTGGTGCCCCAGGTGACCTGCGGCTCGATATCTTCGGCCTTGAGCACGACCACCTTGTCGAACGCGGCATCAGCATCGGAGGTCAGCTCGCGCCAGTCAGCGACGGCTGCGTCCCACTGTGCGGTGGTCGGTGCATACGGGCGATCGCGCAGATAGTTGATGGTGATGTCATCGACACCCACCAGACCCACGCGTGCACCAGCCTCAATCGCCATGTTGCAGATGGTCATGCGACCTTCCATCGAGATGTCACTGATCGCGGAACCGCCGAATTCAATCGCGTAACCAGTACCGCCGGCCGTGCCGATTTCACCGATGATGGCCAACACGACATCCTTGGCGGTGACACCGGTGCCAAGACGACCATCGACGCGCACCAGCATGTTCTTCATCTTGCGCTGGATCAGGCACTGGGTGGCAAGCACATGCTCAACCTCGGAAGTACCAATACCATGCGCGAGTGCCGCAAAGGCACCGTGGGTGGCAGTGTGAGAATCGCCACACACCACGGTCATGCCCGGCAAGGTTGCGCCCTGCTCCGGTCCGACGACGTGCACGATGCCCTGACGCGCATCATTGATGGTGAACTGCTCGATATTGAAGCTGTTGCAGTTATCGTCGAGGGTCTGCACCTGAATACGTGAGGTTTCATCCTCGATACCCGCGATACCGGCAGCACGCTCCTTGAAAGAGGTCGGAACGTTGTGGTCCGGCGTTGCCAGGTTGGCATCCAGACGCCACGGCTTACGACCGGCCAGACGCAGCCCTTCGAATGCCTGCGGCGACGTCACTTCGTGCAGCAGGTGACGGTCGATATAGATAAGTGCAGTGCCGTCTTCACGTTGCTTGACCAAGTGCTGGTCCCACAACTTGTCATAAAGGGTCTGGCTGGCCATGTGTCAGGTCTCCTCGTTGCGCACGCGGTGCGGCGCTTTTTGCTGCCTCGGGGCTCGTAACGGCCCCTTGATGAGGGTGTGTCGTCCAGTGCTGATGGCGACGTGGCGGGCGAAGGGTCACGCGTGAAAGAAAGCGTTCACTCCGACGTTCAGCCCCGTCTGGTATGGATTCAGAGTACGCGTCGCGGTAGCATAAAACCAATTCATCTTTTTTATGCTTTGGATTCCTTTCAGGAATACCAATCACTTCCGCGTCAACGTGCTGGCAGCTTCTCACGAAGTCGAGCGGCGACCCGATATCAACAAGGATAGCGCTTCGTCATGGACACACCCTCTTTACAGGCTTTTGTGGCCGTGGCCGAAGCGGCGTCCTTCTCGCTGGCCGCGGAGCAGCTGCACCTGACGCAGCCTGCGGTCTCCAAGCGTATTGCCGTCCTGGAGCAGCTGCACGGCGCACGTCTGTTTGACCGTATCGGGCGTCGCGTCACGCTCACCGAGGCGGGCAATATCCTGCTGCCGCGGGCACGCGCCATTCTCGTGATGCACGATGACACGCGGCGAGCATTGAGGAATCTGTCGGGGGAGGTAAAAGGCAGCCTGACGATGGCGACCAGTCATCACGTGGGGCTGCATCGCCTACCGCCGCTATTGAAGGCCTTCACGCTCGCTCATTCAGAGGTACGCATGGATATGCGCTTTCTGGATTCGGAGCAGGCCTATCAAGGTGTACTGGATGGGGAGCTTGAACTGGCAGTCGTCACGCTGGCGCCGCATCGTGACCCCAACCTGACAGTCGTGCCGGTATGGCTGGACCAGATGCGCTTCGTCTGCGGACGCGATCACCCGCTGGCAGGTCATAAGGCATTGCCGCTGTCAGCACTTTCAGAGCATGACGCCGTGCTGCCGGGCCACCTGACCTTCACTCGTGGCATCGTCATCGACACCTTCGCCCGCGATGGCCTGTCAGTCGAAGTCTCGATGTCCACCAACTATCTCGAGACCCTCAAGATGATGGTCGCCATCGGTCTTGGCTGGAGCGTACTGCCGGAAAGCATGATCGACGATGATATCGAAATCCTGCCCATCGACCACCGCCCTATCGAACGCCAACTCGGCTACCTCTATCACAACAACCGCACCCTCTCGAACGCCGCCAGCGCCATGATCGAGCTGCTGGAAGGGGCAAGGGATGCGGCGTCGAGGTAAAACCAATTAAATTAACAATAAATAAAATTAACTAACAACCATTTTTCTCCAAACAACGACCTCTTCTACAAACTCAAGAAAGTGCAAACAAATGCTAGACCTATAATTATCCAATAAATATTCATCCGTCACATCCTCATCCAACTCCTGTCTTAGCGCATAAGGATCTCTTCCATAATAACTAGCAAGCAATTTAACCTTATCGGTAATGACGAGCCACTGAAGAGCATATACAGGCGACAAATTAACTGCTAATACTAATGCTTGGTTAAAATCTGAAGATCTGGAATCTGCAGTTTGCATTGCGCATACTAGCTTTTCAGCCTGCTCATCCGTTACCGATTTTAAACATTTTAAGTTCTCCATTGTATCTGAGAGCCGCTCCTCATTAGATGCATATGATTCTATTCTATTTATAGCTATAGAATGGCCAAAAATATGGCAATTATCGTATGAATGGAGTACGGAAGAGAGAAGAAAATTAAGAACATCTAAGGTTTGCCTCTGCCTTCTCTTCCTAGGCACAACATCAACAATGAGATAAAAAAGGTATGCCGAAACTATGCTCAGCGAAAGACCTGCAGCAATTCTAGGCGCAGCTTCATTTACTAAAATATTACCAATCAGCGTCCCTTTTAGAGGCTCATATAGCTCAAACTGCATCTCACTAAAGATAAGAACAACCAGCGAAGTAGCACACATCAGATGTGGCAACTGCTCTACTTTATAAAACCTGCCTAAATATTTTTTCATATAATGCCAACCCATGAGAAAAAAGCCAGTTCCTATATAGAACTGGCTTATTATATCATTACCATAAAATCAGATTTCAGCTCTTAGCAGGCCCCTTCGTTCCGCTAGACGAATCATCTGTTTTACTGGCCGCAGGCTTGGCGTCGTCCTTCTTGGCCTCTTCCGCTGTCTTGGTGGCGGCGGCTTTGCTGGCGTTGGAGGGACGGCCACGGCGAGGCTTGGGAGCTTCGCTGGTGTTGTCTTTGCTGCTTGCAGTTTTGGCTGTGCTGGTGGCTGTTTTACTGGCAGCGGGCTTGCTTGCAGCAGTGCTCTTGCTTGCAGTGGTTTTACTTGAAGTGCCCGTGCTCGCCGCAGTCTTGCGCGGTGCGGTGGGCTTTTTCGCGGCCGGCGCTTTGTCTGTGCTGCCAGTCGCAGTACCACTTTTTGCCGTGCTTGAGGCCGCTGGCTTTGCCGCTGCCGTAGTGCCGCTTTTTGCCGTGTTTGAGGCCGCTGGTTTTGCCGCTGCCGTAGTGCCTTTGGCAGTGCTGGCAGATGCAGAATTACCGTCAGCCGCTTCCGTGGTCGGCTTGGGCGCTGCTGGCTGGGGAGCAACAGTCTTGGCAGCCGCCCGCTTGCGCGGTGTTGGCTTGCCTTCAGTTTTCGTGGTGCTCGCTGTATCAGCAGCAGGTGCAGCCTTCGATGCTGCTGGCTTGGCAGTCGATGTCTTGGTAGCGGAAGCCTTGTGTTTGGTGGCATTACCCGCCATCGCTGCCACCACGTCATCCAGCGGCAGCGTAGCCTGCTTGACCGCGTCAGTCATGGTCTTCTCGACCGTCTGCTGCACGTCGCGCACACCCTTGAGTTGAGCCTCAACAGCACTGGTGACTTCTTTCGGTACCGCCTGACCCAATACTTCAGGAATGGTCTGACGGACGTAACGACCCGGTGCTTCTTCGATCACCGCAAGCTTGCCTTTACCCGGCACACGGGCCGCAACTTGCTTCTTGGGATCCACGAAGCCGTTGTCCGTCATCCAGGACTGCCAGTCATTCCACCACGAGCCTTCGTGGTCTTCCCCGCCTTCAAGCCAGGCATCCGCAGAGGCAGGCAAGCTGTCATTGGTGACATAGCCGTACTTGTTCTTGTGCGGCGGATTGACGATACCGGCGATATGCCCAGAGCCGCCCAGCACGAAGCGCTTGATGGAGGCTTTCGGCAGCTGAGTGCCGGTGTAGGTGGTCTGCCACTTGGCAATGTGATCTTCGCGTGCCGAGACCCAGTAACACGGTGTCTCAATCTGCGAGAGGTCAATCGCCACGCCATCCAGCTCGATACCACCGGGCTGAATCAGGCGGTTTTCCAGATACATGTGACGCAGATACCATGCGTGCGTACCGGCCGGCAGGTTGGTGCCATCGGTATTCCAGTACAGCAGATCAAACGCCGTCGGCGCTTCGCCCTTGAGGTAGTTGGCGACATAGAACGACCAGAAAAGATCATTCTCACGCAGCAGATTGAAAGAGAACGCCATCACGCGGCCATCCAGATAGCCGTCCTTCTCCATCTGTTTCTCTAGCCCTTGCAGCACCGGCTCGTTGAGGAAGACACCGATTTCACCGGGATCGGAGAAGTCCTGCAGCGTGGCCATATAGCTGACCGAGCGCACCCGTTCCGCCTGACCTTCGGCAGCAAGATACGCCAGCGTACTGGCCGTCAGCGTACCGCCGATGCAATAGGAGAGTATGTTGGTCTGCTTCTCGCCGGTGGCCTGCTCGATGGCATCCATCGCGGCAAGCGGCCCCATCTGCATGTAATCGGCCCAGGTGAGATCGCTCTGCTCAGGCCCGGGATTGCGCCAGGAGATCAGGAACACGCTGTGGCCTTGCTCGACCAGCCAGCGCACCATCGAGTTGTCCTGACGCAGATCGAGAATGTAGTACTTGTTGATCCACGGCGGCACAACCAATAGCGGCGTGGTGAAGGCCTTTTCGGTCGCCGGGCGATATTGAATCAACTGAATCAGTTCGTTCTCGAAGATGACATCACCCGGCGTCACGGCGATATTGTCGCCCAGACGGAAGGCTTCGGTGTCGGTCATCGCGACATTAATGCCTTCGGCGGAGTTGGCCAGGTCATCACGCAGCCGCTTAAGGCCGTCGATCAGATTCTGCCCACCTGTTTCGCGCGTGGCGCGCTGCACTTCCGGGTTGGTAGAAGCGAAGTTGGAGGGCGAGAAGGCACTGACATACTGGCGCGCATAGAACTCAAGATTGCGCTTCTTCTCGGCCGGTAGGCCTTGAATGCCATCCAGCATCTCGTTGACGGCACGCGAGAACAGCAGGTATTGCTGTACGAGGAAGTGGTAATAGGGCTCGTTCTGCCACGCCTCATCACGAAAGCGACGGTCGGAGCGCGCAGGCGAAATCACTGGCTCTACGGTCTCGCCGCTCATCTCGCGTAGCGTGCCTTGCAGCAGAGCCACCTGGTCCTGGAACAAGCGAGACTGAGTCGACATCAATAGCTGCGGATCACGTGCCAGTGCTTCAGCACCGGCCTTGAAGCAACTGCCCATCTCATCGTAGATGGTGGAGGCGGCGGCGCTGGGCCATAACCGCTCCAGCATGTCACTCATCAGTGCCTGATATTGAGCGCTGGCTTCCTGGACCACACTGGTCCATTCGCCACTGTCAGCGCCCTCGGGAAACAGGCTGGAAAAGGCCTGAGTGAACGCCTGCTGCTGGGCCGAGTGCATATCGCCCTTCCTCCTTGTCATTGGCTATCGAAGCATGGCTGTCGGACGAATGCCGACATGCGCTATTCAATCGAATCGAACCGAATCCTTCCGTCCCGTGACAGTGCAGGGGCCAAACATGCTGGCCGGTTGCCATCATTGGCGACCTGCACTGTGACTGCACACCTTCATGATCATCGAAGGCACGCCATGACTCACCATGTTGAACATGGCAGTCCGCTTTCCAATACGCTCGAATCAGGCGATGGCCCATTCGAACACGCTGGCAAAACGGGCTAATACATTTTGGCGATACCTTAGCAAAACCCCGAACGCGACTCGCAGCATGACACTTTCAGCATGCGCCCGTACCTGTCGCGGAGGCAATCCCTGAACGCGGCATAAAAAAAGGCTGACGCGGGCGCCAGCCTTTCGAATATATCAGCCCTGCTTGGCACGGCTACTAGCGCTGGCCGGCTTGCTGCTAGCGGGCGCGCTGGTAGCGGCAGACCCTGCAGAAGCAGATTTGCCGGTGCCGGAGTTGCCGGCGCCACCGAAGCTACCCGCCCCCTGCTTGCCAGCATCAGAGTAGGCATGTTCGAGCTGGGTACGCATCTCGTTACCCATCTCAGCCAGCTTCATGGAATCATCCATCATCTGCTGAGATAGCTCGGTCACCGTTTCCAGCTGACGATTGCTGAACTCGCCAAGCCCCTCTGCATCCTTGACTTCAGTGGCAGCACGGGCGCGCTCGATACCGGTCTCGGTGTAGCGCTTGGCAGCATCCATCTGATACTCGGCAACCTTGCTCATCTGGTCGAGCATCAACGCATTGAACTTGCGCATCGGCTGGTAAAAGCTGCGGGCCTGCTCGGTAAAGGCATTGAACATTTGATCCTGCTGCATGACGGTTCCTCCCATGGATTCCGTACCGGAGATACGCGCAAACACTCTGCGCCACCTGCGAAGCGCAGCTTTATGCTGCACTGCACAAAGACTAGTCTGCCCCGAAAGCGGTTGCAATCCCATGACCGTAATTGCACGTTGCTTTTACTCCTTGATGCCCCTGCCAAGCCGTTGTCATTTAGCTTTTCTTGCTGCGTGAACGCGCACTCGCGGAAGCACCACTGTCCGGCTTATCGGCAGCAGCATCACGCTTGGCATCTGCAGTCTTTGTTGCCTTCTGTTGGCCGTCGCTATCCGCCTCGGCACTCTGCTGACCAAATTGATGCAACGTATCGAGCATCATCTTCTGATACTGATTAAACGTCGCCATGCCCTGCGCCATGCTCTCCCCCATCTCGCTTGAAGAGCCGCCCTGGCTACCGGCACTCCCCTGCGGACCCATTCCTGCAGTGCCTCCCATTGCACCCATACTATCGGCCATCCCCGGCGGCATGAATTTGGCAAAGGGGGTACCTGCTCCCGGCGTCATCAGCGGCTTGAGCAAACTCATAGGGTCATAACCTTCAACACCGGCTTCCATCTGACGACGAAAGCGCTCCATCAATTCCTGCTGAAAAGCTTCCACATCTGGCAGGCCCATCGCCTGACGAAATTCCTGAGGAGTGAGGTCGAACTCAACGTTGATTTTCATGGCAGGATTCCTTGTGTTGGTCCCCAGCGAGCGCCGTGGCGTGTGGGGTCACTCGCATGCGTGCTTTTCGAGTCTAGCAGCGCTGCCGCTCAGCACACAGTTCGCACGTTACATCAGTCCGGGCGCCACACCTGCACGCCTCACGTAAAACGCCCCGCCATCGAGCTGATCACAAGGATCAGTCCAATGACGGGGCGTCAGGTGTATATGACTGGCGCTCTGCTATCGACTGAGCGGCTGCTCGACGCGTCGATCAGGCCTCGCGCAGTACCGGCGTCTCAACCTTGACGTCAGCATTCTGGGCACGATGCCGTAGCAGGTGGTCCATCAGTGTCAGCGCCACCATCGCCTCGGCAATCGGCGTCGCGCGAATGCCGACACACGGATCATGACGGCCAGTGGTGATCACCTCGACCGCCTCGCCATTGACGTCGATGCTGCGGCCCGGCAAGCGCAGACTGGACGTCGGCTTGAGCGCAATGCTGGCACGAATCGTCTGGCCGCTGGTAATACCACCCAGCACGCCACCGGCATGATTGGAGAGGAAACCTTGCGGCGTCATCTCGTCACGATGCTCGGTGCCTTTCTGGCTGACGACAGCGAAGCCGTCACCGATCTCGACACCCTTGACGGCATTGATGCTCATCAGGCCATGCGCGAGCTCTGCATCAATGCGATCAAATACCGGCTCACCGAGCCCCACCGGCACGCCCGTCGCTTCGACCGTCACCTTGGCACCCACGGAATCGCCTTCCTTGCGCAGCGCGTCCATGTACTGCTCCAGCTCTTCAAGGCGGGCAGCATCGCCACAGAAGAACGGGTTGGTGTCGACCAGCGACCAGTCCTTGACCTCAAGCTCAATCGGGCCGAGCTGAGACAGATAACCGCGCACCTGCACGCCTTGGGTCGCCAAGTACTTCTTGGCAATCGCTCCCGCTGCGACACGCATCGCGGTTTCACGCGCCGAGCTACGGCCACCACCACGATAATCGCGCTCGCCGTACTTGTGGTGATAGGTGTAGTCGGCGTGGGCCGGACGGAACTGGTCCTTGATCTTGCCGTAGTCCTTGGAGCGCTGATCAGTATTCTCAATCAGCAGACCAATCGAGGTGCCCGTGGTGCGGCCCTCGAAAACACCCGACAGGATACGCACCTGGTCCGGCTCACGACGCTGGGTCGTATGGCGCGAAGTACCAGGACGACGGCGATCAAGGTCGATCTGCAGGTCTGCCTCGCAGATCTCGATGCCCGGCGGACAACCGTCGACAATGGCGCCCAGCGCCGGGCCGTGGCTTTCGCCGAAGGTAGTGACAGTGAACAGCTTGCCGAAGGTATTTCCGGACATTCAGGGGGTCCTCAGGCGATGCCGCCGGTCATGACCGACGGCTGTCTGGTATGGGTAATGAAGCGCTATGACGACAAGCGCGAACGGTTACGCAAATTCCGGGGCACAGATCTCAAGCGTCTGAGCATCAAGGGCAAAGACACCGTTGCCGCCACGCTCGAACTCGAGCCACAAGAAGGGAACATCCGGGTACGCCTCGACCAGATGACGCTCGGAGTTGCCCACCTCGACAATCAGCACGCCATCGTCGGTCAGATAGTCGCGCGCTTCACGCAGGATACGGCGCACGATATCGAGGCCATCATCACCGGCACCCAGTGCCAATGATGGCTCATGGCCGAATTCGCGCGGCATGTTGGCCAGATCGAAGGTATCCACATACGGCGGATTGGAGACGATCAGGTCGTAACGCTTGCCAGCGACACCGGCAAACAGATCCGACTGCACCGCGATCACACGGCCCGCCACGTCATGACGCTCGATATTGCTGCGCGCGACTTCCAACGCGTCCGTGCTGATATCGACCAGGTCTACCTCAGCAGTCGGCATGACCAGCGCCGTGGCGATACCAATGCAACCCGACCCCGTGCACAGATCCAGCACGCGTGACGGTGGCAGCTCCGGGAACCAGTGCTCGAAACCACCCTCGATCAATTCAGCAATGGGCGAGCGCGGAATCAGCACGCGCTCATCGACATCAAACGGCACGCCGGTGAAGAAGGCTTCGCCCAATAGATACGGCAACGGCTTGCGGGTGGTAATGCGCTCACGTACCAGCGCCACGATGCGCGTACGCTCCAGCGTCAACAGACGGGCATCAATCACCGATGGGTCCGTATCCCACGGCAGATGCAGCGCGCCCAGTACCAGCGCGACGGCCTCGTCCCAGGCAGAATCGGTGCCATGGGCAAAGTGTAGGCGATGCGCGTGGAACTCACTGGTGGCCCAGCGAATCAGGTCGCGCAGTGTCACCAGCTCCTCAACGAGACGGGAATCCGGCTCACTGAGACTGGAAGGATGGCGCAGGTCGGACGCGGAAGATGTGGACACGGTGATTCCTGTAAGCGGACAGAGACAACGCGCGCAGTCACGACAATTCACCGAGCTGCGCATCGCGTGGGCATTGTAGCGTTCACGAAGCGTGGCGGCGACCCTTGACGTCCGGCCAGCTCGCCAAGGGGCGCACGCAAGATCTTCACAGTGACAACAGGCACGCTATACTGCGCGCCTTGTCATTTATTGCCTGCGGAGCCCCGCCATGCCACCCCGACACGACGACAGCACGGATAACGGCGACGATATCAGCGCCTTCCGCGCCGCCCTCAAGCAGGCCGGTGTACGCAGGATCACCACCAATCGCGCTGACCCCGGCCGCAAACCGGTCAGCAGTGAGGAGCAGGCACGTCTCGCCGCCCGGCGTGCTGCGGCCAGTGAAGCCAATCCTGACAGCCTAAGTGCACCCTCGCGCACGACGGATGGTCACGTAGAACCCGTCACACCTAGCCAGCTGCTGGATTTCTCCGTCGTCGATCTACCCTATCGCCAGCGCCAACGTTTGAAACGCGGCGAGATCCCCTGGGAGGCTGGACTGGACCTGCACGGCTACACGCTGGAACAAGCGCGTATCGAGCTCGAATCCTTTATCGATGATGCCATCGCACGCCGCTCGCGCTGCGTGCTGGTGGTGCATGGCAAGGCATGGACCGGCATGGCCGACTATCCGGTGATCAAGAGTCACGTCAACACCTGGCTGCGGCAGTGGCCCGACGTATTGGCTTTTACCTCATCGCTCGAACTGGACGGCGGCAGCGGCGCAGTTTATGTATTGTTACGCAGCAAGGGCCGCGACACGCTGCTGGACTGATGCTGACAGGCGCAGGACTCTAGAAAAGGCTCTATAAAGAGCCTGCCACCATAACGACAAGGGAACACCCCGATGACACCCAACGCTGAACACATGGCTCGTGATACCTCACGCTTCACACCATTGACCGCCGCCCTTACCAGCGTCTCAGCCGCGACATTGGTGCTGGCACTGAGCGCATCGCCGGCCAACGCCAGCGATGCGCTCGCTGATAGCACACTGGCCAGCGTACAAAAAAGCCAAGTACTGAAAGTCTGCACTACGGGTGACTACGCGCCCTTCAGTCATCGTGAAGATAACGGCGAGTTTGAAGGTATCGACATCGACATGGCTGCCTCACTGGCCAAGCATCTTGGCGCTAGCGTCGAAACGGTGGCGACCAGCTGGCCAACGCTGATGGAAGACTTCACTTCCGGCAAATGCGATATCGCGATGTCCGGCATTTCGGTCAAGCTTGACCGTCAGGCGCAGGCCTATTTCAGCCTGCCATATCAAACCGGCGGCAAGACACCCATCGTGCGCTGTGATGACGTCAAGAAGTATCAGACCGTCGATCAGATCAACCGCCCTGACGTGCGCATCACCGTCAATCCCGGCGGCACCAACGAACGCTTCGCCAACGAATTCCTCAGCGAGGCCACACGCGTAGCGCACGGCGACAATCGCACCATCTTCAACAACATCATCGAGAATCGCGCCGACGTAATGGTGACGGATGCCATCGAAACCCAGTTACAGGCCAGCCGCCATCCCGAACTGTGTAGCGTACATCCTGAATCACCCTTCACCTTCTCCCAGAAAGGCTATCTGCTGCCGCTGGGCGATAACATCTGGAAGGCCTATGTCGATCAGTGGCTGACCCAGATGCAAGGCACCGGCGAGCAGGCCGCCATCTTCGACAAGTGGATCAAGGGCTAAGCGTCTTTCGTACTACGCGCTAAAGTGACGCAAACCAAGTGTCAGAAACAAAAAGACCCCGCCAATTGGCGGGGTCTTTTTGTTTTACTTCTTCAGGTACGAAACACACTAACCGTCCATGCCCTTCTCATAGCGATCCAACGCTTCAGCAGCGAGATGCCTTCCAAGCTTGATCAGGCCCTCGGCACGATGGAACTCATAGGCACCACAGACCGTCTTGGGTATCTCGACCAGGATGTCTGGCGGATAACCAGCAATCTTGTATTTGGCCAGCGTCGCTTGAGTGATGTCGAAAGAACGCATCATCATGTCAAGCTTGCCCCAGGCCAGTTCTGGTGCGTTCTCCTCAGCTTGATGCGAGCCACCATTTTGCTCATCCCCCACTTGCAGCTCATTGGAGGCGGCTGGCGCACTCCACGGATGCTCAAAGATCGCCTTCTTGGCTGACGAGCTCTTTGCCGCCCCCCCTTCTGCAGCAGTCCCCTCAAAGGCTTCATGCTGGGCGCTGGTACGCTCATCACTGACTGCTTTATGCAATGCATCGTTAAGCGTCTCACCGGCAGGTACCGCGACCGTGGCGCGACTTGCTGCCTCATCTGGTGCCTGCATGGCATCAAGCTGCGTACGCGCAGCGCCCCCCGGAGGCAGCGGCACCCCGCCAATCGGACTGGCGTGCGTGGGAGAATTCTCTTCCGACTCCTGGTCTTTCTCAGCACTGAACATGCGCTCGGCACTACGACGAATACCGCTCAGCCAGCTATTGAAGCCACCACCACGCGCTTCCAGCGCGGCTTCACGCGCTTCTTCTTCAGCGGCCTCGGCCGGCGGCAGCATCTGCTCAAGCGTCTGATTGCGCGGCGAGTGCGCAGTGGCGTTCACCGCCAGCACCAGATCCACATGCGCGGCGACCAACGGCGTGATCGGTAACGGATTCATCAGGCCACCATCCACTAGCACCTTGCGATCACGCTGCACCGGCGTGATCACTCCCGGTACGGCGATGGAGGCACGAATCGCCTCAAGCAGGTTGCCGCTCTGGAACCACACTTCCTTCTGCGCAATCAGGTCAGTGGCCACTGTCGTGACCGCAATCGGTAAATCCTCAATGCGGATATCACCAATCAAGGCTTCCAGCTCATCCATGATACGGCGGGCCCGAATGGCGCCCATCGGGCTCCAGGTGACATCTATCAGCCGCAGCACATCAAAATAATCCAGCTCGCACACCCAATCACGATAGGCGTCGAGCTGACCAGCGGCATAGACACCCCCGACCAGCGCGCCCATCGAGCATCCAGAGATGGCGCGTATGTCGTAGCCGCGCGCCAGCACTTCTTCGATAACACCGATGTGGGCATAACCCCGAGCACCACCACTACCGAGTGCCAGGGCGATTGTCTTGCGCTTGGCCATGACATGACTCCTGGTGATCAAATGAAATCGTTAAAAAAAGAATGAATCCAGCAGGACGCCATGGTGCCTTAACTGAGCGAAACCCACTCGATAATGTTGTCTGCAACTGCTGCCACACGCGCTGGCTCCAGATGAAGATGATGGCCACCCGGCAACACACGACGCTCAAGCCCATTGACGGCAGCACGCGCCTGTTGTGCCTCAGCCAACTCTCTGAGAATTCCCTGCTCACCTTCCACCAAGAGTACCGGTTGTTGTAGAGAGGCCAGCAGCGCCAGCACCTGCTCCGGGGTATAGCGCATCAACGAGGGACGTAGCAGGCGGCGGTCACTTCTGAGCCGCCAACCGCCGTCCTCAAGTGCTTCCAGATTGCGCTCGACAACAGGTCGTGCCGTGTCGGCATCAATCGGCGTCACCCCTCCTGCGACACGTGCCGCCACGGCATCATCAATGCTCTGGTAGTGAGCACGGCGCGTGGTGCGACTGACTGGCCTGGCATTACGTGCCAACAGGCCACGGCGTAGCTGAGACACGACATCAGACGCTGGCACTGACAGTGCGCCGATGCCATCAATCAACACCAGCCGATTCACGTACTCGGGTAGCGCTGCCGCTACTTGCCCTGCCACTGCGGCGCCGAGTGAATGGGCCAGCACCGTCACCGGCCCCTCTCCCATACCCGCCAGACGCAATGCATCCAGAGCCTCAACCACATCGTGGCAGTAATCCCAGACGGCGTAGTCCCCCTCTGGTCCCTGCGGACTGGAATGGCCATGCCCCACCATGTCGATCGCGACGATGCGAATACCCAGCCGCGCGCACAGCAATGGTGCCAGACGGCTGAAGCTGGCTGCATTATCCAGCCAGCCATGTAGCGCCAACCAGGTCGGCGGACGAGCGAGACTTGCTACCTCTCCCCTCGCAGGTGCGAGCGTGGGTGGAGTCCACTCCAGCGCTGCAATAGTGCCGCCGCTACGCCGGGCGAGATTCAACGCCAAGGGACTCATGCCAGCACCTGCGGCATCAGCTGCTCAATCGCGGCGAGCAAGGCCACGCGCGTCTCTTCAGGATTTTCGAAGGGATACATGTGCCCGCCTGGTACGGTGAGTACCTCAAGTCCTGCACGGCGCAGACGCGTCTGCCGTGGCGCGGTTAACAGATCAGAGTGCTCGCCGGCCAGAATCAATGCCGGGACTGCCAAGCGTGCTGGCGAGCCTGTCAGGTGGTCACTCAGATGGCGGAAGATATCAACCTCATGGCGAGTATCGAAGCTCAACGACAGGCTACCGTCGTCGTGGCGATGTGTGGCGTGATCAATGTAGTCATCCAGCGCCTCGGAGGTGAAGCGTGAAAATAGCGAGCGGCGACGTAGATAGTCGTGCATCGCCTGACGTGAATCCCAGCGGGCACGGCGCCCACGGGTTCGGCCTGCTGGTGTGACACGATCAATGAAACCGAAGCGTTTGGCGATCTTGAGGCCCATCGCATCACGGCCCAGCATCAATGGCGGATCGAGCAGGATGACGCAGTGAAAACGCTCCGGCTGCTTGAGCGCAGCCATGTAGTTAAGCACACCGCCCAGCGAGTGGCCGACGCCGATCACCTTGCGATGACTGCTGGCAGTCACCGGCCCCAGTGCAGTGTCGAGACATGCCAGCCACTCATCACGCAGCGCTGTCAGGTTGCGCCCAACCGGGTAAGCCGGATCATGCGCCAGTCGGTCTACCGGCAGCAGATCAAACTGAGCCGCCAGCGGGGCCAGCAGACTGGTATAGCAGGCGCCCGTAAAGCCATTGGCATGCGCAAAGGCCAAGGTCGGACGCTCAGCACCCGGAAGTTGAGCGAGCCGATCAACCGTCACGGGGTCGGAAGCAGGTAATGTGGTCATCGCTGGCTCTCCTCACAACGGGGGTGTCCGTGCCAGACCTTGCACCCCGAAACAAACAGTTGTTTAAATTCTTTCCAGCAGCATGCCAGCGCTGCAGCTTGCACGCTATGCTCCCTTCGCCGCTCTCTGCGCCTCACTCCTCTCTTTTCACTGCTCCTTTTAGCGCTCCCGACTCATCATTCATCATTATGGCGTCGGCAACAGAAGAGCTGGTAGATGCAGAAGGGATAGCAGTGACAACGCCAAGAGCAGCTGCAATGGCAACCTCAGATAGTGGCGCTGGTGGCTCTACCACTGCGACTAGCGCGATCAACTGTTCGCGCAGTGCGCCATTGACCTGTATTTCGACAGCCCTAAGCCGCTTGGCGAGCGGAACCGGCCAGCCAGAACCGACCAGTGTCAGGCGTGCCCAAGGCTTGCTACCCGCCTCAATGGCAAGGGTCAGTTGTTGCTGATCGTGGTCCTGCAATTGCGGCCAGTGCAGCCTGAGTGTTACAGCAGCTTGCCAATCGTCGCCGTCAGACCGTAGACGCAGATCATTCTGTTTCAGCGGTGATAGCGCTGCCACCAAGTGATCGGCCACAGCGCTATCCGGGGCAAGCCCACGTGTCATCGCTGCCATGCCAATAGCAGCCTGAGCCGCCATCGAAATTTCCATTCGACTCACGGCCAATGGACGCAATGTCGCTAGATCTATTACCTGTGAGGTTGCCATGCCGCCACGCCAATCTGGCAGCCCGATGTCTCGTGATAGCTCCAGTACTGGTGCATCCTCTGACGATAGCCAGCGAACATAACGACCTGGCAGTGCTTTTGCTGCACCAGCACTATGGGCGACGGGAGCAGCACTGGGTTTATCGCCTAGCTGCAAACGTATCTCACCGCTGGCGCTGGCCACCGTCAATATCGGTGCACTGTCATTGAGGCCGAGTGCCGCCAATGTCTTGTCAGTGCTCGGCTTACGTTCACGCAGCTGCGCTTCGGCTAGCGCACCAAGCAGTGCCGTCACCTTGTCTTGACGTGCTGGCCAATCAGCCAAAGAGGTGATCTTCCAATGCCCCTGCGCATCATGTGACAGGCTCAACCAGGCTGGCTGACGCAGGTGTTGATCCTGCCCTTGGCTTTGCGTGTGACTATCAGCATGCTCAATCCGGATTTCGCGGGCCTGGCGCGTAATGCGTGAAATCAACGGCAGCGTACCTAATGCGCTATTGGGCGACGTATCGACAGTACTTTCAGACAGCCCCTCATCTTCGCGGACCAGTAACGCCTGCCATTCATCCATGCCCAACGCCCGTGGCCCAAGCGTCAGTACGCCAGCCGCCAGCAGTGATGCCACTGCTGCCAACGACCAGCCCCATCGATTGAAGCCGCTCATGCATCACCTCCGCGACCGGGAATGGAATGTTGAGCACTGGGCTGATGATGGCCGGACAAACGCCTTCCAGAGCGCAGGCCTGGCTGCTGATGACCCAGCGGACGACTGGGCTGCTGATGACCCAGCGGACGACTGGGCTGACGACGACCAAGACGCTTGCGGCGCCAGCAGATCAATCCTCCTAGCACACTCAATACCAGCGGCAGCGCCAGCAGTGTCCACAGGCGTAATTCACGATAGAAAATATCGCGTTCGGCGGTCGCTTGACGTTGCTGTCGTGAGAGCTCGGCATCAAAGGCTCTCTGCATCTCATCGAGTGCATCGCGCTTTTCTGCAACGGCAGCCTTGCCCTCAGCAGGTTCCGCCCCACGAGCGCTCAACCGCGCCTGCCAATCGTTACGCAATTGTGTTTCAACCGCGGACTGACGGTCTGCCAAGGTGTGCAAGCGCGTCAGCTCACGTACCTGATGGGCCCGTGCGCGTAGCGCTACCAGCTCTGGACTACCGGCGAGCAGGTCAATCGCATTTTCCAGCCAGCGAGCATTGGCATTCAATGCGCGTTCACTGCCATCGGCTGCCTCGCGTCGCCATAGGCGGTCACTGGCCATGTCCACATCACTGACTATCAGCAACTGCCCGCCCGTGGCGGCCTTGTCCAACTCCTGAGCCGTGGCCTTGTGCGCTGGTAGCGTGGCATCTGGCCAGCGTGCGAGAACTGCGAGACCACCCTCACCAACCCTCTCTCCTGTCAATCCAGACAGCGGGCGTGGGTCCATGCGGCTGGTATACACACGCTCAGCTGGCAGCAAGCGCGTACTGTCAGTGCCACGAATCAGCCACTGCAAGGGAGCTGACGGCTGAGCCTCTCGGGTGGCCTTTGCAGTAGGTGCGAGCGGCGATAGCCAGCCAGCACTCGACATCACCAGCTGATCGACATTCAGGTTGAGCGCGGCATCGGAAAGCTGCCCCGCCCCCACATTCAGGAGAGTTGGGCTCAATGCTCGAGTGCCATCCATCAAACCAATCGGCAGTGCCAGCTGCGAATCCGCCACGATCTGACCAGCCTCCGAGCGCACACCTGCACGTGCCAACAGCGTTTTGAGCGCTTGTGAAGCAGGCGCTGGTTGATCGAGCATCTCAGGAAGCGGGTCAAGCAGCATCAGTACGCGTCCGCCGCGATCCAGATAGTCGCTGATCGCCTCAAGCGTGGCACCCGGCAGCAAGCGTGGTGCGATCACCAACAGTGCATCCTGATGTTTGATAGGCCGCGCGGGGTCATCGCCGCCAGATAACCAGTCGATACGCAGGCGGGCATTGAGATGATCCATCAGCCCCCAGCTACCCAGCGCCCGCCCTTGCTCAAGACT
This sequence comes from Cobetia sp. QF-1, assembly GCF_002213105.1. Taxonomy (NCBI): domain Bacteria; kingdom Pseudomonadati; phylum Pseudomonadota; class Gammaproteobacteria; order Oceanospirillales; family Halomonadaceae; genus Cobetia; species Cobetia sp. QF-1. Next base: position 286,199 of record NZ_NBVS01000001.1, read on the forward strand.
GGGCTGCCCCATCACTGGCAGGCTGGAGAGCACCCCCAAACGTGGTGGCTGTGTTCGCGAGACTTCCTGAATCAAGCGTGCAACATGGGCTTCGAGCCCATTGATATCGGCCGCCTTGAGCAGCGCAATGGCACGACGCTCAGCATAAGGGCCATCCACCATCAGGCCGAACAGCATCCGCTCACCGCCCGGCAGTGACAACGCCGTCAACCCTTGCGCTTCAAGGTCTGCAAAGCCGTCACTGTCCGGCTCAGGGTCAAGACGACGCAGACGCACCTGTGGCTGGCGTCCGAAAGCGGCCAGGCGTGTCTCGATGCGTGCTGCCAGTTCACGTAGCTGTGGCAAGTCGGCGGCAAAGCGCTCGCTATAGGCAAAGGTCAATGTGACAGGCGCATCGAGCCGTGACAGCAACAGACGGCTGGCAGGACTCAAGCTGTGCTGGCGAGTCTCGGTCAGATCATGAGCGGCCCTCAGAGGGTTCTGCCCATTCGGCGTGAACATGGTCGGAAGTCGTTGGCATGCCAGCAGAATCGCTATCATGCCGAACGCCACGGCAAGCGTCGCCAGCCACTGTGGCGCGCGACCGCTAGCGTGGCGTTCCTGCTTGAGACCACGCGCCTGCAATATCAGGCCGGCAACAGCCAGCAGTACAAAGTAGCCAGCATCGATCAGCGCAGGGCGACCTTCACTAAAGGGCGTCAGGTGAGCCGGCAAACTGATCAAATCCAGCAGCTGCACCCAGTGCGGAGCCAGGTGCTGTGCCAGCTGGCGAGTCACTGCTGGCGTGCCGGGCAGCATGAGTACCAATCCCAGCACCAGCGCGCCCAGCCAAGCCGACAGCGCCGACGGTGCTCGCACTGCCAACGCTTGCCCGAGACTGGCCAGTGCCAGCACCAGTAACGCCATACCAAGATAGCCACTGACCAGCAAGCCGATATCCGGTGTCCCAAGCCACCCAATCAGCGCCAGTAGTGGCACTGTCATCAGCAGGCCTAGCCAGCCAAGCACACTGGCACTGATCAGGCGCGCAATGGCTAACCGCCATGGCCCAAGCCCTAGCCCAGAAAGCCATTCCAGCAAACCGTTGGCACGCTCTTCTGGCCAGCCACGCAGTGCCAATAGCGGAGTCCACAGTACTAGCAGCCACGGCAGTACCTGCCACAGCGAACCCAGGTCAGCACGGTCGCGCGCCAGTAGATCACCCAGTTCAAACGCTCCCAGCGGGGCCAGTACCGCCAGTACTACCAACAGCGCCCAGCTGGCCCCCTGAGTCAGGGCCTGATGCAAATCACGACGGACCAAGCCAAGTATGGCGCTCATGGCGAGTCCCCCTGCCCGTGATCACGAACCTGATGACCAGTCCTCTCACGCAGCTGCCCATGATTCTGCCCCTGCCTTTGCCCTTGTTCACTCGCCATGCGCATTACCAACAGGCGGAAAGCTGTCTCGATATCACCGCGCTCACGTACACATTCCTCAAACATGATGCCCATCTGGCCACACCAACGTGCGAGAGCCGGCCGTGGGTCCTGGCCGGCGCGGCCCGTCAGCCGCAGAGTGCAATCCTGAACATCAGCCTGGGCGTTCGCCAAAGCGCCGGCTGACGATGCAGACATCTGTGTCAGGGGAGTAATCGCGGCAACACCAGACAGGCGCGACGCACTGGCAAGCTCACGGTCATTCAGCGCGCGACCCAATGTGAGGCGCCATACCGGCAAACTGGAAGTGGCGCCGAAGCCCGCGCCATAACCGCTTCGACTGCCCCCCAGTATTCCTTCATCAAGTGACATAGCCGCCAGTGCCGCGGGGGTGTCATCAAATCCCAGTCGACCACTGGCCATCACCAGCACGCGATCACAGATACGCGGCACCTCTTCCAGAAGGTGAGTGGAGACAATGATCAAGCGCTCACGACCCAGCTCACGAATAAAAGCACGCACGCTGTCCTTCTGCAGAGGATCCAGTCCATCGGTCGGCTCATCCAGCAGCAATATATCGGGATCATGGATCAGCGCCATTGCTAGCGCCAGACGGCGCCGATAGCCTTTGGATAACACGGAACATAAATGATTGGCAAAGGGCGCTATATCCAGGCGCTCCATCAACTCAGAAAGACGAGAATTACGTATTTTGCGTGATAACCCATGCAGACCTGCCACACAGTCCAGCGTCTCGCGCACAGTCAATTGTGGCCACAGCGGCGCGCCTTCAGGCAGATAGCCGATACGTTGCTTGAGCCGATTGAGTTGACGCTGACTCGCGCGGGCATCAAAGGCTTCACCATCCAGTGCCAGCTCACCTTGACTAGCCGCGAGCGTGCCCGCCAGCATACGCAGACTAGTGGTCTTGCCAGCACCATTCGGGCCAAGCAAACCAATCACTTCGCCGCGCGTGGCCTGAAACGAAAGCCCCGACACTGCCGAGTGTTCGCCAAATTGGCGCCCAAGATCTCGGCAGGTCAACAGTGGCGGACTGGATAGAGGTAAGACGCGTGTCGCGTGTGGGTCCTGCAAGATACCCGCTCCTTGTTTTTGATATAGCCAATCATCTACCGAACGCTCGCTTACCTTGTCCGGCTGCGCACAGGGTAAGCGGACAGCCTACGCACGCCAAGCCACTCACCGGAGTTACGGTCCGCTGCACTGCAAAATCCTGATATGCTGGCATGAATTTCAAGCCGATGTCTTTCCTGTACGTCATTACCATATGCCCGACACTGGTCAGTGAAATGTGCATGCTGTGAGCCGATAGATGGAGAGGCACGGCTACCTACCCTCCCGCCATACAGGAGCCCTCGATGCACGAGCCGCATAATGTCAGTGACAGTGTCAGCCCCAACGACAGTCCCAGCGACCATAGCCAGCCGTTACATGACAGCACTCATGCCGATGAGGCCGCGACACCCAGCACGCCAGTAGCCAAGCCGCCGCGCGATACTCGTCTGCGCAATCGTCTGTTCTGGATGCTACTCGCGGCAGCACTTCTCACTGGCTTCTGGCTGGCGTAAACGAGGGTATGACATGAACGAGATGCTGGCGTTGTTCATTGCGACCCTCAACGTCACCGTACCGGTGTTCGCGATGGTATTCCTGGGGCTGGTACTCAAGCGTATTGGCTGGATCGATGACACCTTCATCGGCACCGCCTCCACGTTGGTATTCAAGGGCACCATGCCTGCGCTGGTCTTTCTCTCCATCGTGCGCGCTGATCTTGATCATGCCTTGCGTCCTGGCATGCTGGTGTTCTTTGCCTGCGCGACGCTGATAACCTTCCTGCTGCTATGGGGTTGGGCGATCTGGCGTATACCACGGGCCGAACGAGGCGTAATCGTTCAAGGGGCATTTCGAGGCAACTGCGGCATCGTCGGGCTGGCACTGGCTGCCAATCTCTATGGCGATCTGGGTCTGTCGATGGGCGGCATTCTGATGGGCGTGGTCATCTTGTCCTACAACATCCTGTCAGTGGTGGTGCTATCCAGCTACCTGGAAGACGGTCGTACCAGCTGGAGGGCCATCGCACACGGCATCATTACCAACCCATTGATTCTGTCAGTATTGGCCGCACTGCCCTTCGCCGGCTTTGGCTGGCAGCTGCCGGTGTGGCTGGAGACGTCCGGTGACTATTTTGCGCGCATGACACTACCACTGGCCTTGATCTGTATCGGCGGTACATTGTCGATGCGTTCGTTACGCGAGGGGCGCACACTATCTCTCCAGGCGAGCCTGATGAAGATGATCAGCGTTCCACTGATCGCCACCGGTGCGGCAGTATTGATGGGCTTTCGGGGTACCGAGCTTGGTGTATTGTTCTTCTACTTCGCCTCGCCAACCGCAGCGGCCAGTTTCGTGATGGTGCGCGCGATGGGCGGCAATGATCGCCTCGCGGCCAATATCATCGCCATCAGTACGCTGATGGCTGCCGTCACGGTCACGGCAGGCATCTTCATCTTGAAGCTGAGCGGGCTGCTCTGATAAACGCATTGCTCGGATAAACCGGCTGAGCGCCTGCCGATAGAGCAGGCCAATCACGAAAGCCCCCGCCAGCATCAAGCTGACGGGGGCTTTCGTGTTGATATACGCGAGGAATTGTCTGCCAGCGCTCTGGTCAGCTCAGTTCGGCGGGGCTCACGAACTGGTGGAGGTCAGCAAGCCCTGCTGCCCAGATATCTGCATCCAGCCACGCCAGACTGGCGGTGGCAAATGCAAGCTGTGTGCTGCCAGCCCCATCCACTAACGCGCTGGCAAGGCTGGAGACCAGTGGATTATGACTGATGATCAACCAATCACGAGGCTCGCGCATTTCAGACCTGGGCGGTACATGAGTCTGCAGCCAGTCGAGCACCGGCGTAAGCGGATCATCCGGCGTCACGATCTCAAGCGTCGTCAGCTGCTCACCAGCCAGCTGAAGCGCCGAGGCAATTTCTTGCGCCGTCTGCTGGGCACGAGTAAATGGGCTAACCACCAGCGTCAATCGTGCGCGCCGCTCGGCAGGCAGTTGACGGGCAAGCCATTGCCCCATACGCCGCGCTTCTTCACGCCCATATTCACTCAATTCACGACTGGCATCTGGCGAGCCGGTTCGAGCCTCGCCATGACGCATGATAAGTACACTCATAACCTTCCCCTTAACAGTAAATACCCGACACTATCTGCATGCTGCCTATATCAAATCAGTGCCGAGTCGATGAATATCACCTCACCCAGCAGATGGAGTGCTACTGGATGGTGACTCTCGATATCGATACACGGATACCGACTCATACCATGAATTCTTGTGTCACGGACCTGCTCGGGCCGATCTCTTCAGGTCTATCAAGTCAGAGTGTTCAGGATGCATCAGGTTCCAAATGGCGCGCCTGCTGCACTGATTCGCGAGACAGCACGAACTCTACATCACTGGATTGCTCGCTTCCCATCAGTGCGCGCGCCATGTGATGCGGATCAATGCCCTCGAACAGCACCTGCGCCATACCACTGACCAGTGGCATATAGATACCGAGGCGCTTGGACTCTTCCTGCACCAGACGCACCGTATTGACACCCTCGGCGACCTGCCCCAATACCTCGACTGCCTGCTCCAGCGTGCGCCCCTCACCTAGCGCAAAGCCAACCCGATAATTACGTGACAGCGGTGACGAACAAGTGACGATCAGGTCGCCCACGCCGGCCAGACCGAGAAAGGTCATCGGATTGGCACCCTTGGCGACCGCAAAGCGACTCATCTCGGCCAGCGCACGCGTCATCAGCATCGCGCGCGTGTTCTCACCCATGCCCAGCGCTGCAGCCATGCCGGCGGCAATGGCATAGATATTCTTGAGTGCGCCGCCCAGCTCAACGCCGTAGCGGTCATTACTGGCGTATACACGGAAATAGTCGCAGCCGAAAGCGGTCTGCACGCGCGCGCGCGTGTAGGCATCGTCCGAGGCAACCACCGTCGCGGTCAGTTGGCGCTGAGCGATCTCGGCAGCCAGATTGGGGCCAGACAGCACACCAATGTGCGTAAAGCCGGTTTCTTCCTCCAGCACCTCACTCATCAACGTGAAGCCTTCGCTTTCGATGCCCTTGGTGGTCGCAATCAGGATCTGCCCCTCACGCAGGTGTTCTCGCGCTTGACGTACGACCGCACGGAAGGCCTTGGAGGGGATGGCCACACACACCAGTTCAGCCTCAGCCAACGCATCGGCCATGTCCGTCGTGGCCCTCACGCCAGGGTTGATCGCGAAATCTGGCAGATAGCCTGAGTTTCGGTGCTCGGTATTGACCTCGTGCGCCTGAGTGGCGTCACGCATCCACTGGGTCACGGCAGCACCATTATCGGCAGCAATCGAGGCAATGGCAGTACCGAAGCTACCGCCGCCTAGCACGCACACGCCAAGGCCGGCGGCCTGAGGTGGCACTTCACGAATCTCACGATCGCGGATGGCTCGACGAGGAGTAGATGAAGAAGCAGACATGAAGACTCCCTGTGTAACCGTAAAAATGAATGAGGCGGGTCAGATAAGTGACTGGCCACCATTGTACCCACAGTTGGCGTGAGAACATCAGCATCACCAGTGCGCACAAGACCCGGAAACGACAACGCCGGCAACCCCAGAGTCAATGAAACTCAAGGATTGCCGGCGCTATCACGGTATATGCGAGCCATACCGTGCGCAGAAAGCGATACGTTATAGCGTCTTGAGCGCCGTAATCATGTCTCCGACCACTTTCTGGCCATCACCATAGACCATGTGCGTGTGATCGAGATAGAACAGGTGGTTCTCGACGCCCGAGAAGCCAGCACCCTGTCCACGTTTGATCACCAGCACGTTACGTGACTGATCGACATTCAGGATCGGCATGCCGTACAGCGGGCTTGCAGGGTCACTCTTGGCGACCGGATTGACCACGTCGTTGGCCCCGATGACCAGCGTCACGTCAGTGGTCTCGAAATCATTATTGATCTCGTCCAGATCGGCGATCATGTCGTACGGCACGCCGGCTTCGGCCAGCAACACGTTCATGTGACCCGGCATGCGACCGGCGACCGGATGAATCGCGAAGCGCACTTCCACGCCACGCTCACCCAGCAGCTCGACCATTTCCCACACCTTGTGCTGTGCCTGCGCCACTGCCAGACCATAGCCCGGCACGATAATGACGCGCTCGGCAAAGGCCAGCTGAACGGCAGCATCCATCGGATCAGACGCCTTCATGCTGCCTTCGATCTCGCTCTGCTCGCCACTGCTCGCACCACCGAACTGCTTGAACAGCACATTGCGGATCGGGCGATTCATCGCCTTCGCCATCAGCTGCGTCAACAGGGTACCAGCGGCACCAACCACAGTACCGGCGATGATCATCGCGGCATTGCCGAGCACGAAGCCTTCCATCGCGACCGCAAGGCCCGTCAGCGCATTGAATAGCGAGATGATCACCGGCATGTCCGCGCCACCGATGGGCAATGCCAACAGTACACCGAACAATAGTGCCAACCCGAAGAACACCAGCACCAGTGAGCTGGACGGCTCAACAGCGGCAATTACCACGCCCAGATAGACCGTCAGAGCCAACACGATCATGTTGATCAGCTGCTGGCTCGGGAAGTGCATCGCCTTCTTGATACGCCCATCCAGCTTGGCCCAGGCCACGATGGAGCCCGAGAAAGCGATGGCACCGATCATCGCGCCCAGTACGCCCAGCCACAATGCCAGCGAACCATGCTCTTCAATCAGCGCCGGATTGTCGCTCATGCGCATCAGCTCGACCGCAGCGATGGCCGCCGCCGCGCCGCCACCCATACCGTTGTAGATGGCGATCATCTGCGGCATGTCGGTCATCGCGACCTTCTTGCCGGAGTACCAGGCGATACCACCGCCGATGACGATCGCCAGCAGCATCAGGCCATAACGCCCGTCAATCTGCGGATGCAGGAAGGTCAGTAGCGTGGCCACGACCATCGCGATACCCGCCCAATGAATACCACTGCGCGCCGTGGTGGGGTGCGACATGCGCTTGAGGCCAAGGATGAAGACCACCGCCGCCGCGAAATATCCTGTTTCGACCAGCCAGTTCATCAGCGAGCCTCCTTGTCGTTGATGCCATTGGCAGCGCCAGTGCCCTTGTTGCGGTCACTGGCCTTGAACATTTCCAGCATACGTTCGGTGACGACGTAGCCACCTACCGCATTGCCTGCCCCCAGCAGTACGGCGATGAAGCCGATGAACTGCTGCATGCCGGTCTCGGCCTGACCCAGTGCGATCATTGCCCCGACCAGCACGATGCCGTGAATGAAGTTGGAACCGGACATCAGTGGCGTGTGCAGGATGACAGGCACGCGCGAGATGACCTCGTAGCCGACGAAGGCCGCCAGCATCAGGATATAGACGGCAGAAAGTCCTTCGATCATGAGGCGTCCTCCGCGCGAGCGCGCACGTCATCGTGAGTGATACGACCACCTTCGGTCAGACGCATCGGGCCAAGCACTGCATCTTCGAAATCAAGCACAAGCTCGCCATCTTTCATGAAGGGAGTCAGCAGATTGAAAAGGTTCTTGGCATACATTTCACTGGCGTTGACGGACAGGCTGGAGGCCATGTCCAGCGGGCCCAGTACTGTCACGCCGCCATGCTCAACGCGCTCGCCGGGGCGAGTCATCTCACAGTTACCGCCACCTTCCGCGGCCAGATCGACCAATACGGCACCAGGCTGCATGCCTTCGACCATCTCGCGGCTGATGATACGCGGTGAGGGACGACCTGGAATGGCAGCGGTGGAGATCACCACGTGCGCATCGCTCATGTGACGCGCCAAGGCTTCTGCCTGCTGAGCACGCTCATCATCGGTCAGCTCGCGGGCATAGCCACCTTCACCAGAGGCATCAACGCCGGTATCAATCATGCGCGCACCGAGTGACTCGACCTGCTCACGTGCGGCGGCACGGATGTCATACGCCCACACCTGTGCACCGAGGCGCTTGGCTGTCGCGATGGCCTGCAATCCGGCCACCCCCGCGCCGACGACGATGACACGCGCCGGACGCACGGTACCGGCAGCGGTGGTCAACATCGGGAAAAACACGGAGGACTCGTTGGCGGCCAGCAACGCGGCGTGATAACCGGCGACGGCAGCCTGGGAGGAGAGTGCATCCATACTCTGTGCACGTGAGATGCGCGGCACGAACTCCATGCACAGGCTGGTCAATCCCTGAGTCGCTAACGTAGTGATCAGCTGTGGGTTCTGATACGGCGTCATCAGCGCCACGATGACCGCACCCTCACGAAACTCGGCGATCTGTGCCTCTGACGGCGCGCGCACGCACAACACGAGGTCGGCTGCAGCGCGTGCGGCAGCGATGTCATCCTCGGCAACCACCGCCACACCAGGCTGTGCGGAATAGGCGTCATCTTCGAAGTGAGCATGACGTCCTGCGCCACTTTCGACGTGCACGAGAGTGGCGCTGTCGTCTTTCAACTCGCGATCCAGATGGCGCGCCAGCTTGCCAGCAGTGATCGGGTCCAGCGCGACGCGGCACTCGCCGCGCGCCAGAACATCCACTGCACCGTCGAGTGCACGCATTTCGCGCACGACAAGAATATTCAGCATCGCGCACCTCGTCTCACGTCAGTATCCATACCGAAAGCAATCTGCCTTGGGTGGTCCATGGCTTTGTTCCTGTTGAGCGCCGAATCGCTCCGCAACGCTCACGCGCAGAGGTATCAGCCGCTTTATTGTCTGCTGCACAGAACTCATCAGACATGCAGCGTGAAAAGGTGTCCACTATCAGTCTTTTCTTGTCGACGTATCGGGGTCAAGCGCTATGGCATAAAAAAACCAATAAAATCAATCATAAAGCTATTGTTATGTCATGTATAACAGTGACCTTATGCCTGCTAATTGATAGCCGACGCGCCAACAGCATGATTTCCAATGACTTTATGTATTGCGCTTTGCCAAGCGTAGCTCAGCTTTCTGTTATGCATCACATAATCTCTGGCTTATGGCTGATTCATGCAACGCCATGAAAAAGAGCGCCCTTTGATAGCGGCGCTCTTGTGACGAGAGATAAAGTCTTAGAAAAACGGAGGTTAAGAGGAGCAGCTCATGCAAATAGGGGCTGCATCCAATGCGGGCGGGCATGTCCACTCATCAACAAGTTCCGCTTCTACGCCGTGAGCCAGTCCAAACGCCAGTGCAGCCTCGACACTGCCCTCCTCAGGGCGGAAGAAAGGCATCGCCAGACGTTCACGGAAAGCCTTGAGCGTACTGTCGTCGCCCTGCTCGACCCGCGCGATCACGTCCAGCAACAGATGCGTGCGGGGCACATAGAGCGGATTGCAGCCAAGCATGGCCAGTCGTCTCTGCCGCTCATCCTGCGCTGACAGCTCGGCTGCCATGACGCGCTCCTGATAGCGTGCAAGCCAAGCCTCAGCCTTGTCACGTGCCTCCGCAGCATTACCATGTGGCCCGCGCACGCCCGCCAACAGAAGCACCAGTGCCTCTGGCGCGGATTGAGTGACCTGCCAATGACTGAGCAGGCGGTAGGCATGGGTATGGTCAACGCGCCCTTCGGTCAGCAGATCACGCCACTGCTGCACCAGCGTCATATCTTCTTCGCGCGTATCCGGCAGACCGAGGCGCATGCGCATCAGTCGCGCGTACTCACGCTGTAGCTCGCCTTCATACTGGCCTAGCGCCTCAGAGAGTGCGTCGACGTCGATCAACGGCGAGAATGCCACGCCCAGGCGCTCTAGATTCCACAGACCGATTCCCGGCTGCTGCGCAAAGCCGTAGCGCCCGGCCTGATCGGTATGGTTGGGAATCAGGTTGGCTTCATAACCATCAAGGAAGGCGTAGGGGCCGTAATCAAAGGTCATACCCAGCAGCGACATGTTGTCGGTATTCATCACTGCATGCACAAAACCATAGCTCTGCCAGGCTGCAATCAATCGCGCGGTGCGAGCGATCACTATCTTGAACATGCCTAGTGCAGCAGTCACCCGCACTTCATCATTCAAGGGGGCGTCTGAGTGCACAGCCTCAGCCAGACATTCAGGAAAGTGCTCACGCAGTGCATGATCAATCAGCACCTTGAGATCGTCGTAGCGGCCCGAGTGTGCCAGCCACTCGAAGTGTCCAAAGCGCAAATGGCTTTCGGCAACCCGCATCAGGGTGGCACCAGGCTCAACCGTTTCGCGCTGAACGCGCTCACCATTGACCGCCAATGCCAGCGCGCGACTGGTAGGAATACCCAGCGCCGCCATGTATTCACTCGCGAGATATTCACGCACGCTCGAGCGCACCACTGCTTGGCCATCGCCAAAGCGTGAATACGGGGTGCGTCCCGCGCCCTTGAGATGTAGATCAAAGGTGACCTCTTGCGGTGTATCAGTGCCCGCGCGAGTCACTACCAGTTCACCCAGCAACAGACCACGGCCATCACCTAGCTGCGGGTTGTACTGACCAAACTGATGCCCGGTGTACTTCTGGGCCAATGCATCCATCCCGGCCAGCAACTGCTCACCCGCCATCACCTGACGCAGCTGCTCACGTGCTGAAAGGCTCTCTGGCGAGTCTTCTTCTACCAGCTCCGTCAGGCCGAGCAGACGGGCGCAGTCAGGGTTCACATCGGCTAGACGCGTTGCCAGGCGTGACTGAGGTGCCACCCGGGCAAAGAAATGCTCCGGCAGACGCGCATGGCGGTTGTTGAAACGCAGTGCCGAGAATCTCTGCGGAATGGCGGCGCTCGGTAAATCACTCATCAAAAGGCTCCGTCGGATCAATGCTCGGCATCGATCCGCTGGGGGAATAGTGGGGAGATGCGTTAGAAGGCTGTCTGGCAGCATCGCCTTCAGTAGTCTCATCATCAGGCGTCAGCAGACCTCTCAGCCCACCCGGCGGCCGGCCTGGCGGCAGCTGGCTGGCCATTTCATAAAGCTTGCGGGCAGTACTGTCGGAGCGCGCCTGGCGCTGCAATGTCTGGTTGCCACTATCTGCGGAGGCGCGCTCGGCACTCACGCCTTGCGGCAATTGCTGATGCGCTTGCGCGGAGGTGTCATGCGCATGTTGAGCACGGCGTAACAGCAGCCGCTTGCGCGGAGTCAGCGCCAACTCAGCCAGTCGTGCCTTGCCCCACCAAGGGTGGGGGGCATGGGCTCTTTGCGGCGAGTCCGGGGTGTCAGCCGTGGCAACCACTGCCGGCAACTCGCCTAGCAGGGGGAAGTGCTCACTCTCGGGCTGGGCCTGCCACCAGAGGCTCAACGTCTCGTTGAGCACCAATAATTGACGCGCGCGCGTGGCAGCGGTGTAGCTCAAATTAGTGACCAGCACCTGATTCGGCAATTGCTGACGGCTACCCGGCAATGCCAGATCATGGGCCAGCACCACACAATCAAATTCCAACCCCTTGGCGCGAAATACAGTGCCGAGCATGACGAGAGGCATGGAAACCGGCTGCCCACTGACGATGGCTGCCTGCAAGTCACCATCCTGTTTGCGTAGCTCGCCTATCCAGCTATCCAGCGGCGCTTGCGCATACCAGGATGCCAGTTCGTGCAGGCCCCGCGCCTGGTGATCATCAAGGCGCGCCAGTGCGCCCAATACCTGAGTGGGGGTCTGACCCAGGCGCGTCAAGGACGGCGGTAGCAATCGCCACAGCTCGCGCTGGCTCGCCATGTCGCCCTGTTCCACACATTGATGGCATCGCCACAGTCGCCAGTGGTCCAGCAGGCCCGCCAGCGGATAGCCCTCGATGCCATCCAGCCACGCCACCGCGATACCGCGCTGATGCAGTGACAGTGCCTCACCCAACGCAGCCACCGGCCCGGCACTGATCACGCTGTGGCGAGTGCCGTTGCGCAGCAAGCTGTCGCGCACGGCGGGCAGTGCTAGCCGTGTCGCTGGCCCCAGTCCACTCATGCCCTGCTCGCGCGCTGTCGGTGAGCAAGCGGCCAAACGTGTGCCCAATGCCGCCAGCGATGGACCAAAGCGCCAGGCACCAGGCAGTGAGTAAACCGTCGCGTCTGCCAGTAGCGGAGAATCCAACGAACTCAGCCCTTCGGCCTGGCGCGCAAGGCTCTGGTGCGGGTCACCGATCAGCAGCAGATCGCAGCGTTGGCGCCGCAACATCGCCAGCAGCGCTGGCGTGGCGTCCTGTGCTTCATCCAGCATCACCAGATCAGCATCCAACGGTTGGCCATGCTGCGACCACAGCTTGAGCAGGGCATTGAAGGACAAACCTTGCTGATGATCCGCCGGATCCAGCAGGCAATCCCAGACAAGGCGCATGCTTTCCACTATCTGACGCAACTCCGCTGGCGATAGCTGTTCGGCGACGTGCTCGGGCAGATGCTCGGGCATCGGCACAGCTTCACTTGCCGCGAAGAAGGTATTCAACCCCTGCGCCATCAAGCTTCTCGACTGACTGGAAAAGCTACCGAGCCAGCCAAGGCTTTGCGGCGACAGACGCCGCGTGATGTCCTGCTGTCGCTTGAGCTTATCGCCGTACTCTTCGCTCAACGCCTGACGCGCCAGCTGGTGCAGCGACTGACAGCGGACATTGTCGGGTAGCTGGCTCGCGGTGCGTCCTGCGACAGCAGGGTTAAGAGAGGTATAGATGAGAGTTTCATCGGCATAGGTACGCGCCAGCTCCACCATCAACACGGTTTTGCCGCTACCGGCACAGGCACGCACCACGACACAATCGCTCTGCTCGGCACTGGTGGCCGGCGTGCGATCGCGCATGCGCGAGGGAAAGGGATGGGCGAGAATTCGCCGCTGATCGTTGCTCAGATGCATGGCGGCATGATCCCCCCTGTCAGACCGGGGGGCAAGGCCCGTCAACTGCAAAATACCGCTTGGCGGGCAGCGTGAGCCAAATGAGACAGGGATAGAACAGGAATAAGCGAGATGAGCGCATTACGACAAGGCGCCGTTGGCAGCGAGTCGCTCGCGCACGGTGCGCATCAGGCCGCGATTCCAACGCAATAGGTCATAAAGCGTCACGAAATAGGCATTGCCGCGCGTCGAATACGCCGACAGTGTCGGAATCAGATCTTCTGACCGCACCGGTTGTCCTGCGTTGCGCAGACGGCCACGCAGCTCACGCAGCTTGGCATAGCTGCGCTGAGAGTTGAGGTTGCTGAAGTAGGCGGCCATTCCCGTTTCAAGATTCTCGAAGCGACGGTATTCGCGGCCTGCTGCTCCGATACCACAGCCATGGCTGAAACAGCGCATGCCAAACAGATTGTTGGCATTGCGAGCATGCCCCGAGGTTCCCCAGCCAGATTCCTCGATTGCCTGCACCAGCACCATGTCCAGCGGCAGAGTATCAATACGCAACAGCAAGCGATTCCAGCTGACGCCGATGTCCTCACGCGTCACGTCACACGGCAGGTTGGCCTGATCACACAGCCCATTGAGGCGCTCCTGCTCGCGCTCGCTATAGTCCCGCCCGCCATCACCAGCACGCTTGCGCATCGCCAGCAGCCAATCACGTTGCTCCGCCAAGCGTTGATTTTCGGCAACGATCAAAGGAATCATCAGCTCGAAAAATGCCACCTTGCGCTTGGTGCCCGCGGGAAATACGCGCAGGTCTGGCATCTGCTGCGTACTGTCCTTGGCGACCAACTCATCATCCAGCCGCGCCGCCTGTGCTGCAGAGCCCATGCTTAACGCGATCATAAGCACAATGCCCAGCATCGTCAGCAGCCCTTGCCAGCCACGCACGCTTGCCCGCAACAGCGCACGTCCCCATAGACTCAACATCAAACGCTGCCCCGCGGCCCACTGCACCGGCGGATGTGGCAAGAAATGGAGGTGCATCATACGCTGCGCTCGCAGTCAGAATGAGGGCATGAAGCAATGCCCAAAAAGAGACAGAGTTCGGAAAGAGGCGCTTGTCAGCGTAGCTCCGAGTGCTGTATGAAACCTCAAAAATACGCTATGGAAAAGGCTGTTTTGCTCATGAAACGCGGAAAGATATGTCAGACGCTGTCGCCAAGCGTCGACTGGAGAACAGGGGATCACAGCACTTGATAACAAAACGCCCCCACAGCCGAAGCTGCGAGGGCGTTTTACCATCAAGATGATGGCACTTTCAGCAATGATTATCTCATTGCAATGTCACGCACTGAGCATGCCATTCAGGCGACGCACATAGGCAGCCGGATCTTCCAATGCGCCACCTTCGGCGATGATGGCCTGGTCCAGCAGTACGTGGGCCAAGTCAGCGAAGTAATCACCCTCTCCACCTTCCAGACGACCAAATAGCGCGTGCTCCGGATTCAGCTCAAGAATCGGCTTCACTTCCGGCAGCGGCTGGCCCGCGGCTTCCATCATCTTGCGCATCTGATAACCCATCTCGTGCTCTGGTAGCACAACGCAGGCCGGGGAGTCAGTCAGACGATGCGTGATGCGCACTTCCTGAACGCTTTCGGCCAGTGCTTCCTTGACGCGCTTGACCAATTCTTCCTTGGACTTGGCGGTCTCTTCCTGTGCTTTCTTCTCTTCTTCGTTCTCGACATCGCCGAGATCGAGATCACCCTTGGCGACATCCGCGAAGGATTTGCCATCGAATTCGGTCAGGTGGCTCATCAGCCACTCGTCGATGCGATCGGTCAGCAGCAGGACTTCGAGGCCTTTCTTGCGGAAGATCTCGAGGTGCGGGCTGGACTTGGCAGCATTGAAGCTATCGGCGACCAGATAGTAGATCTTGCTCTGGCCTTCCTTCATGCGCTCGACGTACTGGGCCAGTGACTGGTCCTGCGTGGTGCTATCAGTATGAGTACTGGAGAAGCGCAGCAGCTCGGCAATCTTCTCGCGATTGGCGAAATCTTCTGCCGGGCCTTCCTTGATCACGGAGCCGAACTGGTTCCAGAAGGTCTGGTACTGCTCCGGGTCCTTGGCCAGCTTCTTGAGCATGTCCAGACCGCGCTTGGTCAGCGCTGACTTGAGCTTGTCGACCTGCGGGTCTTGCTGCAGCAGTTCACGCGATACGTTCAATGACAGATCATTGGTGTCCAACACGCCCTTGATGAAGCGCAGGTACAACGGCAGGAACTGTTCAGCGTCATCCATGATGAAGACGCGCTGCACGTAAAGCTTGAGGCCACGTGCAGCTTCGCGCTGGTAAAGATCAAATGGCGCACGACCCGGTACGAACAGCAGGCTGGTGTACTCAAGCTTGCCCTCGACCTTGTTGTGGCTCCAGCTCAGCGGATCAGAGAAGTCGTGAGACACATGCTTGTAGAAGTTCTTGTACTCTTCATCGCTGACCTCGGACTTGGAGCGCACCCACAGCGCCGTCGCGGAGTTGGCCGTTTCCCAATGGACCTGCTCATTACCTTCATCGTCTTTCTCGACACGCGGCATGCGCACCGGTAGCTCGATGTGGTCAGAGTACTTGGTGATCAAGCTGCGCAGACGGTGGTCGTCAGCGAACTCGACAGCATCATCCTTGAGGTGCAGCACGATCTCAGTACCACGCTCAGCACGCTCGATATCAGCCACGCTGAATTCACCTTCACCACGCGAGGTCCATTCGACGCCCTGGTCAGTTTCAAGATCAGCACGACGGGTACGCACGATGATCTCATCCGCGACGATGAAACCAGAATAGAAACCGACCCCAAACTGACCGATCAGGCGCGAGTCCTTCTGTTGATCACCGGACATGCTCTTCATGAACTCGGCAGTGCCGGAGCGTGCGATGGTGCCCAGATTGGCAACCACATCGTCGCGGCTCATGCCAATGCCGTTATCACGCAACGTAATGGTCTTCGCGTCGGTATCGTGCTCGATCTCGATGCGCAGCTCGCTGTCGTTGCCGTAAAGGGCATCGTTGTCCAGCGCCTGATAGCGCAGCTTGTCACAGGCATCGGCAGCATTGGAGACCAGCTCGCGCAGGAAGATTTCGCGATTGGAGTACAGGGAATGAATCATGAGGTGAAGCAGCTGCTTCACTTCGGTCTGGAAGCCGTGCGTTTCAGTATGCGTTGCGGTCGTCATTGCAAGGGACCCCTCGTGGTAGATGCCTGATGTGGATACCCGCAGCCACCAACGTGGCAGCTGTAGCAGGAAAAATCGGCTCATGGTCGCCCACCTTTATCGGCGACAGGTCATACCAGAGCACTCGTGAACCTGATATGGGGCAAGGGTGAGCGATTTCAAGGCACTAGCGGTGGCTAAGGACAAATGAAAAACACCCCGTGGCGCTGTCGCAGCCAAGGGGTGTCGAGTCGATACAGGCTGCTTGATCAGCGGCCGGATCATAAATGCTGCCTCTCACAACACATCAGCCCTCCAACGACTCCAGTACAAAGTGCATGCGAGCACTGGCTACCAGCCTTCCCAGCGATCGCTGCCAAGCGCTGACGCGCACGTTGACCATGCGACGCCCTGCCCGAATCACCTCACACTCGATGCATGTCGCACTGTCACCACGCGCCGTCGCCAGGTAGTCAATGGAGAAATCGATCAGCTTGGGCAGCCGCGCCTCTTGCCCGGCATGGCTGTAACGCCTGAGTACTTCTAGCGTGGCGGCTGTCTCCATCGCTGCTGCCAGTACGCCACCATGCACGGCGGGCAACAATGGATTGCCGACATTGTCCGGCATTGCTGCCATCTCGTAGCGCACCGCATGCTCTGGCGGTAACTCAGCATCGGCGGTGGGCGCCTCTTCAAGAGCACACAACCCAAGCCCGATCGCCTTTGCATATGGCAAGCTTGCCAGTAACGCCGCCAGCTGAGCATGCGTTCGCTGTTCTTCGACAAAGCGACGCGCACTCAGCAACCCGCGGGCGTTCTGCTCAACATCAGAGGCAGTCGATGTTGTCTCGCCCAATGGGATATGCGCTGCTGCGCCAGTCGAAACCGCTGAGGAGGAGGCAGCAGTCATCTTGGCAGCCGCCAGTAGCGCCTCGGCAAAGCCAGAGGGAGTATTACGTTCACCCAGTCGCACGAAGTTACCAATGGCGCGGCACAGGAGTCGGCCTGGCTGCTGCCAGATCTGCGCCTCGGTAAACACCATCGATTCGGTCACCCGCAGCACTCGCGCCTCACCATATAGCGGCAGCCCTTCTATACCGGGGCGATAGTGATCAAGGCGCAGGTCCAGTGTCGGGCAGACTTCTGGCATCGGTAATCCAGTGAGCACTGCACTACCACACAGGGTGTCGGCAAACATCGTCAACACACCACCATGTACCAGCCGGCGGTGAGGATCGCCGATCAACGCGGGTTGCCACGGTAGCTGCATGCGTACCGCGGGAGCCTTTACTGTCTCTACCGTGACTCCCAGCCGTTGAGTATGCGGAATGAAATCGACGAAACGTGACAGCGCATGCTGCCAGGCCACATCCTCCAGCTCACCACCCGCACATGGCACGTCGCGCAGATTGACCGCCAGCGTCAGTAAGCTCTGGTGCGTATCTGCGGCCTCTGCCAGTGGCGTAGTACTCACATCCATAACGGCATTGCCATCAGCAAGATAGACACGATGAGGCCGACACCCCACAGCAAGGAACGCAGCAGCGCAATATTGGCCAGATAGCAGGCCCAGTAACCCAAACGCGCCAGCACGAAGATCACCGCAAGCGTAGTAGCAAGCGGGGCGCCAGGGGCGACGATAATGCTGACCAGCACACCAACGGCAAAGATCGGGAACGCCTCGATGCTATTGTGGTGTGCCGCCAACGCTCGTGCACCGAAGCCCTCAAGCATGCGCTGCTGAGCCCGCGGATCATGATTGTCATAACCTCCGGCACGGTGCTGTGCCCAAGCGACTGGCACCTTGGTGAACACCAGCATCAGAGCGGCAAACACCAGACAGGCATAGATAAGCATCGTAAGCTCCTTGGAGTTCATGAAGAGCAGGCAAGTCGGTGCAAGCACCTGACACATGACATTTCAAACTTACGTTTGATATATACCAAGCCGAACATAAAGCAAAGTCATTGCTGACGGCCATGCGGCCAATGGATAGCGCCAGGCAGTACGGTATAGCGACTGGATGGTCAGACCTGTGGCGGTGTTTCACCCCGCCAACAGCGATAATCTTCCAGCGCATCATCCAGCTTGCCGAGCAACCAGGTCACGATCACCAAGTCATCCAGCAACCCAAGGCCGACCAAGACATCGGGAATCAAATCCAGCGGTGATATCAGATAAATAAACGCCCCCGCCGCCAGTCCCAGCGCCTTCCACGGCACTGGACGATAACGACCGGAGACGACATCACGAATCAGCGGCCCTAACGTACGCAGTGCCGCGCTCGCCTTGCCCAGAATACGACGACGTCCAAACAGTCGCGTCAACCATAACGCCTTGCCCATACGGAAGACTCCTCGTACTTTCCACAGCATTTACTTTTCACGGCATTTTGCGGCCAGTATCAGATGGTACTGTTATTCAGCGCCATCGGCTGCCACGATGCATATCAACGGGTTCTGGATCGGCAACCCCAGATACCGAGAATCGGGGCACTGAGCCGCTACCACAAGGTCGCAATAGCATTTCGCCCCCTTACCGACAGTCGCAGGAGTCTACAGGTGACACCAGGCATGCTTTCTTCCCATACCGGCCGCGGCATACGCGCACTAGGCCGCCTCGCGACACTGCGTCGCTTGACCGGCCTTGGCCTTCTGCTGGGGTTGAGTCTGCCACTGCAGGCAGCCACTCCCAGCGACCAGAGCTTCCGCGATGCCTTCAATGATGCGCGGGCCAAGCGCTTCAATGAGATCCAGCAGACCGCCGTCAATGGTCACGTACTGGAAGGCTATATCGAGTATCACCAGCTCAAGGCACGCTTGCCCAATGCGACAGCCTCTGAAGTGCTGTCCTTCATCGAGCGTCACGCCGATTCACCGCTGGCAGAGTGGATGCGCGGCCAGGCCATTTCAGCCTACGGCAGTTCCGGACGCTATGATGCGCTACGGGAGGTCAGTGATGGTGAACCTGCAGGTGCCAGCCGTCAGTGTTACTACTACACGGCCCAGCTCTCCAATGATCTGGCAACCGCTTCCAAAGGCGGGCTGAAACTGTGGCACGTCTCGGGCTCTCAGGATTCAGCCTGTGATCCCCTGTTTTCGGCGCTGCGCTCGCGTGGTGTGATTGATGATCAGGCTATCTGGGAGCGCGCCATGCTGGCGTGGGCAGCTGGCCAGGGCAGCATGGTCAGCTATCTAGAGCGCCAATTGCCAAGCAGCTGGCAGCAGGCGATCTCTGCTCGCGCACAACTTGAAGGCAACTTCTCTGCCATCACGCGCATTCCGACCAATCTCGGCCACGGCGGCCATGCCTTTGCCAGCCTGAGCGTCGCCGCGATGCATGGCTTCATTCGCGCCGATACCGAAGCTGCGCTGGAAGCATGGCGCAAGATAAACCCACACATGCCGATGAGCGATGAACAGCGCCATGATGTCGAACGTGACCTGGCCTTCTATTCGCTGGTGCGTAACGTCCCCAATAACCAGGGCTGGGTAGATCAACGTCTAGCAATATTGGACGACGAAGAGCTGTTTGACCTACGCATGCGCAATGCCGTCCGTGAAGGTAACTGGACGGACGTTCGCAAGTGGGTGCTTAAGATGCCGGATCGCTTCAATTCCGAGGCACGCTATCAGTACTGGCTGGGCCGCGCTGACGCCAGCCTTGGTAATCAGCAAGAGGCGCAAGCTGCCTGGGCCCGTGCAGCAGGTGAGCGCAATTTCTTCGGATTCCTTGCCGCTGATCGTATTGGCAAGGCGTATGCGCTGAACCGTGATGACCAGGTCTTCTCCGATGCAGAGATGGCCAATATCGGTGAGCTTCCGGCGGTGAAACGCGTGAAGGCGCTGATGAACATCGACGAGATCGGGCTGGCTCGTTCAGAGTGGTTCAATGCTGCAGCCCAGGCCGATGACGCAGGGGCACGCCGACTAGCCGCCTACGCGCTCAAGCAGCAGTGGTACGACCTGAGTGTATTTGCGACCATTCGCGGCAAGCTATGGGACGGGCTGTCCTGGCGCTTCCCGCCCGCCTGGCAGCAGGACTTCCAGCGCTATGGTGCCAATGCAGGTGTCGATCCGTGGATGCTGATGGCGCTGGCGCGTCGCGAAAGCGCCTTCAATCCGACGGCAACCTCCCCTGTCGGCGCACGTGGTCTGATGCAGCTGATGCCGGGCACCGCAGCCAAGGTAAGTCGTGATCTGGGCCTGTCAGTGCCGAGCAATTCTGCACTGAATGATCCAGATACCAACATCCGCCTCGGCAGCACCTACATTCGTGAGATGATGGACCGCTATTCCGGCAATCGTCTTGCCGCTGCCGCTGCCTACAATGCAGGCCCGGGCCGTGTTGATCGCTGGCTGGCCAATACGCCGGACGAGTACGATCGCTTCGTCGAACGTATCCCGTTCAAGGAAACACGCGAATACGTCAAGGCAGTACTGGCCTACCGCGTTATCTTCGAAAGCCTGGCAAAAGGCTCAAGCGAAGGCGTCAAGGTCGTCAGTGAGCGTGAAGTCAGCCAACGCTATACCACCGCAATGGTCGACCGCCGCTGATTCACTGACGTCAAAAGCCATTGCTTGCAACACAAAAACGCCAGCCTCTCAGGGCTGGCGTTTTTGTGTTTGGCTGACAAAGCACTGATATCAAGCACTCCTATCCGGACCTAGCATGACCCACATCAGGAATCAGTCGTCACGTTGTGCGCGAATCCCCGAGAGCGGCGTAGCACCCTTGGCTGGCTGACTGTCAGCAAGCCGCGGAGAAGAAGGCACATTATTCTGAGGCGCATAACGTCCCAATGCTTCAGCGTAGCTAAGCGGGCGCTCATCACTCTCCCGTGGAGTCTTCTGCCCCTTGGGGGATGATACGCCAGTCTCCAACGGACTTCTGGCTGATAGTCCATCACTGTGCTGAGTCTGCAGCGCCCTCGGCCCGCCTTGTGCGCCGGCACTCTGCGAAGAGCGCGGTGAGCGTAGTAACCGCCACGCCAGCAAGATAGCCAGCCCCCAGCTAATCAAGCCTAGCCCGCCGTAAGCAAGCATCGACCAGACATTACCTGGACGGTGCCCCGCATTGACGATAACGACGCGCGACAAATCAATCTCAGGCCAACGCTCCGATAACAGCTCACGCTCATCCCTCGGCAGGTCAGTCTCAGCATGCAGCACCGTCCCGAACAGGCCATCCGGGAATTCGATCAGCGGCGGCACATTTTCAAGACTCTGCACCGAGTCCGTGCGTATCAACACCCCCATCCTCTCGATACGCGGCCACTCGTCAGCGGGAATATTATCGATCCCCCCAAAGGCGCGTGACAGCCCCGCCAACTCCAACAGATAGGGATTCATGTCAGAAATGACCGGATAATACAGCGTCTCGATGCGCTGCCCTTCGCCACTCACGGCGTCCAGTCGGAAGGTCGCGACATGCTCACGATAGACAGCCCAGTGATTGCGCAGCGAGACAAACTGATTGACCGGCAGATTGCCCTGCTCGACCGTCTCCAGATTCAGTGTTTCTGGCCGTGTGGTTGCACGCCCGACCCAGCGTCCTTCATCAACAGCAAATAGCCAGGCAGCGATCCCTGCTACCGCCAGTATCAAGGCGATAAACCCGCCCAATTGGCGACGTAAGGCATGTGAAAGACTCATCCGATTGCATTCCCTGCCTGTGCCAGCCTTGAGGGGCCGGTCTCTGTGTTATGACAACATGACGAATATTCGCGGTTGTCGCTCGCGCCTTGCCAATCGCTATTGGCAATCACCCTGCGCCTTATGGCTTATTCAGCCGTGATGACAAGCGATTGCTCTCATTGCAGTAACGCTGTCGCAAGCGCAGCACTTCAAGCGAACTCGACGACAATGCATCGAGTACATAACGATTACAGGCATGCTCGGCACGTTGTTGGGCAGCCTCGAGCGACTTGCGCGCCTCACGCTGCGCGGCCGTCATGCCTGCGTAAGGGTCGCGTAGCGGCTTGTAGGTGGCGGCTGCCTTGCAGTACATGGTACGCGTCTCAATATGCGCTGCACGACCGCGCTGCTGTAATGCATGGCATGTTTCGACAAACAACCGACTAGCCATACGCGAGCATTTGCGCTGCTCACCAGGACTACCACTTCTACCGATACTCTCACATACGGAAGCACCATCAATACGCCATAACTGGTGGCGAAAATCGATGTTGTAACCGTAATAGAGCACCCGTAGCTGCTGCACACGCGAATCATAGACATCCACGATGTCGCGCGGCTCAAGGTGGGTGACAACCTTGAGAAAGGCCGCCAGGGTCAGTGTCACAGGATCCATGTGTCATGAGGGATACATGTTGTCATCCCTGCTCTCCGTCGCAATGATCGCTATCGCCCACACGGCCTAGCGGCTGAGCGCGAGACGCGCTCCGAGCAGTACCATCACCGAACCGGTGATGCCTTCCATCCAGCGCGACACGCGCGGTTTCGCCAACCAGCGCCCAGCACCGCCGACCATCAGCGTTATGCCAATCTGCCAGATATTGGCAATCACGAAGTGAATGCCAGCCAGCCATAAGGACTTGAGGACTGCGGGATCTGTCGGCGCGATGAATTGCGGCAGAAAGGCCATGTAAAACACCACGGTCTTGGGATTGAGCACATTGGAAAGGAACCCCTCCCGCAGCGGCTGCCAGAGTGACACGTACTGGCGGACGACACCGGCCTCGACCTCAAGCCCACGTGCGCGTCGCGCACTCAGCAAACTCTTCATGCCCAGCCAGATCAAATAGGCAGCACCGATGAGCTTGAGCGCGGAGAAGGCCCACGCCGATTGAAGCAAGATCAACGAGATGCCTGCCGAAGACACTAGTGCATGCACAAAAAGCCCCGCACAGATGGCCAGGCTGGTCAGCACACCATCGCGCAGCCCGCCACGCGAGGTATTGCGTATCACCAACAGCATATCGACGCCGGGGGTCACGGTCAGCAGAGTAATAGCCACGACAAATGACCAGAAGGCGGTATCAAACTGGATGAAATCAAACATGAACAATGTCCTTCAGACAGATCCACCTCGCACCCCCACGGTACGGACAGACGACCAGTCTAGGCGAGCGAAGACAGCCTGAAAAGTCATCTGCAACATCACCGACTGCAAGGCCGCCAGCACGTAACACTCGTTAATCTGTTTGCCTGAGGGGCACTCACACCCACAGAGTACGCTTCATGATCATTGATGCTCCAACGCCAGGTTCAACCGACTAGCCAAACCCCAGCGGCTGCATCTGCCAGCATCACCAACAACGCTAGCAAGATAACCAGGCCATCCTCCCCAATCAGCCCCAACCCAAGTAGCAATAGCGTGACAGCCGGTAGCGCCGCCGCGAATGGCACTAATTCAAGCGGTACCATGGTCAGTGCCAGCGCGATGGCCAATATGGCAATGGCACGATAGGCAAAGCCCTGTGTCATGAATCTCAACCGCGGCTTGAGCAGGCGATCTATTCGTAGGGTCCAGGGGCGAACGCGCTGTACCCCATGTGTCAGGCGTGTGTGATCGAAGCTGAAATCCGCCAAGCGCTTGGGTAACCACGGTGTACGTCGCCCCAACAGCAGCTGACCGGCAATCAATACGATAAACAACGCACAGGTCGTCGGTACGCCAGGAATGACACCTGTGGGCAACAACACCAGCAAGGCTGGCAGTACCACCAAGGGCCCAAAGCCGCGTGAATTGAAGTGTTCCAGAATGCTGCCCAACGAGATATCTCCCACTATCTCTCGATCCAACTCTTCCAGCAGTCCGGTAAGACCACTGTCTTTGGCATGCTCACTCATGAGATATCCGTCTCGGGAGAATGGTTTAACGGAGGGGCGCGATACTCGATTGGTACTGAGTCCGCCAGACCTGACGTGCTATCAGCCCACTAGGCGGTCGCCCAGCATGCCAACCATAAAGCCTACTGTGGCCCCCAGCGGCGGGGACCAGTGATGGACAACTCGCACCTGAGGCGCAATGTCCTGGAAAATCAGATACAGGATGCCACCGGCAGCAAATGCCATCAGTCCACCCAATACGCCCGGGGCGTCCGCCAACCAGAGATGGCCGGATAAAGCGGCCAACGGCCCCAGCAAAGAGAGCAACAGAAAGGCACCGAGCCCCTGACGTGCACTGAGCCCTGCACCTTCCAGCTCCCGATAGGCATTGAAGCCTTCCGGTAGATTCTGGGCAGCGATAAATAGCGCCATCAGCATGGCAGCGGCAGGTGATGCTGATGCCAAGGCCCCGAGCGCAATGGCCTCAGGAATGAAATCCATCAACATCGCCAGCAGTTGGCCCTTGGCACCACTACCACGGGCCAACCAGCGATCGACTTGCATGAAGCCGATCGCGCCCAACAGGAATAACCCCAGCAGCGGCCATACTGACAGCGCTTGCATGGCATGCGGCACCAATACCAACGATACCGCCGCCAATAGAATGCCGCCCCCCAGTGCAGTGATACCGGCAAGCCAGCTGTGTTTGACGTGGCTCTCGTGGCTGCGCTCCAACTGAGCGATAACACCTCCTAACGGAATGCACAGCCCCGCGCCCCAGGCCAATGCTAGCATTCCCCAGGGAATATCCAGACTCACGATGACGCGCTGGATGCTTTGGCAGGCGTCTCACCGAACACACGCATCAATAAACTAGTCCCCACACCCCAGGCGCCGTTGAGTAAAAGTCCACCCACTACCATCGCCGGTGCGACTGCGATTCCTTTCAGCGGAAAGACAATAAGCATGGCAACTGCGGTCGGGCCGATGGCACCGAACAACAGGCTAATCAACCAGTGACTCACCCCCACACGACGACGTACCAATGCCCACAACGGCACGCCCCATAGGCCGCCCCAGAAGGCTAGCGAGATAACCGAAGGTATCCCCAATGGCCCGGTCGGCGTCATGTTGTAAGGTGCCTTGGGGATCAAATCGGTGAGATAGAACACGCCAAACAACCCTTGATGAAAGATCAGAGTCGCCAGAAATGCAGCAGCAAACGCTTTTAGCCAAATCATGTTCATTTCCTTGTTGTGATGGTCATGAGTGACGGGAATAGCCGTACAACTGACGGAACACTCCTTCGGTACTATTGAGTGGCCAAGAGATATCGTATTTAACGCTCATTGATAGACGTTTACTGCACGTTACGCTGTGATACCTGATCATTCAGTGTCCAGAAGTCATACAGCACACCGATAAGGAATAACCCACCAGTACATAGATAGACCAGCCCTGTCAGCCATTTACCCATGTACATGCGATGAATGCCGAAGACCCCAAGGAAGGTCAACAGAATCCAGCTGAGTGAATAATTGATGGGCCCTTCCTGGAAACGAAAATCCGCTTCACGATCCATAGCGGGGATCAGAAATAGGTCGATCAGCCAGCCGATACCCAGCAATCCGAAAGTAAACAACCAAATCGTGCCGGTGACAGGTTTACCGTAGTAAAAGCGATGCGCGCCGAGGAAACCGAAGATCCATAGCAGGTAGCCCATCGTCTTGGAGTGCGTGTCCTGATTCATGGGGGAATCTGTCATGAGTAACGCCTTAGCCGCTCAGCGGCACATGGTAATAATCGAATATTATCAAATGCGGTCTTGGGTCCCGTGAATCAAGGCTTCGGGGTATTGATAACGACACCAGACACGATAACGCCACCCACGCAGCCGCGGGGATGGCGTTGAGAACGACAAGACTTGGCTCAAGACATTATATGACGCCCAATTCACGCAGGCGTTCTTTGAGGTAGGAGTCTGCCGTGTGCTTCTCGGACAACACGACTTCCGGACGCGGGTGCAGGAAAAGCGGTAGCGATAGACGCGACTGGCTAGAGCCCTCCCCCGTGGGGTTGATGACACGGTGAGTCGTCGACGGGAAGTAACCATCACTGGCTTCCTGCAGCATGTCACCCACATTGATGACTAACTGACCCGGATCGCAAGGCACGTCCATCCACTCGCCATTGACATCCATTACCTGCAAACCAGGCTCATTGGCAGCTGGCAGTACGGTCAGTAGATTGATGTCTTCATGCGCGGCAGCACGTACTGCACCCGGCTCTTCGCTGCCGGTCATCGGTGGGTAGTGCAGCACGCGTAGCAGTGTCTGCCCGCTGTCCTTGATCATGTTGGACAGTGGTTCACGGTAAAGCGCAGCGACGTCTGCCGGCGAGTGAGCTTCTACCCAGCTCAAGAGTTCTGCAGCGAACGCTTCTGCCTGACGATAATATTCCATGGCATTGGCGCGCAAGCTGTCCGGAATCTTTCCCCACGGGTAGATGTGATAATACTCCTTCAAATCACGTGCCGTGTGACCCTTGGCCGTCTCGGAGACATTCGCCGGGAACAAGCCGTCCTGCGTTTTCGGATCGAAGCGCCATTCAAGCTTGTCTGCACTGGCGAAGAATTCAGCCCATTCGGCGTAGATCTTCTCAACCAGTTCATGGGAAATCGGGTGATTCCTGATCACACCGAAGCCCGTCGTACGCAGGGATTCGACGAATTTTTCGGCGGCATCTGCCGAGCGGTAATCTACGTTCTGGACCTTCATGGCATTTCCATCTATGTTGGCTCTGTGTGAGCATCCTACTTGAGCAGGAAGAAGTCGCCAATACGACAACTGACTAATCGGTCAAGATGCGAACATATGCAGTTTTGGCTGCATGCGTAGGTCAAGCAGGAAAGGATGTCGTCGCAGGACGTAACACGTCTCTCTGGTGGAATTCCCCCTAGCCGCACCAACGCACTCCGGTCTGATGGGCAGACCACCAATATCATCACGTAAGCAAGGAAAGAATCATGGCAACTGGCACAGTCAAGTGGTTTAACGACACTAAAGGTTTCGGCTTCATTTCTCCTGACGACGGCGGCGACGACCTGTTCGCGCATTTCTCTGAAATTCAGTCAGAAGGCTTCAAGTCTCTGCAAGACGGCCAGAAGGTTACCTTCGACGTCACTCAGGGCAAGAAAGGCCTTCAGGCCGCAAACATCAAGGTAGCCTGATCTCCTGATCAGCTTATCCAGGCCGCCTTCAACGGCTGTCTGATGATGGCAAGTAGCATGCAATAGAAAAGCCCGCCGAAAGGCGGGCTTTTTGTGTCTGCAAGGCAGATGCAGGCAAAGCACCTGAAATATTGATCAACGCCAGATGCACAAACGCCAAAGCAGTTAGCCTCGGCGTTTGTATACTTCAAGAAGACATCAGATGGATGCCTTCATCACACCCGTGTCCTGCTGGACACAACTTTACTGGGCGCTATCAACAGATTCGTTGGCTTTCATCTGGGCTTCATCGACCTTGTCATTCGCGGCAGAAGCGGCGGAGTCGCCTGTCTGCTCAGCAGAATCGGTCATTTCAGCAGCCTTTTCCTTGGTGGAAGTATAGGCATCTTTAGCGGCGTCGGCAGTTGCGTCAGCAGCGTCGTTCACGCCTTTCTTGGCAGATTCGTAGGTATCAGACGCAGAATTCTTGGTGGATTCGACAGCGCTTTCGCTCTTGGCGCTAGCGTCATCGCCCATCTTGTCAGCAGAAGTGGCAGCGTCGTCAGACATGCTGTCCGCCTTGTCAGAAGCATCGTCGGCCATGTTATCGACCTTGTCAGATGCGTCATCCATGGATTCAGAAGCTTTATCAGCGGCTTGATCCATTTCTTTGCCAGCAGCGTCAGTTGCCTTCTCAGCACTCTGCTGAGCTTGCTCTGCGGAGCTTTCTGCTTTCTGAGCGGACTTGTCAGCATCGCCGTTATCGCAGCCTGCGATGGCCAGAGACAGGCCAGCGGCCAGAGCGGGAATCATCCATTGCTTGAGTTTCATCGTCTTCTCCATGATAGGTGGGGAGTCGCCAACCCCTATTTCCTGCAAGAGGCATTGCAACAAAGGTCGAGTATTCATGCAAGCGAAAGCGTGATCAAACGCTTGGATGACAAAAACATGGTGCTCGATTGGCAGCTTTTCAAGTAATACGGCAAATTAACAGCATGAAAATGTTATCGAACACCATTTCTGATCACTCTCCGATATCTTCGTTCCATACTTCTGGCTGCTCACGAATAAAAGTCTCCATCAGCTCACGACAGCGCGGGCTATCCATGACCTCGACATTGACCCCTAAACTGCGCAGATGCTCTTCCGCGCCCATGAAGGTGTGATTCTCACCGACCACGACATGCGGAATACCATATAACTGGATCGCGCCACTGCACATCGGGCACGGGGATAGCGTGGTATAGAGTACAGATTCACGATAGACACGAGCGGGCAGACGGCCAGCATTCTCCAGTGCATCCATCTCGCCATGCAGTACCGCACTGCCTTTCTGTTGACGCTGGTTGTGGCCACGCCCAATGATCTTGCCATCATGAACCAGCACAGAGCCGATCGGCACACCACCTGCCGCATGGCCCTTCTCGGCCTCTTCAATGGCTGCCTGCAGGAAGCGGGCATGATCAGCGTTCGGTTCAGTCATCGTCTTGCTCCGGTAAAGATTGAGAAAATACGGCGAGGAGATTTCGTGCTACCTCCCTGCAATTCGCATCATCAGATCAGATATGTCGTACTAAGAAATAATGCGAGGTACAACACGCGACTCAGCCGAGACCGGCTTCGCCCGTCATCATCTGACGAGCGCGTCGCAGACCTTCATTGCTGGCATTGGTGGGCTCGCCAACTTCACTGGCAAGCTCACGGAAGCTGCCCATCGCACCCAGTAGGGCTGACGCCTCGTAAGGGATGAAGACGCGATCGCCTTCACGCGCCATGTCCGGCAGCATCTGCAGATACTTCTGGCCCAGCATATAACCAATCACCAGCTGTGGGTCATCTGCACCAATGGCATCACGCAGCTGATAGATCGCCTGACGCTCACCTTCAGCACGCAGGACGGACGCTTGCTTGTCACCTTCTGCACGTAATATTGATGAGCGCTTTTCCCCTTCCGCTGTCGCAATCGCAGCCTCACGCTGGCCATTGGCTTCGGTGACGGTGGCACGGCGCTTACGCTCTGCGGCCATCTGCAAACGCATGGCGTCCTCCACCTCTGACGGCATGCTGATGTCCTGGATCTCGACTCGCGTGACCTTGACGCCCCACTTGTCGCCGACCTCATCCATCGTTACCTGCAAAGCGTCGTTGACCTCCTTGCGGCTCTCAAACAATTTGTCCAGCTCCATGCGGCCAATTTCGGAACGCAGACTGGTCTTGGCCAACACCTCGATGGCCTGGGTGAAGTTCTCGACTTCATAGACGGCGCGTTTGGGGTCAACGATCTGGAAATAGAGTGCGCCATTGACAGTGACGGTGACGTTATCCGTGGTCACCACACTCTGGCCCGGGAAATCCATGACGGTTTCACGGCGATCAATACGCGTCTCTTCGACGACGAGTGGCAGGTTGTCACCCTTGACCTGGCGATAGCGACGAATGGTGATGGAGCGTGGCTTGTCGATGAAGGGCACCACCAGATTGATGCCGGATTCCAGCGTACGGTTATAGCTGCCGAGGCGCTCGATCACGACGGCCTCCGACTGCTGCACTATCATCAACCCCTTGGCTAACAGGATGATGACCAGTGCAACGATGATAAGAATTATGACAAGTCCCGGACTGATGATCATGGTGCTTCACTCCCTTGAATGGGCCGCTACCGCGACCTTCATTGGTATCGATCACGTGAAAGGACGTCGTCTCAGGCCGTAGGCACGATACGCTCGACCCGCACCGTAATCCCTTCAATCCCTATGATTCTGACCGTCTCGCCGATCGTCGGCGCTACCTCTCCTTCCCAGCGTAGCGGAAATTCATTGCCCGATAGACGCACGGCAGGCTTGCCTGACACACCAGAGATGACCTGCGCCAGCTGTCCCGCTTCTGCCCCACTACCCAACGTGCCGTAACGCTTGTTGGGCAAGAGCTTAGGGTGAATCTTGCGTACGAACACTGGCACAAGCACCAGTGCCGTCGCGGCAGCACTGAGGAGCTGCAGATTGAGATCGGCACCCAATGCTGCCGCTACTGCGCCGCCGAGTGCACTGACACCCAGTGCCAACAAGATGAATTGGGCACCAAGTAATTCAAGTCCCGCCAGTATCAATGCGAGGATGACCCAGACATGCCAGCCGGCCAGATATTCCATGCAATGGCCTCCCTGAAATAATCAGAAACAAGATGTCGAGAGTAGGCAACAATATGCTGCCATAAACAGCACGAGCGCAGTCGAGTAAACCTCAGACTGCGCTCGTGTACCAGTGGTACGGCCTATGGAAGGCGGGGCTGCACGCTCGATCAGCGCGTCACTGCATTGCCTAACAGTGCTGTATTGTCCGGCGCGACCAGGCGAAGTGCGTTGGGGACGAGGCGAAATTCGCTATCCTCGATCAGGTAGCTCTCACCATCCAGATTCACCGGTAAAGGCTCGCCGCGATAGTGCAGTGAGTCTGTGCGTACATAGCGAACGAAGTCGCCGTTATCCGGCAGAGTTTCCAGCTCTTCGACGACTTCACCGACGCGCGCGATAGGAAAGTCACGAATCACCAGCACATCAAAGTAGCCATCATTCAGCAGTGCGCGCGGTGCCAACTCCTGCCCGCCACCAGCCTGTCGCCCATTGCCTATTGCCAACACGAACAGCGCCGCCTCCTCTTCACTACCTTGTAACGTGAGACGTCCGCGATAAGGCCGGAAGTCCCACGCCTTAAGCACTCCCATCAGGGAATAGGCACCGCCACCGAACAGCTTCTTGAGCCCACCAGGCGTAGAACGGGTCACTTCAGCACCAAAGCCGGCGGATGCCACGTTGATGAAATAGGCATCATCGACGCTCACGATATCTATCTCATGCGCCGAGCCCTCGCAGGCAAGCGCCAATGCCTCGGGTATCGTCAGAGGAACGCTGAGCGACGTGGCGAGATCATTGGCCGTTCCCAGCGGCAATATCGCAAACTCGGGGCGCTGTGCCACAGGATGCTGCATCAATGCATTGGTGACCAGGTTGAGCGTGCCATCTCCCCCGCCGATGACAAGCCGAGTGACCTGCTCGGCAACGGCCTCTTTCACCAGTCGAGCCACGTCCTCCCCTTCGAAGGTCAGACGAACCTCCAGCCCCGCCATGCGCTCACGCTGAGCGAAGATGGCCTCGCGCAGCTCCGGCTGCTGGGCCTTCTCGCCATTAAGTATCACCCGCACACGTGCCGCTGATTCCATGATGTCTCCTTGGCGACATGCAGATCGAGCCAACAGCATACGCTTGTCATGCCAGTTCAATGAACCATCTCGTCATGCTTTATTACTCGACCTGTATCAACTCGACATCAGACCTGACTCACGTACGCGGCACGCCCGGCTGATGACGAGCACCCAGCAACAAGAGCGGCAGAACCATTACCACACTGATCAGGAATAGTCCTTCCTGAGGCGCCAGTGGCGTACTCAAAAGCACGGTGGTCACGATGGCCGAGCCACCCAGCTGGATGCTGCCCAATAACGCAGCCGCCGTACCGGCGCGCTCGCCAAAGGCTTCAAGTGCCAGGCTGGAGGCTGCACCAAGGGCAAGTGAGAAGCCGACCGACAGCACACCCACCGGCACCATGAAGGCGGCCGCCGAAAGCGGTAGCCAAGCCAGTGCAGCGCCCTGCATCAGTCCAGATAGCAGAATGATTGCCAGCCCCAGGCGCACCGTCGGCTGACGGCCAAGACGGCTGATAACGCGGGGGGCAAAGAAGAAGGTAATGATATTGATGACGGCATTACCGCCAAACAGTGCGCTGAACTCAAGCTCACTGTGGCCAAGTTGCTCGACCAGCAGCTCAGATGAAGAAGATACGTACAACAGAATGGCGCTCATGGCCGCCATCGCAACCAACGCCTGATACACAAAGCGCCAGCTGGTCAACACTGGACGGTAACGTGCCCAGTTGTAGAGCGGCCGCACCACGACAGTACTCTGCGGACGGGTTTCCGCGAACAAGCGCCATGCAGCCAGCCCGACACACAGCGCGAAGCCACCCATGAACAAGAAATTGGAGCGCCAGCCGAACTGCACCGCCAGCAGCCCACCGATCACCGGTGCAAGCGCAGGAATGATGCACAAGGCACCATTCAGATAGCTGTACATCTTGGCGCCTTGCTCCGGGGTATAGCAGTCGCGTACCGCCGCGAAGGCGACGGTGACGGTGGCACAGGCACCCAGCCCCTGAAGAATGCGGCCGAAATAGAGCATGCTGATGTCCTGTGCCAACGCACCGACCAGCGCCCCCACCAGATAGACGGTTGCGCCGCCCAGCAGTGCCGGACGCCTTCCATAGAGATCGGTCAACGGCCCCACGAGAATCTGACCAACGCCGACGGCACCTAAAAATAGCGTCACCGTCATCTGCATCACATCACTCGGCTGCGCGAACTCGCGTGCCATCGCTGGCAAGGAAGGCAAATAAATATCGATCGCCAAGGGCGAGAACATTACACAGCCGACCAACAATAGAAGTAGCTGGCGAGCACCAGGCATGGGCCGCGAAGCCGCGGCAGAGGACACAGACATGAGCAATCTCGTGGGTCAGGAATCGGAGCGTAAGCGTCAGGGGAGAGACTGGGAGTGATGGCAAAGCACCAGTCACAAGGCGAAGAGATTAGCGCCTGCGACTTATGCAGCAAAATGATAATATTTCAGGCAAGATATTCCACTGGCGAAAATCATGTCCCCAACGCACTCTCCCATCACAGGCCGACAGCCTCTCAAGCCTACAATGCCGATGGGCACACGTATCGACCTCAATCTATTGCAGGTACTGCAGATACTGTTGGAAGAATGCAGCGTGACACGCGCGGCAAGCCGACTGCATCTCTCACAATCCGCCGTCAGCAAGAGTCTGTCTCGCTTGCGCGCGATGTTTGATGATCCCCTCTTCATTCGTGAGCGCCACGGACTCCGCCCTACTCCACGTGCACAAGCACTGCGTGGCGAGCTGGCCGAGCTACTGTCACGACTGGAATCTCTGAGTGCGCCGCCCACCTTTGCACCCGCCACCAGCCAACGACGCTTTCAGATGGCAGTGCTGGAAAGTGCCTGGTCCACTCTAATGCCCTCTTGTACGCACGCGCTGACCAGCGCACTACCTCACGGCAGCTTTGAAATCAGTCGCTGGCAAGCCGACTGCCTGAGTTTGATGGAAAAGGGGCAATTGGATATTGGCTTGGCGGGTCATGATCACTCCGCCGACACGCCTGGCGAGCCGCCCACCCTGCCGGAAGGTTTCCACTCTCAGATTCTATGGCGCGATGACCATGTGATGCTGGTTCGGCGTGGCCATCCCGTGTTGAACCGCACAACGCCGCTGACGCTTGACGAGTTTGCCGCACTCGATCATGTGCAGGCGACCTGTGAGGGTCGCTCCCGCTGGTCGCTCGATGAACGCCTCGAGCACCATGGCACGCCACGTCGCATCAGTGTGCTGGTGCCCGATTTTCGTGATGCCCTCAGCATTGTGGCCCACAGTGAACTGGTATTCTGCGCCCCCCGTAGCTTTGCCAACGCCAGCAGCGTGCTGCACGGACTAGCCATCTGCGAACTACCCGTTCGCCTGCCAGCCCTCAGCTATCGGCTCATCTGGCACGCCAGTCATGAGCAGGATCCGGGGCATCGCTGGCTGCGCCAATCGCTGATAACACACATCCGCAACACACATGGGGCAGACGCCGCCGTCGCTGATCACTAGAATGGCCGCACGTCTTTTACGTCCGTATGCCCGCGAGGATTTACCGATGCGCTCCATCATCCGCCTGTTCTTCCGCACTCTACGTCTGGTGCTGGCTCCTTTTATGCTGATCAGCGAGAAAATGACGCGGGGCAGCGCTCTTGAACGTAGCCCTGCCGAGCAGGCCAAGGTTGATGCAGAAACGGCCAACCTGGCACTGTATCAATTCTCGACCTGCCCATTCTGCATCAAGGTTCGCAAGCGTATTCATCAGCTGAGCTTGAATATCGAACAACGTGACACCCAGCACAATGCAACACATCGTCAGGCGCTCGAACAGGGCGGCGGTCGCGTCAAGGTGCCGTGCCTGTTGATCACGCACGACGATGGCCGTGAGGAGTGGATGTACGAATCCGACACCATCAATGCCTATCTCCAGCAGCACTTTGGCAGCTCAGTCTGAGCTGACTTTTAAGCCTCAAGCTAACAAAAAACAGCACAGCGCCGCTTATGGGAGCGGCGCTGTGCTGTTTTTTGTCTGAGTCATTATCTCTCTGACGGTTATCGTGCTACATCGGACGATGCCTCTATCCAGGACTTTCGAGACTCATACACCCCCAATACCACCGCACCGGTCAGTGCCACGGCGCCCATTGTGTGCGCCAATGCCAGATCCAGTGGCAGCCACCACAGTACATTGGCAATACCTAGTCCTGCCTGTAACCCCCAGCACACAAGCGCCCAACGCCACGGATTGTGTGGTCGCGCTGGAGAGTGCCGCAAAGCACCATTGAGATACTCAGCTTCTCTACGCGCTGACACTTGCCACTCTCGTCGTCCATAGCGACGCTGACGCCAATAAAGCCCCATCAGTACGCCCCCCAGCAGCAAGGCACCACCGCGATGCGCCATGTGAATCGCAGTGCGCGCCTCACCATGCAGTTGGCCATGTAAATAACTGGGGCCAACATCCTGTGTCAGGTGAAAACCTTCCCCCCAATCCATGGTCGGCCATAGGCTGTCATTGCAGCTGGGGAAGCCCGTGCAGGCGAGGCCTGCATAGTTGCTGGAGGTCCAACCGCCCAGTGCCAGCTGCACGATTAGCGCCACCACCGCTGCTGCCACCAACCAGGGCTGATGCAGACGAGTGCGTGGCAGCGCCAGCTCGGCTGAGGCGGTAGACACCAGGTCGTGTAATCGCCGTCGCAAGACCAACCACAATACGCCCAGTAGACTCATGACCGCCAAACCGCCGAGCAAATGAAGTGTCACGACCTGCGGCCACAGCTTGAGCGTCACCGTAAAAGCACCGAAGGCGCCCTGCAGCATCAGCATACCTAGCAATGCCAAGCTGAGAGTGACCGGAAAGCGTGCTCGGGAGTTGTAGTTCACTTCGTTCGAAAATTGCGATGATATCGACACAAGACGCTTCACGCGCCATCCGATGACAACCAGCGCCATTGCCGCCAACCCCAGCAAACTTGCCGCATAGCGGTGAATCATCTCAGCCCAGGCTTTATAGCGCTCAAGAGGATGATGTGGGCTATGCAGATTGGCCGTCTGCGCATCCGGCACCACCAATGCCCCATAACAGCCTGGCCAATCAGGGCAGCCTAGACCGGCATCCACCAGCCGCGTCCATGCGCCTAGCGCAATGACACAGACAACCAACACCAGCATGACGCTAGTCAACATCAGACTTGCACGCCACGTGCGATACAACTGCCGCTGGACAGATTGCGTATCAAAATGGAGTGAGGGAGACACTGACAAGCGGGAGCGCTTATCGTCCAGGATGAAAGGCGGAGGAGGCAATAACGCTGTACCACGCTGTCCGGAGCGTGCGGAGGAGAGAGAAGAGAGAGAGGGCATGGCACATCTCCTTACTCACAAGACAATGTCTTCAACAGTAGGACATAACCAGTATGGCGCGATCAGCATGACTCAATCAGCGCGGCGCCGCTGGATTACGCTTGAGCAGACGACGCACATCCGTCAGTACTGCCTTGGGCGTTACGTCTGCTCCATACGCCAACACCACTCGCCCCTGCGGATCGATCAAACGCAGGCTCTCTGGCAACGTCGCATCACTCTCGGGTGTCGCGGCAGAATGAAGATCAGCCACTGGCCACTCTCCTAGCGCCCGTTGCTCACCCGGCACTTGGGCATGCTGGAACTTCTGGGCAGCAACGACCAATCGACCGAGTCGCGGCGCCTCCTTGCCTAACGCGCGATGCAATCGCCACCAACGCTCCGCCTGGACCTCAGCCTGCCGAGAATCTTCTGACTCCGGCCAGCTCAGCCAAAAACGCTCTTCATCAGCACCGCGCGCTATCTGTGGTGGCATACCGGTCTCTACAAGCGACGCATCTTGCTCTTCGCCGATATAACGCAGCGACCACTCAGGCAGCGGCGCGACCGCTGGCAGCAACGCACCATTGGCCACTCGTCCATCAGGAATGCCGACTTGTGCGTTGAGCATTGCCCACGCAAGGGGCAGAGGTGCAAATAATAGCCCTAGCAGAGCGACTAGCTTGAGACGCTGGCGCATCACATATGTCATTCACACACCTCCTTCGTGTTAAATGCCACTACTACCATGTTAAACACCACTACTACGCTCAAGCATGACGGGGTATTCAAGGCATGACCGAGCATTTATGACCAAGCCTCTCAGACATGATGCTGGTGCAGTGATGATGAACGTTGGCGGCGTGCACCCAGCACCATGACGACAGCCGCTCCCAGACTCAGCCCCAACCACTGCAGGGCATAAGCGTAGTGACGTTCCGGCGTCATGTTGCCGGGCTGCCACCACGGCGCAAACTGCCCAATGCCACTGACCTGATGCAGCACGCCGGCATAGGCCGGTGGACCCAATGCTTGCCACGCGCTCAGGTCTATCTGCTGCAGGCGCTGCCCTTCTCGATTAGGGCCAAATAACGGTCCGCCACTAGTGCCACGACTATCTAGCCACTGCCAACGTCCCCGGATCGCACCTGGCTCCAGCGGCGTGACAACATCCGGATCGACGCGCGGTGCTGGCGTGGGAACGAATCCACGCTCAACCAGCCACCAACGGCCATCCTCTGCTTTGAAAGGCGTTAGCACAGCGACACCGTGGCGCTGGTCAAGCGTGCGGTTATCCAGTAACAGGCTGTGCTGAGGTAACCATTCCCCCCGCAATTCGATCAGGCTGGCACTGGCTGGCGGTGCATCAGGCATTACCAGCTCAGGAGCGCTGGCAGCATCTTCAAGATGCTGGGCGCGTGCCTGACCGCGATTGATCTGCCAGGTACATAGACACAGGCCCAGTACGATCAGCGCACTCCAGAATAGCCACCAGCCACGCCCGACGCGTCGCTCACCAATGGCGGCTGACGATAACGCATTGCCAGTCGCTGACGATTCTTGAACAGACAATGTATGAGCAGACGACAGAGACGACTTGCGCTCAGGCTCTACGTGGTCTCGACTAAGCGGTAGCGTGTTACGTTCTTTATAGCCCTCTGAAAAGTGCCCTGCCGCCACCTGAGACTCATCCCCAGGCAAAGGAGTTGTCATGTTGCTCAAGTCGCTTATTGCACTGGTCTTCATCGGTATGCTGGCCAGCCTTGTCGCCGGTGCTGGTTTTCTACTTCGTGATGGCAGCCGCAGTCGACGTCTGCTGACTTCTCTCAAGTGGCGAGTGGGTCTCGCTGTCTGTCTGGTAATCCTGCTAGTCATGGGCTTCTCCACCGGAATGCTTGATTAGCACTGGCGATACACGACGTCAGAACACGCATCAAAACACATAGACGAACAAGAACAGGCCAATCCACACGGCGTCGACAAAGTGCCAGTACCAGGCCGCCGCCTCGAAGGCAAAGTGGTGCTCGGTGGAAAAGTGGCCGCGGATCACGCGCACCAGCATGACGGCGAGAATCAATGTGCCAATCGTGACGTGCAGGCCATGAAACCCCGTCAGCAGGAAGAAAGTACCGCCATAGACGCCGGCCTGAAGCGTCAAACCAAGGTGATGCCACGCTTCGTAGTACTCGATGCCCTGCAGCGTCAGGAAGCACACGCCCAGCCCGACCGTACCCGCTAGCCAGTTACGCGCTGTGCGCCGATAGCCCATTTTCAATCCTTCGTGCGCCACCGTCAGGGTGATGCTGGAGCTGACCAGCAGCAATGTATTGGCCAGTGGTAACTGCCAGGGCGACAGCACCTCTTTCGGCCCCGAGATAGACGCATCCGGTGGATTCATCAGCGGCCAACTGGCCGTGAAATCTGGCCATAGCAGTGCGGTAACACCCTTGGCACCTTCGCCGTCCAACCACGGCAGTGCGAAGGTACGCACATAAAACAATGCACCGAAGAAGGCAGCAAAGAACATCAGCTCCGAGAAAATGAACCAGCCCATCCCCCATCGGAAGGAGCGGTCCATCTGGTCATCATAAAGACCACTCATCGATTCATGAATGACATCACGAAACCAACCGGCCATCACCAGCATGACCGCCAACAGTCCAATACCCGATAGCCATGCTGCACTGCCATGCACCATCCAGATACCAGTGCCGACCATCATGCTGCCGACCGCCAGCACCCCAAGGATGGGCCAAGCACTATGCGCCGGTACGTAATAGCTGCCACTGCTCATGCATCACCTCCTACGTGCATTATCCTGCCGCACCGCCATGACGCGAAGACCGACCAGCGCCTCTAAGCGTTACACATCATCGTCGTTATCACTTGCTGCCAAAGCCACCGGGTAGAGGGTATATGCCAGTGTCAGATCACGAATGTCTTCGGGGAGGTCAGGGTCGACCTGGAATACCAGTGGCAGCTCACGTCGCTCGCCAGCAGCTAGCGTTTGTTCCTGAAAGCAGAAGCATGTGATCTTCCTCAGATGTAGCGAACCCTCTGACGGGCTGACACTGGGAACTGCTCGACCGCGCACCGCTCTGTCCGCGTGATTGATGAAGACGAAGCGCGCGCTGTACTGCCCGCCAGGATGAATGCGAAAACTCTCATCAAGCGCTTCAAGCGTCCACGGCAAACCCTGCCCTTGCTGAACGATGAAGCGCACTGATATCCAGCGACTCTCATCAATTTCCATGGCGACGGCAGCCTTCGCCTGACTGGCCGCCTTGCCATTCAGCCCCGTTAGATTGCAGAAAACGTCGTAGAGCGGCACCAGCGCGAAGGCAAAACCCAGCATGCCCGCGAGCGCCAGTAGCGTGCGCCGCACAGTGCGCATGACCCCTGCCTGCTGATCAACTCTTCTGGCACTGGCATACTCATCCGATATCATGCGCCCCTCCTTCTCTGGCCCACGAGTTCCTGTTTGCTCTTGCCTACCACCTATCATTCAAGGCCTGACAATCTGTCCATCACGAGTTTGCGGCGGTACCTCGAAGGTATGTAATGGCGCCGGGCTTGGCACGCTCCACTCCAGGTCCACCGCACCCTCCCAGGCGCACGCAGGAGCCCTGACGCCACCCCGTACACACTTGATGATCACGACCAGAAACAACAGCTGTGAGAATCCGAACAGGAAGGCACCGAGGCTGGAGAGCATGTTGAAATCAGCGAACTGCAGGGCGTAGTCCGGAATACGGCGCGGCATGCCGGCCAGCCCCGAGAAGTGCATCGGGAAGAAGGTCAGGTTCACGCCCACCACCGACAACCAGAAATGCCACTTCGACAGCCCCTCATGGGGGTAAAAACCGGTCCACTTCGGCAGCCAGTAATAGACGCCTGCCAGAATCGCGAACAACGCACCCGGCACCAGTACATAGTGGAAGTGTGCGACCACGAAGTAGGTATCGTGATACTGGAAATCAGCTGGCGCGATAGCCAGCATCAGTCCCGAGAAGCCACCAATGGTGAACTGGACGATAAAGGCGATGGCAAACAGCATCGGCGGTTCGAAGCTGATGGAGCCGCGAAACATGGTGGCGATCCAGTTGAAGACCTTCACGCCCGTCGGCACGGCGATCAGCATTGTCGTGTACATGAAGAACAACTCCGCCACCAGCGGCAGGCCAACGGCAAACATGTGATGTGCCCAGACCAGAAACGACATGATCGCAATCGATCCCGTGGCGTAGACCATCGAGGCGTAGCCGAATAGCCGCTTACGCGAGAAAGTCGGCACGATGGCGGACACGATCCCGAACGCCGGCAGAATCATGATGTAAACCTCAGGGTGGCCGAAGAACCAGAACAGATGTTGGAACAACACTGGATCACCGCCACCGGCGGCATTGAAGTAGCTGGTGCCGAAATTGATATCGAACAGCATCATGGTGATGGCACCCGCCAATACCGGCATGACGGCAATCAACAGGAAAGCGGTGATCAGCCAGGTCCACACGAACAGCGGCATATCCATCATGCGCATGCCCGGCGCACGCAGATTGAGTATGGTCGCGATGATGTTGATCGCGCCAAGAATCGAACTGATACCGGCAATATGCAGCGAGAAGATGAAGAAGCTGGTGGAAGGTGGTGCATAGGTAGTGGAGAGCGGGGCGTAGAACGTCCAACCAAAGTTAGGACCGCCGCCTTCCATCAATAGCGTGGACAGCAGCAGCAGGAAGGCGACCGGCAGCAGCCAGAAGCTGAAGTTGTTGAGGCGAGGCAGCGCCATGTCCGGCGCACCGATCTGGAGTGGAATCATCCAGTTTGCCAACCCCGTGAAGGCCGGCATGATGGCGCCGAATACCATGATCAGGCCGTGCATGGTGGTCATCTGATTGAAGAACTCGGGCTGCACCATCTGCAGACCCGGCTGGAACAATTCCGTACGAATCACCAACGCCATGATGCCGCCGATGAACAGCATCGTCAGTGAGAAGATCAGATAAAGCGTGCCGATATCCTTATGATTGGTGGTCAGTAACCAGCGCATCATGCCGCGCGGAGCGGCGCCATGACCTGCATGCTGGCTGGCAGAGGAGTATCCGCCGCCTGACGTACCGCCTTCGCTGGCCTGGAGCACTGCCTTGTGTGACTTGTCACTGGCCATGATGCCTCTCCTGAGTGAGCATCCCTTGCCGGAACCGGTACCGGAGCCGGATGCGAATATCCTGATGTCTATCTGATTCCCTCAACCTCGAGCGCCACCTCTTAGATAGCGATGCGTCATTGCGACAGCTGCTCTTTGATCACCGCAGGCTGCACCAGCTCGCCCGTGTCATTGCCCCAGGCATTGCGTTCGTAGGTAATCACCGCTGCCAGTTCCACCGGACTGAGCACATCGGCAAAGGCCGCCATCGGTGTACCTGCCTTGCCGTTTATCACGATGTCGATATGCGCCTGCATATCACCGGTAACGATGGCGCTACCCACCAGTGACGGGAAGGCCGGGGGCATCCCCTGGCCATTCGGTTGGTGGCAGGCAGCACAGATGGTGGCGTAGGTCTTCTCGCCCTTCTCCATCAATTCTTCAAGACCCCAATCGCGACCAGCATCGTTCAGCGAAGCCTCTGCCTCTGCCTTGCGAGCGACCAGCCACTCATCGAACTCGGCTTCCGGCAACGCCTGTACCACGACTGGCATGAAACCGTGGTCCTTGCCGCATAGCTCAGCGCACTGGCCACGATAGGTCCCGGGAGTGTCGATGCGCGTCCATGCTTCATTGATGAAGCCTGGAATGGCATCTTTCTTGACGCCAAAGTCCGGCACCCACCAGGAATGGATGACATCGGTTGAGGTGGTCAGAAAGCGCACCTTGCGATTGATGGGCA
This sequence comes from Cobetia sp. QF-1, assembly GCF_002213105.1. Classification (NCBI taxonomy): domain Bacteria; kingdom Pseudomonadati; phylum Pseudomonadota; class Gammaproteobacteria; order Oceanospirillales; family Halomonadaceae; genus Cobetia; species Cobetia sp. QF-1. Next base: position 328,103 of record NZ_NBVS01000001.1, read on the forward strand.
GCACCAGTGGATTATCCACTTCCAACAAATAGTGTTCCCCCTTCTCGGAGGTGTTGTTGATCTGCTCGCGCGGGGTCGCGAGGCTTGAAGTGAAGGCAACATTCTCGCCCAGGTATTCGTACTGCCAACGCCATTGATGACCCGTGACCTTGATATCGAGTGCCGATTCGGAGGCGTCGTACATGTCCTTGAGAGTGGCGGTCGCCGGCACGGCCATCACGAATAGAATGACGAGCGGAATGATTGTCCACAGGATTTCAATGCGCGTGTTCTCGTGGAAAGTGGCCGGAATAGCACCACGCGATTTGCGGTGACGAATCATGGAGTAACCCATGATGCCGAACACCACGACACCGATGATCACGCAGATCCAGAAGATGGTCATGTGCAGCGAGTGAATATCACGGCTGACCGCCGTGACTCCGACCGGCATGTTGTATTCAATCGCCAGCGCAGGAGTCGCGACACCACCCGCGAGGAACAGCATTCCTCGCGGCAGGAACAGAGACAGGGACAGAAGGCGCCGATATCCGCGCACAGACCCAGTGAGGCGAGAAAGTCTTTCCGCGATCCATAACATCGGCCCCTCCTTGTCATTGTTATCGAGAGTGAATCAACGACGCCCTCGCACCACGACTTCCTCCGAGTATAGAAGAGCCCTGCGGAACGCAAGGTCGCGTAGATCAACCCACTGTGTCTCCTTGGTCGCAAGGCAAAGATGAGCAATAACGGCTACGCGCCGCATGACAGCGCCTATCGTCAGGGATCTATCTGCTAGCGCACATCCAATCAAGGGGGGTATTGAGGCTCGAGGACATACCAGATGGGACGACCAATGGCCAAGTTATGTGCATACATTCGGATGTTATCTTCGCAAGGCTCTTTTCCTTCCCCACATCATGCCCTTCGGAGCTTTCCATGAACGCCATCTGGCTTGCCTTGTTCGGCTGCCTCGCCTTCGCCTTCGGCTACCGCTTCTACTCACGCTTTCTGGCCGAGCGTATCTTCCGTCTGGACCCTGATTTCGTGACACCGGCGCATGCATTGCGCGATGACACAGATTATCTGCCGACGAATCGCTGGGTACTGTGGGGACATCATTTCACGTCGGTAGCGGGTGCTGCACCGATCGTCGGGCCTGCGATTGCGGTCTATTGGGGCTGGCTACCGGCCGTACTGTGGGTAGTACTAGGCAGTCTATTTGCGGCGGGTGTGCACGACTTTGGCACCTTGACGTTATCTGCGCGTCATCGCGGACAGTCTATCGGCACTCTGGCTGACAAGCTGATTGGCAAGCGGGCCAAGTTACTGTTTCTTTTCATCATTCTGATTCTAGTACTGATGCTTAACGCGGTATTCGCGTGGGTGATCGCCAATCTATTCATCAACTTCCCTGCCAGTGTGCTGTCGGTAGTGATCCAGATCCCGTTAGCGGTATGGATCGGTCATCGTGTTTATCGACGCGGTGGCAAGATGTTGATCCCCTCGATTCTGGCGCTGATCGTGATGTATGCCACCGCTCTGCTGGCGGGACAGTTCGAATTCTTGCAGATTGATTTGGCAGGCACCTTTACAGCCATGGCCGGCGGTGAAAACGGCACGCTACTGTTTGGTCTCTCCCCCATCTCCAGCGCCTTCCTGGTCTGGATCATCGCATTGATGGTGTATGTCTATGTGGCCTCGGTACTGCCCGTCTGGAAGTTGCTCCAGCCGCGCGACACCATCAATTCCCATCAATTAGTGGTGGGGCTAGTACTGCTGTATCTGGGCCTGGCCGTGGGGGGGCCGCACCTGACAGCACCGGCTTACAACGCCGATGCCGAGATGTCCTTCTATCCGTTGCTATTCATCACCATAGCTTGTGGTGCAATCTCCGGTTTCCACGGGCTGGTCGCTTCCGGCACTACCTCCAAGCAACTAGCGTATGAGCCAGATGCCCGCATGATTGGCTACTCCGGGGCGCTGGGTGAAGGCATGCTAGCGCTGATTTCCATCATCGCCGTGGCGACGCTATTCGGCAGTCAGGCCGATTTCAGTGCCACCTATTCAAGCTTCGCAGCGGCGGGCGCCAATGGTCTCTCAAGCTTTGTGCAAGGGGCGGGTCAGCTGATCTCGCATCTTGGCCTGCCCGCCAGTGTCGGTAGCACGCTGGTCGCCGTCATCGTGGTCAGCTTTGCGGCCACCACACTGGACTCTGCCGTACGCCTGATGCGCTACATCATTGCGGAGCTGGGCAGCGAATACGGTATGCCGGCGCTCAGCCACAAGCACGTCGCCACCAGCATTGCGGTGGTCGCCAGCGCGGCATTGGTCATTCTCCCGCAAGGTCCGAAAGGCTTTGGCTCCGGTGGCTATCTGCTGTGGCCGCTGTTCGGCACCAGCAATCAGCTGCTGGCCGGCATTTCGCTGATGCTGATTTCAGTCTGGCTCAAGCGCCAGGGGCGTCCTGTCATCTACACATTGGCGCCGATGGTCTTCCTGATGATCATGACGCTGTGGGCAATGGTGCAGCAGGTCGTGCTGGACTGGTCTGGCATGGGCAACAATGACCCGCAATGGCTGTTGTTCACCTTTGGCAGTCTGATCATGGTTTTCGCACTGTGGATTCTGCTCGAGGCAACACGCAGCTTGAAAGCACCGATGCCGGTCACTGCACATGAAGGCTGACGGCGGGCAGAGACTGGCATTGCCACACTCCGCCCTACGCGCACTGATAACGCGTGCAGGACAGTTACGTGAAGGCTGGGAGGCCATGCTGCGCGTCAACCAGCAGCGTGACCTCGCCCAGCTGGCACGTGAGGAGGAAGATATCTTCATGATGCTGAGCTTCGCCGAGATGATGGGAATACCGAACCCGGCACCTGCCGTGTCATTGGAGATGCTGCCACTGATGCTGGAGCGCATGCATGACTGGCATCTCCGCCAAGGGCTTGAGCACTCGCCGCTGGAGGGCATCAAGTGCTGCTGAGGGGGTGGTGGAAGGGCCGGCGAGCCAGCAAGACGCAGACAGCCTCTGTCGCGATGGCATCAACGTCAGGCGATACCTCACGAAAGGAGGTTCATGAGCCGCCGCCTGAAGTGTGGTTCTTTGGCGGCAAGGGCGGTGTCGGCAAGACCAGCTGCGCCGCCGCTCAGGCATTGGCACTCGCTGAGGCCGGTGAAGCGACGCTGTTGGTCTCCACTGACCCCGCACACAATCTGGGTGATCTGTTCGGGCCATTGGACGGCCATCCACGCACCATCGCTCCCCAGCTTGAGGTGATGGAGCTGGACCCCGAACAGGAATGTGAGCGTTATCTAGCAGCCGTGCGTCAGCGAATCGCCCCACTCGTCAGCGGCGAGCGCAGCGCGACCGTGATGCGTCAGCTGGCATTGGCGCGTCATGCACCCGGCACCAGTGAGGCGGCGCTCTTTGATGCGCTGGTGGAGATCATCCTGACACCGCCTGCGCCGCTGGCCACAGACAGTCGACAATATCGACATATCATCTTCGATACCGCCCCCAGCGGGCACACCATTCGCCTGTTGAGCCTGCCGGAGGTGCTTGGAGGATGGCTGGAGGGCATGCTCGGGCAGCGCAAGCGCGCTGTCGCCGAACGCAGCCTGTGGCTAGATAGTCAGGATGCCGCTACGACTTCATCCACGAAGAGCCCCTCAGCAGCAGATGACCCTATCAGTGAAGCGCTGGAGCAACGGAGAGCCCGTTACGCAGCATTGCGTACTCGGCTGACAGAGGGCCAGTACGCACGAGTAATATTGGTCAGCACACCCGAGAAGTTGCCTTGCCTCGAAACAACGCGTACGCGTGAAGCATTGGAAGCACATGGCATGACCGTCGGTGGTTTGATCATCAATCAGTGCCTGCCTGATGATGCGCTTGAGGGCCGTCAAGACTGGATCGCGCGTTGGCATGAGCAGCAGCAACACTGGACTGCCGAGCTATACAAGGCCTTCCATGACCGCCCTTGCCTTCGCTTGCTTCGCCAGCCGCAGTTACCGGAAGACCGTGCAAGTCTCACCCCTTTGATCACGGCGCTGACGGGCTTTGCCCCTTGGCAACCTCGTGATACCTGCCAAGCCTCCCCTCGCTGTCATCTTCATGACAGCGACACCTGCCATACTTCCCCCGCCTGACCCTTTGAGTGGCCACGCGACAGCATCGCTATCGTGGCCACCGGCATTGTCTGTGAGATGAGCCTGGACGAGCAGTGCTGATGATCTGGCGCTGACGACCCGAAACGGCAATCAGTGCTGACAATCCGGCGGCCATATTCGATAGACTGTCACGATAGGCGGGCCCGCACCTCTGTTCGTTCACTCGAGCATGTCCACGCGGGCCCGCCAGGTTGCACAAACAATGCATACAGTCATCACATCATTCCGATAGAATAGCCGGCTAAATATATTCGTTAGCCTCCCGCTGCCCCATGAAGCAACGGTTTGCTGCTCAGCTTTCTGACCACTGCAAGGACTCCCCAATGGCCCCGACTTCCCCAGGTCACCCCCGTCGCTCGGCGAGACAGACCAGAACCACCAGCATCGGCCGCTTCCCAGCAGGCCTGTTGTTGCTCGGCGCTCTACTGGCCGGTTGTAGCGACGACAAGGAAGCTGCAGGCCAGAGTCCTGCAGGAGCCAGCCAGGCACCTCAAGTCGAAGTAGTCACAGTCACCGCTAGTGACGTGCCGCTTACCACTGAGCTTCCCGGCCGTACGCGTGCCTATCAGATCGCTGAAGTGCGCCCGCAGGTCGGCGGCATCATCGAGTCGCGTGATTTCAAGGAAGGCAGTGACGTCGAGGAAGGTCAGGCGCTGTATCACATTGATGCCCGCACCTATCGTGCGGATGTTGCAAGTGCCAAGGCCAGTCTCGCCCGCGCTGAAGCAAGCCTGCACACTTCCAACCTGCAGGCCAAGCGCTTCAAACAGTTGGTCGCTCGCAAGATGGTCAGCCAGCAGAACTACGATGATGCCGTCGCCACTGTCGGTGAAGGTCGTGCTGACGTCGCTTCAGCCAAGGCCTCTCTGACCAGCGCACAGATCAATCTGGATTACAGTGTGGTGACGTCGCCAATCAGTGGACGTATAGGTAAATCAAGCGTCACCAAAGGCGCGCTGGTCACGGCCAGTCAGGATACGAGCTTGGCTACTGTACAGCAGCTGGACCCTATCTATATCGACGTGACCCAGTCCGCTAGCGAGGTGTTGCGTCTTAAGCGTGAGCTGGCCGAAAATCGTGATGCTTCCGCGGCGCCGGAGCAAGCACCAGTAGAGCTGGTAATGGAAGATGGCAGTGTCTACGCCGCCAAAGGCAAGCTTCAGTTTGCCGATGTTAGCGTCGATGAAGGTACCGGAATGGTGACCCTGCGCGCCCTGTTCCCCAACGAAGACGAGCTGTTACTGCCTGGCATGTTCGTACGCGCACGTCTGACAGAAGCAGTAGCGAAAGATGCCATCCTAGTCCCGCAGAAAGCCGTGAGCCGTGATAATCAGGGTAATGCCAACGTGATGGTAGTCAATGCTGAAAGCAAGGTGGAAGCCAAGCAAGTGGTGATCGGTCAAGCCATCGACAATCAGTGGCTGGTGACCAGTGGCCTCAATAGCGGCGACAAGGTCATCGTCAGTGGGCTTCAGAAGATCAAGCCGGGAGCTGCCGTTCAGATCGCCAACAGCGAAGAGTCTGTCGAGCAAAATACATCCGCTCAGCCGTCAGCGACTGAAGATGACTCCTCGGAGAATGATCAAGCCAAGGCTGGCAATAACCAGTAAGCCTGACGCCCCTTTCCGCACCACTGCCACCAGGCCAGTGGAGGTACAAGCCTCTACTCACACTGGTAGCACGTCCCGAACGACGTTCCAGGAGCATTAAACGTCATGGCCAGATACTTTATCGATCGCCCTATTTTCGCCTGGGTGCTCGCCATCATCGTGATGCTGGGGGGTATCTTCAGCATCCTCAAGCTACCCATTGAACAATATCCCTCGCTGGCACCTACCAGCATTACCATTCAAGCAACTTATTCCGGTGCCTCTGCCCAGACAGTAGAAGATACGGTGACCCAGGTCATTGAGCAGCAGATGAACGGCATCGACAATCTGCTGTACATGAGCTCTTCTTCAGACTCTGAGGGCAATGCCAGCATCGAGCTGAGCTTTGACACCGGCACGGACCCTGATATCGCTCAGGTTCAGGTACAGAACAAGCTGCAATTGGCGACACCGCGGCTGCCTCAGACGGTTCAGCAGCAAGGAGTATCCGTCACCAAATCTTCTGGTAGTTTCTTGATGGTCGCTGCCTTCGTCTCTGACGACGGCAGCATGACAAAACAGCAGCTGACTGACTATGTGGCCTCGGACATTCAGGATGAAGTGGCCCGCGTACAGGGTATCGGCGAGACTCAGTTATTCGGTGCGCCGGGTGCCATGCGTGTGTGGTTGGATCCACAGAAGCTCAACAACTTCAAACTGACTACCAGTGACGTCACCAGTGCTATCAGCACCCAGAACAATCAGATCGCCTCTGGTCAGTTGGGCAATCTACCGGCCGAAAAAGGGCAGCAACTCAATGCCACCATCGTTGCCCAGACGCTCTTCGAGACGCCTGAGCAATTCGGCAATATCCTGCTCAAGACCCAAGAAGACGGCTCCCAAGTTTACCTGCGCGATGTAGGCCACGTCGAGAAAGGCGCTGAAACCTACAGCACCGTCAGCCGCTATAACGGCAAGCCGGCTGCCGGCCTGGGCATCAAGCTAGCATCCGGAGCCAATGCGCTGGATACCGTTCAGGCCGCCAAGGACCGTCTTGATGAGCTGTCGGCCTACTTCCCGCAAGGTATGAGCTACAAGGTGCCTTACGACACCTCACCCTTCGTCAAGATTTCCATCGAAGAAGTGGTAATAACGCTGCTGGAAGCCGTGGGCTTGGTTTTCCTTGTCATGCTGCTGTTCCTGCAGAACTTCCGCGCCACGCTTATCCCGACCATCGCGGTACCGGTAGTCTTGCTGGGCACGTTCGGCGTATTGGAAGTCCTCGGTTACTCGATCAACACCCTGACCATGTTTGCCATGGTACTAGCGATCGGACTGCTGGTAGATGACGCCATCGTGGTAGTGGAAAACGTCGAGCGTGTCATGCATGAGGACAAGCTCACCCCGCTGGAAGCGACACGCAAATCGATGGGGCAGATTACCGGCGCCCTGGTCGGTATCGGTCTGGTGCTATCGTCGGTCTTCATTCCGATGGCCTTCTTCCCCGGCACTACTGGCGCGATTTTCCGACAATTCTCGGTCACGATAGTGTCAGCCATGACACTCTCTGTACTGGTCGCTCTGATCCTGACGCCAGCGCTGTGTGCGACGCTGCTCAAGCCCACCAAGGAGAAGACCACCGGCTTCTTTGGCCTGTTCAACCGTACCTTTGACCGCTCCAATGCCAACTATCAGAAAGGCGTGAGTGGCATGCTCAAGCGCACCGGCCGCTCCATGCTGGTCTATGCACTGATCATCGTGGGTTGCGGTGTGCTATTTACTCGCATTCCGACCGGTTTCCTGCCGGACGAAGATCAGGGCTACCTGTTCAACCAGGTCATTCTGCCAGTGGGCTCCACCCAAGAGCAGACCCTCGAAACCCTCGCCAAGGTCGAGCATCACTTCCTCGTCGACCAAGGGGATGCCGTCCAGGAAATGTTCGACGTTGCCGGCTTCAGCTTCGCTGGTCGCGGTCAAAACATGGGACTGGCCTTCATCAACCTGAAGCCTTGGGATGAGCGCGAGCGTGACTCTTTCGATGTGGTCGGCAAGGCACAGAACTACTTCAATAGCATCAAGGAAGCGGTAGTCTTCGCCATCAATCCGCCACCGATCATGGAGCTAGGTAATGCCAGTGGCTTCGACATGATGCTGGTCGATCGCGGTGGCATAGGCCATAAATCACTTACCGACACTCGGAATCAGCTGTTGGGCATGGCCGCTCAGAACCCTGCAGTGACTGGCCTGCGCCCCAATGGCCTGGAAGATAGCCCTCAGTTCACGTTGAATATTGATGAACTCAAGGCAACTGCCATGGGCGTCTCGCTATCAGAGGTATACTCGACACTGTCTACTGCGTGGGGGTCAAGCTATGTCAATGACTTCCTCGATAATGGTCGTACCAAGAAGGTTTATGTGCAGGCAGTCGCCAGTGCGCGTATGCAGCCAGAAGACTTGAAGAAGTGGTATGTGCGTAACAGTAGTGGCGAAATGGTACCGCTGAGCGCCTTCATCCACGGCGAGTGGACCTACGGCTCACCACAGCTGGAGCGTTACAACGGCGTTTCCTCGATGGAGCTACTGGGCCAGGCAGCTCCGGGCTACTCTACGGGGCAGGCCATGCAGGCGATGGAAGAGATGGTCAATCAACTCGATAACGGTGTCGCACTGGAATGGACCGGGATTTCACTGCAGGAATCCCAGAGCGGCGGTATGGCACCCTATCTTTACGCCATCTCCTTGGTGTTCGTCTTCCTGTGTCTCGCCGCCCTTTACGAGAGCTGGAGTATTCCATTCTCCGTGATGCTCGTCGTGCCACTAGGGGTACTGGGTGCACTATTGGCAACCTGGCTGCGCGGACTGGATAACGATGTCTACTTCCAGGTAGGTCTGGTGACGACCATCGGACTCTCGGCCAAGAACGCCATCTTGATCGTCGAATTCGCCAAGGACCTTGAGGTGCAGGGACGCTCGCTGATCGATGCCACCATGGAAGCGGTGCGCATGCGTTTGCGTCCTATCCTGATGACCTCACTAGCCTTCACCCTAGGTGCCGTACCGCTGGCCATTTCCTCAGGCGCCGGTGCCGCCAGCCGTCATGCCATCGGTAACGGCGTGATCGGCGGGATGATCTCGGCCACGGTACTGGCGATCTTCCTGGTGCCGGTCTGCTATGTAGTGGTCCGTCGCCTGTTCGGTGAACCCAAGGACTTGAAGCATGCTCACGAAGCAGCCAACAGTGAGGATGACTTGGTCTAACTAGCGTTCTATGCACCGTTCTCCACGCCGTCCTCTTGGGGCGGCGTGTTTGTTTGCAGATAAGAAACCTTGGCATGAATGACCACCTGCCCATGCGCTCAAGCATTGAGTGCCACGAGGCTTTTGCGGCATCATGCTATGATCGAACACTGTTTGCCTGATATCGAAGACACACGACATCGCGCTGACACACTACCGCCGGGGCAGGCTAACGCACCATTTCCCGCCTGCTGTCTCAGCCCATTACCCTCGGCAGTGCATCGCATCCCCCGATCACTCTGGAGTGATATGCCTCGTCCCTTTGACGCACTACGTCGTTTTACTCGGCGTACCTTTGAAACCCGAGACCCGCCCCGCATGTTTGCGCCAGTGACTGCTAGTGTCTCGCGCAGACGACTGCGAGCCTGCGAGTGCTGTGATCTTGTGGTGGCGCTGCCCGCACTCAGGCCGGGCGAACGTGCACGCTGCCCGCGTTGCGATCATGTCTTTGCTCAGCGCCATGCGCATGCCGTGCAACGTACCTTGGCACTGGCCACCGCTTGCCTGATGATGCTGGTGCTGACGCTGCCTTTCGAGTTCATCGCCTTTGCTACGCATGGCATCTCGGCCAGCTTGAGTCTGGTCGATGCTCCGACAGCACTGACAGCAGAGTCTTATCCTTCGCTGGCAGTTCTGCTGATTCTGACCATCGTGCTGCTACCTGCGCTATATCTCATTGGCGTGATCTACACCCATGCTGCCATTGGCCTGAAACTGCCACTGCCCGGCATGCGCGGCATTGCTCGTACTCTGAGTCACTTGCGACCGTGGATGATGGCAGATGTTTTTCTGGTTGGCGTAATGGTGAGTCTGGTCAAGATCGCTGGCATGGCCGATATCAGTTTTGGGCCATCGTTCTGGGCGTTCTGTGCCTTTGCCCTGCTAATGACGAAGACACTCGCCAGTATTGATGTCGACAGGATGTGGTTTGCCCTGGCTGGCGAGCCATCTGCGCCAACAGGGACGTTACCCGGCATGGGCGCCGCATTGCAGGGCCTTGGCAGCTGCCATAGCTGCGGGTTGATCAATGCCTGCACTGCACATGAGGCTCATGTTGCCTGTCGTCGTTGTGGCGATCCGGTGCATCAGCGCAAGACGGCCAGCCTACAGCGCACCTGGGCTTGGCTAGTGGCTGCACTGATACTCTACGTGCCCGCCAATGTCTTCCCGATCATGAGTACCGTGAGCCTCGGCGAGAGCGACCCGCAAACCATCGCAGGCGGTATCGTGCTGTTGTGGTCGCATGGTGACTGGCCGATTGCGCTTGTCATCTTCGTTGCCAGCATTCTGGTACCCGCCTCAAAGATGATCGCCATCGCATGGCTATGTATCAGTGCGCAGCGCCCTGATGTACAGCATGCTCGCGCACGCGTGGCGCTGTATCGCATCACGGAATATATCGGTCGTTGGTCGATGGTCGACGTGTTCGTGGTGGCCTTGTTAGCCGCACTGATTCAGCTGGGCGCATTGATGTCAGTACATCCCGGACCAGCAGCGCTGTCTTTTGCCGTGGTAGTCGTACTGACCATGCTGTCAGCGCAGAGCTTTGATCCACGTCTGGTATGGGACACGCCTGAAGAGGCACAGCTGGCTTCAAAGCCTCTCTTTCAGGCGCCGGCTCAAACATCAGCCTCCCACGAGTCGCCAGCCATGCCAGGTCCAGTATCTTCTGGCTCTACTGCTTCTTCCCCTACCGTTTCTCCGTCACAGGATGACTTATGAGTGATGACTCTCGTGCACGTCGTGAAAGTCGGCGCCGCCTTTCCCCGATCTGGATAGTGCCGATAGTGGCGCTATTGATAGGGGCCTGGATGGTCTGGCACAACATTGCTAGCCGTGGCCCGCAAATCACCATTGAGATGGAGACGGCTGAAGGTATCGAGGCCGGCAAGACATTGATCAAGACGCGGAATGTCGAGGTCGGCAAGGTGGAATCTGTCCGCCTGTCAGACGACCTCGACAAGACTATCGTGACCGCCCGCATGTCCAAGGACAGCGAGCGTATGCTCAACGAAGATTCTCGCGTGTGGGTGGTCAAGCCACGTATCGGCCGTGAGGGAATCAGCGGCCTGAATACCGTGCTCTCGGGCGCCTACATCCAGTTGCAACCCGGAGGTAGCCGCACGGAAGAAAACCATTTCGTTGCACTCGAACAACCCCCGGTAACGACACAAGATGCCAAAGGCTTGCGCATCGACCTGACCAGTAACGATGGCAGCGTGCTCTCGGATGGTGATCCGGTGACCTATGAAGGGGTCGTGGTCGGCCGGGTGGAAGCGAGTGAATTCCGTACCAGTGAAAAGGAAATGCACTACACCCTCTACATCGATTCGCCCTATGACGAGCTAGTGACCTCTACCACGCGTTTCTGGTCGACCAGTGGCGTCAGCTTGCGTCTGGATTCACAGGGCCTGCAAGTCGATATCGGCTCGCTGGAAAGCATACTGAGTGGCGGCGTCGCCTTTGGCATCCCTGAAGATCTGCCGCGCGGTCGCCCAGTGGTTGAAAACACCTCATTCATGCTCTATTCCGACCAGGAAGAAGCACGCGAAGGTAGCTTCCATCAAGCTATCGACTACGTGATCATGGTCGATGACACCGTGCGGGGCCTGTCGCGTGGCGCACCAGTGGAATTCCGCGGTGTGCGTCTCGGCACCGTGGTCAGCGTGCCCTATCGTCTGACACACCAGCGCGTACGCACCCTCTCGAGCTTCGAGATTCCGGTGCTGATCCGCATCGAGCCTGAACGCCTCGAAGGTCAGGTGGATGATGAGGGTGTCGCACAATGGAAGAAACGTCTGGAGCGTCTGTTCAAACGTGGCATGCGCGCGACATTGAAGTCCGGCAATCTTCTGACCGGCGCTCTGTTCGTGGATCTCGACTTCTACGATAACCCACCGCCCTACAAGCCAGATGACTTCGACGATATCGAAGTCATGCCGAGCGTGTCTGGGGGTCTGGCACAAATGGAAGCCAAGTTGAACGCCTTGCTCGACAAGCTCAATGCACTGGATGTAGAGCCCGTGTTGAACAACCTCAACAAGACGCTTTCTGCCTCCGAGAGCCTGGTGAAACGCCTCGACAAGACCGCGGGCCATGTCGATAGCCTGCTGGGATCCGATGCGATACAGAAATTGCCTGGCGACATCAGCGCCAGCATCGACAATCTGAATCGTACGCTTAACGGGCTAACACCTGACTCCTCAGCGTATCGCAAGCTGGAAGGTGACCTGGACAGACTTGATCGCGTACTCAAGAAGGCCGAGCCGCTGCTCGATACGCTGGAGAAGAACCCTTCCAGCCTGATCTTCGACAAGCCGACGACGCGTGATCCGATACCGAGGGCTCAGTAATCATGGGGACTGCAATGAAGACAGTAATAGGGGCAATGTTAATGACTCGCCGCCGCACAGCCACCTCTTCGGCGCTGGTACCCTCACTCGCTCGCAGCAAGAGTCGCGCAAGCAATCTGCTGATTGGCCTACTCGCCATGACCACCCTCGCCGGCTGTGCGACAGCGCCGACGGGGGGCGCATATCTACTGCCTCAGACAAGTGATACTGCCAGCCGTAGCGTGCCGCGTGATGCGCCACTCCTGGAAGTAATGCCAGTCAAACTTGCCAGCTACCTGGAAGGCGGGAGTCTGGTCTATCAAACAGATGACATCACCCTCGTGCAGGCAAGTCAGAACCACTGGGCGGATGACCTTCAAGCCATGCTGACACGCCAGCTACTGGAACAACTCAAGGCCAGCCCGGCAATACCACTTAGCAGTTATCGCATCGCAGACACGCGCTTAAGTGGATTGGAGGGAGCACGCTTGAGCGTCAGTCTTGATCGCTTCATCGGCCGTCATGATGGCCAATCCGTGATTACTGGCCGCTGGCGTCTGCGTGATTCGGACGGTAGTGTGCTGGACGAGGGCGATATCCAAACGCTGACACCACTGGCCGATGATGGCTATCCGGCTCTGGTCAAAAGTCTGGGAGAAGGCTGGAATGTCGTGGGTGACCAGCTAGCCCGTGAGATCGCAGAGGCATTACCTGCTCGCTGATGATGATCACGCTGCTATATCAAGAGTGTCCACAATCGCCCTTTAATCCCGTGTGCACTGGGCTAAAGGGCGATTTTCCAGCGTTTATCTTTATCTTGTCTATATTTGATGTCGGCTGAGAGATTCCATGAATCAACCTATCATTCTTATCACAGGCGCCAGCCAAGGAATTGGTGCTGCGACAGCAAAATTAGTCGCTGAAGAAGGCTTTATTGTCATTATCAATTATCGGACCAATGCCAAAGCTGCCCTAGACGTCGAAAAAGATATTCGAAAGAAGGGCGGCATAGCACACTGTATTCAAGCCGATATCAGCCAGCCAAAACAAGTTGTCGACCTGTTCAAGAAAATCCAAACGAAGTGTGGTGCGATTAGCGCCTTAGTGAATAGTGCAGGCATCTTGAGTACTCAATCACGCTTCATTGATACCGAACCAGAGCGCTGGAAGAAGATTTTTCAGACGAATGTTTTTGGCACCATGCACTGCTGTCAAGAAGCCTTCAAGCACATGGCCATTAGCCAAGGCGGTAGCGGCGGTACTATTGTGAATCTATCCTCTTTGGCTTCAATATATGGCTCACCGAACGAATATGTGGATTATGCCGCCAGCAAAGGCGCCATCGACTCGTTTACAAAAGGCTTTGCTCTTGAAGTGGCAGGAGACGGTATTCGTGTGAATGCGGTTCGTCCTGGATTGATCTATACAAAGATGCACGCAGAGGGTGGTGAAGCTAGACGTGTAGATCGCCTTGGTCCAAATCTCCCGCTCAAACGTGGCGGCCAGCCAGAAGAGGTGGCTCAAGCGATATTATGGTTAGTCAGTGATAAATCCAGCTACACAACTGCAGGGTTCATTGATGTAGGTGGTGGTCGATGAGCCGTCAAGACAGCCTGCCATTGCAAATATAGAGTATTATTTCACCCAGAAGATGATTGAACTGCTTCCCTTGACTGGCGATAGCAACGCTAGAATAAGGGTAGAAAAATGCCCTGAACTCAATTTACATGATCCAAATACAAAAAGCCCCGACGGTAACCCGTCGAGGCTTTTTCATGTGACAGTGTATCTATCGTGATGGCGCTTCAACTCAGCACTTCAGACTTAACCCTGGCCCGGTAGCACCAGCTCACCTTCGCGGATCTCGAAACGCTTCACGTCAGGCTTCTGCTCAAGACGTACAGTGCGAGTTTCTCCGCCCATATCAACCTTGACGTCATATCCGATTACCTTGTCACTCGCTTCCTGAACCGTCTCACAGCGCTGCTCAGTGGTGGTATAGGTGTCACCTTTTTTCATCTGACCCTGAATCTGGTTACCGGCGTAACCACCACCCACAGCACCTGCCGCTGTCAGTACTTTCTTGCCATTGCCACCACCAAATTGATTGCCGACCACACCTCCGACAATAGCACCAACTGCTGTGCCGACAATATTGTTGGAATCCTTGCTAGGGGCCTGGTGGGTCACAGTCTCGTTGTGACAGACCTGGCGCGGGGTAGTCACCGTTTCAGTGGCTGCATCGACAGCAACGATATCAGCATAATCAGGGCCAGAATTGCTGGCGCTGTAGCTACCGATTGCCACGCCACCACCAATGCCAAGCGCGGCGACGATAGCGCCAATCAGGACAGACTTATTCATGTGCGTTCTCCTTACCAAACTGGTGTCGCAGCTCGGCTCGTTGGCCGATGAGTAAAGTATAGATGGCGTAGGCCTATCAACACTTCCTGCTACGTTTCAGGAGTAATATAACACTGTTCGATAAGTTGAGTAATGTAGCATCTTCACCACCCTCCTGTCTCGATATAGCTACATATCGCTCAATACAGGCATCATGGCGATAGATCATGTCATAAATTAGCATTTACTAAGCATGGCTAGATTACAGTACCGAGATTGGAACGTGGAAGGAGAAATGCTAGTCCAGCCGGGTCGCCGTGATCGAGACAGCTTCATCATTGCAGAACTGCACACGAACATCTTCCCACCAGCTCAACAAACGGCAAGACGTATTGTCGGCGATCGTTTCACTGACATCGCTAGGATTACCCAATAGCGACACAGCCTGTGACTCGCTCATACCCTGCACCAGATAACCGTCATCGATAGCAGAGCGAATACGATATTGGCGTTGACTCTCCTCCCGTGCAGCCAATGCACGCTGCTTTTCACGCTCCAATCGCTGTGCTGTCGGATCCTCCTCACCTACCGATGCATCGCTGTCTCTTGCGGGCACGACTGTCAGTGAGTCATCCAACGTGACCGGCGCATCCCCCTGATGGCAGGGCTGTTGCTGCCAGGTCTGCACGCCATTCTGCACACAACGATAGATACTATTGTCAGCCTTGGCGGCCGGCGGTAGCTTAGGTGCTGATGGGGAAGATGAAAGTTTCACGGAGGGTGCTGCGCTCGTAACAACTTCCTGCCTGCTCACACTCCCCTCAGCCATCACGAGAGATGCGCTCATGACACTAGTGATCACCAGGCTCGCACTCAGCAGAAGCACGCGTGGCAAGCGCCGTGAAAAATCCCCGCAAGAATCCATCATCGACATGAACCTCCACATAATGGCTACGTGTTACATCACGCAAGCCGCGACCCAAAACGGGCATGAAATGCAGGGGGCCAGTAAGGCCGCCCTACCGCTTCAACAGATAAATCTCCCTGGCACTTCGCTGCTCATCAGTACTATTGCGTGGCGCAAGCTGTAATGCCGAGGCACCTGGCCCTGTCATATCCGACTCAGAAGTGTTCGACGATGAAGCGCTGGGGACAATAGTACTGGATACTGCAGAAGTCCCTGCATTCCAAGCAGACACAACACGATTACGCCCCTGGCGCTTGGCACTATACATTGCCTGATCTGCGCGATGCAGGAGGTCCGGCAACAACGACGCCGCAGAAGACGCAGGCCCTCCCTGGGCGACACCAATACTGATGGTAACGCGCAATAACTGCCCATTACTCAGCGTAAAGGCTCGACTATTGATGGAAAGCAGTAGGCGCTCCGCTGCATGACGCAGCCCTCCTCTATCATGACTAGGGCATAGCGCCACAAACTCCTCACCGCCTTGTCGACAGAGCTGATCGCTGCCGCGCAGGTGATGACGTAAGCGCTGCGTCAACTCCACCAGCACCTCATCACCGATAGCATGCCCTTGAGTGTCATTGATCGCCTTGAAATGATCGACATCAATCATCAGCACGCCAAGCCCACCCTGCTTGAGCATACGCGCGCCCTCTTCCTGCAAGGCAAAGCGCGAGAGTGCACCAGTGAGTTGGTCATGACGTAAATCTCGGCGATAGCGCTTTTCACGCTGCTCTGCCTCCCAGCCAATCTGTACGGCCACAACCGCAATAAAGGTTGCCGAGATAACCAGATTTACGATACTGGCCAATGACATGAAATCGTAGGAAACAAAATATATCGGACTCACAAAGTATTGTGTCCCCATATAGAAGAGCAGCAGAAGCCCGCTAAATACCAGTCGATTAAATCGAGACATTGGGGCAATACAAATAAAGAAGACTGCCACTATATGAAAATACTCAAAGCCACCTCCAGCCCCTAACTGATATTCCCATAATGCTGCCTTGACCGACATCGGCACGGCTAGCATGAGCAGACCGGCATTCAAGAAGCCCTTACGATGCAGCACAATGGCTAACACGTTAGCCAAGGTACCGAACACGTTAATCACGACGGGCTGTGGGTAGGGCTGCAGACTCAGCAGAGCAAAGTAGCCTACGTGGCACCCAAGAGAGCTAATGTAGACCCACATGAAAAGCTGATAAAGGCTGGCATGGCGCTCGGCCAGTCGCAATGGAACAGGCCAGCGCCATTTCAACAACGCCGTATGAAAGATGCCTTTCGGCCTTTCAACAGTACGACGGCGATCAGATTTCGCCATGTTCCCTTCCTCGTTGAACGGGCACTTTCCGTGTGCCTCATGTACGCGCCTCATGCTGACTGAACATGATAAGTTTACCTGACGTTTCAGCGGTAAGCGTGGTGCCAGTCACTTTTGCGTATCACTTAAAGCATGCAGCGACTCAATATTGCCCATCTAGAAAATAATGCGTAAATTGAGGCCGCCAGTAAGGCAACAGCATTAGATGGCAATATGGTCCGGCACTTTAATCAGGTACGAATATTATCACGATGTGCCCCCACAGCCCCTCGAGAGCCTTGATGAGCGAGGCATTCGGTGTACACCATGTTGCTACGCCTCCTCCGCTGTTCCCAAGCACGAGCCATCCGTAAACATCTATGCATCTCAGAGAACAGTCTTGTAGAGAATCTCACAGACTTTCACATGACGAGTACTCCGGCACACCCATTACATGGCCTATTTCGCGGTAATTCATGCGACATGATGATGCCCATGAGATAGTCGCGTTACTACAGAGTGGTACTCCTGTACGTCTGATGACTGGCTGACAGCATCGGAATGGACGTGATAGCGCTAATCCACCCAGAGCAGCACAGCAGCAGGAACCTTCTACAGGTTTGAGCGTCCATCTTGGCAACACAGATGAGATTAGAGATGATGACATTCATCAACAACATGCATCATTTCTGTCAGGTCAACGGTAGCCTTCTACTGACATCTTCACGCAGAAAGAGTGCATACCTGTACGCCCTCATGACGACATCCGTTTGGATATGACGGTGTCAGCCCCTTATTCAAGAAGAGAGAATGCAATGGACGCGACCACTTTGACCCACGATTTCCACCTGTGGCAGCGTTTTTCCAAGCAAGACCGCCTCGAGCGTGAACACCGTGCTGCCCGCCGCAAGATTGCTGAGGTGGGCACCATGGCCACGCGCATGATAAAGGCCTACGAGAGTATGGCTGCCAAGGGTGTTTCAGAAAATGCCTGTTACCGCACCATCTACAAACAACGCGATGCTCAAGGCGAAACCATGATTCGCGAGGGCTGGCTCAAGGTGCGTCGCATCGTCGCCGAAGGCGGTACTACACGCCTGCGCGGCACCTTGATCACTACCTTCAGTTTGGCCAATGGTGAGCAGGAGCCTGTCAATGCAACTGTCGAGAAGCTCACATTGGAGGTTTACGACGAGATCGTGGCCGGCACCAAGATGAAATTGGCGTGCAAGGTCGATCGTTGCGATGGCGATGACCAAACAGACTTCATCACCTTTCTTGACTCTGTCCGCGGCGATCTCAAGGAATGGCTGTAATGCTCCCATTGAAAGACAGTATCTGATCAGACAAGTCCCATGCGGGCCTCATCTTCTCAAGATGATGTGATTCAGTTAGACGCAATAACGCCCGCCAGCAACCCTGGCGGGCGTTATTGCGTCTGGACACCCTTTCTCCGTCGCTTCGGTAGCAGATGCCAGCATTTTCTATTCGAACAGACCGTCAATGTTGCAATAAGAGCAACCTGACGTTACTCACCTTGTAGGAAACTCCCGACCAAGAGATGACTCACAATAGATAGAATTTCATCGTTTATTGGTTACAGGAGCTAGTCCATGAATGCCATCGCCCCGTCGGCCTACCATACCCTCACGGTCGATAACCTTGCTCAGGTCAGCTCTGCGCGCCTGCCACTTCAGCCCCTTGGCGATATCACGATGGATAGCCCAGCCAGCGAACTAGTTACTGACTTCGCCGTTACAGCAGGGCGCAGTATCCAAGGCAGCGCCTCCATTGGGCAGGCACTAGCGACCATGAAGCAGGCAGGTGTTCGTCTACTGCTGGTGCACGATCATGACGGTACCTTCACCGGTGTCGTGACCTCCCGCGAGCTGCAGGGTGGTCGTGTGGTAATGCGTGCCATGACGCGCTTCGATGTCCAGCGCGATGAAATCACCGTCGACATGGTGCAGATGCCACGCGCTGAGCTACACGGTATTCCGCTTGTAGATCTCAAGCGAGCACGAGTAGGTGACTTGGTCGAAACACTGCGTCAGAGCGGAGAGTCTCACCTGCTGGTAACAGAACGGGATGAGCATGGTCAGCACAGCATTCGTGGGTTGATCGCAGCCTCACGTGTCGGTAAGGCACTAAGCATAGACCTGGAACATCCGCCTGAAGCGCGAAACTTTTCCGACATCTGCCGTGCAGTATTAGGCAAGTACGAGTAACTCTTTCTCAAGATATTGATAACTTTATATATTTGCGCTCAGGCTCAGTATCTGGGCCAAATGTATAAGTCGTAAATCCCCTCATCTGAGATCGAGATTCAGGAAACCTGCCTCGAAACGACGTATGATGAGCCTGTCAGCACTGGATATCGTTCAGTCCGGTGGTACGGAGCAACTAGTTAGTAGGCGTCATGCCCACCGTTTGCGCTCTGACAAGCAAGCCCAGCCATCGGATGGCGTCGAAGAGGATTTCAGCCATGCCATTACGCTCGTTGCGTAACCATCTTTTCAAGCAACGTCACGTCGAAGTGCTTGTCATCAAGCAAATCGATGGCGAGCTGGTGCATGTGTGTGGCGCAGGTGTACTTGAAGGTGCCGGTAGCGTCAGCCATAAGCGACGTGAGTTGATGCATGATAATCATGCATTCCCAGTACGGATGCATGATGGTAACCAAGTGCTTGAACCAAACGATTTCAATCGTTTGGTTCTCTTGGAAGACGTCACGCTCCACCCTGCCGGCTGCCGCCTCAAAGAAGCAATCTCATTGGAAGTGAGTGGACATCGTTATCGTGTCGCTCACACTCCAATGCGCTGTTGGCGCTTCACAGGCCACCTTATTCTGGAGCGTACCCCTCAGGGGATGCTGCTCAGTACCGAAGACATGACCATGATTCGCGCCAAGGCACATCGTCAACCTAACGTGTGCATTACGCCGTCAAGCTCGGAGCGCATTCATAAAGCGTCATCATGGCGTGGCATTGCCACCAAAAACCACGACGGCTTGCGTAGCGTGAATGCACCTTCGCGTAGCATGAATAATCAGACAGCAGAACGCCAGGTGCGTGAACTAGAGCTAGAACCCAAATATTGACCTGAATCTGAAGGTTTATAGTGAATCCCTGTTCTCTCCAAAACGTCCGGCATCTGCTGGGCGTTTTCGCATATACGGTTTCACTGATATAAAGCATAGTGTGCCAACCCGACTCAATGCAGACAGTCCAATGTGATGCCGGCATCCTCGCACCACTGTCCACTTGCTCAGGATCCCCTGTCCAATGCGCCGAATGCCCGTCCCATTATTTCTGCTTGTGCTGATACTGGTTGCGCTCAACCTGCGTCCGGCGCTGTCTTCTCTGGCTCCCCTGCTGGATCGTATCACCCAAGACCTTGGCCTGAGCACACTCGCAGCCGGGTTACTGACCACCCTACCCGTTGTCTGTTTGGGGCTTTTCGCACCGCTGGCACCCCGCCTTGCCAATCGCCTGGGGGCAGAACGCACTCTGAGCCTGGCACTGCTCATGCTGGGCTTCGCGCTATGGCTACGCGCCAGCGATCTCACCGTACTGCTCTATCTCGGGACATTACTGTGCGGCGGCAGTATTGGTGTGGCCGGCACTCTGCTGCCTGCCATCGTCAAACGCGAACATCCCGAGCGAGCAGACCTGTTCACGGGCGTCTATACCATGGCGCTCTGTCTGGGCGCGGCACTAGCAGCAGGCCTCAGTGTACCGCTGGCCAATCTTCTGGATAGCTGGCAAGCCTCGCTGACCTGCTGGGTGCTACTCGTGGCCGTGGCACTGTCAGTGTGGCGGATCAGCATGCCGCATCCGTGGCCAGAGCAGACTTCTACCATCCACAACACCGCGCCGCGCCTGTGGCATCTACCACTGGCGCGTCACATTACGCTCTTCATGGGCTGTCAGTCATCACTGGCATATATCGTCTTCGGTTGGCTGCCCTTTCTGCTTCAGCAACGCGGGCTTGGTGAGGTCGAGGCCGGCTGGCTGATGGCCGCCTCAGTGATGTCTCAGGTACTGACTGCTCTACTCGCACCAGTGATAGGCCGTATGGGCCGCGATCAGCGCCCTGCTATATTGCTGTTGCTGACGTGCACCGCCATTGGACTGCTGGGGCTCATGATCGGCCCCTTGTCGCTACGCTGGGTCTTCGCCGTACTACTGGGCTTCGGCCAAGGCGGCAGCTTCTCCATGGCTCTCACACTACTGGTGCTTCGCACTGCCGATGCTCGTCTCGCTGGGGCTCTATCCGGCATGGCACAAGGCACTGGCTACATGCTCGCGGCACTCGGGCCATTGGCAGTCGGTATCCTGCTGCAAGTCACCGATGACCTACGTGTCATCGCCGCCCTCTTCGCACTGATCCTGCTCGCCGCCGCCATCCTCGGCCTCAAGGCAGGACGTCGTCTACGTATTCAGGCACACCCAACCACAGGTGCTGAAGTCGTCGAGGGTTGATCTGCTCGCGACGTGTCTGAGTACTGGTTCGTCTGATTGCCATTACCCAAAAGGCCTCAAGGGCCCGCCATGAAGCGGAGCCTTGAGGCCTTTTCTGTGTTGTGCAGTGCAGCTTTTCTCATGCAGAGCAGAGACGCGAATATCAGCCATTAAAGACAGCCTTCAAGGGTAATTCACTGCCTTTTCGATAGGCTATGCCAATAATTTAGTTCAGGTTAATTTATATATTCCGAATGTCTCATTTGGATAACGACCTGCTGCGCCTACTCTCTGACAAGGCATGCTCCAGCAGCGTGCCTACTCCCTCTGCTACAACACATGAATAAAACAATAAGAGATCTTCCAATGAGACTCACAGCTTGTCTTTTTCAGACTCCGAGGAGTCGCCAATGCTGTCGCTAATCGGTGTCGTCGTCATCGTCGTCGGCCTGGCTCTGCGCTTGAATGCATTGCTCGTCGTACTCGTCGCGGGTTTCTGCTCTGGCTTGGTGGCAGGCATGACCCCCACGGAAATTCTGGAGGCGC
This sequence comes from Cobetia sp. QF-1, assembly GCF_002213105.1. Taxonomy (NCBI): domain Bacteria; kingdom Pseudomonadati; phylum Pseudomonadota; class Gammaproteobacteria; order Oceanospirillales; family Halomonadaceae; genus Cobetia; species Cobetia sp. QF-1. The sequence continues at coordinate 350,098 of NZ_NBVS01000001.1, forward strand.
TGGGACATGCATTCACACAGAATCGTGCCGTGTCTCTCTTCATCATCACTCTCCCCGTCATCGGGCTACTCGAGCGTAATGGCCTGCGCGATCAGGCTGAACGTCTTGTGCAAAAATTCCGTGCTGCGAGTGCCGGACGCATCACCTTAAGCTATCTCGTGCTGCGAAAGCTGACCAATGCCTTTGGCCTGCAGCTGGGCGGCCATCCGGCCATGATTCGTCCGTTGATCGCCCCCATGTCCGTCGGTGCCGCTGAGCGAGACCTCTCCAGCGCAGCCATCGCCTCGCCCCGCTTTCACTCTCTAAGCCAGCGCATTCGTGTGCTGAACGCTGTCAGTGAGAACTTCGGCAACTTTTTCAGTCAGCTGATCTTTGTCGCCTCCGGTGGCCTGTTGCTGATCAAAAGCGTTCTGGACAAAAGTGACGCCAGTGTCAGCCTTGCCGATATGGCGCTATATGCCATCCCAACCGCCCTTATCTCGCTACTGGTGATGTTCGTCATGTGTCGCCGGTTGGACAGGAATATCCGCCGCGAGCAGCGCCTGTTGCGCGAAGAATATCCTGACTTGTCGTATGAAGGTGGTGTAAAAGAAAGTGCGGATAGCGGCTCGGACACTCATTCCATCTCAGTACGGGAGAGTCAGTCATGAGCGGTATCGACATTCTGTATCTGATCACCGGCCTCGCGACCATGGCCTTTGCCGTACTGACGCTCACTGATCGTGATCACCCGCGCCGCCTGGGCACAAGTGCCTTCTGGATGATCTTTGGCATCAGTCTGGCCTTTGGCGGCTGGCTACCCGATGTGGTGGTAGGTCTGGCCATGTTGGCGCTCGCGCTACTGGCGGCTACCGGACAACTCGGCCTTGGGAATTATGGCCAGCTGAGTGACACGGTCCGCAAGGCACGCATGCAGCGCTTCGGCTCACGGCTCTTCATTCCGGCGCTCCTGATTCCGGCTGGCACCTTCATTTACACCCTGACCACTGGCCAGAGTGCGCTGGTAGGACTTGGAGTGGCTACCTTGCTGGCCTTTGCCGTGGCCTTGTTGATGCTACGCGAGCGCCCTACCACCGGGCTTCAGGAAGGGCGGCGCCTGGCAGATTCCATTGGCTGGGCCGCGATTCTTCCTCAGTTTCTGGCAGCACTGGGACTCTTGTTTGATCAGGCCGGCGTAGGCCAGACCATCGCCGAACTCGTCTCAAGTGTCGTCCCGGATACCAGTCTGGTGGCGTGTGTCATCGCCTATTGCCTAGGCATGGCGATCTTCACCATGCTGATGGGTAACGGCTTTGCTGCCTTCGCCGTCATCACCTCGGGCATCGGGTATCCGCTGGTCATCGCCCTGCATGGCGGCAATCCGGCCATCGTCGGCGTGCTGGGCATGCTGTCTGGCTATTGCGGCACGCTGATGACGCCCATGGCCGCCAACTTCAATATCGTACCGGCTGCCCTGCTGGAATTGGATGATCGCTATCACATCATTCGTACCCAGATCGTACCGGCACTGGTCATGCTGACCGCCAATATCAGCCTGATGTTACTGCTGGCGTTCTAATCCAGACTCCGACCATCTCGCCTGCCACCTCATGATTATCAGCCCTGAGGTGGCGCAGGCCACTGCCATGGAAATATCACCATGCCTCGTCTTCTGCTTTGTGGTTTCGAGCCCTTTGGCTCCGACAGCGTCAATCCCGCCCTCCATATCATCGAAGCACTTGATGGTCAGAGGCTGGCACTGCCTGACCGGGAGCACGGTTCAGTAGAGATCATCGCGTGTCGTGTCCCCGTCACCCGTTTCGCTGCCATCGACAGTGTCGTCGAGGCCATCGGCGTGCACGCGCCCGATGTGGTCATCATGCTGGGCCAGGCCAGTGGCCGCAGTGCTATCACTCCAGAGCGGATTGCCATCAATCTCGATGACTATCGCATTGCGGACAATGGTGGGCATCAGCCGGTGGATGAGCCCGTCGAACCAGGCGGCCCTGATGGCTGCTTCACGACGCTCCCCATCAAGGCCATGGTCAGTGATCTTCAGGCTGCCGGACTCCCCGCCAGCGTGTCCTATAGTGCGGGCACCTTTGTCTGCAATCATCTCTTCTACGGGATCCAACGTCACCTGGCCGATAGCCCCATCCGCTCAGGCTTCGTGCACATCCCCGCCCTACCCGAGCAGAGTCTCGATGGCCGTCTGCCGACCATGAGCCTCGACAGCCTGTTGGAGGGTGTGCGCACCCTATGCCTCAGTGCCATGTCACATCACGAAGACGTGCGCATCGGTGGTGGCAATATCAGCTAACGCTTTGCTTTAACTTTTGCATATCCCCCCTCCCGCTGCAGCCGACCAACTGACAGGCACGTGTGAGCCGGCATACGTTATAATGCCGGCTTTCTTATTTTCGGCAGGTGGACGTGATGACTCCCGAGACACATATTCTGGTGCTCTATACCGGTGGCACGCTAGGTATGGTGGAGAGTGAGCAGGGGTTGGTGACCGCCGGTGACTTTGATCAGCGCTTGCGCAAGGCATTGGACCAACTCTCGCCAAGTCGTCGTAGCCGCCTGCCTATCTTCACGCTGCGCGAATTTCCTCAGCTGATCGACTCCTCGTCAGCCACCCCTGCCGATTGGCAGACGATCGCCGCCGAGATCGCCGATGCCTACGATAGCTTCGACGGCTTCGTGGTGCTGCAAGGCACCGATACATTGGCATGGACCGCCTCAAGCCTGGCCTTCCAGCTCAAGGGAACCGCGCGCCCCGTGGTCGTCAGTGGTGCCCAGCTTCCGCTTGAGGCAGCTGGCAGTGATGCACTGACCAATGTCGAGTTGGCACTGGCTGCGGCAGCTCAGCCGATGCTCAACGAGGTGGTCGTCGCCTTCGGTGGCCAGCTACTGCGCGGTGTCTGCACCCGCAAGTGGTTCACACAGGACCATCGCGGCTTCACCACGCCCAATGCGCCACTGCTGGGAGAATGGGTGGATGACCGAGTGGTGCTTTATGCCGGGCGTCTGCTGGATGATCAAGGCCCCGCGTTTGAATTGCCGGATTACGCGCGACTCGGTCAGGACGCCATCATTCGCCTGCCGCTTTATCCCGGCATCAGCGCCGAGAGCGTGCGTGTCCAACTGATGCGCACACAGGTAAAGGGCGCCGTACTGGAGCTATGGGGCAGTGGCAACCTGCCCGAGGATGCCGAGCTTCTCGGCGTGCTGGCCGATGCCCGTGGCGAAGGAAAATTGCTCGCCGGTATCAGTCAGTGCCCACATGGCCCGGTGAGCATCGGCCATTACGCGGCAGGTGCAGGGCTCGCCACCATCGGTGTGCTCTCTGGAGATGATATGACGTTAGAGGCAGTCTTCACCAAACTCCTGCATCTGGTAGCACTCAATCAAGATGAGGCATGGCAACGTGAGCGCTTTTTGATGCCGCTTGTCGCAGAGCGTGCCAGTGGCCTTCTCTGAACCTATTGTTTTAGCGTCATGACAAAAAAATCCCCCAATAGAAAGCCTCTAGTGGGGGATTTTTCATTCACGCTCTAGCCAAACGCTATTGGATGCTAACCCGCCGGAACGGCCTGACAGGCGCAAGCCAACAAAAGCCGGTCAGTTCAATCATCCCGATCCCATCAGCCTGTATTGCGCAAGCCTGCTGAAATCCCGGCCATCGTGACCATCAGGGCACGTGTCAACTCTGCGGAAATGGCACCATCAGCATCCCGATTACGTTGCAGAAGTTCAGCCTGCAAGCCATGCAACGGATCAATATACGGGTTGCGTACGTCGATTGCCTGGCGAATCAACGGCATGTTTTCGAGCAATGCCTGCTGATCGCGAATTTCCAGCACCACTGCCTCCAGACGCTCCAGCCGGTCGCGCAGAGATTTCCCCAGCGCCTTGAGTGCTGGCTCGTCGACTAGCCGCTGCTCATAGTAGGCAGCCGTGGACAGATCGGCCTTGGCCAGCAGCATCTCCAGCATGTCTACGTAGGTCGAGAAGAATGGCCAGTCATTCATCATCTCGCGCAATACTTCAAGCCCACCGTCCTGATCCAGGCGCTTGGAGAAGGCTTCGCCGCTACCCAGCCAGGCTGGCAGCATCAAACGAATCTGGGTCCAGGCGAAGATCCACGGAATCGCACGTAGTGTCTCAACCCCCCCATCCTGGCGACGCTTGGCAGGGCGCGAGCCGAGTGGCAGACGCGCCAGTGCCGTTTCCGGCGTGACGGCACGGAAGTACGGTACGAAGTTCGGATCTTCACGCACGACACCCACGTAGGCCTTGTGAGCCACCTCGGCCAGACGAGTCATCTCATCACGCCATTCCTGCTTGGGCGCAGGCGGTGGTAACAGACTGGCCTCCAGTACGGCGCACACGTAGATCTCCATGGAGCGACTGGCGATATCCGGCAGACCAAACTTGAAGCGAATCATCTCGCCCTGTTCGGTCACGCGCAGAGAGCCTGTCACCGATCCCGGCGGCTGGGACAGGATGGCCGCATGCGCCGGACCGCCCCCACGACCCACCGTGCCACCACGGCCATGGAACAAGGTCAGCTCGACGCCATGATTGCGTGTGATCTCGACCAGCGTCTCCTGAGCACGATATTGCGCCCAGGCAGCGGCCAGTTGGCCGGCGTCCTTGGCGGAATCGGAATAGCCGATCATCACTTCTTGACGATTACCGGCATGCTCGCGATAAATCGGCATACCCAACAGATCATCCACCACTGGACCTGAGCGATCCAGGTCATCCAGCGTCTCGAAGAGTGGTGCGATGGGCAGACGCGCATCTCCTCCCGCTTCCTTCATGAGCAGCGCCACTGCCAGCACATCCGATGCCTGACCGGCCATGGAGATGACGTAGGTGCCCAGTGCCTCACGATGCTCGCGAGCGATAACCTTGAAGGTATCCAGGACTTCACGAGTATCAGTGGAACACTCCCAGTGATGCGGAATCAGCGGACGACGGTTACTCAGCTCACGGACCAGGAAGTCGCGACGTTGCTGCTCATTCCAATCAAAATAGCTACCGAGGCCCAACGATTGGGTCAGCTCATCAAAGACCTGTGAATGGCGAGTGCTTTCCTGGCGAATGTCGAGCTTGGTCAGCGTCACACCGAAGCAGGTGACGCGACGCAGGGTATCAAGGAGCGCGCCATTGGCAATGGTGTCGAGTCCGACATCACACAGCGAGCGATAGCAAGCCAGCAGCGGCGTATAGAGCTGCTCACGGGTTTCGATGATATCGACACCCTCGTGGCGCTTGCCGTCCAGACCCGCCTTGGCCCAATCGCGGGTGCTTTCCATACGCAGAATCAAGCGACGCAGAATTTCACGATACGGTTCTGCCACGTCACCAGCCTCAGCGCGCAGTGCTGCGGAGCACTTCCACATCGACAACTCTGACTTGAGCTGCTCAAGGTCACGCAGATAAAGGTCTGCTGCCATCCAGCGCCCCAGTAACAGCACGGTACGTGTCACGCGCGCCGTCACGTTGGGATTGCCGTCGCGGTCACCGCCCATCCAAGAGGCAAAGCAAATTGGCGCAGCGTCCAGCGGCAGACGCTCACCGGCCGCTTCCAGCGTCATCTCATCCAGCTGACGATGGAAGTCAGGCACGGCCTGCCACAGCGAGTTCTCGATGGTCGCGAACCCCCACTTGGCCTCATCTACCGGCGTCGGACGCTCGTGACGAATCTCGTCGGTATGCCAGGCCTGGCTGATCAGCTCACTCAGACGAGCACGGGCAAGCGTGGCCTGTTCAGGGCGATCACAAGCCCCTTCCATCTGCGTCAGACAGCCTTCGATGGCATCGTATTTTTGAATCAGCGTACGGCGGATGACTTCCGTCGGATGAGCGGTCAGCACCAGATCAACCCGCATCGCCGAGAGTTCTTCGACGATTTTCTGGGGGCTGAAGCCACGGGCACGAATACGCGTGATCAGCTCACCCAGGTCCGGCTGGCTACCAGGGCGATAGTCTTCAACGCGCTTGAAGCGGCCGCGATAGTGCTGCTCAGCAATGTTCGATAAATTGAGAAACTGATTGAACGCGCGCGTGACCGGGAGAAGATCACTGTCCGGCAGGTCGCGCAGATAGTCGATCAGCTCATGACGCGCCGCCAGATCGCCCTGTTGGCCCCGTTTGGCCAGCGCGCGAATCAGCTCGATACGCTCAACGAAATCATCGCCGAGGTCGGCTGCGATAGTCTGTCCTAGGTTATCGCCGAGAATACGCACATTGTCGCGCAGCGATTCATGCAGATCGTGACTCATGAAACCCTCCTTGGGAGTGACGGTGCTGCTACGGTAAAAAATTTCTCGCGTCTTCTGCGCGTGGCAAAGAAACGAAAATGACCCGCAGCGCAGCAGACCGGAAGCAGGACATGATAATTATCCTGATCGCTTCCCTTCAGCATACGTCCACGGGCCACTACGTCACAATCCGACCATCGCGTAAATTTACTACATTTCAGCTACGCGCCTCACGTTGCTTGGCAGCCTCCCAGTGGAGGTCCATTTCAGCCAGTGTCGTCTGCTGGAGGGAGCCCCCTTGGGCTGCAATTGCGGCTTCCACATGACGAAAACGTGATTCGAAGCGGGCGTTAGTGCCTCGTAACACCTGCTCAGGGTCCGCCTTGAGCGTGCGTGCGAGATTGACAACCGCAAACAACAGATCGCCCACCTCTTCACGCGCATGAGCTTCATCACCTTCGTCCAGCGCCTCTTCCACCTCCCCCAGCTCTTCACGAATCTTGGCCAGCACACCACTGACATCGGGCCAGTCAAAGCCAGACCGCGAGGCCTTTTTCGATAATTTCATCGCACGCGTCAACGCCGGCAGCCCGAGTGGCACGCCATCCAGCACGCTAGCGTCGTCACGCGAACCCTCAACAGCTGAACGCTCAAGAGCGGGAGACTCAGATGTTGCAGGCTTTTCCTGCTGTTTTATCTGCTCCCAACGCGTATTGACAGCACGCTCATCCACTTCGTGAGGCAGCACGCCTTCACGTCGTGACAACAGCGTGCCATCAGGAAAGACATGCGGATGACGCCGCAACATCTTGGTCGTCAGCACATGAATGACATCATGGAAATCGAAACGCTGCTGCTCACGGGCAATCTGTGCGTAGAACACACCCTGAAACAGCAGGTCACCTAACTCGGCCGGCAGCTCAGACAGCACCTCATCCCGATTCTCGGTAGCGTACGCCGCTCGCTCGATGACATCAGCGACCTCATATGCCTCCTCCAAGGTATGCGGTACCAGACTTGCGTAGTCTTGACTGAGATCCCACGGACAGCCGTACTGCGGATCACGCAGTACGGACATCAGCGTCAGCAGGTCATCGAGGCTGTAGCGCGCATCGTTACACTTGAGGCCATCATGTGCCGCCGACGTCATTTCTTGCCACCCCCGACACGCAGACGTTTGACGTCGATGATATTGGGTAGCTGTTGAATACGCGCGAACACACGCCCGAGGACGTCCAGATTTTCGACTTCCAGCGTAATCTTCAGCGTTGCAATATTATCGAGCTGATCAGTACGGGTGTTCACTGACAGTACATTGACCTTGTCACCGCTCAAGACATTGGTGACATCGCGCAGCAGCCCAGAGCGATCCCAGGCTTGAATCTCGATATCTACCGGATACTGGCTACACGAGCGCTGCCCCCACTCAACATCGACGATGCGACGCGGCTCATCGGAGCGCAACTGAATCAGGTTCGGGCAATCCTGACGGTGCACCGTGACCCCGCGCCCCTGAGTGATGAAGCCCGCGATCTGATCACCCGGCACCGGATGACAGCAATTGGCCATGGTAGTCTTGAGGTTACCCACCCCCAGCACCATCACCGTGTCAGGCTTCTCCTTACCTTGCGGCTTGCGCTGACGCAGCAGGCGTTCGAGCTGCTCTTGATCGTCGGTATCCCCGAACAGCTGCTGAGCTTGATGCAACACCTGGCCTACACGTAAATCACCCGCACCAATCGCGGCATACATGTCGTCACGCGTCGGGTAATTGACGGCCTTGGCCAACTTGTCGCGATCGAGGTTCTCAAGCGCCAACCGCGAGAATTCCTTCTCAAGCAGACCCCGCCCCTCATCGACATTCTGGTCACGCGCCTGCAGCTTGAACCAGGCCTGAATCTTGGCGCGCCCCCGCGAAGTGCGCACATAGCCCAGGTTTGGATTCAGCCAATCGCGACTCGGACCGCCCTTGGTGGCCGTTAGAATCTCGACCTGCTGACCGGTCTTGAGCTTGTAGGTCAGTGGCACGATGCGCCCATTGACCTTGGCACCACGGCAGCGATGCCCTACCTCAGTGTGCACGCGGTAGGCGAAATCGATCGGCGTTGCGACCTTGGGCAAGTCGATGACGTGCCCTTCAGGCGTGAATACGTAGATGCGATCAGGCGCGACGTCGGAGCTAAGCCCTTCGCGAATCGCCTCCTGGCCGCCGTTCTCACCCACCTCGTCTTGCCATTCAAGTACTTGACGCAGCCAGGCAATCTTGTCTTCGTAGCTGCGGCTCTTATGGCCAACATCATGGCCCTTGTAGCGCCAGTGGGCACAGACACCCAGCTCCGCCTCTTCGTGCATGTCGAAGGTACGAATCTGAATCTCGATGACCTTGTTGCCAGGCCCAACCACTGCGGTATGCAACGATTGATAGCCATTCTTCTTGGGATTGGCGATGTAATCATCAAACTCGTGCGGCACGTGATGCCAACGCGAATGCACGATGCCAAGCGCCGTATAGCAGTCACTGACCGTGCCGACCAGAATACGAACTGCACGTACGTCATAAACCTGGGAGAAGTCGATGCGCTTGCGCTTCATCTTCCGCCAGATGGAATAGATATGCTTGGCGCGCCCGGCAACATCGAAGTGACGTATGCCCTGCTCGCTCATCAGGCCACGCAGGTCTACCAACAAGTCAGCGATATAGTGCTCACGCTCAAGGCGTTTCTCTGACAGCTGTTTGGCGATGGTCTTGTATTCATCTTCCTCGCGATAGCGGAAGGACAGATCCTCCAGCTCCCACTTGAGCTGGCCAATGCCAAGGCGATGGGCGAGAGGGCCGTAGATATCGAAGACTTCACCGGCAACGCGCATGCGCTTCTCGCGCGGGGCGTCCTTGACCTGACGCAATGCGACGGTGCGCTCGGCGATCTTGATCAGCGCAATACGCACATCATCGATCATCGAGACCAACATCTTGCGCAGATTGTCCTGCTGATCGTGCTGAACCATTCCATGGCTCGGGGCCTGCAGCTGGCTGATCGCGGCCATGTTGAGCACGCCATCAATCAGACGCGCGACTTCCGCGCCAAAGTGCTTGTCGATAGCCTCAAGACCCAGGTGGCCCTCACGCACAGCGCGATAAAGCACCGCAGCCACTAGCGCAGGTTGATCCAGCTTCAGCTCCGAGAGGATATCGGCCATCTCGAGACTGAACCGGAAACTGACCAACGGCTCGCGCCAGGGCTTATCACCGCGAGCGTCTGCCTCACGCGCCACCTTGAGCGCCACTGCGCAGGCCTGCGTCATGACATCGGCATTCACCGACGGGACTTCCTCACGCAAACGCGTGACCCACATTGGGATGTCCACACCACCGCTATCGGTCAGCGGCTGATCTTCGCGCACCTTGACCATGACCCTATGTCCTTGAATATCTTGCTATCTTGATGACAGAGCCTCGCGGCCTTGCCTCAGTCTGCCGCCCGCTCCAGCAGCAGCATCGATTCCAGATGTGCGGTGTGTACAAACATGTCTGCCATCAGGGCGCGCGTGACGCGGTAGCCAGCATCCTGAAGCAATCGTGCATCACGCATCAGGGTGGTTGGATCACAGGCAATATAAAGCACGCGTGCTGGTGCACGATTGACCTTCCCTGCATGCAGATGACGTGCCAGCTCCTCGCAGAGAGGCTGAGCGCCATCGCGCGGCGGGTCTAGTACCAGAAGGTCGATACCTTCGAGTGACGGTAGCGAGCGGCTAAGATCGGCACGCCGCGCGCTGACCTGATCAAGCCCATTGGCATGTGCATTGGCGATCAGCTGATCCACCATCCCTTGGCTGCCTTCGATACCGGTAACTTGCTTGGCACCTGCGGCAGCGGCGGCCAATGTCAGGTTACCGACGCCAGCGTAAAGATCCATCACGTTCAGGCCCGTCACATCGCCCAGCCATTCAAACGCCGTGTCGATCAGACGCTGATTGAGGGGAGCATTGACTTGTACGAAGTCGCCCGGTGAGAAAGCAAGACGCAGTGATGTTTCACCCACCGTCAGCGAATAGGCAGCATCTGGCGTACCCGCCAGCCACTCCATGACGACAGGATCACTTCCCACCCGCCAGCCGAAGACCAGACCATGCGCCTGGGCAAAGGCTTGCCAGCGCTCCGCATCGCGCGGCACGGCCTTCATCTGGCGCACAATGACGATGACCTGATCATCCGTTGCCAGCAGCTCAAGATGTCCCAGCCGCTTGGGAGCTTCAAGTGTGTTGATCAGCTCACGCAGAGGGGCAATGAGATTCGCAAGCGCCGGTACCAGCACACTACACGTCTGGATATCGACCAGCTTGTTGTTGCCGCGACTCCGGAAGCCCAACTGAATCTCGCCAGCATCCGTCACTCGTACACCGATGCGCGCACGACGACGATAACGGTTCTCGTCTTCACCCAGCGACTGAATGTCAGGCAGATCCACGCCATTGCGAGTGGCATGTTCGCTCAGTACATGCACCTTATGAGTGCGCTGCGAGGCCAGTGTCATATGCTGAAGCTCACACCCCCCACAGATACCGAAATACTCACACGGCGGCGTGACGCGATTTTCTGCGGCGTTGTCACGTGTGCGCACATGCGCCTCATCGAAGCGCTTGTGGTTACGGTGGATCGCGAGCGTGACACGCTCGCCAGGCAACGCACGATCGATGAACTGGGTCTTGCCAGTCGCATCGTGGGCGATGCCACGGCCATCGTGAGCCAGGCGAACGACGGTCAGCCATTGACTATCCGCATCATCGACATCGCGTGTATCGCGACTGGCCACTTCCTTCTCGCGACGGGTCGGCTTGCGTGCCGGGCGTTTCTGTCCGAGCAGGGCCATCAGGAAGACTCTCCTGTTGTCATACTGGTCTTGTCAGTGCTCGTGTCAGTAACATCGTTCATATAAAGGCCTGTCGAGAGATAACGGTCGCCACGATCACAGACGATGAACACGATAACGGCGTTCTCGACCTGTTCGGCAACCTTGAGTGCGCCTGCAAGTGCGCCGCCGGAAGAAACACCGGCAAGGATGCCTTCTTCACGCGCTAATCGCCGCATGCAGACTTCAGCCTCGTGCTGTTCGATATCCAACGTGCGATCAATGCGCGTGGCATCGAAGATGCGCGGCATATATTCAGTGGGCCAGCGACGAATGCCCGCAATGCTCGCGCCATCTGCAGGTTGTAGGCCGACAATCTCGATCTCGGAATTACACTCCTTCAAATAACGCGAAGTGCCCATGATCGTGCCTGTCGTACCCATGGAAGACACAAAGTGCGTGATGCGCCCATGGGTCTGTTGCCATAGCTCAGGGCCGGTGGTGCGATAATGCGCCAGCGGATTGTCTTCATTGGCAAATTGATCCAACGCCTTGGCCTCGCCACGCGCGATCATTGCTTCGGCGAGATCACGGGCGTGCTCCATGTTGTCGGCTTCAATCAACGTTGCGCCGTAAGCTCCCATGGCCTGCTTGCGTTCGGGAGAGGCACTGGCCGGCATGATCAAGGTCATGTGATACCCCTTGATGGCCGCCGTCATGGCGAGCGCAATACCGGTATTACCGGAGGTCGCTTCGACCAGGATATCACCCGGCGTGATGTCGCCACGTGCTTCGGCTTCTGTGAACATGGAAAGCGCCGGACGATCCTTCACGGAGCCAGCCGGATTGTGACCTTCGAGCTTGGCTAGCAATACGTTATTGCGGCCTGCCGAGATCCGCGTCAGGCGGACCAGTGGCGTATTGCCGACAATCTCGGCAAGGCTGGGAAACTCTGCAACGGGAGACGCGGCGGACCCAGTGGATTCGCGGAAATGAGACATGAGGGGCAGACTCCAAAGACGCTGCGTCCGGACAGTCAGATAACAGCGAGTCAGGCCGCTGACATCATGACTATTGACGACCGGGGGGCCGCGTCGGGATGTAGATGATGCGCGCAGTATATCGCTCCCGCTCACCCCTGTCAGGGCGGTGACCATCGCATCGCTCAAGTCCGGAGGGTATGCTGGGCCGATCATGATCGTCGGCAGTGCCAACCACTGGCTGACGTGGTTTTTCCTCTTGCGGCGCGCGCCGTTTTCGTACGGTCTCCGTCATCGTTCATCATTATCCAGCAGGCCGATCTCGACTGCCTGCCCTGTCACGATGGATTGCCATGCTGCTTAGAACCCGATTTCAGCTTGCTCTGCTTCTACTGCCCCTCGCCACGAGCCTGTTGTTCAGTCTGTATGTGGTCGACCGCGAGACCAGCCGTGAGCGAATCGCCATGATGGAGCGCCTTCAGGCCAGCATGCAGGCGATAATGCCGGGACTGGCCAACGCCGCCCTGGATGCTGATGACCAGCGCTTGCACGAACAGGCTCAGATGTTGATCGACCAACGGGATGTGCGCGGGCTCAGCTTGCGTACCTCAAGCGGCGGCACTCTTTTGCACCTCGGCCCGAGTCAGCGTCCGGACACCAAGACCATGCTGGAGAGCGATGCCTATCCCGCATCGCAGACAGCACTGGTACTAGTGATGCCGGTGATCGACCCATGGCGCGAATCCAGGCGCGGCGAGCAGATGTCATGGCTGGTGCTGGAGGCCTCCGATACGCGCCTCGTACTGCATCGTTATCAGCTGCTGGTCGGCTACGGATTGGCGAACCTGGTGTTCGGGCTTGGGCTACTGCTGTTTGCCTACCATGCATCGCGCAAGATGCTGCTACCCCTACATGACATCAGCGAGGCCATGACACGACTGGCACGCGGTGAGACGCACCAACACCTGCCCATACACGGCAATGACGACATGAGCGAGCTAGCCGAGCATTACAACCTGAGTGTTGATCAGCTCAAGCGCGCTCGAGAAGATATGCAGGACCAGATTGAGCAGACGACGCTAGACCTGCACGAATCCATGGAAACGGTCGAGATCAAGAATATCGAGCTGGACATGGCGCGACGCAAAGCACTGGAAGCCAACCGTATCAAGTCAGAGTTTCTGGCCAACATGAGCCATGAAATCCGTACGCCGCTCAACGGCATCATCGGCTTCAGCAACTTGCTAGGGCGTAGTGATCTCGATAATCGCCAACGCGATTGGCTGGGGCACATGCAAAATGCGTCTACGTCGTTGATGTCACTGATCAATGACATTCTCGATTTTTCCAAGATCGAAGCAGGCAAACTTAAGCTCGAAAAGGTCCAGATGGATATCGAGCCACTGATCGAGGAAGTGCTGGCGATGCACGCCCCCGAGGCACATCGCAAAAATCTGCACCTGTTGGGCCTAGTCTATGACGATGTTCCCCAGCGCTTCGAAGGCGACCCACTGCGCATCAAGCAGGTGGTCACCAATCTCGTCGCCAATGCGGTCAAGTTCACCGAGCGCGGTGAGGTCATCGTGCGCGTGATGGTCGATGATTTATCTGGCAGCAGCACACGACTCAAGATTGCCGTCGCTGACACCGGCATCGGCATGGATGGCGCTCAGCGTAATCGCCTATTCCAGGCATTCTCTCAAGGTGATCCGTCACGCGCGCGTCAGTTTGGCGGTACCGGGCTGGGACTGATGATATCCAAGCGCCTGGTCGAGCAGATGGGCGGCGAAATCCAGGTAGAAAGCCTGCCGGGGCACGGCTCCACCTTCCTGTTCAGCGTTCCTGTCGCCATCAGCAGCATTGAAGAGCGTCCACGTGAGGTGGTGTTCGATCATCAGCGCATCTGCCTGATTGAGCCTCACTCAGCGACACGCAGGGCGCTCAGTTACCTGTTGACACGCTGGTCATTGGAACTGGTCGGTATCGACGAGCAGCCAGACCTCGTCGTCGTCGCACTGGAAAGCAGTGACCTCAAGCGTCTTGATGAGTGGGGGCAGCGACTCAAGCATCTACCCTGTCGCGTATTGGGCCTACTTAATGCTCCGCTACCGGCCAATGCCGAGAACCTGCAGCATTACGGCATCGACGAAATCGTCAGCAAACCCGTCACTCGACTTCAGATGCGTCATAAGCTAGCCAATCTATTGCATTCGCCTAGGCGTGACTCATCCAGCCTACAGGATGCCTCGCCATTCATACCGCTGGGCAATGCCTCATCCTCAGCACGCCTGCCCTCGAGCATCATGCAACCTGCAGCAGACATGACAACAGCGGGCATGGCGCCTGAGCCAACGCGAAGCACGTCACTCAGTGCCCATTCAGCAGGCACGGCTAGTGCCTCCGTGCAGCAGCCTGCCTCACCATTGCCGCGTAAGTGCGTCATGGTGGTCGACGACAATCCTTCCAATCGCCTGCTGGCAGAGGAGCTGCTCACCGACATGGGTCTGGATACCCTCGCGGCTCAAAGCGGCGAAGAGGCGTTGGCCCTTGCCCAGCAACAGCCACTGGACGCCGTATTGATGGATATCCAAATGCCAGGCATGAATGGATTGGAAGCCACTCATGCATTGCGCCATCTGCGTCGCGAAGGACATGGCCATCTGCCGGTCATTGCACTGACAGCACATGCGCTAGCACATGAGCGCCGTGAGCTGCTGGCAGAAGGCATGGACGATTACCTCATCAAGCCAATTGATGAGGGCCTGCTCGCCAACATGCTGAGTCGTCATCTGGGTATTACGCTGAGTCCTCCCCCGACAGCTAGCCATTATCGTGGCTACTCGTCCTCTACCTACCGCTCTGCACCAGCTCCCACGGTGGCGGCTACCGTGGTGGCACCAGCGGCGATAGAGCAGGATGCAGAACTCCCTGTGGTCGACATGTCACTGGGCATTGAAATGGCCGGTGGCCGAGAGGCACTCGCGCTGGAAATGCTGGGACTATTGATTCAGAGCCTGCCAGACAGCGAAGCGCGCATCCGCAATGCCTGGGAAAGCCGTGATAACGACGCCATGGTGGAGGGTGTGCACTACTTGAACGGCGCCTGTCGTTACTGTGGCGTGCCGCGCCTTGCCTTGTTGGTCGAGGCACTTGAAACGCGCATTCGCGTCAGCGGACTCTCCCAGCTGGAAAGCGATGTCGATGCACTGTTTGCCGCCATCGCGAGCCTCGAGGTTTGGGCCGAGACAGCCGAGGGCCAGACACTACTGGCCACACCTGACAATGCGGTCGTTCCCTCTGCCGAGGCCGCCCCTTCTGGAGCCCCCCCCTTCTGACGAATAGTCTCAGGCATAACCGTGCCATGGCCTCAGAGGCCATAAACGACAACGCCACCCGATGCCGTAAGGCGGGGTGGCGTTGTCGTTTTCATGCTACCGCTATATCACTATCGTTCCAGCACGACAAAAGCGATGGCTTGATCACGCTCGTCACTGATCGAGAGGTGCAAATGACGAATGCCGGCACGTGCCGTCAGCGTTTCGGCTTCATCAGAGAGCAGAAATGACGGCTTGCCCAGCGCATCATTGACTACCTGAATCTGGGTAAAGCGCATGCCCTGACGCAATCCAGTGCCTAGCGCCTTGACAAAGGCCTCCTTGGCCGCAAAACGCTTGGCCAGAAACGCCGCCGGCTGCGAATGCCCGACAAAGCGCTCAAGCTCTTCAGCGCCGAGCAGGCGGAGGGCAAAGCGCTCGCCATGTCGTGCCATGGCCACTTCGAAGCGTTCGATTCGCGCTATGTCCGTGCCTATACCAACAATCATCCGCAGCAGCCCGAGCCCTGTACATGCTCATGATCATCTTCTTCATGATCGTGGTCATGTGCATCCAATGCGGCCATCAATCCCGCTTCCTGACCAGCAATGCACAGGCGCTTCATCTCGACGACGGCATCCTTCAGGCCCACGAACATGGCGCGTGCGATGATCGCATGGCCAATATTCAGTTCGTTGAGTCCGGAGATACCGGCAATCGCCTCGACGTTGTGATAGTTGAGGCCATGGCCGGCATTGACGATCAGCCCCAGCTCGCTGGCCAGTTCTGCGGCAGCGGCGATACGCTCGAATTCAATACGCGCGGCTTCGCCACTGGCATCCGCATAGGCGCCGGTATGCAGCTCGATGACCGGAGCACCCGCCTCGAACGCCGCACGAATCTGCGCGGGTTCAGGATCGATGAACAACGAGGCTTCACAGCCCGCTGCCGCCAGACGCTCACAGGCAGCACTGATACGCGCCAGATCACCCGCGACATCCAGTCCGCCTTCGGTGGTCAACTCTTCACGCTTTTCCGGCACCAGGCACACATTGGCCGGACGCACGTCTTCCGCCAGTGCCAGCATCTCTTCACTGACGGCCATCTCAAGATTCATACGCGTGTTGAGCACCTCAGTGAGGATACGCACATCACGCTCTTGAATATGACGACGGTCTTCACGCAGGTGAACGGTAATTCCGTCAGCACCGGCCTCTTCAGCCACCAGAGCAGCTTGCACGGGGTCGGGATAACGAGTACCACGGGCCTGACGCAAGGTGGCGATGTGGTCAATGTTGACCCCGAGCAGGATACGCAGCGGATGCATGGTCAGCTCCTTGAAATGGATGACACGAATATATTTTGTTACAAGATGACATCTTGTATGAAGTACAGACTAGCCGCACGTCTCATGACACAAGACTCATGACTCAAGCACCCTGACGGCTCTCACGACGCCTGGCCGTCAATTGCATCATCAGTTCACGCGAACGTAGCGGACGATTACCCAGCAATGGAGCAAGCGCGCGACGCGCCAACCACAGACTCTCACGCGCCAATCCGACATGCCCCCAGTCTTCACTGGCCAACAACTTGAGCGCACGCCCCTCGACACCGCGAGCACCCTCCGGCTGAGCACGAAACCGCCGCTCGCTGACCACATAGTCATAGCGCACATCGGGCGCCAGCATCTCGTCTTCCAACGTACGGAACTGTGGCAGCTGCTCAAGGGCTTCCAGCAGGCTGTATTCCAATCGCCGTAGCGCGGGAGCCCGCTTTGCCGGCAGTGCAATCTCGTCCAACGTCAACGAATAGAGCGCGAACAGCTGTGGTACCGGCATTTCTATCGGCAAGGTGCGTGTCAGTAACTCGTTGGCGTAGAAACCACATAGCAAGCCTTCGCCCGCCAAGAGACTGGCACTACCGCCGGTCTCCATCAGGTTGAGCGTCTTGAGATCACTCTCGCCTCGCCAGGTGACATGCAGAGGCGTGAACGGCTGTAGTCGCGAACGTGACTTGCTACCCGGGCGCTGTACGCCACGCGCAACAGCACGCACGCGACCATGCTCGAGCGTCAATAGCTCGATCATGGCACTGGTTTCGCGGTAGGGCTTGCGGTGCAACAGAAAGGCCGGTTGCGGCGTCATCAGGCAGAGCTCGCATCAGGCGCAGAAGACAGAAAGCCTTCTGCGCCGGTCGGTCATGATAAATCGTGCCACGCGGTGGATAGCCATCCATTGCACCAGAGCAGTGAGGCGCAGGCTGATCCGGCGTGATTCACGAACATTTAATCGTGATTGTAGCCAAGGCTCTTGAGAGCGCGCTCGTCATCGGACCAGCCGCGCTTAACCTTGACCCACAGGTTGAGCATGATCTTGGCATCGAAGGCACGCTCCATCTCGAGACGCGCTTCGCGACCGATATTCTTGATACGCTCGCCGTTCTCGCCGATCAGAATCTTTTTCTGGCCCTGACGCTCGACCATCATCAACGCACTGATGTGCAATGTGCCGCGCTGATCGGTCTTGAATTCCTCGATCTCGACGGTCATCTGGTACGGTAGCTCGTCGCCCAGCTGACGCATCACCTTCTCACGTACCAGCTCTGAGGCCAGGAAGCGCGAGCTCTTGTTGGTGATCTGGTCATCCGCGAACATGTGTTCGCCCTGCGGCAAATGCGCCATCACGTTTTCCAACAGCAGATCAATGTTGGTACCGTGCTTGGCTGACATCGGAATGATGGCGGTAAAATCACGACGTTCCTGCAGACTCTTCAGCCACGGGCCAAGAGTACTCTTGTCCTTGAGCCAATCGATCTTATTGACGACCAAGAAGACCGGTGCCTTCACGTTGGTCAGTTTCTCGAGAACGATCTGGTCTTCTTCCATCCAGCGCGTACGGTCGACGATAAAGACGACAGCGTCCACGTCACGCAGTGCCTGGGTGGCAGCCTGGTTCATGTAACGGTTGATCGCCTTGTTGCGATCGCGCTGCATGATGTGAATCCCGGGGGTGTCGACAAACACGCACTGTGTGCCACCTTCGGTGTGGATACCCATCACCTGGTGGCGTGTGGTCTGCGGACGACGTGAAGTGATCGACACCTTCTGACCCAGGATATGGTTCATCAGGGTCGATTTACCGACATTGGGGCGGCCGATGATAGCGACGAAGCCACAGCGGGTATCCGGCAGAGGCTGTTCTTCCAGGCTCGCTTCTACGACGTCATGTTCTACAGTGTCGTGCTCTGTCATATCAGCATCTTGAGCGCTGGTGTCTTGCACATCAGCAGCCTGCTGAGAGGCTTCGCCCGTATCAGCATCGATAGCATCAGTCGCACTGGCGACATCAGTAGTTTTAGCGACGTCAGCAGCGTCAGACGTGCCGCTCGAGGTGGAATCGTTTTCTGGGGTATGGCTCATGAGCGGGCTCCGCGGGCAGGTTCGAGCAGTTGCAGCGCGAACTCGGCCGCCTGCTGTTCAGCGTGACGACGGCTAGAGCCGACGCCGGTGGTATTAGTGTCGATCATCTCGACGTGGCAATCGACGCTGAAGGTCTGCGAATGTGCTTCGCCTTCGACGCTGGTCACCTCATAGCGCGGCAATGCCGCCTGGCGCGACTGTAGAAACTCCTGCAGACGCGTCTTGGGATCTTTTTGAGTGTCCTGAAGATTCAGTGCTTCAAGACGGCTGGCGTACCAGCGCAGTACGTGTTCACGCACGACGGCCATGCCAGCATCCAGATAGATGGCGCCAATCACGGCTTCTACGGCATCGGCGAGGATGGACTCACGGCGATGACCACCACTTTTCATCTCGCCGGACCCCAAGCGCAGGTTCTCACCCAGATTGAACTCACGGCCAAGCTCAGCCAGGGTCTGGCCCTTGACCAGCCGTGCGCGCAGGCGCGACAACTGGCCTTCACGGGCCTGGGGAAAGCGCAGAAACAACGCTTCGGCAATCAAGAAATTGACGATGGAATCGCCAAGAAATTCGAGTCGCTCGTTGTTCTGACCACCGTAGCTTCGATGTGTCAGTGCCAGCTCCAGCAGACTGGCATCACCAAAGGTATGGCCGATACGCTTTATAAAGGCATTCAGCGTGCTACTCACAGGTCTCCCTACTTTCTTTTATCGCTGACGCCCGTAGGCGTCCTGTCGAATGATGCACCCGTCATTTCTGCAGGTGCCTGTAGTCTTCGACATGCTGCGCGATGCCCGAAGCCAGCACGGCTTGAGGAATTGCCGGTTGCCACCATCCCAATCCGATGTTCGTCAGCTGCGATCTCCGCCAGCTTGTGGCTGCGGGTCCAACATGATGAACAGCAGGTTGACATGGCAGGCACGACGCATCGTCCCATGTCGAAATGATCAGCAGGCTGCTAAAAAAGCGACTCTGCCAAACACGAACGGGCCGCCTTGCGGCGGCCCGGTGAATGCACTGATCAATGAATCAGGCGTACCGAGGAAAAGTCAGGGAACCCGTCTTTCCAGTGCATCCATATCGCTACCGCCTTGCCAACGATGTTCTCTTCCGGGACAAAGCCCCAGTAACGACTGTCGTTGGAGTGATCGCGATTGTCACCCATCATGAAGTACATACCTTCCGGCACCCGAACTTCGCGTAACTGCGGGCCAGGGTCTCGAGGATTATTGTAGATTTGATGAGCGTGTTTCCCCAGTGTCTCGTCCAGCAAATTCTCGCCGGGCTGCTCACTGACATTACGCGCATTGATCGATTTACCCACGGACTTGCCGTTGACGTAGAGCTGCTTGCCCTCATAACGAACAGTATCGCCAGGCAACCCGACAACTCGCTTGATGAAATTGGTCGACGGGTCTTCCGGGAAGCGGAATACCATCACATCACCGCGCTCAGGCTCACCAACTTCCAACACCTTGGTATTGACGACCGGCAACCGCAGACCGTAGTCGTACTTGTTGACCAGAATGAAATCTCCGATCTTCAACGTCGGCAGCATCGAGCCCGAAGGAATCTGAAAGGGTTCATACGCAAAGGAGCGTACCACCAGTACCAGCAACAGTACCGGGAAGAACGACTTGGCGTAATCCACCGGCCAGGGGTCGCGCATCAACTTCTGACGCGACTCACCGTCCAGCTCACCTTCGATGGACGCTTCGGCGCTTGCGAGCCGAGCCTTACGCTTTCCACGCAGCGCTATCAGGTCCACCAACCAAACCGCGCCAGCCACCGCCACGGCAATCACCAATACTAGCGAGAAATCCATCGTCGTCCCTGTGTCTGCCTTGGGTCATGATGACAAGCCGCCAGTCGGCGGCCTACCTCAATCGTTCAATTTGAGCACAGCGAGGAAGGCGTCCTGAGGAATTTCCACTCGGCCGACCTGCTTCATGCGCTTCTTGCCCGCTTTCTGTTTCTCGAGCAGCTTCTTCTTGCGGCTGACATCGCCGCCATAACACTTGGCGGTCACGTTCTTGCGCAATGCCTTGACGGTAGAGCGCGCCACGACCTGACCACCGACAGCCGCCTGAATGGCAACGTCGAACATCTGACGTGGAATCAGATCCTTCATCTTCTCGACCAGCAGACGGCCACGGCCATGCGCATGATCACGGTGGATGATGGAAGCCAGTGCATCGACGCGGTCACCATTGATCAGCACATCAAGGCGCACCAGTTTGGCAGCCTCGAAACGGTCGAAACTGTAATCCAGTGACGCATAGCCCTTGGAGATCGACTTGAGGCGATCAAAGAAGTCCATCACGACTTCTGCCATCGGCAGCTCGTAGATCAGCTGAATCTGGCTGCCGAGGAACTGCATGTCGAGCTGAACACCACGACGAGAGACGCATTCGGTGATGACGTTACCGACGTATTCCTGTGGCACGAGGATGGTGGCGCGGCAAATAGGCTCACGCAGCTCATCGACGTTGGCCATGTCCGGCAGCTTCGAAGGATTGGAGACCGGTAGCACGTCACCGTTATTCATACGTACTTCGTAGATGACCGTTGGAGCGGTCGTCAGCAGGTCAAGACCGTATTCACGCTCCAGGCGCTCCTGAATGATCTCCATGTGCAACGTGCCCAGGAAACCGACGCGGAAGCCAAAGCCCAGTGCGTCGGAATTTTCCGGCTCGTAGTCCAGTGAAGCATCGTTGAGCGCCAGCTTTTGCAGCGCATCACGGAAATCTTCGAAATCATCGGAGCTGATCGGGAACATGCCCGCATAAACCTGCGGCTTGACCTTCAAGAAGCCCGGCAGACGTTCAACCTTGTCGGCCGTCTTGGTGTGCACGATGGTGTCACCCACCGGCGCGCCCATGATGTCCTTGATACCGGCGACGATGAAGCCCACCTCCCCCGCACGCAGGACACCCGTTTCCTTGCGCTTGGGCGTAAAGATGCCAATCGCGCCGGCTTCCCAATCGCGGCCGGTAGACTTCAGGCGAATCTTCTCGCCCTTCTTGAGGGTACCGTCGAAGAGACGCACCAACGAGACGACGCCGAGGTAGTTATCGAACCAGGAATCGATGATAAGCGCCTGCAGCGGCGCTTCCGGATCGCCCTTGGGCGGCGGAATATCACGCACCAGACGCTCAAGCAGTGCTTCCATGCCCATACCGGACTTGGCAGACACCTGGCAGGCATCCGTCGCGTCCAGACCAATGATCTCCTCGATTTCCTGAGAGACCTTGTCCGGGTCCGCCTGCGGCAGATCCATCTTGTTGAGCACCGGCAGGACTTCAAGCCCCTGTTCGATAGCCGTGTAGCAGTTGGCAACCGACTGAGCTTCAACACCCTGCCCGGCATCGACAACCAACAGAGCGCCTTCACAGGCATACAACGAGCGCGAGACTTCATACGAGAAGTCGACGTGTCCCGGAGTATCGATGAAGTTCAGTTGATAGGTATTGCCATCGTCGGCGTGGTAGTCGAGCGTTACCGACTGCGCCTTGATGGTGATGCCGCGCTCACGCTCGATATCCATCGTGTCAAGCACCTGCTCCTTGAGCTCACGGACGCTCAACCCTTCGCACAGCTGAATGATACGGTCAGCCAGCGTGGACTTGCCGTGATCGATGTGGGCGATGATTGAGAAATTGCGAATATGCTTCAAGGACGGCGGCGTTACGCGTTCGGTCATGGATCACTGCTCTGTATTTGTGCCCGCCTCCGTGAAAACACATGGCCATCACGGGAGACAACGGAAATCGAATTGCACGCATTGTACAGTCCGACTTGAGGCGATGATAGAAGGTGTTGCCTTTTGAGCCTTCTCCTATCCCGCCCCGCACTCGGGGCTGGCGCATGACAACAGACAGGGCATGATGATGGCGTCTGAATTACTTGCCAGCGTCCTTGCGCATGCGCAGCGCGACATAGAGCGGCCGACCATTACGCACCAGACGCAGAGAAACGGGTCGATCCGTCGGCAGCGCCGCAACGATATCACGCAAGTCTTTCACACTCGTCAGTGGCTTCTGGTTCAGCTCCACTAGCACATCACCTGCCGCGATACCGGCTTCGGCGGCAACGCCCTGCGGGTCTACCTCCATCACCCGCACCCCGTTATCAAGATTCAGCTCCTTCAAGGCAGCCTTGTCGAGGTCAGCGGCGGCGATACCCAAACCCTGCTTGTCATCACTTGCCTTGGTGACCTGATTCTTCTCGCTGCCCGGCCAATGGCCAACCTTGACGTCTAGCGTCTGGCTCTTGCCATCACGCAGCAGTGAGAGCTTCAGCGAGTCACCCGGCGAGCTGATACCGACCATGCGCGGCAGATTGGCAGAGCTCTCTACATCCTTGCCATCGACGGCCGTAATGATGTCACCGCTCTGGAGGCCTGACGCTGCAGCGGGCCCATCCGGGTCGAGATCTGCAATCAGCGCACCGCGAGCGCGATCCAGCCCGAACGACTCAGCGAGGTCCTTGGAGACTGGCTGAATGACTACACCCAGCCAACCGCGATCGACACGCCCGTTTGTCTTGAGCTTGTCAGCAACATCCATGGCGACATTGATGGGAATCGCGAAGCTCACGCCCATGAAGCCACCGGAGCGGGTATAGATCTGGGAGTTGATGCCCACCACTTTACCGTCGAGATTGAACAATGGCCCACCGGAGTTGCCCGGATTGATCGCCACGTCAGTCTGGATGAAGGGCACGTAGGCATCTGACGGCAAGGTACGGTCAATGGCACTGACGATGCCAGCTGTCACGGAGTGATCGAAGCCGAACGGTGAGCCAATCGCTGCGACCCATTCACCGACTTCCAGCGCACCACTGTCACCCAACGGCAGAGTCGGCAAGTCCTCAGCGCTGACCTTGAGCAACGCGACATCGGTCTTCTTGTCCTCGCCGACCACCTGCGCCTTCAGCTCGCGGCGATCATTCAGACGCACCATCACCTCATCGGCACCATCCACCACGTGCGCATTGGTCATGATGTAACCGTCATCGGAGATGATGAAGCCAGACCCGAGACTGGAACGCTTTTCGACGCCACCCTGCCCCTGACCGGGCACCTGGTCACCGAAGAAGCGCCGGAAGAACTCTGGCATTTCTTCGCCATTCGGCCCACGGAATACAGGGTTCGAGGCACGCTTGACCTCGGTAGTGGTCGCAATATTCACCACCGCCGGCGCAGAATCCTTGACCAATTGTGTGAAGTCGGGCAATTCGTTTGCCTGAACCATGGAAGTACCCATCAGGGCAGCCATGGCCAGTGCGGGTACCATCAGGCGGGAAAGGGATTTCATCAATGCGGCTCCTGGTACGTCCTGTCACTTGTTATGAGACGTGCTGGCACTTGTCATATAGCATGCTGACGCCGATGCTCTTGACTGCCGAGGCATCCTTCTCATTGACGTCGTCATGGCGTTGAAGTTCATCAATTGGCGCCGCGCTCAACGCAACCGCGAGTCGCAGAGAAGCGACATCCTGCAGCTGGGCGTTATATTCAAGCGCTTGAGTCGCTAACTGATCACACCGCCTTGATCGCGAGCGCATCGACTCCCAGTCGACGCAGCAACATGGGCCGATAAAGTGCTTGCTGATCAGGGCGTGCCGCATGCCAGCGCACCACCAGAAGCCCCGCCGTCAGTGATAACGCAAAGCCCAGCGGCACCGCTAGCGCACCAGTTCCTGCAAGCTGCTCCGCGACAATACCGCCCAGCATTCCACTGATCAGCGGCAGACCATAGAGCAGACCCGCACTACGCAAGAAGGCAGATTCATCGATGCCGATCACGACTCGTTCTCCTACCGCTGGCCAGGTTTCGCCATCAGGGACATGAATCAGCACACGATGTGGCTTACGCGTTGAGAACTGACTCAGCAGGCCACTGCCACAGCTACTACGCGCATTGCACGCGCCACAGGTCGAGCGGCGCTGGGTCTCGACCCACACCCCTTCCCGACCATGTCCCATGACCTGACCTTCTTCCTGCATCATCTTGCCGACTCCTGAAAATCTCGCCACGCATCGGCGGCACATACGGGTAGAATAGCGCTATTCAGGGGCACTCTTCACGCTGCGTCCTATGCGCACCTTTGGCACAACGTCTGAGAGTGATCCCTTTCGACTTCATCAGCAGGAGCTCTCATGAGCGAAGCACCGCCCTCCACCTCGCGTCTCGATCCACTCCATGGGGTCACCTTGAAGGCGCTGCTCACCTGGCTAGTTGATCATTACGGCTTCGAGACACTCGGCGAACTGATTCCCATCAATTGTTTCACCAGTGACCCAAGCATCAACTCTAGCCTCAAGTTTCTGCGCCGCACACCCTGGGCGCGCACCAAGGTAGAGACATTGTATATTCAGACTGCGGATCGCTATCTACACGACTGAAGCAACGCAAGCAGTCGACAGCGTGAAAAGACGCGCAAAAAAAGAGGGAGGCGCCTACTCAGGCGACTCCCTCTTTTCATGAGCAGATACAGGGCATTATTTCACCCATATCAAACTTTTTGTCAGCGTCATACGTTACTGAGCGACATCTTGCAGACTGATCCACTCGCTACGCTCCGGCACCGGGCCACGCGTGGAGTTCTTGCTCAGGTAGGCTTCAAGCAGACGTCGCTGGGCTAGATCCGCTGCCGCAACGTTACTGGAAGACAGACCGTTGGAAGACGTATTCTGACCTCCATAGCTCTCGCCTTGAGGCGCCATGAACATCGGCCTGGTATTCATTGGCGTCGCGCCTACCTGCATCAGGCCATTACCTGCTGCCGGCAACGACCACTGAGGCGCCTCAGTGGCTGTCGATGATTGATTCACTTGACGCAAGTTACCGCCGCTCTGAGTGCCTGGCACACCACTGGCAAGTTCTGCGCCGCCAGTAACGCTGGTCGGTACACCGCTTTCGCTGCCATTGAAGACCTGCACGCCAGTAATCACCATCACGGCCACGCCAGCGGCAATGGCTGCGGACCCAGCGAAGGAGAATAGGCTGCGGCGTTCTGCTACCGGCTCGACCGCCGGCGCTTCTCGAGACACCATCTCGACTTCAGCACTGACCGCCGCTGCGATATCCATGGTGAATACGCTTTCGCGTTCGCGGTGCATGGTACTGCGCGCCAGATGATAACGACGCCAGGTATCTGCAGTCTCAGGAGACTCATCGAGTCCCTTGAGGACACGACGCAGATCCAGCTCATCCCCCTCCGCATCCATTAGCGCGGAGAGCGACTCTTTCACGGATTCGGTAGTCTTCAGATTCATGCGTAAATACCCTCACACTCGTCAGGCTGATAAAAGATTCAACCTGCACTCCTGACAACAAATGGCGTCATTCACCATGACGGTTGGCGGCCCGCCAGAATAAACCGGCAATCTGCACACTATGATCACGTGCCGCACGGATCGTTCCACCATGCGTTCAGAAAACATTCACTTTTCAGCCACAAAATACCCAAGCCATTGTTTTTACTGACACTCATGTCGTAGATAACCGACAAAAAATATCGCAACGATATCTCACCACTCACCATCAATATTTGCCCGCCACAAAAGCAGTCAATTGCCACTTTTATCAGCAACAACACTAATCAGCGACAGCTGCGACTGACGCAGGGCTAACCAACCCCTGTATTGCCTTGTCGACCGCCTCGCGCGCGCGAAAGATACGCGAACGCACGGTGCCGACCGGACATTGCATGACCTCAGCAATGTCCTCATAGGACAATCCATCGAATTCACGCAGCGTAATCGCTGTGCGTAAATCCTCCGGCAGTTTTTCGATGGCGCCGAAAACCACCTTCTCAAGCTCATCACGCGCCATGGCAGCTTCTGGCGTCTCGATGTCCGAGAGCCGCCCGGACTGATCGATCATCTCGGCATCGCCGATATCCATGTCAGTCCCCGGCGGACGACGGCCGCGCGAGACCAGATGATTCTTGGCCGTATTGATGGCAATACGATACATCCAGGTATAGAAGGCACTTTCCGCACGAAAATTAGGTAACGCGCGATAGGCCTTGATAAAGGCTTCCTGAGCCACATCCTGCACTTCAGAATGATCGTGAACATAACGGCTGATCAAACCAAGAATCTTGTGCTGATATTTCCTGACCAGTAGATCGAAGGCGCGGTTATCCCCTTTCTGGGCACGCTCGACCAGCTGCTGATCTGTTTCATTGACACTCATTCACTCGCTCCCTCCGCGGGAGTGGAGGCACCGCTTGCGGACTCCACATCGGGAATCCCCGGGGCATCAGTACCTGATAGGAATTGCGACTTGCGCATGCGTTATCCGGCCCCTTTGAGGTTTATGCTGTTGGATACGCAGATCAGCGGACAGCCAAAACACTATCGGCGACCCGCTTACGCGACCAAAATCAACGCACAGTGTTCCTGTTTATCATTTGTACGGCAAGACACGTTGCGCTCAAAGCGACAGGTTTTACGTGTTGTTGCACATGCTGACTTTAATTGGCGACGCTGACACGTTTATTCGTAACGATTTCTTTACACGCCGTCGTATGGCTTGTCATTCAACCCTCTTTCTCAACACCCAATCACTTGACAGGTGATTAATATTAAGCAAAGGGCGCTGACAAGCAGGTAAGCAGCAGATAACATGGACTCATACACCGTGAACACATTAACGGCCGGTGCCAAGACGCCAGCCTGCTTCTGCGGTCACAACTGCAGATGAACAACGCTCAGGACACTGTCATGTCAGAACAACACGTCAATAACCTCAACGTCCTGTCCCAGGATGTACTGATCACCCCACAAGCGCTCAAGCAGGAAATCCCGCTGACCGAGAAGGCCGAAACCACCGTCATCGAAGGTCGCCGCACCATTCAGCGCATTCTCGACGGTGAAGACCCCCGCCTGCTGGTCGTCGTCGGCCCCTGCTCCATCCATGATCTCGACGCTGCGCGTGACTATGCACGCCGCCTCAAGGTGCTGGCCGAGGAAGTGAAAGATAGCCTCTATATCGTGATGCGCGTCTACTTCGAGAAACCACGTACCACCGTCGGCTGGAAAGGGCTGATCAACGATCCGCACCTCAATGATTCCTTTGAAATAGAAGAAGGCCTGCACATCGCGCGCGGCCTGCTGGTCGAGCTGACCGAGATGGGGCTGCCGCTGGCTACCGAAGCACTCGATCCAATTTCTCCGCAGTACATGCAAGATTGCATCAGCTGGTCTGCCATCGGCGCGCGTACGACCGAATCCCAGACTCACCGCGAGATGGCGTCTGGCCTATCATGTCCGGTCGGCTTCAAGAACGGTACCGACGGCTCTCTGGATGTCGCCGTCAACGCACTGCAGTCCGTGTCGCACGGCCACAACTTCCTCGGCATCAATCAGGCTGGTCAGGTTGCGATCATCCGTACCCGCGGCAATGCTTATGGTCATGTCGTGCTGCGAGGTGGTAACGGCAAGCCTAACTACGACAGCGTCAGCGTTGCACTGGCCGAGCAGGAGCTGACCAAGGCCGGCGTCGCTACCGCCAACCTGATGATCGATTGCTCGCACGCCAATTCCAACAAGGACCCGGGCCTACAGCCACTGGTACTGGAGAACGTCACCCAGCAAATTCTCGAGGGTAACCGCTCCATCATGGGCCTGATGGTTGAGTCCCATATCAACTGGGGCGCGCAGAAGATCAACGCCGACCGCAGCAAGATGGAATACGGCATTTCCATCACTGATGCCTGCATCGATTGGGCAACGACCGAGACGACCTTCAGAACCATGGATGCCAAGCTCAAGGACGTGCTGCGCACGCGCTTGGAACAAGCTGCCGATGCCTGATGACAGACACATGGCACCAGATGCTTGAATCTGCGCCCTGAGCCTGCTTTCTGTCATCAAAAAGCCCCGCCAACTGGCGGGGCTTTTCTGTGTGCAGCACGACAGCCTGATAACCACTACCCGACACTTCCTAGCCTTGGCGCACGCCATCAATCTCACGCACGAAAGGCGGTAATGCCTCGATCAACTGCCGCCCGTAACGCTTGGTCAGGATGCGGCGATCCAGAATCGTGATACGGCCGACATCAGCCTCCTTGCGAATCAAGCGCCCACATGCCTGCACCAGTTTGATCGATACATCCGGTACCGCAATGTGCATGAAAGGATTGCCACCACGCGACTCGATCCACTCGGCCAGTGTCGCGCCGACGGGGTCATCGGGAACCGCGAAGGGCAACCGCGTAATCACCACATGGGTCAAATACTTCCCCGGCAGATCGATGCCCTCGGCAAAGCTCGCCAACCCGAAGATGATGCTGCCCTGACCGGAATCCACCGCCTTGCGATGCTGGCTGAGCAGCTCATGCTTGGGCAGACGACTCTGCGCCAGCACCCGCTTGCGCGTCTGGGCATCCATTTCCTTGCTGACCGCCGCCAGCTGCTTGCGCGAGCTGAACAACACCAGCACAGCTTCACGCACATCAAGCGCGTTGACAAAGTCGACGATCGCCTTCTCATGCGGACCGGGCGGGCTTGGCTCGACCGCTTCTCGCGGTATCGACAACACCGCCTTGCTGTAATCAAAGGGGCTGGGCAAGCGCTGATAGCGATAGCGATTGGCGAGACCTGCCTGCTCCTGCAAGCGCTCAAAGCGATTGAGTGCCGTCAGCGTCGCCGAGGTCAACACCGCACCGAAACACGCTCCCCACAGGTGACGCGCCAACGTCTCAGCAGCCGACACAGGGCTAGCCGACACCGTCATTTCCGGCTCGCCATTGAAGCGCTCAAATGTCAGCCAACGCGCCTGCGGCGGATTATCCACTGGATCACTGATACCAATCGCCTCCCACAGGGCATGCGCTTCCAGTGCACGCCCATGCAGCAAGGCCACCAGTGGCAACCAGTCCTCGGCGTTTTCTTTCGGCAGCCCCGTCGCCTTCTCGGGATCGAGGCTCTCACGCAGAATATCGGCAATCTGCTCCAGTGCTCGTGACAGCTCGGCAAAGCCCTTGAGCAGGTTATGCCCCACTTCCTTGAGTGCTTCAGGCGCCTGGCCACGCTCGAAACGATGATTGGTTGCATCATCACCTGCGCCATTGGGAAGATCGGCCAACTGATGACCCAGCGCGAATACCTCACCGAGACGCGGCTCGATATCAGCCAGCAGCTCTGGCATGCGTGCCAGCAAGCGACCAATCGTCGGCTGACTCCCCAGCGCAGCATTGAGCTCTGTCAGCGACTTCTTGAGGTTACCCAGCCAGCGCAACGTCTGGTTGATCGGGGTACGGTGATGAAAGTGATTCAGCGCCTTGTCTGGCAGGTGATGCGCTTCATCAAAGACATAGATGCAATCGCTCGGCGACGGCAGTACCAATCCACCACCCAGTGACAGGTCAGCCAGTACCAGATCATGGTTCGCCACGATGACATCCGCCTGCTCCAACTGACGGCGCGCACGGAAGAAGGCACAGGCCGAGAAGTGGCTACAACGACGATTGGTGCACTGACGGTGGTCCGTAGTCAGGCGTGCCCAGTCGCGGTCTTCGACTTCCAGCGGCCAGCTATCGCGATCTCCCGCCCACTCGCCGCTGGCATAATCCTCAGCCATCTTGCCGGCGAGCTCGACAAAGCCCCCGCCATCGCTTGCGATCATTTCGCGCTCGAACAGGGCCATTGTGGGGTTGTCTTCTACCCCCTCCAACACCTGATCCAACTTCTGCACACACAGATAACGACGGCGTCCCTTGGCGAGCGCAAAGTCGAAGCTGAGTCCCGAATGCTTCTTGAGCGACGGCAAGTCCTGATGCATGACCTGCTCTTGCAGCGCGATGGTGGCGGTAGAGATAACCAATCGCTTGCCGCGCGCCTTGGCGACCGGCAGTGCCGAGAGCAGATAGGCCAGTGTCTTGCCAGTACCAGTACCGGCCTCCAACACGCACACGTGCTCATTGCCGAGGCGATAGCCTTCCGCATTCTGCTCGATATTACCCAGCGTACGTGCGATCTCGGCAATCATCAGGCGCTGCCCATAACGCGGCGTCAGCTCAAGTCCTTCAAGCAACTTGCGGTAGGCCGTCTGAATCTCGCCCTTGAGACTGTCTTCCAGCATTGCGTGTCTCTCCTTCACCCCGGCCGCCCCATGATGGGTAACCCCGAGCGCAAGACGGCGGACAGCCAAAGCTGTCCGCCGTCTTGCATTGCCTGGTACTGCCAAGCAGCACCGCTTCATTCACTGTCTACGCTTGCCGTTTACCAAACCTGCCACACAGTTTCAAACCTGAAGCAGACCTTGCGGCGGTGCCTTACGCGGCAATGTTTCCTGAATGTACGCTTCGATTTCCGGCAGGGAGAAGACATCTTCCTCACCGATGAAGTTGATCAGGGTGACATCGCTACCGCTGGCACGGTGCACATAGTCTTCCGGCACTTCCGGCAGCGTGAAGTTGACGACGTGAGTCGCATCTTCGAGCGGCAGACCACGTCCCGCGACATCACTGACCACCAGCACCTGAAGCTTGCCATTACGGAAGGCATCCTGAGCTTCCAGACGAGCCGCCTGAGTCTCGGCGCCGGACATCAGACCGACCTCGATACCGGCCTCACGCAGACCCGCATCAATACGACGCACCAGCTCTCGCGTGTTACCGAAGACAACCACACGTTCCATTTCGGTCTGTTTGACGAGATTGATCAACAGCCGAAGCTTGTCTTCATCACTGACGCTGTAAGCGTGCACGGTGTCGCTGTCGCCCGCGGCAATGGTGGAAGCAGCTTCGTGCTCAACCTCGACCTGAGCAGCCTTGTGCGTCCACTGCTCCGCCAGTCCCAGTACGTCGGATGATAGCTCAGCGGAGAACAACAATGTCTGCCGCTCTTCCGGCTTCGGCGTCGCGCGGATGATCCGCTTGACGTCAGGGATGAAGCCCATCGACAACATGCGGTCCGCTTCGTCCAGTATCAGCACTTCGGTCTCGGAGAGATCGACATCGCGCTTGGTGTGGAAGTCGAGCAGACGGCCTGGCGTTGCGACCAACAGGTCAACCTTGCGTTCGAGGCGCTCGCGCTGCTTCTGGTAGTCCATGCCACCGACGACACAGGCCACGGAGATACGTGCAAATTCGGAGAACGCCTTGGCGTCCTTCTCGATCTGCAACGCCAGCTCACGCGTCGGCGCGATGATCACGGCACGCGGAGCACCCGGCTTCTGGCCTTCTGGCGCCTTTTCCTCAAGGAAATAGGCCAGTGTGGCGATCAAGAAGGCGGCCGTCTTGCCGCTACCTGTCTGAGCGCGGCCGACGACATCACCGCCCAACAGCGCCTTTTCGAAGGTCTGCGCTTGAATCGAAGTGCAATATTCAAAGCCGGCTTTCTGGATCGCACGCATCAACGGCAACGGCAGATCGAAATCGTGGAAGCGCCACTGGTCAGCCACTGGGGCTACCTGGAACTGGTCGAGATTCCACTTGGACTGGGAGCGACGCGGCTTGCGACGACGACGCTTGGGCTTTCTTGGCTTCTGGTTCGGGTCCTGCGGCTCTGGCTGAGTTTGCTCAGCGGCTGGCTGGGTCTGATCCGTCTCGCTCATGTAATCCGTTCTTTTCAAGGGTTCGTATGCGACATGCTCGGGCCGCTCTCGGAATCCCGCTATAACAGGCCACACCCGACTGGTTCGTCATGCCGATGCGTCATAAAGGCTCTTCATGAACCGGTATCACGACCTGCATGCGCCTTTGCCGAGCTGGGAGCCATCACGTCTATCTCTGCGGGCACCGCCTGACGCGGGCATCTCCGAGACCACGCAGGCCTCAGGTGCAGAAATATACGGATGCTCTCACCTGTCTTGCACGGATTCACGCATCCGGAATTCTCCTGCTCGAGTATTCGACAGGAGTCCGAAGCGGACGTCAGCCACGAGGGCCTGATCACGCACCCCCCGGACATGTCATCGCCGGGGAGCGCTGCCAAGCAGGCTCGTGGGTCGCCACAAGGGCGGCCAATACTGCGTGTCGGTGGAATGGTCTTCTTCACGGGCAACCGGCAATGCTGTGCAACGGCACATCACGCTAGGGCGGCCTGATAGTACGGTGCAGGGAACGACTGCGACGGTGGCGCGTCCTGAGGAAAGACCCCGGATCCTGCTGCCAGTCGCGAGCGTCGCCCACGGGTAACAACGGTAACGCCGTCACATTGTACCAGCAGAATACGCTCTCCGCGCCCCATGCATCTCGAGCGGTGACACGTCAGTCATGCAACCCCGCCTGCCAGGGCTGCGAATAGGCATCAGGCTCTCATGGCATGCGCCCCATGCAGGCTGATAGAATGCTCGTCAACTGATGCGGTTGCCCGCGTGCCGCGGCCTTGCCGTGCGACTCAAGGCTGGCGACTGCCGACACCGAACAGGACAGCAGCAGATGACACGCAGAAAGAAGACACGTTCCATCGCCGACAAGGTGCAGATTCGCACCGGCCGTCGCAAGGATTTCAAGAAGTGGCGCGCCGAGAATCCGGACCAGGTACATTCTGGCCCGCGTTACGTTTCCAAGAAGAAGGAGCAGCGCAAGACTCAGGCTGCTGCCAAGCTGGAACGCATGAAGGCCGCTCCGTTGCTACCGCTACACCCTGGCGCTCCCGCAGCAGAGGACAGCAGTTCGAAAGATGATGGCGGAGGCGAGCAGTAATGCGCCTGATCTCCTTCAACATCAATGGCATTCGCGCACGTCCGCATCAGCTTGAAGCGCTGATCGAGACGCATGAGCCCGAGGTCATTGGCCTGCAGGAAACCAAGGTACAAGATAGCGAATTTCCACATGCGCACATTGAGGCGCTAGGCTATCACGTTGTCTGGCACGGCCAGAAAGGCCACTACGGTGTTGCCATGCTGACACGTCAGGTGCCAAAGAAAGTACATTACGGCATGCCTGATGACGCAGACGACGCTCAGAAACGCATGGTCGGCGTCGAGATAGACGGCCCGGATGGCAAGCCATTGATCGTCTATAACGGCTACTTCCCCCAAGGTGAGAATATCGAGCACCCGGTGAAGTTTCCCTACAAGGCGCACTTCTATCAGCAGCTGTTCCGCCTGCTGGAAGAAGACCACACCCCAGACCAACACGTGGTGGTGATGGGCGATTACAACATCTCGGCCAGCGACCGTGATATTGGCATCGGCGAACCCAATCGCAAGCGCTGGCTGCGCGATGGAAAGACCAGCTTCCAGCCTATCGAGCGTGAGTGGATGGATCGCCTCTATGCCTGGGGGCTGACCGACAGCTTCCGTCATGTGCACCCGGAGGTCGACGACCAGTTCAGCTGGTTCGACTATCGCTCCCGCGCCTTCGAGCGGGAGCCGAAGCGCGGCCTGCGCATCGACCTGATCATGACCAGCCCGGGCCTGACCCCGCTGATCAAGAATTCCGGTGTCGACTACGCCTTGCGTAGTATGGAAAAACCATCAGATCACGCACCGGTATGGACAGATATCGGCGCCTGAGCTTCTGGTGCCAGGCACTAGCAAACTGTCATCAGCCGAGCAATGGCCTAAACGACAATGCCGCCTTCCCCCGTCAACTGACGATAAGGGAAAGCGGCATTGTCGTTTCTGCTATTTGTCACTACATCACATGCGGCAATACTTGCCGAGGTCATTGTTGAAACTTAACGCTGTGCAACAGACTTCAGCCAGGCGTCAGCCCCCTCGGCCCCACGCTCTTGCGCCTTCTTGAAGGCATCGCGTGCCGGATCGAACTGCTCAAGCTGATTGGCGACGATACCTGACAGCAGCCAATGGCGGGCCGAATCATCGCCACGCTCACCGGCGCTGGCCAGCGCCTCGCTTGCGACATCCCAACGGCCCCAGTCATACGCCAGTTCAGCGCGTTGACGCGCATCTTCAAGTGCCCCGCTCTGTTCAGACACCGTGGCCCAGGCCGCCAGAGAGTGATCGGTATCGCGAGCGGCCGTCCAGGCCTGCGCCAACTGCCGACGCAGCGCCGGCGTGTCATCCAGTAGCGGCCGACCCGCATGGCCGGCCGCCTTGGCAAGCCCGGCCTCAATCAACTCTGCTGCACGCGCTGGCGCACCAGCAGCCAACTGCAGGTCAATCCGCTGCTGATAAGCCTCGCGCCCCCTGGCAACACCAGCTGCCCATGCGGCCTCCCAGGTACTGGCGGCGCGCGTGTGTTGACTGAGTCGTTGATACAGCGCTACTGCATGCTGCCAATCCTCGAGATTCTGCGAGCCAGCCTGACCTTTCTCAGTCAGCGTCTGCTCAACGAGAGCGACCGCCGCGGCATGTCGCCCTGTCTGCTGATAGATACTCACTGCCAGCTTCACTCGATCGCCTGACGGCGCACTCGCCTTGCTGGCGCGTTCTAGCCAGTCCTCAGCGCGCGCCCACTGACCACGATTCGCCTCAAGACTCACGGCCAGCCACAGATCATCAGCACTGGCCGAGCCGCCGTGAAGGTATTCCGCCAGACGCGCCGTACCACTTTCCTGTTCACCGGCACGCAGACGCAGCATCGCCTCACGGCGCAACCACTCCCGGGCCTGCTTGGCATCAACACCCGGCAAGCGGCGTGCTTCGCCGTAAAGACGTGCCGCCTGTGCTTGGTCACCTTGTCGCGCTCGCGCGCTGGCGGCCAAGGACAGATACAGGGCGCGCACCTCACCACGCTGACGTTTCGCCTCACGTTCGGCACGCTCACTGACCTCATCGTAATCGCCTTCGTCCAACCGCGACTGCAAGGTACGCAACTGTCCGGCGACCTCAGCAGAGACTCGCATGGCCGCACTGGCCGTCGTCACGCCGCTGACTTCCATCACCAGCATCAAGCAGGTGGAGACCAGCGTCAGACGCATCAGGCGTCGCCCGCCGCGCCGAACACGCACCAGTAACCGGTTCATGACATTTCCCGCGACAGGCTGCGACAGCTCATCCGTGAATGGCTCCACGAGTGAGGATTCAGTCGATGATGACCCCGCACGTGACGTGCGCTTTCGTCCTCGTTCTTGCTTCGACATCATGCAGATATCCTTTGCTTTCTGCGTCTCAGGCTTCATGCCTGCCTTGTCATGTTCTACACCACATCCTGTCAAGGCGACATGAACAAGAGACACCACTGATGGTTCGCATGGGTTGCATCAACGCAACTGGAACTCAAGCCGTTGTCGTGCCTGACGAGCAGAACCCGAGGTCGGGAACTCCCAGCGCGCAATGGCCTTGAGCGCTGCGCGATCAAAGGTACCCGAAGGCTCAGCCCGCACGACCTTGAGAGAGTTGCCATCGACATGTCCATCAGGACGAATCACGAAGGCGACTTCCACGAAGCCTTCGATTCCGCGTCGACGTGCGCGACTCGGATATTCCGGTGCCGTGCGCACTGTCGGGCGCGGTGAACCACCCTGCGCCGCCGGTGCCGCCTTGGAAGGCTTGGCTGCGGACTGCGACGACTTGGCAGAAGACGAGTTGGCGCTTGAGGACGACGCGCTCGAAGACTTTACCACCGCTTTGGGCTCTGATTTCGCCTTGGGCGCCGGCTTGGGTGTCGGCTTTGGCTTGGGTTTGGGCTCTGGCGGGCGCTCGACGTCCAGCGGCGGCAGGCTGTCATCCAGTGTCAGCTCTGGCGTCGGGGGAAGCGGTGTCTTGACGTCAGGAATCGCAATCGGGCTCTGCGCCGTCGGGGCGGGCATCGGAGCAGCCTTCGGCGGCGGAGGCGGGGGTGACGGCGGTGTCGGTAACGCCTCACTGGCGCTGGCATCCGTCGTCGGCGCCTCCTCAGGTGCCTCAACCGTCGAGACTGACAACGGCTCCGGCGGCGGCGCGTCATTGACCGGCGGCGCCACCAGCAGTGCCAGTGCATAGAACAGCGCCAGTGCCAGCACGGCACCACCGATCAAGCCCACCAGACGATTGGCATACAGGCGTCGCGTCATCTCATTCGCCTTTTGATGCGGCAACCGCAATGTCCTGGACGCCGGCGCTACGCAGGGCATCCATGGTCTCGATCAAAAGCCCGGTGCGCGAGCGGCTATCGGCCTGAATCACGACAGGCTGACCATCAGCGAGGTCTGCGACTGCATCCCCCACGCGATGTGCATCGACAGGCGTGCCATCGACCCAGACAGCGCCTTCAGCAGTGATGGCGACCATGACGGCAGCATCCGGCCGTGCTGTGGCATGTGATGCTTCAGGGCGCTGTATCTCGACTCCGGATTCCTTGACGAAACTGGTCGTGACGATAAAGAAGATCAACATGATGAACACGACATCCAGCATCGGCGTCAGGTTGATCTCGCCGCTGTCTTCGGCAGTATCCATGCGACGTCTACGCATGTGGGGGCTCGCTTGTATCAGAGGAAACGGAGCCAGCCGCGCGATGGGCAGCAGGCTGGGGCTCACGAGTGGGAGATTCGCCAGAACGGGCATCATCAACAGCACGCGCAAGGCGGTCGTGCAGACGTTGGTCTTCGCGACGCACGACACGCTCGAAGCGCGTCACGAACAACAACCCGACGACAGCCACCGCCATGCCTGCGAGCGTGGGGAGTGTCGCGCGGGCCACACCGTCGGCCATGGCACGAGCCTGACCAGTACCGGCGATCGCCAGCGAATCAAATACATGAATCATGCCGGTCACGGTGCCCAGCAAACCGGCCAGCGGGCAGATCATCACCAGCAGCTTGAGCCACGGCAGCGGGGCCCGCAGTCGTGACAACAGCGCGCGTGTCAGCACCTCACGATGCGTGAGTGCCGACCAGCTGTGATGCTCCGTGCGGGCGACCCAGTCATGAATCAGCTGCTGGCGCGCCGGACGATGCACCAGCTGCCAATACAGACCGCGCTCCAACGCCAGCCCGAACAACAGCATGGCAATCAGGCAGATGACCACGATCAGCGGCCCACCGCTGTCCACTAGCCGCATGATCGGCGACAGCACACCCGCCAGCAACGATGGCGATGCCAGCAAATCAGGCATGCTCGGCAGCTCGCTTGTGCACACTGCCAGTGGATTCGACAGTCACACTCGGTGCACGGCGCTCCAGGTGATCTGCAAGCTTCGCACTGGTGCGACCTTCCAGACGCCCCATCATGCCTTTTGACAGGCTTGAGAGCCCTGTCTGGGCAAACAGCAACGGCACGGCCGTCACCAGACCCAGCACGGTCGTCACCAACGCTTGGGAGATACCGCCCGCCATCAGCTTCGGATCACCTGTACCGAATACGGTAATCGACTGGAAGGTGCCGATCATGCCGGTCACGGTGCCCAGCAGACCAAGCAACGGAGCGATGGCCGCCAGCAGCTTGACCAATGCCTGGCCTCGCTCAAGCTTCGGCTGTTCCGCCAGTAGCGCCTCATCGAGACGCGCTTCGAGTGCTTCCGGCTCGTGATCGTGGCGCATGCCTTCGAATCGCTGCAGCACACGCCCCAGCGGGTTATCGTCGCGCAAGATGGCAAGATTGGCCTCCTGACGCTTGACGGCACGGCGTGTGAGCGCAAGACGTATCAGCTGAATCAGCGCGATGATCAACCCCAGCACGCCAAGCCCGACGATGACATAACCGACTGCCCCGCCCTGCTTGAGACGCTCAACCAAACCCGGCGCACGTGCCAATGCCTGGGTGACATCACCGCCGGTCGGATCAAAGCTCAGTCGATCACTGTCACCTGCGTTGAAGGCGGCCAGTTGATCACGCACCATCGACGGCGTCTTGGCTGTCAGCCCAAGTCCCTTGAGTGCGCTCTCGACATCTACCGCCTTGTCTTCAGATAACGGTGCCAGCAGATGATCACCGCTAAAGGCCATCTGCTCACCGACACGCACGATCTCGCGCGGTTTGATGCTGCCATCGGTGCCCGCCAACGCTGCATTGAAGCGCAGCGCACGGCCACTTTCACGTGCGATGCTGCTCATGTCGGCCGTCAGCGCAGCCAAGCGCTCGCGCCCCGGCACTTCATCACGCGGGCCAAGGTCCGGCAGCTGAGCTTGCCCACCGACCAGCAACCAGTTACCCGCCAGCGCTTCACGTGTTTCGCGGGCGTGTTTGCGCGCAATCTTGAAGACCTGGCCGAGATCGCCCTGTTTCGCTTCACGCTCGCGATCCAATGTCTTGAGCACTGCCTGCTGCTGCGTAGCGTCGGCCTCCAACTGCTGGCGCGCCTCACGCAGCGTGTCACGTTGTGCTTCTGCTTTAGTCACCGCTGCTTTCAGCGCTGCGCTGTCTTCCAACAGCGTCCCAAGACGTTGCTGGTCGCGTCCTTCCGCCTGACCCGCCGCCTGCTCGAACTGCTCTACGCTCAAAGGCTGATCAGTAGTGCCTGTCACGGCATAAGCCGGCAGCGCCGTCATGGATAACGCGCCCAGTAGGCCAGCTGCCAGTAGCAGTCGCTGCAAGGGGGCCAATGTTGCCTTTGCTGTCGTCAACATCAGCTGGACTCCTGCTCGGAACGGGGGGAAGCGGTAACAGCTGATGAAGTATTGCCAGCTTGTTCGAGCTCAACACTCTCTACCGGTACAGACAGCGGCAGTGTGACCAGATTCGGGGCCTGCTGATCGCGCGCCATGCTGATACCCAAGCGCAATTCCGCCAGTGCCGAGTCGTCCAGCACCTGCCAACTACCCGTCGCAGTCTTCCAGGCGCCACCGTGCTGGCCATCCATCGCCAGATAATAAAGCCCGACCCGACCGACACGCAGGTATTGCACCTCGGTATCCTCAGCGCCGATCAAGCCATCCCGCC
Organism: Cobetia sp. QF-1; assembly: GCF_002213105.1. Lineage (NCBI taxonomy): Bacteria > Pseudomonadati > Pseudomonadota > Gammaproteobacteria > Oceanospirillales > Halomonadaceae > Cobetia > Cobetia sp. QF-1. The sequence continues at coordinate 389,649 of NZ_NBVS01000001.1, forward strand.
AGGTATCCAGCCCTTGGCCATAGCTCAGCTCGAGCTTCCAGGCATTGAGCAGCTGATCGAGACGCTCATCGTTGCTCAGGCTGGCGTTGGAGAGGTTATCGCGCAGCCGCTCAACACGCGCCAGGCGCTCCTCCTTGAGAAATGGCAGGTCCTGCTCGATGAAGGCTTGCAGCTCGTCGACCTGCTGCCGTAGCAAGCCCGGTAGTGCTTCACGCGTGGCATCAAGATTGGTCAAGGCCGTGCGCTGGCGCTCGATACGCGCTGCACGATCAGCGTTCAGCGGCTTGACCTCAGCGGTATAGCTTTCAAGACGCGAGGCTTCCTGCTGCGCTTCACGCAGCCGCACCAGCAGCGCACGGGTCTCGTCGTCGGCAGCATCGATACGTGACTGGAGTTCGTCCTGGGTCTGCTGATGCTGGGCTGCACTACTGCGCAGGTCATCGGCATGGGCGGCAGGTGCCAGAGGCACCATCAGCACCAGCGCTGGCAACAGGCGCGCCAACGCATGTGCCGGGCGGGGAAGAAGGGAACGCGAAAGCCGCACGGACATCTCCTGAAAAACAAGACAAGTAAGCACCCTCGGGAATCGAGAAAACCACTCTCGGCCAGCCCTCCATCAAGCAGAGTGGCGGATCAGGAGTGGTGCGACTCCCGAGTAGGAATGCAAATCACTATCACGGACGGTATTACAAACAAGAACAATTATCAATTGATCGATCTCTGATTCACATCATCCTGAGCGCCTTGCGAGCAAAAAAAACGCGACCCGCCAAAGCGGGTCGCGTTGTTGATTCATCAGGTACCTGTCGAGCACTCATCATGCATCAGCGTTCGAATCTCAGCCCTCGACATCAGCCGCTGACATTACAGCTTGGCTTCAAGCTGTGGCAGTACCTCGAAGAGATCACCGACCAGGCCGTAATCCGCCACCTGGAAGATCGGTGCATCTTCGTCCTTGTTGATCGCCACGATGACCTTGGAGTCCTTCATGCCTGCCAGATGCTGGATCGCCCCGGAGATGCCGACGGCAATGTAGAGGTCCGGCGCGACGATCTTGCCCGTCTGACCCACCTGCATATCGTTGGGTACGAAGCCGGCATCGACCGCAGCACGTGAAGCACCAATCGCGGCGCCCAGCTTGTCAGCGATTCCATCCAACAGCGCGAAGTTCTCACCGTTACCCATGCCACGACCGCCGGAGATGACGACCTTGGCGGCGCCCAGCTCAGGACGTTCGCTTTCGGCCAGAGTCTCGTTGACGAAGCTGGAGACACCGGCATTTTCGACAACATCAACCGCTTCAATGGCGGCCTGCCCGTCACGTGCGACCGGATCGAAACCTGTCGCGCGCACAGTGATGACCTTGAGCACATCATCACTCTTGACGGTCGCGATGGCGTTGCCGGCGTAGATCGGGCGACGGAAGGTGTCCGCGCTCTCTACCGCGATGATCTCGGAAATCTGCGCCACGTCCTTCAGGGCAGCGACGCGCGGCATGAAGTTCTTGGCAGTGGTGGAGGCGCCCGACAGCACATGACTGTAGTCACCGACCAGTGCCACGACCAACGCCGAGATATTCTCGGCCAGCTGGTGGGCGTAAACGGCATTGTCGGCCACACGCACACGCGTGACGCCGGCCAGCGTCGCCGCCTGTTCAGCAACACCAGCAACGCCCTCACCCGCGACCAGCACATCAATGTCACCGCCGATGGCCGTTGCCGCCGCGACCACATTGGCAGTGGTGCCGGTCAGCTGACCATCGTGATGATCGGCAATGACGAGAATGCTCATGAGATCACCTTTGCTTCGTTCTTGAGTTTATCTACCAGCTCATCGACGGAGCCGACCTTGATGCCGCCCTGACGCTCAGCCGGCGGTGCCACCTTGACCAGCGTGACCTTGGACGCCGTGGAGACACCCAGCTCTTCCGGTGTCTTGACGTCCAGCGGCTTCTTCTTGGCCTTCATGATGTCTGGAAGCTTGGCGTAACGCGGCTCGTTGAGGCGCAAGTCAGTGGTGACCACTGCCGGCAGGCTCAGCTTGACGGTTTGCAGACCGCCATCGATCTCACGCGTGACATTGACGCTTTCACCATCCACCACGACTTCGGAGGCGAAGGTTCCCTGCCCCATGCCGGTCAACGCTGCGAGCATCTGCCCAGTCTGATTATTGTCGGCATCGATGGACTGCTTGCCGAGAATCACCAACCCGGGCTGCTCTTCCTCAACGACCTTGGCCAACAGCTTGGCAACCGCCAGAGAATCGACGGGATCATCTGTCAGTACCTGAATGGCACGATCAGCCCCCAGTGCCAGCGCGGTACGCAGCTGCTCCTGAGAGGCCTTCGGACCAATGCTGACGGCAATGACTTCCGTCGCCACGCCTTTTTCCTTCAAGCGAACCGCTTCTTCCACTGCAATTTCGCAGAAGGGGTTCATGGCCATCTTGACGTTAGTCAGGTCGACGTCAGACTGATCTGCCTTGACGCGAATCTTGACGTTGTAATCGATGACGCGTTTCACCGCGACGAGTACTTTCATGGTGTCCTCGCTGATCTCTCATGGGGCGAAGCCTGCATCGTGGCTAGCATCACCCGATTCATGCAAGCGTTTGATAGGTGAATATCATCCAAAATAGGTCGTGCTGACAAGCGCGTGTTGTGACGCTTCATCTTCACGACCCAGATACTCGCTGACCGTTGCTTGCCAGTCATTGACAACCGGCTCTATTTTGCCAGCAAATCGTCATTCTCATGGGGGCATATTGCGCAGAATTGCCCGCTGGGGTCAAACCCAGCAGCCTCCCGAACGCCCTTGACACCTGAAACTTACCAGCTTGACTCTTGCAACGCTGACGTGATTATCACGAAGCTCTCACACGCCTCTGCTGCCGACATCACTTGCCTGTCCCACCTATCAAAAACGGTTACCATTGCGCGATGAGTCTTTATCAATGCAAAAGACTCAGCCGGCGGAGCATTACCTCAGACCCAAGCATAATAAACAAACGGTCGTTTTAAATGCTACTGTTGCGGCATGCTATGCGGTTGCATCGCGTATAGCAGCGTCTACCGGCCTGATGACATCATGGGTCTTTGCCGATCGCACCGCTGCTGCGCCTCTTATTTTCTCTGTCGAGCCTGCGCCCCTGACTAGACGCGGCACGATGGATATCAACAGCCCAACGACCGGCAAAGACCGGACGTGACACGCCCGCCCCGCCAGATCCGCGGGGCCTTCGCGGCGTCAAGACTGAGGAGACGGGTCATGGAACGCGAATTCATGGATTTCGACGTGGTCATTGTCGGTGCAGGCCCCTCGGGCCTGGCAGCAGCCTGCCGACTGATGCAACAAGCCAACGAAGCCGAGCATGAAATGACGGTCTGCGTAGTCGAGAAAGGCTCCGAAATCGGTGCACATATCCTCTCTGGCGCGGTAATGGAGCCGCGCGCATTGACGGAGCTATTCCCTGACTGGGCTGAGCGTGGTGCACCCCTCCATACCGCCGTTACCCGTGATGAAGTCGTGCTGCTCAAAGATGACCAGAAAGCACAGGTCATTCCCAATGCGCTGGTGCCCAAGACCATGCACAACGATGGCAACTACATCATCAGTGCTGGCAACCTGACCCGCTGGCTGGGTGAGCAGGCCGAGGAGCTGGGCGTCGAGATTTTCCCGGGCTTCGCCGCCCAGGAAGTGCTGCATGGCGAAGATGGCACGGTGCGCGGCATCGTGGTCGGTGACATGGGCGTAGCCGCCGATGGCAGCGAGAAGGATGGCCATATGCCGGGCATGGAGCTACGCGGCAAGTACACCCTGTTCGCGGAGGGCTGCCGTGGCCATCTAGGCAAGCAACTGATCTCGCGCTTCTCACTGGATAGCGACGCGGATGCCCAGCATTACGGCATCGGTCTGAAAGAATTGTGGGACGTACCCGCTGAGCTGCACCAGCCGGGCCTGGTAGTGCATGGCAGTGGCTGGCCGCTGAAAGGTAACGCCGAGGGCGGCTTCTTCCTCTACCATACTGACAATCAGCAAGTGGTCGTCGGACTGATTGTTGATCTCGCCTACGACAATCCGTGGCTATCACCCTTCGATGAATTCCAGCGCATGAAGCAGCATCCGACGCTGGCCAAGCATCTGACGGGCGGCAAGCGTGTCTCTTACGGGGCTCGCGCCATTGCCAAGGGCGGCCTCAACTGCCTGCCCAAGATGAGCTTCCCGGGCGGCCTGCTGATCGGTTGTGATGCCGGCACCTTGAACTTCGCCAAGATCAAGGGCCTGCACACCGCGATGAAGTCCGGCATGCTGGCAGCGGAAAGCGTGTTCGCGGCCATCAAGGGTGGCGATGAAGGCGGTGAAGACCTCGTCGACTTCGGCAAGCGCTTCAAGGACAGCTGGGCCTATGAGGAACTGGAAGCCTCACGCAGTTTTGGCCCCGCGATGCACAAGTACGGCACCCTCCTCGGCGGTGCCTACAACTTCCTCGATCAACTCAGTGGCGGCCGTCTGCCGACGCTGCATGACACCACGCCTGACTATGCGCGCATGCGACCGGCGGATGAGTGCACGAAGATCGAGTACCCCAAGCCGGATGGCAAGCTGTCGTTTGACAAGTTGTCTTCAGTGTTCCTCTCCAACACCAATCACGAGGAAGACCAGCCGTGTCACCTGCGCCTGGCCGACCCGGCGCTGCCGGTGCGAGACAACCTGCCGCGCTTCGCCGAGCCCGCCCAGCGCTACTGCCCGGCCGGTGTCTACGAGATCATCGAGGAAGCCGGTGAGCCGCAGTTCCAGATCAACTTCCAAAACTGCGTGCACTGCAAGACCTGTGACATCAAGGACCCGGCACAAAACATCACCTGGGTCGCTCCCGAGGGTGGCGGCGGACCAAACTATCCGAACATGTGAGGCCACGGCGCACCTGCTGCCATGATCTGATCCAGTGGCCTGCATGAGAGGCCAGCCGCTGAGATCATTGCCCGTATAAACAACGCCGCCACGCTAATCGCGTGGCGGCGTTGTCGTCTCTATCAGTATGCCAGTCGACGGACCAGACTTATGCTGACCGCTAGCAGGCAGCTTCTCGATATATTCTAAAAAGATCTTACATGCATCATTGATATAACCGTCACTCGGTAGCACATTAGCGCTCCCTGTCGAATAACGTTTGATCGCGCTGACACGACTTTCTCTACTTCATCGACTGCCATCGGAGCACTCATGTCCGTCACTCGCCAGATTCTGCTTGCCCTGGTACTGGGTATCGTCAGTGGCCTTGCCCTGAATACCGGTGCCAACGCCCTGCCTGAAGGCAGTGTGGCGTGGCTGGACACCAATGTGCTGACACCGGTCGGGCAGATATTCCTGCGTCTACTGCAATTTGTGGTGGTGCCGATGGTCTTCGGCGCATTGATCATGAGCTTGACCAACCGCGAGGGTGGCGTTGATGTTGGCCGCCGAGCGGGCCGTCTGCTAGGCAGCTACGTGGTGACAAGCGCCGTGGCACTGACATTGGGCATGCTGGTGGCTTACTGGCTTAGCCCGGGTAGCGGCGCCGAGAGTCTGGTAAATCAAGCCCCTGAAGGACGCAATGCCGATAGCCTCAGCCAGTGGCTGGTAGGTCTGGTGCCCAATAATCCGTTCACTGCGCTTGGCGGAGGCGGGTTATTGCAGGTCATCTTTGCCGCGGCCCTGATCGGGCTAGCCATGCGCGCCTTGCCTGAAGAAAGCGCCCCGCTGCACCGCGTGATCGAAAGCGGCTACACCATCAGCCTCAAGGTGCTGTCCTTCGTACTCAAGCTGGCACCACTGGGGGTCTTCGCGCTGATCACCTCCGTCATCGCCACCCAGGGGCTTGACCTGCTGGAGCGACTGGGCATGTACGTAATTGGGCTGATCATCGCGCTGGCCTTGATGGCGCTGCTCTATCTGGTATTGCTGACCATCAGCGGCGCACGACCCATTGCCTTCATCAAACATTTCGGCCAGAGCCTGGGCTTTGCCTTCGGGACTGCCAGTTCCGGCGCGACCCTGCCACTCGCACTAGGCAATGCCCGCAGCTACGGCATGGATGAGTCGCTGGCGAGCTTCGCCCTGCCCTTTGGCACCGCGCTCAAGCGTGACGGCGCCGCCGTACTACAGGGCTTCAATGCGTTATTCGTGGCTCAGCTCTTTGGCATCGATGTCACCACCTCGTTGGTGATCACCGTCTTCACTACCGGACTATTGGTCAGTTTCTCCACCGCAGGGGTGCCAGGTGCCGGACTCGTCGCAATGACGACTGTGTTGGGCGCAGCCGGCTTGCCGCTGGAAGGCGTCGCTGTCGTTGCCGGTGTGGACCGCTTCACCGATGGATTACGCACGGCGCTCAACGTGATGGGCAACTGCGCCAATGCCGCGCTACTGGAACGCTTTGATTCACGCGCCCGCAAACAGACAAGCCCTGAATAAGCCTTGTAATTCAGCTGTGCAGCCAAACAAGAACGCCCGTCAGAAAAGACTCTGGCGGGCGTTCTTGTGTTCGTGTTTTCGACCTTACTCGCCGGTAGCGACAGGTCGCTTGGGGTCACTGATCCAGTCACTCCATGACCCTGCGTAAAGCCGCGGCAGGGGTAGGCCGGCAATCGCAAAGGCGAGGATGTTCTGACAGGCACTGATGCCAGAACCGCAGTAGGCAACGACGTCACTCTCATCGGGCAGCGTCTTGCGCAGCTCACGTACCAGGCTCATACGATCCTTGAAGCGGCCGTTGGCCTCGAGGTTGCTGGTGGTCGGACGGCACAGTGCCCCGGGAATATGACCCGCCACCCGATCAACCGGCTCTTGCTCGCCACGAAAACGCGCTTCACCGCGGGCATCCAGCAGCACCGCCTGACCGGCCGCCACCTCTTCGGCAGTGACCAGCAGGCTGTCATCGAAGTTCGGCTGCCAGTCACTGGTATCAAGTGACACCGGCGCTGACGGTGCAGGCTTGAGTTCACCACCCACAGCCTGCCAAGCCTGAATTCCACCGTCGAGCACACGCACATCCGGATGACCGGCCCAGGCCAGCATCCACCACAGCCGCGCAGCAGCCATCTGACCTCCCATGTCGTCATAGACCACCACCTGATGCTCAGGCGTGATACCCAGGCGACGGAACAGTCCAGCGACAACGTCGTAGGATGGCAACGGGTGTCGACCTCCGACACCATCTTCACGCACAGAGGCCGAGAGATCGCGGTCCATATCAACATGCACGGCACCAGGCAGATGCCCTTGACGCCACATCCGCTCACCAGCGTCACCATCATCGAGACGCGCACGGCAATCCAGTACCACGGGAGACGTCAGACCGGCCATCGCCAACTGGGTCACCAGCTGCCCCGCATCAAGCAACGGTGCCTGACGCTGGCCTGGCGTCAGTAGCGAAGTGGCAGACGAGGCCGCCGCGAGGGCAGCAGGATCAGGATAATGCGCCATGAGAACTCCTTGTCTGACGTGATGATGATATGACGAATGAAAAGTGCCGGTTTTCCATCAAAGTATCGATAAATACCGGCCGTCATTGACCGTTACAGCAGTTTCAGCGGTGCACGCGTGGCGATCAGACGGCGCTTGTTGCCATCGGCAAAGCGCACTTCAATCAATGGGTTGGTTTCATTGCCGGAGACTTCCTCGATGACGCCTTCACCGAAGGCATCATGATGGAGGCGCTGACCAATCTCCCAACCACCCACCCGGCGCAGTACCACAGGCTCGGCACGTGAAGAGGCCTTGCGCGAATGTGTCCCTCCTGAGCGTGGCGCACTTGCCTGAGTCTTCCGCGTTGATGTAGCTGATGCCTTGGCCGCAGGTGTCGCCTCAAGCGTGGGCGGAGTAATCCCGTGGCGCGCCAGCGGCAAACGCGCCAGATAGGCTTGCCCCAGCCCCGGCGATGCAACACGCAGTGCTGGTTCAGCGACTTGCGCAGATGCCGCTGTATCATCCTGCGTGTTCGCAGCGGTCTTTGCGCGCTGGCCAGCACTGTGAACCCAGTCACCCAATCGCGTGCAGTCATCCACACAGAGCTCGGCCAGGAAGCGGCTGGGCGGATGCGTACCGCCATCGCGCCATAGATGTAGTTGTTCACGGGCACGCGTCACGCCGACATAGCACAGCCGTCGCTCTTCCTCGAGGCGCTCACTACTCAGCGGGTTGTCGCGCGAATAGGCCGGAAAGTCTTCTTCGTTCATGCCCCATAGGCCAACAAAGGGCCATTCAAGCCCTTTGGCGCCATGCACCGTAGTAATCAACACACCATCGGCAGCATCCTCGACGGGATTTCTGAGTAGCATGATGAAGGCTTCTGGATCATTGGCCAATTCACCTGCCTGCTCGATCAGTACATCCAGCAGCCGTACATCTTCTTCACCTTTGTCGCGTCGCGCCGCGGCACGACGCAGAATCTTGTCGGCCTCCAGTTCATCGACCACGTGACGCAACAAGCGCGCCGGTGCCCAGTCGCGCAGACTCGGCAAGTCGCACAGCAACTGCCAGCGCTTCCTGAGCGTTCGACGCTGCAGCGGCTTGAGGCCTTCGAGTATCGGGTCTTCCTTGCTCGGCCAATGCCGACTTTCCGCCAGCTGCTGACACAGGCGCTCAAGACGTTCGCGCGCGACAAAGGCGGTGGGCTGGGTAAACAGCAACGTCAGGTGCACGGGATCTGTCAGCAGTGAGGCATCACGTGACAATTCAAGATAGCCTGCCAACGCCTGCACCAGTGGCAAGCGAAATACGAAGCGATCACTGCGCCCGAGACGAAAGGGAATTCCCGCCTTGAGCAACTGCAGCTGTACCGGTACCGACAATGCCCAACTGCGAACAAGCACGGCGGCTTCAGCGCCACTGCGCCCCGACGCCCGCCAGGCTGTCAGCGCCGCAACCAGACTAGCAGCACCCTGCCCCTCGGCCAGACGCGTACCCGGCGTACCGGGCGCGGCAAGGCATAGCTGATCGGGGCGGCGCGCATTGGCAGCGATAGCATGATTGGCCGCCAGCGCTAGGCGATGGCCGTGACGGAAGGTATAGCTGAGCGGAAAGTCCATCGGTTCAGGAAAGCTCTCGGCAAAGCGCGTCAACATGTAATCAGGCCGTGCGCCCCTCCACTCATAGATGCACTGATTGGCATCTCCCACCGCCATGACTTCTGCAATGGCAGAGGCGTCTGACGGTGCACCCGCAGCGACGTCCTCAGCCGAAGGCGCGCCTGCCAACAATGACAACATGCGCTGCTGTGCTTCGTTGATGTCCTGATACTCATCAATGATGACGTGCTGGAGATGCCCTTGGATCCGCGCACGTGTCTCGGGCTCTCGCTCCAGCTGACGCAGCGGCCGATACAGAAGATCGGCGTAGGTCATCTGGCGATATTGCTCGAGCAACTGCTCCAACTGCACGAAGGATTCCACGAAGTGACCAGTATGCTCCCCCAGATTCATGCGCTCGTAGAGTAGCGCCGGCTCACACATTTCTGCCTTGACCAGGTCACAGAACTGAGCAAGCGCCTCAAGACGCTCACCATCAAGTGCGGCTTCACGCTCACTGCGATCTGCATCGCCCAGCGCGCGCTGGGCCGCCTGCTTGAGCAATCGCTCCAGCGCCCAGTCCTGCTGAATCAACTCGCGCGGCTCAAGACTGCCCCAGCGCACCAACGTGGTCGTCAGGCGATGGCCGATGGAATGGAAGGTGCGAATGTCGGGCAAGCGCGTACCGGGTGGGGCTGAATGTGCCAACTTGACAACGAAATCCTCGCGCGCCGAGCGGTTGAACATCAGCACCAGAATGCGCTGCGGCGCGATGCCTTCAGCCAACAGACCAAGCACCCGCGCGACCATTGTCGTCGTCTTGCCAGAGCCGGCAACTGCCGCTACCCGCGCATGGCGACCACGATGCTCGACCACCGCACGTTGTTGGCTCGTCAGTCGTCGTGAGAGAGTAGCGAGCGCCGCCTCAAGCGGTGTTGGTTCACTCTCCGCGACAGCGGCGTCCGGCATGTCAGAGGTAGCGTCCGACTCCAACATTTCAGCAGTCGTGTCGTTGAGCGAGGAGACGTGCCGTTCAGATTCAAGAGGGGGAAATGACTGAGACATGAGAACCTGTGTGGGAAACATCGGTAACAGCGTACAGAGGACGAGTACGATTTCAGCGATCTGGCGTCACGTCAGCCATCGGCTTCAGCAGCAGACAGGTGCCCAAGGCACTGCCAGCGCCCACCACTCATGAAGCCTAGCGCCTGACCACCCTCGTCTAGCTCACGGATATCAGCCGTTTCCAGCAGGCGATAATAGAGATTGCGATGCAGCCTCGCCGCCAGTCCGAAGCGGACCACCACTTCGGGCAGCCACTCGCCCTCTGGCGTCTCGCTGAGTTCAAGACAGGTCTCGCCTTCAAGGCGCACGATATCGCCTTGATCGGTCGTCAGCTGCCATACCGCTTGGTGATCACCTGAGACGACACTAGAAGGACTTGTCTCTGCAACGAGCGCGCAATCTACTGCCAAAAAGGGGCGGTCTTCGACCTGGATAGTCATCTTCTCTACCGGTGTGACCAAGCAATAGCTGCCATCGGCTTCACGCCGGAGCACCCGTGAGAGCAGATGCACCAGTCGCGCCCGCCCGATGGGAGCGCCCTCATGCAACCAGCGGCCATCGCGGCAGATGACAAGATCCATCTCACCACAATGCTCGGGATGCCACTGGTCGACTGGCGGCAGCGATTGGCTACCCTCGGCCTGCTTGCCCAGTTGCGTCAAGATGGCGGCTGGATTCATGGTGCACCTCCCGTTAAAGGAAGCTTTCCCCGCACAAGGAAGCTTCAGTTATTGAGCATGCCACTGCTGGTCAGTGCTTCGCGCACGCCTTCTGGTGCCTCAGGTGCGGCGGTACGGAACAGCCGATAGAAGTTGGCCGTGGTCTGCATGGCCAGCTCATCGACGGTGATACCACGCTCGGCTGCGATGCATTCCGCGACCTCGACCACATTACCCGGCACGTTGGAGGTACCACGATACGGCACTGGGGCCAGATAGGGGCTGTCAGTCTCGATCAGCAGGCGATCCAGCGGGATGGCGCGAGCCAGCTCACGGACATGCTCAGCATTGCGGAAGGTAACGATACCGGAGATGGACACCATGAAGCCGTGACCTACCGCGACACGAGCCATATCAAGGTCTTCAGTGAAGCAGTGCAGCACACCACCGACGGCCGGATCGGTATGCTTCTGAATCAGCGCCAAGGTGTCTTCTCGTGCTTCACGCGTGTGAATGATGACCGGTAGTTCAAGCTCACGCGCAGCGATCAAGTGACGCGTGAAGCGTTCGTACTGCACCTCACGGCTGACACTCTCATAATGATAATCGAGGCCCGTCTCACCGATGGCCACCGCGCCATAGCGCTCAGCACACTTCTTGATATCGTCGACCGTTGGTTCCGGATCTACCTGATGCAGCGGATGCACGCCGGCGGAGATCACCACGTCGTCGTGCTCCTGCTCGATGGCGGAGAGTTCCGGCACATCATCCAGCGTCACTGCGATGGCGAGAAACTGGTGCACGTGACGGGCACGCGCCGCGTCCAGCACGCCGGACAGAGTGCCGCCGTGTTCTTCGAGCTTCAGGCGATCAAGGTGACAATGCGAATCGACAAACATCCAGAACTCTCACTTGCTGATGGGCGCAACGTGAATCGCCGCGAAAAACGGAGACGACCGGCACGGCGCTACTGCGCGGCCGGTCGACATGTATTCAGGCAGGCCGAAGCCTGCTCACTTCTTACCAGCTACTTTTACCAGATACTTTCGCCATACCCTGTCGTCAGAGCTTCTCACCAAGGCTCCTCGCTAGTGACTATAGCGTGTAGGTGGCGTGACCCTTGCCCAGCATACCGGCCAGATGATTCTCGATATGGTCGCGTACCTGGCGATCTTCCTCACTGAAATGAATCCCGATGCCAGGTGTGCGACGGCCACCGACACCCTGAGGTGAGATCCAGACCACACGACCAGTGACGGGAATCCGCTCGGACTCTTCCGGCAGAGTCAGCAGCAGATAAACCTCCTGCCCCATGGTGTAGCGCTCAGTGGTCGGTACGAAGATGCCGCCCCGCACTAGCGTCGACATGTAGGCTGCCAGCAGGGTCTTCTGATCACGAATGGTCAGCGACAGCGCCTTCTGGCCTTGCTGTGGAGCGGTGTGCATCCTTCACCTCCGGCCGGTCACTGCCGGCGCATCCAGTCTCGATACCAAGCGCCGTGTCAACGGACCTCATGCCTCCGACGGGCACAGCGCGGATTGAATCCTTTGCTACTGCATACTGCTGAATAGTCTAGCGCGACTGGCCACACTCGGCCTGTCGGCAGCTCAGTCGCCTTACCTGGCTTCTGACGCACGCTACGCCATATCAGGAGCGTAGCAAGGCTGACCAGCGCACCAACCAGGCTTCCAGCACCAGCTGGGGATTGGGATTGCCTCCGGCGGCCAACAACCGTCGTTGCTCACGCGCGAAGTCCAGCAGCTTGAACCAGTCCTGGGTACGGCCATTTTTGACCGCCTGACGCAGTAACGGCTCCAAGCTTGGATCACGCAGATGCCCTGCATTGCCGGACAACCCCATGCGAATCAAATCCTCCAGCCATGCGATACCGTACCACAGCACCTGCGCCAACGGTTGTCGCTCCAACCGCCATGCTTCAGCGACCGGTTCACCGCCGCGCACCAGGGCATCGAAAAGCTCTCGCAACGCCTGACGCAGCTGACGCTGCTCCGATACGCCAAGACGTACCGCCAACTGAGGTAATCCACCGGCCATGCGTAGCAAGGCTTGGGCATCATCCCCCAACTGCTCCTGAAGCCACGGCAGACTTTCATGGCTCTGCGGAATGACCAATGGCCATTGCTGACAACGCGAGCGGACCGTCGGCAGTACGCGTGATGGCATATCACTGAGCAGGATGAACAGAGTTTTGGCACCCGGTTCCTCGAGGCTCTTGAGCAGCGCATTCGCCGACGCAATGTTCATCGACTCTGCCGGCTGCAGACGGATGACGCGATAGCCGCCCTGCTGCGCGGTCTGTGAGACGAAGCGGTTGACCTCGCGAATCGGATCGATGCGGATCATCTTGCCGACATCCTGTGGTGCGATCGCCATCAGGTCAGGGTGATGGCCCGCCGCCAGCATATGACAACCATGACATTCTCCGCAGGCAGCAACGCCGGACTTGCCCAGTGCCGTGCGACACAGCACGCGTGCGATCATGGCATCTGCCAACTCGTGCTTGCCAAGGCCTGCTGGCCCGCTCAGCATCACTGCATGTGGCAAGCGACCGCTATCATGCACCTGCGTGAAGTGTTGCCACAGTGAATGCTGCCACGGGAGTGGCGAGAAGCTCGAGAGAGTGACACCACCGCTGGCATCTGATGCACTCATGCCTTGTCTCCTGCGGACGTGGCAGCCTGCCAATCTGCGACACGCGTGGCGAGTGCCGCGGCAATATCAGCCTGCACTGCCATCAGTGACTGATCGGCATTGATGGTAGCAAAACGCTCAGGGTCTGCATCGCGGCGCTGATGATAGCCAATACGCACGGCCTCGAAGAACTGCTCGGCCTCCTGCTCGATACGATCGGCCCCTTCACCTGTCTCAGCACGCCGCGCGGCAAGTCGCCCACGCGCTGCCTCGACAGGCATGTCCAGCAACAGGGTAAGGTCCGGCTGCAACCCCTTCTGCACCAGTGTCTCAAGCGCGGCAATATCCGCCTGTGGAAGCCCACGACCGCCACCCTGATAAGCAAAGGTGGCGTCAGTGAAACGATCACACACTACCCAGGCACCACGCGCCAAGGCAGGACGAATGGTCGCCGCCAGATGCTGAGCACGGGCAGCAAACATCAACAACAGCTCGGCGTCATCGCATAGCGACTCAGCGGGCGCGGGGTCCAGCAGCAGCTGGCGAATGGCCTCCGCGCGCTCACTACCGCCCGGTTCACGCGTGCGCACCACCTCGATACCACATGCTTCCAGCTCGGCGACCACGAAGGCGACATTGGTGCTCTTGCCGACACCCTCACCGCCTTCCAAAGTGATGAAACGCCCCGACTGGCAGGTATCAACGGCCGTCTGACCGCCGGAAGGTGTCGAGCAGGAAGGCGTCGTGCGTGAAGACAGCGGGCGTGAAGACATGGTGTTTCCTGATCCTGACAGCGGTTGAATCGTGGTGATACTGATGCACGGCATCGCTCAGTCGCGATTGAGAATATAGCGGCGTACGGCGTTGTTGTGTTCGCGCAGCGTACGCGAGAACTGATGACGCCCTTCACCCTTGGCAACAAAGTAATAGGTATCGCCCGGCTTGGGGTGCACAGCAGCTTCAAGCGCAGCGCGCCCCGGCATGGCGATCGGCGTTGGCGGCAAGCCGGTGATCACATAGGTGTTCCAGGGGGTCGGCTTGCGCAGATCCGCACGCGACAACGAGCCATCATAGTCATCTCCCAAGCCATAGATGACCGTCGGGTCTGTCTGCAGACGCATGCCACGCTCAAGACGACGCTTGAAGACGCCAGCAATCTCGCCGCGCTCTTCGGGAGCACCAGTCTCACGTTCGATCAGCGAGGCCAGAATCAGTGCTTCGTAGGCACTTGAAATCGGCAGACCCTGATCGCGATTCGCCCACACTTCTTCAAGCGTGATCGCCATGCGCTTGTGGGCGCGCTTGAACAACGAGATATCGCTCACGCCCTTATGATAGCGATAGGTGTCCGGGAAGAAGCGACCCTCCGGCTTTTCATCACCCGCCCCGATCGCCGTCATCAGATCAGCAGTGCTCATTTCTTGCGTGGCGTGCTCAAGCTTGGGGGCAACATTGATAGCGGTGCGCAGTTGGGCAAAGGTCCAGCCTTCCGGCACGGTCAGGGTGTAACTGACCACCTCATCACTGGACAGCAGCGCCACCAGCTCACGGCCATTCAGGCCCGGTGTCAGGCGGAATTCACCTGCACGCAGGCCGTTGACGGCCGTCGGCTCGAGCCGTGCCCACACCTTGTACGGCCAGCTAGCCTCGATGATGCCTTCAGCTTCCAGATCACTCACGACCTTCGTGAGGCTAGCGCCACGGGGTACCTCAAAGATCTGCTCCTTTTCGATAGCTAGCGGCGACAGTAACTGCGCCTGCCAATAGCGAAAGCCCACAACGCCAGCAGCGACTGCCACCACTACCAACATCAACAGCACCTTGAACACACGCATAGTCAGTTATCCATTCTTCGTATCAGAGAAGGCGATACACAGACGACACGCGACACTGCATGCCACTGCCGTAGAGCTTCTGTCAGTCCACGCGCTCACCGAGCAAACACGCGACACGCTTGTTCACTATATCCAGCGCAGGAGATTTTCCCTGCTTCCATTCATTAAGGCATTCGCCTTCGCTATCCAGCAGGCGCGTGACAGGCCAGATACCTTGCACTGAGTTAAGCAACACGACCTGCTCAGCGGCGAGCAGTGCTTCAATACCCAATCGAACTTTTTCAATGGGCTGCTCAGCGCTCAACGCTGTCAATAACGTGCCCTCGACCCCTGCTCGATCAAGCCATGGCGTATACCAGCGCCCGTCACGATACCAGAGCAGGTTCATGCTGGTCGCTTCGACAAGCTCACCACGCACATTGAGCAATAGCCCCTCGCTGATGGCAGCATCTGTCCACTCGCGGCGCGCCAGGACGTTCTCCAGCCGGTTGAGATGCTTGAGACCGGCCAGTGCTGGCTGCTCAGCGACGCGTAACTCACACACGCGTGCCGTGATGCCGCGCCGTGCCTGATGATCGACGGCGAAAGGCATCGCGCGAGCGCGCAGGCGTGGCACAGGCTGATCCGGCATCTTGTAACCACGGCCACCGGAACCACCGGTCACGATCAGCTTGAGCACCTCAAGCCCCCGACCACCACATACCTCAAGACACGCTATCAGAGCGGCGTCAGAGGGTACCGCCACGCCCAATCGCATACAGCCACGTGTCAGTCGCGCCATATGCTGTGACCACAATTGTGGCACGCCATCACGGACCAGAATCGTCTCGAAAACACCTTCGCCATAAGCCAACCCACGATCATCGAGAGGCAGGTCAGCCCCCAGTGTTGTCGGGCAATTCATGTCAGTCATGGCGATAACTCCCATGAGGGCGTACAGATAATGACATGCAGATGATGGCATGCCTGCGAGAGTGTACGGATGATGACGAGAGCGGCAACAGACAACTGACCGTGCGCCATAGACAGACGCGCCCCCTAATGGGAGCGCGTCTGAGAGGAGATCACACGATAGCCGTGTGATCTCAGTCCTTGAGCTTGCCGAACACCAACGAACCGTTGGTGCCGCCGAAGCCAAAGGAATTGGACAAGGTGTACTCAATCTTCATGTCACGTGCGGTATGCGGCACGTAATCGAGATTACAGCCCTCGGCCGGGTTGTCGAGGTTGATAGTCGGTGGAGCGACCTGATCGCGCATCGCCAACAGGCAGAAAACGGCTTCTACCGCACCGGCAGCACCCAGCAGGTGGCCAATCATTGACTTGGTGGAACTGACTGCCACATTGCGCGCCGCATCACCCAACACGGATTCGACTGCAAGGCTCTCGGCCTTGTCACCGGCATTGGTGGAGGTGCCGTGAGCATTGATGTAGTCGATCTGGCTCGGGTTCAGCTTGGCATCGCGAATGGCATTACGCATCGCAGCGGCTGCACCACGACCGTCTTCGGGCGGCGCCGTCATGTGGTGTGCATCATCGGACATGCCGAAGCCGAGTACCTCAGCGTAGATGGTCGCACCACGCGCCTTGGCATGCTCGTATTCCTCGAGCACGACAACACCCGCGCCATCGGATAGCACGAAGCCATCACGATCACGATCCCACGGACGACTCGCTGACTGCGGGTCATCGTTACGCGTCGACAGTGCACGCGCAGCCGAGAAACCACCGAGGCCCAGCGGCGTGGTCGCCATTTCAGCCCCTCCCGCCACCATCACATCAGCATCGCCATAGGCGATGGTGCGTGCGCTATAGCCGATGTTGTGGGTACCGGTAGTACATGCCGTGGTGATCGCGATATTCGGACCGCGATACCCGAACATGATCGCCAGATTACCGGAGATCATGTTGATGATGGAGCCGGGCACGAAGAAAGGCGAGATGCGACGTGCACCGCCCTTTTCCATGGCCTTGTGGTTGTGCTCGATCATCGGCAGTCCGCCGATGCCCGACCCGATGGCCACACCGATTCGATCGGCATTGTCTTCAGTGCACTCAAGACCAGAATCGTGGATGGCCTGATGGGCCGCCGCGATACCGTACTGAATGAAGAGGTCCATCTTGCGGGCCTCTTTCGGATTCAGATACTGACCCACATCGAAATTCCTGATGGAACCACCAAAACGGGTATTGAAGCCGCTGACATCGAAATGCTCGATAGCCGCAATGCCACTCTTGCCCGATTTGATACTGCTCCAGCTTTCCTCGACGGTATTTCCGACGGGGGTCACCAGGCCTAGACCTGTCACCACTACCCTTCTGCGAGGCATCGTGTCTCCTCCAAAACTATCGATTAGGCACGCCTGGGCCATCTGCGCCTGGGCCGTAATTAAGCGCATTATACAGAAACCTTGCCATGCGTGGGCAGTCGGTTTTCATGCGTAATTTCCGTGACTTGGCACACAAGGACTCCTCTGTCGAGACGACGCGCAACTGGATGCGCCGATGCCCCTCTACCATACCGCCGGAGAACGCCATCATTACCGATATCATAACCAACACAATACCCAGTAACGACAAGGGCCGCACTGATGAACAGTGCGGCCCTTGAACGTACAGACAATTACATCACGACCACGGGAGAAAATGAACTCCGCGATCGCTTCAATCCACCTTACTGGTGGTTGACGATGTAATCGATAGCTTCCTGCACGGTGGTGATTTTCTCTGCTTCTTCGTCAGGAATTTCAGTATCGAATTCCTCTTCCAGAGCCATCACCAGCTCAACGGTGTCCAGGGAATCGGCGCCGAGGTCTTCAGTAAAAGAGGAAGAGTTCTGGATTTCTTCTTCTTTGGCATTCAGGCGCTCAGCCACAACCTTCTTGACGCGTTCTTCAATGGTGCTCATTTAACAATCACTCCTAGTGGTACGGAATCCGCAGCTCGAAAAAGCTGGGCGTAGTTTATAGGCCACCCCAAGGGGACGCAACCACGTCCCTGCGCGGGGTTCAGCGCATATTCATGCCGCCGTTCACCTGCAACGTCTCACCGGTAATGTAGCCTGCTGCATCACTGGTCAGGAAGCCGACTGCCGCAGCAATCTCTTCCGGCTGGCCAAGACGCGCCAGCGGGATGTTGCCGAGCAGCGCAGTATGCTGCGCTTCCGGCAATGCTTCAGTCATATCAGTGGCAATGAAACCCGGTGCCACTGAGTTGACGGTAATGTTCCGCGACGCGACTTCACGCGCCAGCGAGCGGCCAAATCCTTCCATGCCAGCCTTGGCGGCAGCATAGTTGGCTTGACCGAGATTGCCCATGGTCGCGACCACAGACGAGATATTGACGATACGGCCGAAGCGCGCCTTGGTCATGCCACGCAGGCAGGTCTTGCTGACGCGGAAGACGGACTTGAGATTGGTGTCGAGCACCGCATCCCAGTCTTCTTCTTTCAGACGCAGCAACAGATTATCACGCGTGATGCCTGCATTATTGACAAGGATGGTCGGTGCGCCAAAGCGTTCGCCGATTTCCTTGACCACCGCATCTACGCTTGCCTGGTCAGTAACATTGAGCAGCATGCCTGCGCCTTCGATGCCATGAGCTTCGAGGTCAGCGCTGATAGCCTGAGCCCCTTTCTCGCTGGTGGCAGTACCAATCACGATGCGGCCCTGACGGCCCAGTTCACGGGAAATGGCTTGGCCGATGCCACGACTGGCACCGGTCACCAGTGCGATTCTGCGTTCGGTCGTCATTTTTAGTCCTGAGTTGGCTAATCCAAGTCATATGACCAGCCACACGGGCTGATCATGAGCTTACTTATTCTGTTCGGCAGCAGTTTCACGGGCAAGTTCCAGCGCTACTTCGAGGCTATCCGGATCATTCACTGCAAGGCCGCGCGCCTGGCGCTGGATACGCTTGCCAAGGCCCGTTAGCACCTTGCCAGGACCACATTCGATGAAGGTCCGCGCACCACTATCAAACATCGCATTGACGCAATCCGTCCAGCGTACCGGCTGATAGAGCTGTTCAATCAGGCGCTGACGCAGTGTCTCAACATCTTCATGCGCCTGCGCGTCGACATTCTGGATCACAGTGTAGCGCGGTGTCCGAAAGTCGATGGCATTCATGGCTCCGGCCAGCTTGTCAGCCGCCGGACGCATCAGATCACAATGCGATGGCACAGAGACTGGCAGTGGCATGGCGCGCTTGGCACCCGCTTGCTGACAGGCAGCGATGGCGCGCTCGACAGCAGCGGTACCACCTGCGATCACAACCTGACCCGGAGCATTATAGTTGACTGCTGCGACCACTTCACCCTGCGCAGCGCTGGCACAGGCCGCCTCGACCTGAGCATTCTCGAGGCCGAGAATGGCCGCCATCGCGCCCTGCCCTTGCGGAACAGCGGCCTGCATGGCTTCGCCACGCAGATTGACCAGCTTGATGCCTTCGGCAAACCCGATCACGCCAGCACAGACCATGGCGCTGTACTCGCCCAGCGAGTGGCCTGCCATGCGGCCAGGACGCGGGCCTTCCAACTCCTGCCAGACACGCCAGATAGCAACACTCGCCGTCAGAAGCGCCGGCTGAGTCAGCTCGGTACGATTGAGCTCCTCAGCCGGACCTTCCTGTGTCAGGTGCCAGAGATCGCGCCCCAGCGCGTCAGAGGCTTCCTCGAAGGTAGTGCGGACGACGCTATAGCGCTCCGCTAGCTCCCGCAGCATGCCGACCTGCTGGGAGCCCTGTCCCGGGAAGATGAGGGCCAGGGATTCTGTCATTGCTGTCACCATTTCCATCTGTTCAGGTGGGACTGACACGGGTCATGAAACCCGCTTTCCACTGATCCGTAAACGCTTTCATCACCACGTAACTATCAGAGGAAAGCCTGCTTCTTTCTCACGTCACACCCATGACCCACTTGGGACCCATGAATCACTCTGCACGATTATCTTGCCTGCCACCGACCACATGACTGCTTCAGTCTGAATGCGCGAAGAAGCCCTTGCATGAGCAGCTCTCCTGCCAAGCGCTGGCATTGTCGCACCGTGCGCGCTCAAGCTCGACCCCAGAGGACAAGTTTCAGACCAATTTACTTATCTAGTTCTTTTTTAGGGCTCTCAACTGCGCCCTCAATATCACTTGCGTGGGTCATGCCTGCTGCCAAGTACACCGGCAACTGTTGGTGCGCCTCATGTGCGGCACGCGTCACCGCGAAGGAAAAACCATCACCAGTCGCCCCCCCATGGCTCTTCACTACCACGCCAGCAAGCCCCAGCAGACTGGCCCCGTTATAACGTACCGGGTCCATCTCTCGCGTGAGCCGCGCCAATGCCGGACGTGCAAGCCAGGCCATCAATCGCGCCCGCCAGCTGGCTGCCAATGTGTCGCCAAGCTGAGCGGCCAACATCTGCGCCAGCCCTTCGCTGCTCTTGAGCACTATGTTACCGACGAAGCCATCACACACCACGACA
Source organism: Cobetia sp. QF-1 (assembly GCF_002213105.1). Taxonomy (NCBI): domain Bacteria; kingdom Pseudomonadati; phylum Pseudomonadota; class Gammaproteobacteria; order Oceanospirillales; family Halomonadaceae; genus Cobetia; species Cobetia sp. QF-1. The sequence goes on from NZ_NBVS01000001.1 coordinate 410,375, forward strand.
TCAAGCGTGCCCGAGAACAGCTCTCCCCCTTCGACAAAGCCAAGGTAGTCGAAATCTTCCCCCGCACTAGCCAATAGTGCATCAGCCTCACGCACCTGCGTCGTGCCCTTACCCGACTCGACACCCACATTGAGCAGGCCGACGCGCGGCCGTTCGACACCCTCGAGCAGGCGGCAACGAAGTGCCCCCATGCGTGCAAACGCGAGCAGATGGCGAGGCGCCACCTCCACGTTTGCGCCAAGATCCAGCAGATGACAAGGGCGTGCGCCCCGTGTGGGCACTGCCGCACAGATCGCCGGACGCTCAACCCCCACCACTCTCCCCACTTCTCGCATGGCCAGCGCCATCAGCGCACCAGTATTACCACCACTGACACAGGCATCTGCATGACCGCTGGCGACCAGGCGCAAGGCTTCCGACATGCTACTGGGTTCACGGCCTCGCAATACACGGGAGGGCCGAGCATCAGACGCAACTATGCCGTCGACAGCCAGGGTCTGAAGGCGCTCACGAGCATGAGAGAGTGAAGCTGGGAGGGAGTCTAGCTCAGCATCCAGAAGATGCTTGGGGCCAACAAGGGTGGCGCATAGCCGCGAATCGCGCAGCAGCGCACTGGCAGTGCCCCGTAACGTAGCGCGGGGACCGAAGTCCCCGCCCATCGTATCGATGGCTATACGCACGGCGTTACACCGCGCGCTGCATCAATGCTTTATGCATCAACGACTTTGCGGCCACGGTAGAAACCGTCGGCAGAAACGTGGTGACGCAGGTGGATAGTACCGGTTTCCTTGTCCTGGGACAGGGTCGGTGCTGTCAGAGCGTCGTGGCTACGACGCATGCCACGCTTGGAACGAGTTTTGCGGTTCTGCTGAACTGCCATGGGGATTACTCCAATCTTGTCGACAAAATGAGTTCAGTGCTTGTCCTTCAGAGTGCGAAGCACACTGAATGGATTCACAGCGGGTGCGTCCGAGGCCTCGGGTTCCACACCGCTGGCCAGCTGGTCGCGCGAGACGGCACAATCTGCCTCCTCGTGGTAGACCACCTGCGGCAGGACCAGGAGCACTTCATCCTCGATCACTGACAGGAGATCCAGCTGTTCGTTTTCCACCACTACCGGCTCGTACTCACCGGGCAGCTGTGCCGCCAGTGCATCGCTGGTGACGAGACCTAGTCGAAAGTCGCTGGAAAGCGGCTCCGGCTCAGTCGGCCTCAGACAACGCTGACACAGCAGACTTGCCTCGAAAGAGATGGATCCTTCGATGAAGCTGCGTCGCTGACTATCAATGTCGAAGGTGAGCGATATACGAACGTCGCTTTCCTGCACACCAATAGCTTCTACGACACGGGGCATGTCCGCCAGCGGGATAACACCTTCAAGGCATTTACCCGATGACGCCAGCCGGTAGGGCTCGACCTTGGTCGGCAGTCTTGTGGTCAACATAGGCGCGCCATAATAGGGATTCCCCCTCCCGGTGTCAAAATGCATGAGCAACTTGTTCATTCCACACATGCTTTCTTTCAATGACAACCAGGGGTGTCATGACAGGAAACATGTACAGCGCGCGATTGTACGCCCCTGTCTCTTCAATGCCGAGAGGATTTGCGGCATCCTGCAACCCTCTTCATTTCAATGACTTGCCATACAAATGCCCTGAAACGCCTCTCGCGACCAGCAGGGCCGCCACTCTGGACACTTGCAATGACTCGCCTGGTACTGGCTTCCAGCTCACGCTGGCGGCGCGCACTACTGAATCGCCTCGGCCTGCCCTGCGACTGCAGCACACCCAACATCGACGAGACACCACGCATCGGCGAAAACGCTGAAACACTGGTGCATCGCTTATCGCTGGGCAAGGCCAACGCCGTAGCCGAGAACTATGCGCAGCATCTGATCATCGGCAGCGACCAGGTCGCTGTTTTCGAAGGCGAGATTCTCGGCAAGCCGGCAAGTCTGGACGCAGCGCGCGCACAGCTGGCACGTTTCTCAGGTCGACGCGTACGCTTCGTGACCGGGCTTGCCCTGATCGATACCGCCAGGCCGCGCCATTGGGTCTGCCACGAGAGCTTCGACGTCGTCTTTCGCATCTTGAGCAGCGAAGAGATCGCCCGTTACGTGGAACGCGAGCAACCGCTCGACTCGGCGGGCAGCTTTCGCATGGAAGGGCTGGGCATCACACTGTTTGAGCGCCTTGAAGGCCGTGATCCCAACACTCTGATAGGCCTGCCATTGATTCGCCTGTGCGAACTGCTACGCGAGGCAGGCCTTGATCCACTTCTCGATGCATCTGAGCGCTGAACGTCCTCCCCCCCCTCAGGTCCGGCCACCTACGGAAGACGATAGCTGACCGGGGACACTGTTGCGTCCAAGCCTACGGCGCTGGCCACCACCCCAGCGAAGCGACGCGTGAAGCGCTCAAACGGGTCCTGACGTGGCGTGTAGTCGTGAATACCACCCTTAGGTGCCAGCTCTGCCGTCAACTGTTCAAGCGTCGCCGTACGGTCCACCAGCCCTAGATCAAGCGCCTGCTCGCCAGTCCAGATCAGACCGGAGAACAGCTTCGGGTCATCCTTGAGTCTATCTCCCCGACCTGCCTTGACCGCTGCGATGAACTGCTGATGTGTCGTCGCCAGCACGTTTTGCCAGAAGGCACGTTGATCCGACGAGATATCAGAGAAGGGATCCAGAAACGCCTTATTATCTCCTGCCGTAAATACTCGACGCTCGATACCCAACTCTTCCATCGGCCCCTTGAGCCCGAAGCTTGAGGAAATCACACCAATGGAGCCCACCAGGCTTGATGGCGCTGCGATGATTTCTCCCGCGCCCGCCGCCATGTAGTACGCCCCGCTCGCGCCTAGATCTTCGATCACGGCAATCACTGCCTTGTCACCCTTTTCACGCATTCGCATCAGCTCGTCGTAAACGCGCTGGGACTGCACTGGACTACCACCAGGTGAGTTGATATCGAGCACGACTGCCACAGCGGAGGGAGAGTCCCAAGCGGCACGCAATCCCTTGATGATCCGCTCAGCATTGGCCTCACCATCCGCCTCAATCACTCCCTTTACACGCACGACACCCAGATGCTGCTCACCGGGCAGCACTGCCGGCTGGCTGCCCAGCATGAAGATCGACACCGAGGTCGCGATCGAGGCGATGAACAGCAACGCGAACAGGAAACGGAAGAATAGCTTCCAGCGACGCGAACGACGCTGCTCAGTGACCACGCCCTGCACCCAGCGGTCCATCATCTCAAGCTGCGCGGTACGCTCACGAGCCTGCCAATCCACCTCCCCAGCCGAAGATGTGCTACGTGCCTGCTGCTGATCCGCGGTCACTCCGGCCGGAGCCTGTCCGCTTTGCCTTTCTCGCCACGGATCCTGCGGTTGATCACTCATCGCATCTTGCTCCCGTCCCTTGTTCTGTTTTTCATCTCAGGAGTCTGCATTCCCAGCCAGATCAACCATCATGCCACTGCGTTACGACTGCGGAACGTATAGCCAGTCCATCAATTCATCGAAGTGTGAGACCACACGCTGCGGTGCGCAGGCCTCAAGGCGCGGCACACTGTGCACGCCATAGTCGACGCCAATGCTATGCATTCCCAGCGCGCGCGCCATTTCCAGATCATATTCGGTATCGCCGACCATCAAGGCTTCGTGAGCTTCAACGTTCAGCTCCAACAGCAGTTCCTCGAGCATCAGTGGATGCGGCTTGGAGAGCGTCATGTCCGCGGTGCGCGACGCATGAAACCAACTTCCACAGGCGTGATGCTCAAACATGCGATCCAGCCCGCGACGGCTCTTGCCTGTCGCAACCGCCAGTAGCTGGTCTGGATGGGCGCGCAGACGCGCCAACCCCGCCTCAACGCCGGGGAAAAACGCTAACGGCGTCGTGTCTACCGTTACAAAGTGACGCTTGTAGGCCGCGACCAGTGCTTCGCCCTGCACTGCATCGATCCCCGGAAACAGTCTCTCCATCGCTTCTGGCAAACCGAGGCCGATGATGTCTCGCGCAGCAGCGGCAGATAGCTCTCCCATGCCCGTCTCACGGGATGCCGCCTGCAAGCAGTCAACAATGCGTGCTTCGGAATCCATCAACGTGCCATCCCAATCGAAGATGACAAGTCGATAACGCGGCACTGACAGCACCATTCTGTGATCATTCATGGCGAACTCCCGTCTCACGAGCATTGGCCAGCACACGCTTCATGCGCGCATCCAGCGGCGCACGTACGGTGACAGTGCGCCCATCGCTTGGATCAGGAAAGCTGAGTTGAGCGGCATGCAGGAACAGACGTTCCAGCCCCACCTTGCGCGCTAACGCATTACCTCGCTCGGTACCGTACTTGGTATCGCCCAACAGCGAATGCCCAGCATGCACCGAGTGCACGCGAATCTGGTGTGTGCGCCCGGTAACAGGCTCCGCTTCAACCAGCGTCATGCTCGAAAATGCTTCACGCACCGCATAGCGTGTACTGGCCGTCTTGCCAGCCTCATCAACACGCACGCGACGCTCACCATTCCCCCCGTCATAGCGCTCCAGCGGAGCATTGACGTAATCACGCCGCGCATCCCAACGCCCTTCGACCAGCGCAAGATATAGCTTGGTCATCTTGTGAGCTTTGAGATCAGCATTCAGCTGCACCAGTGCCGTTCGTGACTTGGCCAACAGGATGCATCCGGACGTATCACGGTCCAGACGATGCACCAGCTCTAAAAACGGCAACTCAGAGCGAACTTGCCGCATGGCTTCAATCAAGCCGATCTTGACACCGCTGCCGCCGTGCACAGCAAGTCCGGACGGCTTGTTAATGACCATGAAATCAGCTGTCTCACGGACCACGCAGCCTTCCAGCACCTTGCGCAAATTGTCACTGACTTCCTGTACGGCAGTTTCCGGCGACAATCGTAATGGCGGCACTCGCACCAGATCTCCTGCCTGCAAGCGGTAATCCACCTTGATGCGCTTCTTGTTCACCCGCACTTCACCCTTGCGCACAATGCGATAAATCAACGCCTTGGGCGCGCCCTTCAGCCGGGTGCGCAGGAAGTTATCGATGCGCTGCCCAGCCATTTCCGGGGCGATCTCGATCCACTGGACTGCTTGGCCTTCGGCCATGTCTCGCTCCTTTCCGGCATCGCCTTCGCGCTACCTTCTCATCATGTTGCCGTACGCCGTGGCGCACTCAGACTGCTCATTCTACGGTGTCATGTGACTAATGGGGAATCATCCCTCCCTCGATGACCGGCCACGGCGTGCTTGCAAGCCTCATCCGACGGGCGCTGGAGGCGAAGCATTTGATCTGGCAACTGAATTGCTGGCCCATACCTTTACTGGTATATTCGAACGCGGTGAGATGGGCCTTCTCTATATGCCCTACCGCCAGCTTCGCAACTTGGCCAGAGTGGCCAAAAACGGGTTGTAATGCACCTCTTCAGAGGCGCCACAAGTCGGCGAAGAAGGCCAAATGGCCTGCGGCGAAATAACGCGCACCGACATCAGCACCGTGTACGATTTCTGCACACCCTGTTGTCATCTACCCTGTCGGTAGCGTGCTGTCCTGCGCATCGAACCTGCCGGTTGTAGGTATCGAATGCTGCCTCAAGGACAGTCGCTCGGGGCCAATGGTTAGCCAGCGATATGACGCAAAACATCGATACCGCATTTGCCAAGGCGAGATGACGATATCAGCGGGCGCGGAAAGCCTGATCTCCGCGCGCCGCAGCGTAGCCGGCCATCAATGTCACTCTACGCGAGAGCATTGAGCATTCGGCACGCAGTTAATACAGCAGAACTGCTCAGCACCTTATGAGCCTCAAGATATAAGACCGCTCGGGCATGATGCCCGAGTACTCATTCGATATCCGTGCCGAAGGCCGGCGTCGATGAATCGGCGAATGCCAGGTGTAAGGAAGAGACCGCAGGGCCGGAGGAGCATCATTCCCCGCAACACGTCCTGCCTCTTCCAAGTACTCAACATGATCATGCCGCATGTGGCTTGCCTACGGGTTTTCCTGCATGCGAAAGACGCATCCCACGACATGCGCTGAGCACAACACGAAGCTGAAAACGGTTCCTCGTCGCCGACGCATAATGCGGCTGCCCTTCGGCACGCCCAGTCTAGCGAGACGACATGAAACGGATGCTCATCAACGCGACCCAGCCGGAAGAGCTGCGCGTCGCACTGGTCGACGGACAACGCCTTTACGATCTCGACATCGAGTCCGGGGCCCGCGAGCAGAAGAAAGCCAACATCTATCGCGGCAAGATCACGCGCATCGAGCCCAGCCTCGAGGCGTGCTTTGTCGATTTCGGCGCTGAGCGTCACGGCTTCTTGCCGCTGAAGGAAATTTCCCGCGAGTACTTCTCCAAGGACCCCGGCCAAGGCCGCCCCAACATTCGGGAAGTCCTCAAGGAAGGCCAGGAAGTCATTGTTCAGGTCGACAAGGAAGAACGTGGTAACAAGGGCGCCGCCCTGACCACCTTCATCAGTCTAGCCGGACGCTATCTGGTACTGATGCCCAACAATCCTCGTGCCGGTGGTATCTCACGCCGCATCGAAGGCGAAGAACGCGCACAGCTGAAAGAAGCGATGAACAGCCTGACCCTGCCAGACCGCATGGGCGTCATCGTGCGTACCGCGGGAATCGGCAAAGGCGCTGAAGAACTGCAGTGGGATCTGGACTATCTCGCTCAGGTCTGGGATGCCGTGACCAAGGCGGCTGAAAGCCGCCCTGCTCCGTTCCTGATCTATCGTGAATCCAACGTCATCATTCGCGCCATGCGCGATTACCTGCGCAACGATATCGGTGAAGTGCTGATTGACTCCTCCGAGGTTCAGGATGAAGCCCTGTCCTTCGTGCGCCAGGTAATGCCGAGTTATCAACAGAAGATCAAGCTCTACGAAGATGACGTACCGCTGTTCTCGCGCTTCCAGATTGAATCCCAGATCGAAACCGCCTACCAGCGCGAAGTGAAGCTGCCGTCTGGCGGCGCTATCGTTATCGATCACACCGAAGCTCTCGTCTCCATCGATATCAACTCAGCGCGCGCGACGCGCGGCAGTGATATCGAGGAAACCGCGCTGCAGACCAACCTGGAAGCCTCCGACGAAATCGCACGTCAACTACGTCTGCGCGACATCGGCGGTCTGGTCGTCATCGATTTCATCGATATGACGCCGGCTCGTAACCAGCGCGAAGTCGAGAATCGTGTGCGTGATGCACTGAAGATTGACCGCGCTCGCGTCCAGATCGGTCGCATTTCGCGCTTCGGCCTGATGGAAATGTCACGCCAGCGCCTGCGTCCGTCTCTGGGCGAAACCAGCGGCGTGGTCTGCCCACGCTGTGACGGCCAAGGCACCATCCGTGACGTGCGCTCCATGGCACTCTCCATCATGCGTCTCATCGAAGAAGAGGCCATGAAGGAGCGTAGCTCTCAGATCCGCGCCATTCTGCCGGTGCCGGTCGCAACGTATTTGCTCAACGAAAAGCGCGCCACCTTGTTCGACATCGAGCGTCGTCAGGGCGTGAATGTCGTACTACTGCCAAATCCGGAACTCGATACACCTCACTACGAAGTCGTTCGTCTACGTGATGATCACGTCGATGAAGATGGTGCTGACAAGTCCAGCTTCGAACTGTCCGTCGAGACAGAAGTGGGCAAGGAGCCAGATCCGAATTTCGATAAGCCGCCGGCCCGTACGGAAGCTGCCGTCAAAAGCGTTTCTCACGCTACGCCAGCACCAGTTGCCACACCGGAAGTTGAAGTGGAAGTTGCCCCGACACCTGCGCCGGCCGCCGCTCCTGCTGCACCGAAAGAAACCGCCTCAACGGCTGACAACGATGCTCGCGGCAATAATGGCAAGAACAACAGCAATCGTCGTCGCAACACGAATGGCAACGGCCGTAATCGTCAGGATGCTCGCCAGGAAGGCAGCTCAGACGTACGTAACGACAACCGTCAAAGCTCGCGTAATGACAACCGTCAGGACACTCGTCAAAGCTCACGCAATGACAGCCGTCAAGATAGCCGCACCTCTTCCAGCAAGCCGGCAGTCGTCGCTCAGGCAACGCCCCCTGTAGCCAGTGGTGGCGGCCTTCTGTCACGCCTTGCCAAGGGCTTTAGCCGTCTGCTCGGGAATGATGCAGCCGCTCCGGCGGCGCCGACTAAATCCAGTGAAGCCCGCAAGGCACTGGACAAAGCACGCGAGCGTCGTGAGAGCGTCAGCGACACTGCCACTTCCTCTTCACGCAATGAGAATCGTGGCAATCGCAGCAACGAGCGCAACGACTCACGCAATGACAGCCGTAACGAGGGTCGTAACGACAACCGCAAGGATAATCGTCGTCGCAATGGCGAGAATGATTCCCGCGGCAATGAGTCTCGTAGCAATGACACGACTCGTGCCAACGAGACGGTGCGGAGCAATGACACTGATAGCCGTAACGATAGTCAGAGTGATGGCCGTACCGAAGGACGCAATGGCGGTAACAAGCGCCGTCAGCGCAACGATCGTGGCAATCGTCGCAAGACAAACGAGTCTCGCCAGGACAGCCAGCAGGAAGTTTTCACCAATGAAAGCAAGCCGCAGGCTGAGCCGTCTCAGAAACTCGAGCCGGTAACGGCTCCGCAGTCCGAAGCGGCCTCTAATACTTCTGCTGCTCCGAAGTCAGATACAAGCGCAAAAGCTGACAGCACTACCAAGCCCGAGACTGCCGCAAAGCGTGATTCCGGCAAGCGCAGTGATAGGCCTGCCCGTGGCGAGAAGCCCAGCAAGGCTGATAAAGCAGAGCAGGTCGATAGCCGACAGGCGCGTGAGTCTATCAAGGCTGCAGAACAGGCCGAGCAAGTCGAACAGACTACCGCTGAAACTCAGCAAGAGACCCGCAACAATCCACGCGAACGTAGTCGCAGCCATGCGCTTAACCCGCAGGCTATCGAAGAGCAACAGACGCTCAAAGCCATGACACTCGCAGGTCCGCAGGCAGCACTGGCGCTGTCCGACGATGCCAGCGATACAGTGGCTGTTCCGGCGATTACCGAAGAAGGTACTGACGGCGCCGTGACGGCAACCGATGTGCAAGCTGCTGCTCCAATTCAGGAAGCTGCAACAACTGAAGCACCGAGTGCTGAAGTTGCCGCTGCAAAGACTGAAACCATCGCTGTCGAAGTGAGTGTTGCCGAGACGCAGACATCTGAAGTGCAAGCTGCTGATACCGAGAGTGCAGAATCCGAAAGCGTCGAACCAGCGGTTGCAGATGAACCGCGCGCAGCCGCTGTCGAAGCCTCTACAGAGGCTGAAGCTAGTGCACCGGAAGTGAAGGCACCGACCGATGAGACACTGAAAGAGAGTGTCGAGCCGCAAGCACCGGTAGCCGAGGCTCCGATTGCCGAGACTGCAGTGGAAGAAGCTGCAGAGATCGCTGAGCAGGCTAGCGAGACACCAACAGCGCACCAGCCTCAGCAGACAGAACATCATGCCAGCCAGCATGACGAGCAGCATGCTGCCCAACAGGACAGTGTTCACCAGGCACAAGCCAGTGACGTTTCTGACATGCAGCAGGACTCCGACGGGACTCCCGCAACAACTGCAGCGGCAGTTGCTCCGGAAGCCGCCGCTGACGATGAAGTGCTCAAGGCCAGCGTGGCACCGTCAGAAGAGGCCGTCACTGCTGAGCCAGTCGCCACAGAAGAGACTGCACCGGTCGAGGCGTCATCTGCCTTCGATCAGCCGGAAGTGGTGGAAGCCGTTCAGGCCGTCGATGTTCAGCCTGCCGAGGCGGTAGCAACGTCCATTGCTACCGAACCGGCCACTGAGCAGCATGTGCCTGAGCAAGCAGCTCCTGAGTCAGTCACATCTGACCAAGATGATGTCGATGAACACATCACCAACGATGAGGCTAGCGTTGTCAGCGAGCCTGCAGAGGAAACGACTGAAGCCTCAGCCTCTGCGCAACGCCGTCGTCGTGGCGCTCGCGCGTACAACGATCCGCGTGAAGTGAAGCGCCGTGAGCGTGAGGCTGCCGAGCAAGCCGGTGCGAGCCCTCAGGATGCGACAACTCAGGATGACAATAGCCACACGTCAAACTGAAAAGCTGCGCCGCCCTCACCCTATCACCAGTGGTGAGGGCAGTTTGCCAACGTAGTGATGAAAACAAAAACGCTCCGCAGAGTTATCTGCGGAGCGTTTTTTTCATGCCGAATACCGGAAGCTAAATGAACGCTAGTCTGGCATGGCCCCCAGCAGACGGGGCTCCTGCTCAAGCGTCACGCCAAAGCGCGTCACCACCGCATCACGAACTTCTGCTGCCAGTGCCAGAAGCTCACTCACCTGCCCACCGCCAAAGTGCACCAGCACCAGTGCCTGCTGGGAATGAATACCGACGTGGTCACGCCGCACCCCCTTCAAGCCGCATTGATCAATCAACCACCCCGCTGCCAGCTTGACGCTACCATCTGCCTGCACAAAGTGTGGCATTGCCGGATAGCGCTGCAACAACGCCTCCACCTGCCCTGCCGGAAGCTGGGGGTTCTTGAAGAAACTCCCTGCATTGCCCAGCACTGCAGGATCAGGCAGTTTTTCGCTGCGCGTGGCAATCACAGCGTTAGCCACTGCCAGCGGAGTGGGTAATTCGCCTGACATGGCATCACTGACACGCCGCACGAGATCTCCGTAACCCAATCGCGGCGTCGCTTCACGCGTCACGCTCAGCTCAAGCCGAGTAATCAACACACGATGCTCAAGCGCCCCCTTGAAGATGCTATCGCGATAGCCGAACTGACACTCATCACGACTCATCCAGCGACAGCTACCATCTTCCAGTGACATCACTTCAAGACGCAACAGGTGGTCGGCCAACTCGACGCCATAGGCACCGATGTTCTGGATGGGGGCAGCGCCGCAACAACCGGGGATCAACGCCAGATTCTCAAGCCCCCACCATCCTTGAGATGCCAGTGTCATCACCAGATCATGCCAACGCCGACCGGCTTCGACATGGACAGTCGCCGACAGGCCATCCTGCGACGGCACTATCGTCAACGCATCGAAGGCAGGCCGCATGACATGTGCATCAAGCCATGGGAGCAGCACGAGGTTACTACCGCCGCCAATCACTATCAGGCGCTCATTGGCTGTCTGTACTGCCAGCACCTGCTGGCGGGCTGCCTCAATGCTGTCAGGCTCACTGAAGCTGCGCGCGCGCGCCGCGAAACCCAGCGTATTGCACGCGGCCAACGACACACTGGATGCCGGCCCACTCGGCTCTCCTCGCCCAATACTTGCGCCTCGCATAACGCTCACATCTGGCCTCGTGGCGCGTGCCCAGAGTGTGACTGACCCTGTGACGCGAGCAGCAAGATCAGCTCTGCACAGGCGCTATCAATCAGATCCAGCACACGCTCGAACGCATCAGCACCGCCAATATAGGGGTCAGGTACCTCTCGGCTGCCTTCGGCCAACGCTGGCAGCGGTGACGGCAAGAAGTCCAGCAGACGACAGATCAGCGCTGGGCTGTCAGCCGGTGCCAACGCCGTGACATTGGCAAGATTGGCATCATCCATCACCAGAATCAGATCAAAGTCACTGAAGTCGCTCACAGCCAACTGGCGCGCCCGCAATCCGCTGATATCATGGCCGCGCTTGGCGGCATGCACGATGGCACGCCTGTCTGGGGGCTCGCCCATGTGCCAATCGCTGGTACCGCAGCTATCAAGCTCGATACATTTACCTAGCCAGTGATGCGCCAACGCGGCATGCAATACACCCTCTGCGCTCGGTGAGCGACAGATATTGCCCAAGCACACCATGAGAATGCGCTGAACCGGCACGTCACGTGCGGCGAGTTGCTCACGAATCGTCTGAGAGGCATGAGAAATATCCCCGTTCATCACACGTCTCCTGCATGGCTCGCCAGCCATGCGCGCACCCGCTCAAGATCCTCTGAGGTATCGACACCCGCCGGATGCGCAGTGCAGGCAATCGCTACCTGGATGGCATGCCCGTGATGCAGCGCACGCAATTGTTCAAGCTGCTCAAGCTGTTCAAGTGGCGCCGGCAGCCAGTCGACATACTCGGTCAGGAAACCGGCACGATAGGCATAGAGGCCGATATGGCGAAGCCAGGAGTCAGTCGCCAGCACTGTCGGGGGAGTGGTGAACTGCTCACGATCCCAAGGAATCGGCGCACGCGAGAAGTACAGTGCGCGCCCACGCAGGTCACGCACGACCTTGACCACATTGGGATTGAACAGGCTATCGACACTCGCGATCGACTCGGCTAACGTCGCGATTGATGCACCGGCATCTTCTTCCAAGCGCACGGCCACCTGATCGATCAATGCTGCTGGCAGCAGTGGCTCATCGCCCTGCACGTTGACCACCAGCGTCTCGGGCGCCAGCTCAAGTAGACTGACCACTTCGGCTAAACGGTCGGTACCGCTGGGATGCTCCGCCTGCGTCATCACCACTTCCGCCCCGAAGGCTTCGCATACTTGGCGAATACGCTCGTCATCCGTGGCAATCACGACACGCGATGCCTGGCTGGCACATGCGTTACGCCAGACATGCTGGATCATCGGCTGGCCGTGAATGTCCGCCAGCGGCTTGCCCGGGAGGCGTGAAGAGTTGAAGCGCGCGGGAATCACCACCACAAAGCCATCCGTTGTGGCGTTGAGCAGCGCATCTGACGACAGTGTCACGTCCTGCGGAAGATCACTCATCAGCCGCGGCTCCCCTTGAGCTTCTCATCGACATCCATCTCACGCGCCTCCTCTTCCAACATGACGGGAATACCGTCACGCACGGGATAGGCAAGGCCATCGTAGAAACACTTGAGCTCGGCATTTGCTGCATCATAGGTCAGCTTGGCCTGACATAGCGGGCAGACCAGCAGCGCCAGCAGTTCCTTGTCCATCGAGACGTCTCCGAGGTAATAGCAGGGGAATGATTAAGAAGCAGCATAACGTGAAAAAGTGACGACCGAGCCGCTCGATACAGTGTCGAGCAGCTCATCATTATCGTATCAGAGCGCTTCAAGGCGCTTGGTGAGCCATTCAACCAATGCCTGATCCGGGCGCGCCTCAACGTCCAACGCCCAGCAACGCTCATTGGCAAAGCGACGACATTTCACGGCGTCCTTGGCAGTCATCACCACCGGCAAGTTGTCGGAAAAACGCAGATCCGTCGGCGTAAAGCGATGATGGTCCGCCAGTGGATGGGGAATGTGCTCCACCCCCAACGTGGTCAAGGTACGGAAGAAGCGCTGAGGATTACCGATACCGGCCAATGCATGTACCGAGCCGCTGAACGGCTGATGGCTGGCCGGATAACGTACATCGTCGATCAGGTGACGCCAATGCACGGGGGTCAGCGTCATGCAGTGCGACTCCACCGGCAGCAACGTGCAGTCGATATTGCCATTGGAAATCACTGCATCAACACTGGCCAGACGCGACAGTGGCTCACGCAGTGGTCCGGCAGGCAGGCAACGTTGATTGCCAAAGCCGCGCTCGCCATCCACGACGACCAATTCAATATCGCGCCCCAGTGCGTGATGCTGGAGTCCGTCATCGGATAGCAGAATGTCACAGCCCGCCGCAATCAGGCGGCGCGCTGCACTCGGGCGGTCCGGATCGACCGCCACCGGCAAGCCGGTCTGCTGAGCTAGCATCACGGGCTCATCGCCAGCGTGCTGAGGGTCCGTATCGGCCTGCACAAACAGTGGATAACGCGATGAGTGCCCGCCATAGCCGCGTGAAATGATGCCCGGCCGCCAGCCTTGCTCACTCAGCCAGCGGCCCAACCAAGCCACCAACGGTGACTTGCCGGTACCGCCCACCGTAATATTGCCAATCACGATCACTGGCACCGGTGCCTTCCATACCTCACGCTTGCCGCTGAGGAATGCCTGACGCCGGCGTGCGACTACGCCCTTGTAGACATATTCCAGCGGGCGCAATAGATGCAACCACGTGGCGCCGCGATACCAGGCGTCTACCAGTCGTTCACTCATGCGTCGACTGACTCCCGGAACTGAATGCGATGCAGGGCAGCATAAGCGCCCTCCTGCTGAATTAGCTCCTCGTGGGTACCGTCTTCGATGATCTCGCCGTCATCCATCACGAGGATGCGATCGGCTTTCTCGATGGTAGAAAGACGGTGGGCGATCACGAAGGTGGTCCGGCCCTGGCAGACTTCTTCCAGCGCGCGCTGAATATAACGTTCGGATTCAGTATCCAGCGCCGAGGTTGCCTCATCCAATACCAGAATCGGCGAATCCTTGTAGATAGCACGTGCAATCGCGATGCGCTGCCGCTGACCACCGGAAAGCATCACACCGTTATCGCCAACAACGGTGTTGTAACCTTCGCTCATGCGTTCGATAAATTCATGTGCGTAAGCCGCACGCGCCGCCTGCTCGACTCGCTCAACATCCACCTCACCAGTGCCGTAAGCGATATTGGCAGTGAGATTGGTATTGAACAGCGTGACATTTTGCGAAACCAGTGCAATCTGCTGACGCATCGGACGCAGCTGGTAGTCTTCAATCGCGACATCATCGATCAGAATGCGGCCTTCGGTAGGCGCGTAGAAGCGCGGCAGCAGGCTCATCAGCGTTGACTTGCCAGATCCGGAACGCCCAACGATAGCCACCATCTGGCCAGCCTTCACTTCCAGATCAATCCCCTTGAGCACATCGGGTTGGCGTGCAGCATAGCGGAAGTACACGTTGTCGAAGCGCACACGACCTGCCAGACGTCCGTCAGGAACGAGGGTGCCATTGTCAGGTTCAGGAGGAGTATCAAGCAGACCAAATAGCTCCTCAGAGGCAGCCATGCCTTTCTGGATCTCGCCGTTGACTTCCGTCAGCTGACGTACCGGCTTAGCCATCATCGAAGCGGCGGTGATAAAGCCGACGAATTCGCCTGCCGTCATGCCAGCCATCAGCTCCGGGGCCATCGCCAGCCATACCAACGTTGCCAACGCGATGGCAATCAATAGCTGGATAACCGGAGTCGCCGTGGCCTTGGTCAATGCTTCCTTCATCTTCTGCTCACGGTTGTACTCACTAACCGCGGCAAAACGCGCCTTCTCGAAATCTTCCGCACCGTGGGTACGGACCACGCGATGCCCGGAAAGGGCCTCTGAGGCGACATGCGTCACCTCTCCCATGGAACCCTGGATGCGCTTGGAAAGCTTGCGGAAGCGCTTGCTGGCATAACTGACGACCCAACCGATCAGCGGTGTCACCGCGATGAAGACCAGTGTCAGCTTCCAGTTGGTCCAGAACAGATAGCTGAGCAGCCCCAGCACGAAAAAGCCTTCGCGCATGATGATGGTTAACGCCTTGGTGGCGGCACCAGTAATCTGCTCGACATGGTAAGTCACACGGGTAATCAGGTGGCCAGTGGAATTCTCGTCAAAATAACGCCCCGGCAGATGCAGCATGTGATTGAACACGGTGGTACGCAGCGTATGCACGACGTTACGCGCCACGTCGCTCATGCAGTAGGTGCCAAGGAAGGTACCCACACCACGCACCGCAAACATGCCGATGACGAAGAGAGGGAGAAACAGTCGGAACTGAGCATCTGGATTCTGAATGCCGTCAATCAGGCGCTTCATCATCTCGGCCAGCGCCGTACTTGAGGCACCGTAGATGATGTAGCCCACAATCGCGGCCAGAAACATCTTCCAGTACGGACGAACATAGCCGAGCAAGCGGCGGTAATGAATCCAGGAGGAGTCGCGACTCACGGGGTCTCCATTGACTTTGGCGGCACCCTCAGGGGGTATCCGGTGGTGATATATCCGTCCCGGTACGCGTACTGATACGCACTCGGGTAATACCCACTGCGGCGGCGGCATCCAATGCCTTCACCACCTTGGCATGTGGGGTGCGGCCATCTGCTTCGAGGATCAACCCGAAGCGATCAGCCTGATCCTTGTACTCGGCAAGACGCGTTCCTAGCTCAGACTCGGCGAGGGACTCCTCCCCGAGCGTAAAGTCTCCGCCCGCCGCGATACTCAAGATCAGCGGGGCTTGTTCAACGGCACTGGCCTGACTCGACTGAGGCAGAATCAAATCCAGCGCACGCCGAGAATCAAACGTGGTCGATACCATGAAGAAAATCAGCAACAGGAAGACCACATCGATCAGTGGTGTGAGATTGACCTCCACCGACTCGCGCTGGCGCCTGGGGAACCTCATGATGGCCTCCCGATTCCTGCCCCCTTGTCACCGGCGCCATCCGCACGGCCATCATCACCGAACGGGTCATCCGCATCGCGCCGCATATAGGCAGGCATGTCACTCGGTGTCGTCTCGCGACGATCCTGACCGTTACGGCGATCAATACCATCGTGACTCTCGGCCAGACCCAGCTCGCCTTGATGATGGGAAATGTATTCCACTACCTGCCCAGCCTGCTCTTCCATGTTGACGGTGATGTCTTCCACCCGACGCTGGAAATAGCGGTGAAACATCAGCGCCGGAATCGCGACCGTCAGTCCAGACGCGGTAGTGACCAGGGCTTGAGAAATCCCCCCTGCCAGCTCCTGAGCACGCTCGGCACTGCCGGCATCCACGATCACGGCAAACACATCAATCATGCCCACCACGGTGCCCAGCAACCCCAGCAACGGCGTGATGGCAGCAATCGTGCCCAGCGGGCTCAAGAAGCGCTCCATGTCATGAATCACTGCCACAGCTGACTCTTGCATTCTTGCGCGTACCTGCTCATTCCCCAGCCGCGCATTGCGCAATCCGGCCGCCAACACGTTGCCCAACGGAGAGTGACTCTCCAGCCAATAGACATTGACCTGGCCCTGGCTGATCAGTTCACACACTTTTTGCCCTAGCCCACGCGGTGCAATGCGTCGCGTGCGCAATGTCCACAGGCGCTCGAAGATAATGGCCAGTGCAACGACCGAACATCCCAGAATCGGGAGCATCAAGACTCCCCCAGCGTACAAGGCTTCCAGCATGTGACCTCTCCCTTGGTCTCGATGCCTCTATTACCGGGAGGCAATCATTATTATCGTCGTCAGATGTCGTACGCGTCATCCCTGCCGCGTAAAGCGCATAAATACGCCATGCATCTGATCAATCAGCAGATTTTACCCCAAGGCACCCCGCACTGATACCAGCAGCCCCACGTGCAGGTATCAAGTGTTCACCCGCGGGCGACCACTCCCAACGCAGCGCACCATCCAACCCGCTATGCCATAGACATTCAGCGTGATCCGCCAGACGAACCACCACATCGTCGTGAGGATGGCCGTGCGGATTGTAGCGTCCAGCGCTGATGATCGCATGGCGCGGCGACAGGGCCTCAAGCCATGCATCACCACTGCTGCTGCGACTGCCGTGGTGCGCGACGATCAGCAGCGGTAGCGACTTCCCTGCAAGACGTTTCCTCAACTGCGCAATGATCCGGCGCTCTTCCTGTTGGCGGATATCTCCTGTCAACAGTGCCAAGGGTCGCGTTCCGTGCTGAATCAACACGACGCAAGAATGCGCATTATCATTGCGTGTTTTCAGCCCTTGGGAAGGCCACAGTACTTCCATCATCAGAGACTTGCCTTCAACGTGACCGAGTACGACCTTGCGCCCTGCCACACATGCCTTGAGAGGCACTGAAGCAAGCCCGCCGGCCTTTTTGAGGAGTCGGGTACGCTGCCCATCTGGCACCCACAGTTCAACAATATCTGCGGCCGATAGCGCCGAGACGCCTCCCGCATGGTCCTCATCGGCATGGCTGATGATGACACCTTGTGACGCGCCCTCAGATGATAGCGATGGCAACAATGAGGCGATCCGCGGTGCACCATAGGTTGAGCCAGCGCCGAGATCATAGCGCCAAAGGCGAGGAACGGACGGCGTGGCCAAGAACTGCAATGCATCCTCCGAACTCACCCCGATCACCAGCGAGACGGCCAGTCCTTGTCCAACATCATGCACCGTTACGCTGAGCGCGGGATCATGCGACGAGCGTGATGCATACGGCCGTGAGCTTTTCATCTCAATGAAAGAAGAAGGCATCAGCAGCGTGCCTCCAAGTGCTAGTCCCCATATCACCGCTACCACGCTGCAGACACGCCTCATGTTCGCATCGATTCCCGGCACTCCGCTTGCCAACCAGGCTGATAGCAGCGTGACCAATGCGGCAGCCAACACCCACGACTCTGCCAATCCTGTCGATACATCCCAGGATGGCCACATACCGTACGACTCGGCGATGGGCGTCAGTGTTGCGACTCCCAGCGCCACTCCGTGTGCTAACCACTGCCACAGCATTCCACTCAATCCAGCTCCGCTTATACCTGCCATCTCCTCTGGAATGAATCCACTCGCCGCCAGTAGATACTCGATGCCTGCCAGCGCCCAGCCCAACATGCCGAGCGGAACGACCAGCAGAGTCACCAGCGGCGCCATGACCAGATTCATCGGTAACGAGAGCAGTGACAACTGCCCACGCCATACCAGCAAGGCCGCGCCCATTGCCAACGACAACAGCCACTGGCTGCGCAAGGTTGCGAGACACCAGCCCATCAAACCGCGTGGGCGTGCTCGTCCCTGCCATGCCAGCAACAGCACAGCCACCGCCACAAAAGATAACCAGGTGCCCGGTCGCCACAGCGCTAATGGGTCCAGTACCAATACCGTGATCAAGGCCAGCATCCACACCTGCCAGACTCCCAGACCACTGCGACCGCTGGCCATCCATAGCCCGACACTTGCCATCAGCGCAGCTCGCAGTGCTGGAGGGGCTAGCCCGGCAAGTAACGCGAAGCTCCAGGCTGCCACGAACGCTAGCCACCAAGGCGCTGCACTAAAACGCCAATCAGCCGGCCGCAGCAGTCGCAAGCTACCGAAAGCGAGCAGTAGCGTCAGGCTGACCATCAAACCGACATGCAAGCCAGACACTACCGCCAGATGCGTCAGCCCCGTGGCATTGAGCGTATTCCAGTCTTCGCGTGTCAGCGCCGACGCACGCCCCAACGTCAAGGCGGCCAGCCAGCGACAGGGGCTGGTGGCCCATTCAATCATCTCAGCGCCTTTCTCATCTCCCCTCTCGATGTTGTCCTCAATGCTCCGGTCGGTATCCCCTTCACAACGTTGCCATAACGTCTGCTCCGCTCGTAAGCGCAGAACTGATAACCCTTGAGGCGATGACAGTCGCTGCGCTCTCTCTTCATGCCTCACATATCCCGTGGCGACCAAGCCTTCGCGCCACAGCCAGCCGACACGATCGAACGCGTCGCGCTCACCAGGGTTGCTGCTACCACTTACCGGCACTAGCCGCGCCACTAATTTCCAGCGCTCACCGACCTGCCAACGCTCAGGAGCGTGGTCGGCCCCCGCTCGGCGCGGCCAATAACGCCGTAGTTGAATATGCTGTCCTTCAAGACGCTGACAAGCGAAGCGCTTGCCCGACAGTTTCGCCGAGGAATTTTTTTCCAAAGTTACTGAACGAAAAGTATCAGGAGCGTTGGCCGTCGAAGGTGCAAAGGGTCGGCAACTCGTAACCTTCAGCACCATACGCGCCGATTCCCTCGGCGAAGGCGCTGCCTGACTCGCCTGCGCAACGCGCCCTTCCAACCAGACCTGCTCGCGCGATAGTGCCTCTGGCATCAGCAACGGCTGATGCAAAAGCCCGAGCATGATGCCCAGCCACAGCGCACCAAGACTTCGCATACCGTTCAACTGACAACGCTTCAGAACATGCCTCAATCGCCTACCACGGAAAGACTCACGAGAACCGCCGACATCAAACCTGACTGTGCTGAACAGCGATAGTAGCAACATGAAGCTAAGCATCAGGCCTGGCAGCAACATGGTATCCGTGAGCCACGCATCGGGGCTCAACGTGACATCAGGCGTCAGCCCCTCCGTCGAGCGCGCCTGCCAATCTGCAGCCCATTCACCATGACGAGATAACCACAGACCTGCCATGACACCGATGAGCCATTGCGCCAGACAGGTTGGCGATAGCCGAAACAGTGGCAAATGATGGGAGTTGTTCAAGGTGACTTCCGACATGCCACTCGACACCCTTGGAGGTGACACATGCCGCGTGCCATCGGGCATAGCGGGCTCTTCCTTGTGCTCGGTGCCGGATTAAAAGACGCTGGTTGCGCATGACGGACCGCTTTACTGCACACACAGCATGGCAGTCCTGCAGTCATGTATGGATAATGGCCGGCGTTGAATGCCAAATGGCCAAGTCATGCCTCGTCGTCTACTCAAACGGTTCATGCCAGAACCCGATGCCCTCAGGCGCAAGAAGTCTCTGCGCTTCATGCATCACCTGATTGCTGATCCCGCACTGTGGGCGTTGTCACGGAGAACCGTGGCCAATGCCTTCATGGTGGGTCTGTTCTGTGCGTTATTACCGATACCCTTTCAAATGGTATTGGCGGCTTTTGGCGCCTGGGCTCTGCGTTGCAACCTCGCGTTGTCGGTCGGTCTGGTGTGGATTACCAACCCACTGACCATGCCGGTCGTCTTCTACGCGACCTATCGCGTGGGTGCCTGGATGCTGGATACTCCGACACGAGCGATGCCAGACCAAGTCTCCACGGCCTGGTTTGCCAGTCAGCTGGAGGATATTCTTCCTGCATTGGCGCTCGGCTCGCTGGTCAGCGCTATCGTGATCGCCGTACTCGGTAACCTGCTGGTGCGATTGCTGTGGCGTTATCAAGTCGTACGTAGCTGGCGCAGTCGCCGCAAGGCGCGAGCCGCCGCTCGCCGTGGCGAAAAATCGAAAACCTGATATTGCTGCTGACTACTGCCTGAATAATTGATCGACACGCTCAGCCATCGCGCACAAAAAACGCCCCCACCATCTTTCGATGGCGGGGGCGTTTTTTATCCAAGCGTTACGGTAGCGCGACTCAATCCTCGTGCAGCTTGCCACCGTCAAGGCGCAGCACACGGTGCTGGTGCGCCGCCAAGCCTACGTCGTGAGTCACGACGATGAAGGCAGCCTGCGCCTCACGCGCGATATCGTCCATCAACTCCAGAATGCGCGCGGCAGTGGTCTGGTCCAGATTGCCAGTCGGCTCGTCCATCAGCACCAGGCTTGGGTCAGTGACTAGTGCTCGTGCAATTGCCACACGCTGACGCTCCCCCCCTGACAGCTCACCAGGCTTGTGATTGGCACGCGGCCCCATGCCTACTCGCTCCAACAGCTTACGCGCCTTGATGGCGGCTTCAGCACGCTTCTGGCCACGAATAATCAGTGGCATCGCCACGTTTTCTTCGGCGCTGAACTCCGCCAACAGGTGGTGAAACTGATAAACGAACCCGATGTGTTGATTGCGGAAGCTGCCAAGGGCCGCCTCATTCAATGTGGAGAGACGCTGGCCTGCCACCTTGACCACGCCCTGACTCGGGTGGTCAAGCCCGCCGAGCAGATTGAGCAATGTCGTCTTGCCAGAGCCGGAGCTGCCGACCACCGCGACTCGCTCACCGGCACGCACGCACAGCTCCAG
Organism: Cobetia sp. QF-1; assembly: GCF_002213105.1. Classification (NCBI taxonomy): domain Bacteria; kingdom Pseudomonadati; phylum Pseudomonadota; class Gammaproteobacteria; order Oceanospirillales; family Halomonadaceae; genus Cobetia; species Cobetia sp. QF-1. The sequence continues at coordinate 431,883 of NZ_NBVS01000001.1, forward strand.
ATTCTCCAGCACCTGCACTTTCTGCGGGCCTTCATCGTAGCTGCGACTAAGCTTCTCGCAGATCAGCATTGGCTCACCCTGAGAACGGTCAAAGGCAGGCATGTCAGTCGCCGGCGTAGGCATGGCAATCTCTCCAGCAGCAGTACGGGGTGTCACGTCAGAGGAAGAAGGCATATTACTCATAGCGCAGCACCTCTGCCGGCTGAATGCGCGAGGCACGCCAGGCCGGGTACAGCGTCGACAGGAAGCTGAGCACCAGCGCAGAGCCGATGATCACACCCATATCACTGGCCTCAAGGCGCGAAGGCAGATAGCTGATGAAGTAGACATTGGGATCAAGGAACTGGATACCGAAGGTCGCCTGCACCCAGGCAATGATGTCAGACACGCTCAACGCCAAGGCCACCCCGGCAATGGCGCCGATCACGATGCCCATTACCCCGATAGTCAGCCCCTGTACGATAAAGATACCCATGATGGTGCCGGGCTTCGCGCCTAACGTTCGCAGTATCGCGATGTCGGCATGCTTGTCAGTCACCATCATCACCAGTGTAGAGACGATGTTGAAGGCCGCGACAGCAACGATCACCATCAGCAACAGGCCGATCATGTTCTTTTCCATCTGGATTGCCGCGAACAAGTTGCCATGTGTACGCTTCCAATCCATGCCGCGATATTGCGGCCCAAGCTGACTGACAATATCTTGCGTCACCTGATCTGCGCTGAACAGGTCATCCAGCTTGAGGCGAATACCCTGAACATCGCCTTCCTTGAAGCGTGCAAGCTTGGCCATATCACTGATATCGGTATAGGCCAGACTGGCATCCACATCGGCGCCGACCTTGAAGATACCGGTCACCGTGAAGCGCTTGAGACGCGGAAAGATACCGCCTGGCGTAATGGAGGCCTCAGGCACCAACAACGTGACGCGATCACCCACGCCAACGCCAAGATTGCGCGCCAGTAACTCTCCCATCACGATGCCCCAACTACCGGGCGTCAGATCCGCGAGACTGCCGTGTACCATATGATCACTGATGATGGAGACCTGGTCTTCCGCCTTCGGATCAACCCCCGTCACCAGCGCGCCCTTGTTGCGGCCATTGGCAGTAAACATGCCCTGCTGCTCGATATAGGGCGCAGCACCGACGACGTGCGGCTTTTCACGCAACTGACCGGCAAGTGTCTTCCAGTCAGTAACACTATCGCGCGCCTCGACACGTACATGGGGCACCATGCCCAATACACGCGTACGCAACTCGTGGTCGAAGCCGTTCATCACCGACAACACTAGAATCAGCACGGCGACGCCCAGCGACAGGCCCAGCATCGAGGTCAGGGAAATGAACGAAATGAAGTGATTACGGCGCTTGGCGCGGGTATAGCGCAGGCCAATAAGAAAGGGTAAGCGATCCAGCAGCATCGAAGTCGATTCCTTGGGTCAGGGTCGCGGGTCATGATACGCATTCCGCGTGCTCGGCGCATGGGGCCACAATCGAATGCAGTTTGCCAGCCCTCATATGAGGACAGCATGAACCACGTGGAGGCATGAAGGATAAAGAAATCGGCAGGTAATTCTCAGAAGGCTAGCACCTGCGCATGGCTCTGCTATCATCGCGCGCCGTACGTTGTCCAACCGCTCGCCTATTCATGTTTCAGCCATCAGGGAGATGCCCATGGCCACCCGACTGTTCGCCGAATGGCATCCACAGGACGCCATCCAGCTCAGCTGGCCCAGCCCGCACAGCGACTGGAACGAAATGCTCGAGAGCATTGAAGCCACCTGTGAAGCCATGGCGATTGCCATCAGTCGCTATCAAAAAGTACTGATCAGCGTCTGCGATGAAGTAACACGCGAGCGCCTGGCGTCCCGTTTTGCAAGTTTTGGCATGTCAGCCGAGCGCCTCCATCTGTATGTCGCGCCATTGGACGATACCTGGGTGCGTGATCACGGTCCGATCGCCATTGAACGTGATGGCAAGCCAGTATTGCTCGACTACACCTTTACCGGCTGGGGCGGCAAGTTCAAAGCGGCGCGAGACAACGCACTGACACGCACGCTGGCCAAGCAAGGTGTCTTTGCCTGCCCAGTGGAAAGCCGTGACTTCATTCTCGAAGGCGGCGCGATCGAAAGCGATGGCCAGGGTACACTGCTGACCACTGAAGCCTGCCTGCTCAACGACAATCGCAACGCTGGATTGAGTCGTGAAGAGGTCGAATCCCAGCTCAAGGCCGACTTCGGTGTTGAACGCATTCTGTGGCTGACCCACGGCCATCTCGAAGGCGATGACACGGATAGTCATGTCGATACACTGGCGCGTTTCTGCGACCCACGTACCATCGCTTACGTGCGCTGTAACGATACGCGGGACCCGCACTACCCGGCGCTCAAGGCGATGGAAGCCGAGCTTGAAGGCATGCTGGATGCCAATGGCGACCCCTACTTCCTGGTGCCGCTGCCATGGCCTGACGCCTGCTTTGATCCCGATGATGGCCACCGCCTTCCCGCGACCTATGCCAACTTCCTGATCATCAACGGCGCGGTACTGGTACCGACCTATGCCGACCGTCACGATATGGCTGCTCTGAAAGCCCTCGCGAGCGCCTTCCCGAAACGCGACATCATTCCTGTCGACTGTCGCGCCGTGATTCGCCAACATGGCAGCCTGCACTGCATGACCATGCAATTGCCGCGTGGCACGCTTGCCGATGTCGCCGTGTCATCTCATCAAGGAGACTACTGATGCCTGCTTCTCGCCGTACGCTCAAGGTCGGTGTTGTCCAGCAGCAGGCCTGGCCTGACAAGGCCAAAAGCCTGGCGGCCAGCGAGGCGGCCATCCGCCGTCTGGCAGCAGACGGTGCTGAGCTTGTAATGCTGCAGGAGCTGCATGCCAGTCACTACTTCTGCCAGACCGAAGACACTGACCTCTTCGACCTCGCCGAGGCCATCGATGGGCCGACGACTCAGCGTCTGGCAGACCTTGCTGCTGAACTTGAGCTGGTCATCGTCGGCTCGATCTTCGAGCGACGCGCAGCGGGCGTCTACCACAACACAGCAGTCGTGCTCGACAAGGCCTCTGGACTGGTAGGCACGTTCCGCAAGATGCATATCCCGGATGATCCCGGCTTCTACGAGAAGTTCTACTTCACGCCGGGCGATGCCCCGAGCCTGCAAGTGCCACGACGTGGTTTCGAGCCCATCGATACCTCCGTGGGGCGCCTTGGCGTACAAGTCTGCTGGGACCAGTGGTATCCGGAAGGCGCACGCCTGATGGCACTCGCCGGTGCAGAGCTGCTGCTCTATCCCACCGCGATTGGCTGGGACCCGCGTGATGACGAGGCCGAGAAGGCACGTCAGAAAGATGCCTGGACACTGATCCAGCGTAGTCACGGCGTCGCCAATGGCGTGCCGGTGATCGTTGCCAATCGCGTCGGTCATGAGGCAGATCCTTCTGCCGTCAGCGATGGCATCCAGTTCTGGGGAGGGAGCTTCATCTGCGGGCCGCAGGGAGAGCTGCTCGCGCATGGCGGCGTTGCGGCCGAAGAGCTATTGGTCGAGGTGGACCTGGCACGGAGTGAAGACGTACGCCGCATCTGGCCCTATCTACGTGATCGCCGCATCGATGCCTATGGCGACCTCACTGAACGCTATCGCGACCGCTAGTCCCTAGCGTCATGCTCACCACACACCACAAGGGCGCCTCTCGAGGCGCCCTTGCTGCTTGATACTCAAGTTTCTCAGTAACATGACCACTGCATCATTTATCGCTTTGCCACTTCACCTGTCGACCCACCTCTGTCACCTATGGTGACTTGCCATTGGCGTCGAGCTACGCTAAACAATATAACGCGATAACAATAATCAGCTTAGGCCTGCCGACATCAGGACGCATACCATGCCCGAATACCAGTTGATGGCCCGCATCGAAGCGGCCTTTGATGAGCAAATAATCGCTGCAGAACAGGTCATTACTGCGGTCAGCGAGGAAGATTCACCATTATGGCGAATGGATGGTGGTACTGCCGACATCGATTGGCTGCGCTTGGCTCTGCAAGATGTCTGGTATCAAGACGGTCAGGATGGCCGCGTGACTCGCCCCTACCTCGGGGTGGTAGCAGCTGGATCTGCGGTGATAGATGCAGTGGCCGAGCTCAACCTGGCCAAGGAACGTCTCGCTAGACTTTTCGCTGAACTTCGCGAGAAGTACCCTGAGCAACTGTCGGAGCTCAAGGCGATTCTGCCTTTCCGCCATCCAGGATTGAACCAGCACCTCAGGGGTGATGGCCTTGCTCGACTGCACCTAAAACAATGCTGGCGACGCGTGCCAGTCGCAGAAGCCTCTGTCGCTCGCGTACGTTTTGCCTGGTACAGTTCTGGACGCTCCATCCAGCGCATCAGCGTGGCAGATTGCGAGGCACTGCTGATGAAGCTGGATACTGAGGCCGAGCATGTTCGCTTGCAGCTACGCCTGCTCGCGGGCCTACCTCCGGATGAGATATTGACACGCATACAGCCACAGGCACCGCTGATGCGCGCCAACCTGTTCTATCGTGAGCCGGTACTGCGTGACGATGGAGAAGCGCCTCGTACACGCCGTGCATTGAACGTGTCGTTACCGCTATTCCTGCCTCACGATGACCTGCGCCTGCCCTCCCTCAATCAACCGCCGAGCACGCCACCGACAGAGCGTACGCGCGCACGGCGTGGCGATGTTCGCATTGAGGATGAGCCGTTCCTCAAGAGCTTGCGTGTACATCGTTACCGCTGACGGTTGCTCAAGCCAGCTGGCAGACGAGATGAGGCTGATGGGACAGAGTGTTAGAGATCCAGTGCCGACTCGGGCAATCGCTTGAGATGCATGCGGCGCGCCAGGCGGATAATTGGCTTGAGGGTCAACTGCACGGAGCCAATCACGAAGAGCCAGACGCCAAGTGTCATCCACTGCTCCCAGAAGAAACACACACTACCCACGGTGAACAGTATTCCTAACACCAGCTCATTGATGATGCTGGCCAGTTCATAGCGGCGGTGGATAATCAACTCTTCGCGGCCGAGGCGGAAGGTCAAGTCCGTTGCCGGATCGTCTTCAAGTGTGTCTTGCGTATCGTACGCCGTATGCTGACTCATGCATTATTCCCCTATCTTTGCCAAACCACCGTGCCAATACCAAAAGGCCTCGGCACCAGAAGTGCCGAGGCCTTTATCGCTCGTTATCACTGACAGGCCATCATCAGAACAGACGATTCAATCCATTCATGGCTGCCACACGATAGGCTTCCGCCATCGTCGGGTAGTTGAAGGTGGTATTGACGAAGTACTTGAGCGTATTCGCCTCACCTTCCTGCTGCATGATGGCCTGACCGATGTGCACGATCTCGGAGGCCTGATCACCGAAGCAGTGGATGCCCAGGATCTCCAGCGTATCCCGGTGGAACAGAATCTTGAGCATGCCGACGGTATCGCCGGTGATCTGAGCACGCGCAGTGTCCTTGAAGAACGCCTGCCCGACTTCATAGGGAATACGTGCTTCCGTTAGCTCCGACTCACCACGACCCACCGAACTGATCTCGGGGATGGTATAAATGCCGGTCGGCACTTCGCTGACAAATTTGAAGTCTTCGCCCAGCAGATTGGCAGAGGCATAACGCCCCTGATCATAGGCAGCAGAGGCCAGGCTCGGCCAACCGATCACATCACCCACAGCATAGACGTGGTCCAAGCTGGTACGGTACTGCTCATCCACTGTCAGTTGGCCACGGCCATTGGCCTGCAGGCCAACATTCTCGAGGCCAAGACTATCAGTATTGCCTGTACGGCCATTGGCCCATAGGAAGGCATCTGCACGCAGCTTCTTGCCTGACTTCAGATGTACGACCACACCGGACTCATCGCCCTCGATGCGCTCATATTCCTCGTTGTGGCGTACCAGCACCCCGTTATTACGCAGGTGATAGGACAGCGCATCGGAAATCTCGTTATCCAGGAACGACAACAGACGATCACGCGTATCGATCAGATCAACCTTGACGCCAAGACCCGAGAAAATAGAGGCATATTCAGAGCCAATAACACCAGCACCGTAGATGATCAGCGTGCGTGGCGTATGCGACAGACCCAGGATGGTGTCGGAGCAATAGATGCGCGGATGACGGAAATTGACGTCAGCCGGACGATAAGGGCGAGAGCCCGTCGCGATGACGACCTTCTCGGCATGTAGCTCCTCGACACCCTCATGGGCATCACGCACCACGACGGTGTGCTCGTCCTTGAAACGCGCCGTCCCGAAGAAGACATCAATGCGGTTGCGGGCGTAGAAGCGCGTACGCATCTCGACCTGCTGTTCGATGGTACGGCGCGAGCGCTCCAGTACCTTGGGGAAGGAGAACCAGCGCGGCTCACCAATGTCGCGGAACATGCGATTGGTGTTGAACTCGATGATCTGCTTGACCGCGTGACGCAGCGCCTTGGAGGGAATGGTGCCCTTGTGGGTGCAGTTGCCACCCACCGAAGACTGCGCCTCGATGACTGCGACGCGCTTGCCATGCTTGGCTGCATTGACGGCAGCACTTTCCCCCGCCGGACCGGTACCGATCACGACCACATCGTAGTTATAGACTGCCATGAGACTCGATTTGCTCCTTGATTGTTCGTGAGCCGGCCCTGCTACCACAGGTCACTCTCATTGAGAGCAACTCCGTCATAGCAGAACCGGCGGCTGGCCAGTCGTCAGGCCGGCAGGCATTGAGCCATGCGTAGAGTCACGTATAGCAAATCAGCGACGCGGAGCTTCGTAAGCCAGATCACTGGCCGGCTTACCACCGCTCTGTGCCATCAAGCGCTGACGATCCTGTTCTTTCTCGCACTCCTCGTCCTTGCCACCGCAGATATCACAGCCATCCTTGAGCCCGAGGTTATTGAGTCCACCACAAGAACCGGCAATCGGCTTGCCACCCATCAATACCCCGACAGCCATTGCTGCAATCAGCAGCAGCATGGCCGCGAACACCAGTAACCAGATAGTCATGTCAGTTTCTCCCGGGGTTATCCCCCTACGGAACGGGCCTGTGTCTCGTGATAGAGCATCATGAGGATAGGCACCGTCATACATCAGACACAGGCAACGATTCAGAACTGCTTAGTGAACCGTCTTGCCTGCAGACTTGTCAGCTCCTGCGACCGGCGCATCCTTCAGGTAAGGCGCGAATGCCGGACTCCAGGACTGCTCGAAGCCATCTTTGGTTTTGACAATGAAGTAGGCCGCAATGTTCTCACGTTTTGCCGTCGCCATGGCCTTGTCAGCGCCCAGCACGTTAAGTGCCGTGGCCCAGGCATCAGCCGTCGAACAGTTCGGCGTGATCACGGTAACGGAGGCCAGACGATGCTGAATGGGCCGACCGGTACGTGGATCAATGGTATGCGAGTAACGCACACCATCCTGCTCGAAGTAGTTGCGATAATCACCAGAAGTGGCCACCGCCGCATTGCCCGGATTGATGATGCGCTGCACGGAACGCTCGAATGACTTCGGCGCTTCGATAGCGATCCGCCATGGTTTACCACCAGGTTTCTCGCCCTTGACGCGAATCTCGCCACCGACCTCAACCAGGTAATTCTCGATACCCTTTGCCTCGAGCGCATCGGCCACTCGATCAACACCGAAGCCCTTGGCGATACCCGATAGATCGGTGTACACCGGCTTGCGTTTGATCACCGTATTACCATCAAGCTCAAGTGCCAGGTGATCGACCTTGGCCAAGGCTTCGGCAATCTGCGCATCACTGGGCGCCTTGTCCAGACGTGCATCCGGTCCGAAGCCCCACAGGTTGACCGCAGGACCTACCGTGACATCAAAGGCACCATCCGAACGGTTACCGACATCCTGCGCCTCACTGAGCACATGCGCCAGATCATCAGACAGCGTGACGGGCACATCCACCGGTGCCTGATTCAGTTTCGAGAGCTCCGAGGTGTCCTTGTAGGTCGACATCTGCCAATCGACCTTATTCAGCGCCTCGACACTGGCTTGTTTGAGGTCTGCCACCTCATCCGCATCCAGATCCCCCACTACACTGACGTGGAAACCGGTGCCGAAGATGGGCCCGGCAAAACGGTGCAACTCAGGGTTGCTGGAATTTTCACAGCCTGCAACCAGCAGGGCCAGCCCCATGAGGGCCGGCCCTGCCAGTCGTCTTGCGACGCGTGACATCATCGATCAACCACCGAAGTCATCGAGCAGGATGTTCTCCGGCTCCACGCCCAGGTCAGTCAGCATCTTGACGACCGCGGCGTTCATCATGGGCGGACCGCACATGTAGTACTCGCAATCTTCAGGGGCTGGGTGATCCTTGAGATAATTCTCATAGAGAACATTGTGGATGAAGCCTGTTGCTCCTTCCCAGTCGTCCTCTGGCTGCGGATCAGACAGCGCCAGATGCCACTCGAAGTTATCATTTTCTTCGGCCAGCAGGTCGTATTCCTCGTTATAGAACGACTCGCGCATGGAGCGCGCGCCGTACCAGAACGAGATCTTGCGCGTAGAGTTCAGACGCTTGAGCTGATCGAAGATATGGCTGCGCATCGGCGCCATGCCAGCACCACCACCGATGAAGACCATCTCAGCATCAGTGTCCTTGGCGAAGAACTCACCAAACGGCCCCATCACGGTGATCTTGTCGCCCGGCTTCAGAGAGAAGACATAGGTGGACATCAGACCCGGAGGATGTTGGCTGTTGGGCGGCGGCGTCGCGACACGAATGTTGAACTTCAGGATGCCGTACTCTTCCGGATAGTTCGCCATCGAGTAAGCACGAATCACCGGCTCTTCATTCTTGTGCTGAATGTTGAACAGGCCAAACTTCTCCCAGTCGCCACGATATTCTTCATCGATGTCGAAGTCGGAGAACTTGATATCGTAAACCGGCGCTTCCAGCTGAACGTAACCACCGGCGCGGAAGTTGACTTCCTCACCTTCCGGCAGTTCCAGGTTCAACTCCTTGATGAAGGTCGCGACGTTCGGGTTGGCGCTGACCGTGGTTTCCCACTTCTTGACGCCGAAGATCTCTTCCGGAACCTCGACCTTCATGTCCTGCTTGACCGGGACCTGACACGACAGACGCCAGCCTTCCTTCTTCTCACCCATGGTGAAGTGGGACTCTTCTGTCGGCAGGATGGAGCCGCCGCCTTCAGAGATCCGGCACTTGCATTGGGCACAGGAACCGCCGCCGCCACAGGCGGAGGACAGGAAGATGCCATTGGCTGCCAAGGTCTGCAGCAGCTTGCCGCCGGCCTGGGTTGTCAGGGTATTGGCAGGATCGCCATTGATCTCGATCTGGACGTCGCCACTCGAGACCAGCTTGCTGCGTGCTGCGAGGATCACGAGCACCAGGCCGATAACGACCACGGTGAACATGACAACGCCGAGCACGATGATGGAAATATCAACCATGTCGGTTTCCTTATGCTCGGTTGCGTTACAGCTGGACGCCGGAGAAGGACATGAAGCCCAACGACATCAGGCCAACGGTAATGAAGGTGATGCCAAGACCCTGCAGGCCAGCTGGCACGTCGGAGTACTTGAGCTTCTCGCGAATACCGGCAAGTGCAGCGATCGCCAGCGCCCAACCAAAGCCTGCACCCACGCCATAGATCACGGACTCACCGAAGGTGTAGTCACGCTGAACCATGAACAGTGCAGCACCGAGGATGGCGCAGTTGACCGTGATCAGCGGCAGGAACACACCCAGCGCGTTGTAGAGCGCAGGCACGAACTTGTCGAGGAACATCTCGAGGATCTGCACGATCGCCGCGATGACGCCGATGTAGGACAGATAACCCAGGAAGGACAGATCGATGCTCTCGGCCCCTTCCAGACCCGTCCAGGTCAGCGCGCCTTCACGCAACAGGTAGTTCAGGATCAGGTTGTTGACCGGCACCGTCACCGCCAGCACCACGACAACCGCCACACCAAGACCGATCGCGGACTGGATCTTCTTGGACACCGCCAGGAATGTACACATCCCCAGGAAGAAGGCCAGTGCCATGTTCTCGACGAACACGGCCTTGATGAACAGGCTCAGATAGTGTTCGAACATGTTACACGGCCTCCTTGATCTTGGTATTGGCGGTAATCTTGTACTCCGCCTTCTCGACCTGTTCTGGATAGACGCTACGCAGTATCCAGATGAACAGACCGATGACGAAGAACGCAGACGGCGGCAGCAGCATCAGGCCATTCGGGATGTACCAGCCACCGTCATTGACGGTTTGCAGGATGGTCATGCCGAACAGAGAGCCAGAACCAAACAGTTCACGCACGAAGCCAACCACCAGCAGGATCACGGTATAGCCCAAGCCATTGCCGATACCATCGATGAAACTCATCACCGGGCCGTTCTGCATCGCATAAGCTTCGGCGCGACCCATGACGATACAGTTGGTGATGATCAGACCGACGAAGACCGACAGCTGCTTGGAGGTCTCGAAGGCGAAAGCCTTCAGCGACTGATCGACCACGATGACCAGCGAGGCAATGATCGTCATCTGCACGATGATGCGGATAGACGACGGGATATGGTTGCGAATCAACGAGATGAACATGCTGGAGAACGCTGTTACCAGCGACACCGCAATCCCCATGATCAGGGCGGTGTTCATCGAGTTGGTCACCGCCAGCGCGGAACAGATGCCGAGGATCTGTAACGCGATAGGGTTGTTCTTGAAGATCGGCGTCGTCAGGACACCTTTAGGAGTTTCGGCAGACATCGTTACGCTCCTTTGACGTCGCGGAACTGGGTCAGGTATTTGGCAAAGCCATTTTCACCCATCCAGAACTGCAGCAGGTTGGTCACACCGTTACTGGTCAGGGTAGCACCAGACAGAGCATCGACCTGGTACTGGGCATCCGGAGAGGACGAATTGACACCGCCCTTCTTCAGACGCACTTCCGGATCCATGCTGTCTTCGGGATAGATCTTCTTGCCATCCCACTGAGCCTTCCACTTCGGATTGTCGACTTCGCCGCCAAGCCCAGGAGTTTCCCCCTGTTGATAGAAGGACAGTCCGACGACGGTATTGCCGTCACCCTTGAGGGCAAGATAACCGTACATCATCGACCACAGGCCATTGCCGCGCACCGGGACAATGATCTGATCAGGCTGTTTGGCATCACCGACCAGGTAGACCACGGAATACTGCTCACGACGCTTGATGCCAGGTAGGTCTTCATCACCAGACAGTGTGCGTGAAGTCGCCGGATCCTTGGACATCTTGGCCTGGTCATACTTTTCCGGATCAATATTGTCGACATAGTCGCCAGTATTGAGGTCAACCACCTTGGCGGTGACCTTGTCACGGAACTGCTGGCCGACATCTTCGCCCGACTGCAGCAGCTCGGCGACCGCAAGAATGTTGCTCTTGCGGTCAAGCTCGGCGTTGGTCAGCTGCTGCGGACGCAGCACGACCGCTGCGGTGGAAACGACCACCGAGCAGACGATACACAGCGCGAGCGCGACACCGAGGGTTTTCTTGATGGAATTATTGCTGGCCATGTCAGACGGTCTCCTCGTTCGTGATGCCGGCAGTCTCGCGCTTGATACGGCGCTTGATGTTGGCCTGCACGACGAAGTGGTCGATCAGCGGGGCGAACAGGTTGGCGAACAGAATCGCCAGCATGATGCCCTCCGGGAAGGCCGGATTGGCTACGCGAATCAGGACGGTCATCACACCGATCAGCGCACCGAATATCAGCTTGCCCTTGTTGGTCATCGAGGCCGAGACCGGATCGGTAGCCATGAAGACCATACCGAAGGCGAAGCCACCGATCACCAGATGCCAATACCACGGCATCTCGAACATCGCATTGGTATCACTGCCGATGGCATTGAACAGGGCTGATGTCGCGATCATGCCTAACAACACACCCAGCATGATTCGCCACGAGGCAATCCGCGTCCAGAGCAGAACGGCCGCACCAATGAAGATCGCAAGCGTCGAGACCTCACCCATGGAACCCGGGATGAAGCCCAGGAAGGCATCGGACCAGCTCATCTGCTGCATCAGGGTACTCATGCCATCCTGCGCTACGGTAGACAGTGCCGTCGCACCGGTATAGCCATCAGCCGGCACCCAGACCGCGTCACCGGAAATGCTGGCCGGATACGCGAAGTACAGGAAGGCACGACCAGACAGCGCCGGGTTGAGGAAGTTCTTGCCAGTACCGCCGAAGACTTCCTTGCCGATCACCACACCGAAGGTGATACCGAGCGCGACCTGCCATAGCGGAATCGTCGCCGGTAGCGTCAATGCGAACAGCACGGAAGTGACGAAGAAGCCCTCATTGACTTCATGGCCACGACGCATGGCGAACAGCACTTCCCAGAAGCCGCCGACCGCGAAGGTCACCAGATAGATGGGCAGGAAGTAGGTGGCACCAAGGATAAAGTTGGCCCATACACTACCGGCATCATGGCTTCCTGCCAGCAGCATGACGATCGCTTCACGCCAGCCACCCAGTGAACTGAAGCCACCCGCGATCGCGTCGTTGGCCTGCAGACCAGCGTTGTACATACCGAAGAACATGGCCGGGAAGGTACACATCCAAACCGTGATCATGATCCGCTTCAGATCGATACCATCACGCACGTGTGCCGTGGTGCGCGTGACACTCGCCGGTACATAGAAAATCGTGTCCACGGCTTCGTAGAGCGCGTAGAACTTCTCGTACTTGCCACCCTTGTGGAAGTGCGGCTCCAGATTATCCAGAGTCTGTCGAATGCCCATCATCAGACCTCTTTCTCGATCGTGGTGAGGTTGTCACGCAGGATGGGACCGTACTCATACTTGCCCGGGCACACGTAGGTGCACAGCGCGAGGTCCTCTTCATCAAGCTCAAGGCAGCCAAGCTGCATCCCAGTCTCGATATCGCCGACAATCAGTGAACGCAGCAACTGCGTCGGCAGGATATCCAGCGGCATGATCTTCTCGTACGCACCCACCGGCACCATGGCTCGCTCGGAACCATTGGTCGAGGTGTTGGGACGATAATCACGCAGCCCTGTCAGCTTCGACAGATAGATACCCAGTACCGAGTGACGGTTGGCGCCCGTGGACAGCCAGCCCATGAAGGCACGCTTGTTACCTTCTTCGAGCAGACTCACCTGAGTGTGGTAGCGGCCAACAAAACGCAATGCGCCTTCACTGGTGGTCCCGGAGAACACCGAACCGGAAATCACGCGCGTGTCTTCGGCCTGCTCCACTTCACCCTTGAGCAGGTCAACAGTGCTGGCACCCAGACGCGTACGCAACAGGCGCGGCTTGCTCGCACGCGGGCCACCAACAGCGACCACACGACGGGTATCCAGACGGCCTTCCGCCAGCAGGGTACCGATGGCGACGACATCCTGATAACCGACATGCCACACCTGACGTTTCAGGCTGACGGGTGCCAGATGATGGATATGCGTACCCGGCAAACCGGCCGGATGCGGACCCTTGAAGGACTCGCTGACCACACCTGCAACGTCGCCACCCGGAATATCAGCACCCGGTGCCTGACACAGGAAGACCTTGCCTTCAGTCAAGCGTGTCAGTGCGACAAGCCCCTGACGGAACGCAACTTCCTGCCCCTTGAGCACAACGGCCGGATCAGCAGCCAGCGGATGGGTATCGATGGCAGTGACAAAGATAGCCGCCGCCTTGGCATCGAGCGCCGGAACGCGTGAGAACGGGCGGGTACGCAGTGCCGTCCACAGGCCTGACTCGACCAATTGGTCGACCATCACCTGACGTTCGAGCGTGGCGAGAGCTGTCTCGCCGTGCGCCGTGAATTCCTCTGCGCCACCCTGCTCATCAATTTCGACCACTACAGACAGCAGCTTACGCTTCTCGCCACGATTGATCTCTACCACAGTACCAGCTGCAGGCGCGGTGTATCGCACACCGGGAGTCTTCTTGTCGGTGAAGAGCAGTTGCCCCAGCTTCACCTTATCCCCTTCGCTGACTTCCATCGTCGGTTTCATACCGACGTAGTCAACACCCAGGATCGCTACGCGACGAACGGGCTGCGCATCCTCGATACGCTGCTCCGGAGCCCCAGCGATGGGGAGATCCAGGCCACGTTTGACTTCGATCATAGACTCGCCCAATTGTCGGATCTGATGTTATTAAAGAAAGATCATGCGTCGATGACACGACTAGAGGCCGATAAATGGCCAGGCAGCCCCAAGAATAGCTAGCGTCACGATATATGAATGCTTTTCTTATCAGACGGTTGGAGGTGTGACCCAGAGACTGGGCCGGCCCAAAAAATCCGCCTCATTATAAAGATGCGAGGCCGGAAAGACCATACGACACTAAAGTGGTGCGATCCGCCAAAATGACAATGCCCCCACCATCATGGATGGCGAGGGCATTGTCTTGAGGACCATTTCGAGGCTGTTTTGGCGACCGTTGCGATAGCCGACGATTCCTGTTGAGGAAATGTGCAGCACGCTTGCCAACACACAAGCTCAACGATCAAGGTCAGATATCGAGTTCAGCCTTCAATTTCCATCAGCTTGGCCTTCAAACTTGGTTTTCAAGCTCAGCGCGTCGGGAAGTAGCTGAAACGCACGTTGGACATGTGCTGCAGGATACGCACGACCTGACAGCTGTAGCCGAACTCGTTGTCATACCAGACGTAGACCACGGCCTGCTTGTCAGTGACGATCGTCGCCTGACCATCGACGATACCGGAGTGACGGTTACCGACGAAGTCTGACGACACGACCTCACAGGAATCGACGTAGTCGATCTGCTTTTGCAGTGAAGAGTGCAGTGACGCGGTACGCAGGAAGTCATTCATGCGTTCAGCATCGCTTGCCGTGTTCAGCGTGAGGTTGAGGATCGCCATGGAAACGTTCGGTGTCGGCACGCGGATGGCGTTGCCGGTCAGCTTGCCTTCCAGTTCCGGTAGCGCCTTGGCGACAGCCTTGGCAGCGCCAGTCTCGGTCAGCACCATGTTCAGCGCTGCAGCGCGACCACGGCGATCACCACTGTGGAAGTTATCGATCAGGTTCTGATCGTTGGTATAGGAATGCACCGTCTCGACGTGCCCCTGACTGACACCGTATTCATCGTTCAATACCTTCAGCAGCGGCACGATGGCATTGGTGGTACAGGACGCCGCAGAAATGATGCGGTCACTGTCATTGATGTCAGCATGGTTGACGCCATAGACGATATTCTTCAGATCGCCCTTGCCCGGAGCGGTCAGCAGTACCTTGGCGACACCTTTACATTCCAGGTGCTGACCAAGGCCGGCCTCATCACGCCACTTACCGGTATTATCCACCACGATGGCGTTATCAATACCGTGCACGGTGTAATCGATCTCGGCCGGTGAGCTGGCGTAGATGATCTTGATGTAGTTGCCATTGACGATCAGCGCCGAGTTTTCTTGATCAACAGTGATACTGCCCTCAAAAGGCCCGTGCACGGAGTCACGACGCAGCAGGCTGGCACGTTTCTCCAGATCATCACCATCGCCACGTACCACAATGGCGCGCAGACGCAGCAGATTACCACCGCCTGCCTTCTCGATCATGATGCGCGCCAGCAGACGACCGATACGACCGAAGCCGTACAGCACGACATCCTTCGGCTCGCCGCCCATGCCGCCTTCGACGTGACCACCGACGATCTCGGCCAGCTCACGTGTGAGGAAAGCAGTGATATCCGTCTCACCGGAGCGCTTGAACGCGACCGCCAGCTTACCGATATCGATATGCGCAGGACCGAGGTTAAGCGCAATCATCGCGCGCACCAGCGGGAAGGTATCTTCGACCGACAGCTCAACGCCTTCGGCCTTGCGAACCCAACGATGATTCTTGAGGATGCGCACCATCGAACGGTTGATCAGCGAACGCCCATAGATGGAGGGCACGACATTGAAGCGACGATAGAGATCACCCAACAACGGAATCATCTGTTCGGCGAGGGCTTCATTGTCCTGCCACTGCTTGAAACAGGCTTCGAGATTCTCTTGGCTCACGGATGCTTTCCTCTGACGGACGATCTGAAAACGGGCGCAGCAAGTAGACTTGCAACGCAGGACAAGGCCAGGCAAGTATGCGCAACGGGCCGGTGAGGGACAATGAAAGGATGGTCGCACTGGGGGTAGTAGTGCTACAGAATCAACGATTTGACTACAAGACCGTTTACCCCATTGCAGAGCAGACAGCATTTTCTCCCACTCTTGCCATGCCCCATAACAACGCCGTGCATGCATCATCTTCTGCCCTACAGCAGCCCATTACTGTAAAAGCGCTCCACCCGCCCCCATCAACACAACTGACTTGCTATGATCATGCATACCTTCGGCGGTCGCGCCCTTTTCCTCGCACCTACCGTCGCCCGGCCACGAGCGCCCAAGCCCCAGGACACAAGATACAGAGCCCATGTTCGAGACTCCGCTGACGCCCCCGTTGCCGCGCCCTAGCCGCGAAACCACTTACTGGACACTGGATGGCGGCAGCGCTGCTGCATTGGCATTGGCACGTCTGGCCGATGCTGATGATGCCCCGTTGATGGTGATCACCCCTGATACCGCCAGTGCCCAGCGCCTTGAGGCTGATCTACGCTTCTACACGCGCCACCCTGAACGCCTGTTACCCTTCCCTGATTGGGAAACATTGCCCTATGACAGCTTCTCGCCGCATCAGGATATCGTTTCCGAGCGTCTGCGCACCTTGCGCATGTTGCAGATCAGCCGTCGAGCCATCGTACCGGTACCCGTCAACACGCTGATGCAGCGCCTTGCCCCAGTGGATTACATCGCAGGGCAGGTCTTCAGTCTGAATCGTGGCGACACCCTGGATCGTGAAGACTTTCGCTCGCGCCTCTCGCGTGCCGGCTATCGCGCTGTCGAGACGGTCTACGAACCCGGCGAGTACGCACTGCGTGGCGCACTGATTGATCTGTTCCCGATGGGCAGCAAGCAGCCGCTACGCATTGACCTATTCGATGAGGAGATCGATACCCTCCGCGCCTTCGATCCTGATACTCAGCGCAGTGGCGACAAGGTGGAATCCATCGAGATTCTGCCTGCACACGAATACCCGCTGACGCGCGGCGCAATTGCCTGCTTCCGCGAAGGCTTCGAGACGCTATTTGATATCGATCCGCGTCAGTGCATCCTCTACAACGATGCACTCAAGGGTATTCCCTCACCGGGTCTTGAGCAGTACCTGCCACTGTTCTTCGAAGAAACCGCGACACTGTTCGACCATCTCGGTGAGACCCTGCGTATCGCCATGCTGCCTGGCGTACGTGAAGCCGCTGAGCATCACTGGGACGCCATCACTACGCGCCATGCCAACCTCGGCGTCGATCCGACACGTCCGCTACTACCGCCTCACCGTGCCTTCGTGCCGGTCAACGAGTTGTTCGGACTGATCAAGCAGCATGAGCGCATCGAACTGCTGCGTGATAGCCACGAGCACGCCATCGAATTTGGTCATCAGCCACTGCCGACACTCGCCATTGATGCACGTAGCACTGACCCGACCAAGGCACTGGCCAGTTTCCTGAGCCAGCGGTTAAGTGGCGATGAAGCCCAGCGTGTCCTGTTTGTGGCGGAAACTCAGGGCCGCCGCGAGGTGGTGGAAGAGCAGCTATCTCCACTGTTACGCGGCTTCGGGCTGCGTACGCTGGATGATTTCGCGAACTTCGATACCTTCCTCGCTAGTAACGCAGCTGTAGGCCTTGTCGTGGGCGGCTTGAACGAGGGCGCCTGGATCACCAGCACCGCCCAGACAGAGACCGGTGTCGCCAGCAAAGGACTGGTGGTGATTACCGAGACAGAGCTCTACGGTGAAGTGGTCCGCCAGAGCCGCCGTCAAGCACGCGCCACCGATGATAACGAGCTGGCTGTACGCCATCTCTCAGAGCTGCGCAATGGCGCACCGGTCGTCCATCATACGCACGGCGTAGGGCGCTATCTGGGACTTGAGACCATCGATACTGGCGGTCAAGAAGCCGAGTTCCTGGCGCTCGCATATGCTGATGGTGCGAAGCTTTATGTACCGGTCGATAGCCTGCACCTGATCTCACGCTACTCTGGTGCCAGCGACGAGTTGGCTCCGCTGCATCGACTAGGGTCGGAGCAATGGGAGAAGGCCAAGCGCAAGGCCGCCGAGAAGATTCGCGATACGGCGGCAGAATTGCTGGATGTCTATGCACGCCGCGAAGCGCGCGTCGGCCATGCCTGCGACTTCCCCGCCGAGGATTACGCCCGCTTCGCCGCCAGCTTCCCGTTTGAGGAAACGCCGGATCAGGCCCAGACCATCGGCGCGGTCATCCAGGACATGTGCTCCCCACAACCGATGGACCGCGTAGTGTGTGGCGATGTCGGCTTCGGCAAGACAGAAGTCGCCATGCGCGCCGCCTTCCTCGCCGTCAATTCCGGACGTCAAGTCATCGTACTGGTACCGACGACGCTGCTGGCCCAGCAGCATTATGACAACTTCCGTGATCGCTTCGCCGATACCGCGGTAGAGATTGCACTGCTGTCGCGCTTCACCAGCGGCAAGGGGCAAGAGGCGTCACTTGAGCGCATCAAGAATGGTCAGGCTGATATCGTGATTGGCACCCACAAGTTACTGTCCAAATCTCTCCAGTTACCCAACATGGGCCTATTGGTGATTGATGAGGAGCATCGCTTCGGAGTTTCCCAGAAGGAACGCCTCAAGAGCCTACGCTCCGAGGTAGATATCCTGACCCTGACCGCCACACCCATTCCGCGCACGCTGAACATGGCGATGAGCGGCATTCGCGACCTATCCATCATTGCCACGCCCCCGGCGCGCCGCCTGTCAGTGAAGACCTTCGTTCAGCAACGCAACGATGGCGTGGTCAAGGAAGCCATTCTGCGTGAGCTACTGCGCGGTGGTCAGGTCTACTTCCTGCATAATGAAGTCAAGACTATCGAAGAAACGGCAGCTCGCCTTGCCGAGCTGGTGCCAGAGGCCAGCATTGGCGTTGCTCATGGCCAATTGCCAGAACGTAGCCTTGAGCGACGCATGTCGGACTTCTATCACAAGCGCTTCAACGTGCTGGTCTGCTCGACCATCATCGAAACCGGCATCGATGTACCGAGTGCCAATACCATTTTGATCGAGCGTGCCGACAAGTTCGGCCTCGCCCAACTGCATCAGCTGCGGGGACGTGTCGGTCGCTCGCATCATCAGGCCTATGCTTACCTGCTGACACCACATCCCAAGTCGATGACGCGTGATGCCGTCAAGCGTCTGGAAGCCATCAGCGAGGCGGAGGATCTTGGCGCAGGCTTCACACTGGCCTCACACGACATGGAGATTCGTGGCGCGGGCGAACTGCTGGGTGATGAGCAGTCTGGTCAGATGGAAACCATCGGCTACTCGCTCTACATGGAAATGCTTGATCGTGCGGTCAAGGCTATTAAGGCAGGCAAGACACCCAACATCGAAGCGCCACTAGACGACGGAGTCGAAGTCAGCCTCAATCTGCCAGCACTGATTCCAGCCGACTACCTACATGATGTCCAACAGCGTCTGATGATGTACAAGCGCATCAGTAACGCCGAGGACGCCGATGGATTGCGAGAGTTACAGGTGGAGATGGTTGACCGATTCGGGCTGCTGCCAGAGCCGGTCAAGACCCTGTTCCGGCAGACCCGCCTACGCCAACGCGCCCAGGCGCTGGGCATCACCAAGCTGGAAGCCGGTGCAGGACGAGGTCGTATCATCTTCGGCGCCCAGACGCCGGTCGACCCGCTGACGTTGGTCAACCTCATTCAGCGTCAATCAGATATCTACAAACTGGAAGGTGCTGACACTCTGCGCTTTGCCACCGACATGGAAGACGCCGAAACACGCTTCAGCTTCTGCGAGACGCTGCTCGATCTGCTCAATGCCAAGGCGCGCGTCGCATAGATCACACCCAATAGAGAAATAGAAACGGCCTGCATCAATTGATGCAGGCCGTTTCTATTAAAAGTCATACCACCAGCCGAATGCCCGGCACATCGAGCGCTACGACAGACTGGCAATGTGTCGTTGATTCAGCGCCGCCAATAGCGTCTGAATACGCGGCATGCCTATCTCGATGACAGACTCGGTACCAGCGCGAGTCGGCTCCTCTTCACCTACCCCGGCAGCATGACTGATCACCAAACACAGGCTGGCATACTCCATCTCCAATTCGCGGGCCAGAATAGCTTCCGGCATCCCCGTCATCCCGACCAGCGTATTGCCATCGCGCGCCATCAGGCGGATCTCGGCAGCTGTCTCCAATCGCGGCCCCTGCACGATTCCCAACACGCCACCTGCGTGAAGGGCCATGTTTGCCGTGCTGGCAGCAGCATGCAGCTCCTCTCGCCAGACACGATGATAAGGCCAGGCGAACTCGACATGTCGAAATGGCTTGAAGCGGCCATCAAAGAAGGTGCCATCACGGCCAGTGGTGTAATCAATCAACTGATCCGGTACCACCAGCGTACCGGGCGTCAGAGTTGGGTCGATGCCCGACGCGCAGTTCACCCCAACGATATGCGTAGCACCTGCCTGCTTCAACGCCCATAGGTTCGCCCGATAATTGATACGATGCGGCGGCACCTTGTGCGGTTGACCGTGACGCGCCAGAAACAGCAATGCTTGCCCATCGAGCCGCCCTTCTACTACGCCACATGAGGCGGCTCCCAGCGGTGTTTCCTGCCCGCCACGCTTGAGCACATCCATGCCTTGCCAGCTTCCGAAGCCAGTTCCACCAATGATTGCCAGCATTGCCCCGCCCCCTTGTCACCCTGGTGCCATTGCACTGCCATACCCATCTCAGTGCATCATCAGCCCTGATGGGAACGCTACTCTTCTCAGGTAATAGACGACAAGCACTATCTACTCACGCACAAGACTGGCACATGCATCACGCGAAAAACGACAACGCCCGCCCAGTGTCCTGGGCGGGCGTTGTTGCGTGACTTCGACTCAACAAGCTGATCACGTCATCTCAAGGCTGCATCAAAGGTATCAGAGCCCCTTGGGCGCGTAGATCCCCGGCGCGTTACGCCAGAAGCCCTTGTAGTCCATTCCAAAGCCGAACAGGAAGCGGTCTTCCACATCAAGACCACAGAAGTCAGCCTTGAAGCCAGGATAGGCTTTACGGGTATGCTTCTTGTCGACCAGCACACAGCTGGAGACGCTACGCGCCCCCGCCTCGCGACAATACTCGATGATAGCTGCCAGCGTGCCACCCTCGTCAAGAATGTCGTCGACAATCACGACATCACGACCTGCCATCGGTAGCTCAGGATTGACCCGCCAGAATAGCTCACCGCCACGCATGGCACCGCGATAACGAGTCGCGTGCAGGTAATCGACTTCCAACGGGAAACTGAGGCGAGTCAACAGTTGCCCCGCAGTAATCAGGCCGCCATTCATCACGCAATAGAAGATCGGCATGCGGTCGCCAAGACTGAGAGTCAGCTCAACAGCCATGCGATCCAGTGCCACTTCAAGCTCTACCTGTGGGATCAGGCAATCGGCGTTGTCCATCACATCTCGCATTTCAGCATGCAAAGCGCTCAGGGTGTCAGGCGTCGGAGTCAGCATCGGAAGTTTCCTGGGTATCACTGGCCTCATCACCACGCCGGACAGGCGTGGCAGAGGATGTAGCAGCGGAGGGTGAAGCAGCGCGACGACGGGATGTGTGCGCCTGCGTTTCTGATGACGCCACGGCAGTAGTCGCCTCGGCGTCATATTCGTCATGTTGTTGATGGGCGTCCTGACGAGGCTGCTCACTGGCAGCAGGTGCGTTATCGGCCATCTCGCCAAGCCCTTCGAGCGTCAGCGCATCGGCAAAATGCAGGCGCTGCCCAGGAAGAGCCACACGGGCGCCGTGCTCGTGGATGATGTCATGCACGCGCAACAGCACATCCTGCTTGATGCCGTGGTATTTCACCCAATCGGTCGTTCGGGTGAAGAGATAGATGAAGAAATCCAGCGAATGTTCACCATAGCGCGTGAAATTGACAATCTGGGTGCGGGTCTGGTCCACCTCGTCATGGCCTTCCAGCATCTCGCGTATCGCCGCCATGATCGGGGCAATCTGTACCGCGTCTTCATAGCGCAGACCAATAGTCTCGAAGATACGCCGGTTATACATGCGCGAGGGGTTTTCTACCGAAATACTGGTGAAGATGGCATTGGGTACATACAGAGGACGCATGTCGAAGGTACGGATACGTGTCAGCCGCCAGCCGATATCCTCAACAATGCCTTCGATCTCACGATCAGGTGAACGTACCCAGTCCCCGACCTTGAACGGTCGGTCAAGATGAATCATCAAGGCACCGAAGATATTGGCCAGTAGATCGCGTGCAGCGAAGCCGACCGCAATACCACCCACCCCCCCGAACGCCAGCACCCCGGACAAGGAAACGCCAAGGTTTTGCAAGATGGCGAGCCCGACCAGAATGACCACCATGGCACGTAACAGCTTACTGATGGCGGATGCCGTAGTGGCATCCATCGCATTGACGTTAGTGCCGGGTGGCGGCATGGTCCGCAGCGCCTCAAAACGCTTGATCATGCGAATAGAGGCCCAGGCCAGCGCCAATAGCGTTACCACATGACGCGTCGGCCCAAGATAGTCCTCAACCCCACCCAGCGTGAACTGGGTAGCGATGATATCCAGGGCGACCAGCATCCCCATGCAGTAGAGCCATAACGAAAGCGAATGGCGCAAGCCGTGCGTCAGCGCATCGTCCCATAGATTGCGACTCTTCTTGGCATGCGCAGCGAGCCGTATCAGCACGACGCGCTCGAGCAGATGCAGCACCAGGACAGCTACCAGTACCAGCACCAGATTGATGCCCCATAATGGCAAGCCGAACGTCTGCTCGACCCAGCTGCGCAACGGATCGATCCAGTCATGAATCATGTCTTCTGCGGGGGCAGCCAGCTTATCTGCGGCGGCCTGTGTGGCAGATTGCTTAGCCATGTTGATTCCTTGCCCGTCATCTACTCAAAATCGCAGGCAAGCGGCCATGCGATCGTGGCGGTCACTTACTCAGGGGCTTGCGTACCAGAGAGCATCGCCGCCTGCTCGCTGGCCTGACTTGCCGCCAATGCCTCAAGGCGTGCATGAGTGCGCCGCCAGCGGGACAGTCCAGCCAACCCTTCGAGCGTCGGACGCGCGCGTCCATAGCGCAGACGCGCCTGGCGCTTGCCGCTATTACGCTGCTCGTCACCCTCAAGACTATCGAGCACTTCGCGAGCCGCGACATGATCATTGCAGACCAACGCCATGTCACAACCGGCATCCAGTGCCAGGCGTGCACGTTCGGCCGGTGCACCTTCCGCAACGGCAGCAGCCATCCCCAGGTCATCCGAGAAGATGGCACCCTTGAAGCCAAACTCCTCACGTAACAGACCCAGCCAGCTGGGCGAAAAGCCTGCCGGTCGTGCGTCAAAGTCGGGGTAGATCACATGCGCTGGCATCACACCACCGAGACGATCGGCAAGTGCGGAAAAAGGTTTGAGGTCGTGCTCACGTAGCTCACGGAAGGGACGTGGATCAACCACTCGCTCCCGATGGGTATCTGCCGCAATGCCACCGTGACCGGGGTAATGCTTGCCTATCGCTGCCATGCCAGCTTCGTGAAGCCCTTCGATAAAGGCACCCGCGACCGCAATGACCTCGTCTGGCGTCGCGCCAAAGCTGCGATCACCAATGATGGTCGAGCCTGCAACATCAATGTCGAGTACCGGCGCGAAGGTGACATCACAGCCAATGGCCGCCATTTCCATACCCAGCAACCAGCCAGCATCGCGCGCCAAGCCTAGCCCCGCCGCTTGTGCTTCATCCCCACAACCAGCGCAGTCACGGCCCAGGCAGCATTGCGCGAGAGTACGCATCGGCGGTAGCCGGGTGACACCTTCACGCAGACGCTGTACACGCCCGCCTTCTTGATCAATGGCAATCAGCAAATGCGAATTGACACCACGAATTTCGTGGCATAACTCCTGTACTTGCTCAGGAGAAGCACAGTTACGCGCAAACAGGATGACACCACCAACGGCGGGGCGTGCCAGTAGTTCACGT
The DNA here is from genome assembly GCF_002213105.1 of Cobetia sp. QF-1. Classification (NCBI taxonomy): domain Bacteria; kingdom Pseudomonadati; phylum Pseudomonadota; class Gammaproteobacteria; order Oceanospirillales; family Halomonadaceae; genus Cobetia; species Cobetia sp. QF-1. Next base: position 455,998 of record NZ_NBVS01000001.1, read on the forward strand.
TCGTCGCGGGCGAGTGTCAGCCCCGCAACGTCGACCATTACGGAGCCCAGTGGCTGTGTCATGACATCCTTCCTATCCATGGCCTGCGGCGAGCCATGTCTCAGGAGACACAGCACCAGCACACAGGATTTCATGTCTTTGCGAAGCACGGCAGCCATTAACCAATGAGAAAGACCGGCTACCAGCGCGAGGAAAGGCGCAATTCTAGCCGACTGAAGGCAACTCGAACAGTCGGAGACAGTCGTGTCTCTTTCTCGTGAATAACAGCGCCGCTCAAGAGGTCTGCAAAGCTAACCAATCAGCAAATAATGACGCCGTCAATCGTGCAGTAACACCAGTGTGCCGGGCAACGCATGCTGAAACAGGCAGAGAAGGTCGGGATCACGCAGGCGAATGCAACCATGCGAAGCGGCGACCCCCATCGGCTCCCACACGGGGGTACCGTGAAAATAGATGTAGCGTCGTAGGCTATCGACTCGCTCGCCAGAGGCATTACGACCACGATTGATGCCGGATTCACGTCCGCTGAGCCATAGAATACGCGTCAGAATCCAGTCACGAGTTGGATGCTCTGCGGCCAGCTCAGATGAGAAAACCTCCCTCGTGAAGCGACGACCACGATAGACCGCACCTTCCGGATGACCACCACCAATGGCGGCACGGATGACGTGCCACCCCGTGGGGGTGCACCCGCTGCCCTCCACCTCGCCACTGCCATTAAGGCCACTGGAAATCGCGCAAGCGTAGATCAACGTATCACCCACCGCTTCTGCCGGTGGCGAACGACGGTCTCCCGTCGGAGCATCGCTGCGAATCTCGAGCCACTGCCGCTTCAGATCGACCCGAACCCAACAGACCATCAGCTAGCCGCCTGGGTGACCATGTCACTTTGCTCGATGGCAGCTGGCAGCGGCGCTGCCATCGCCGCCACCACGACCGGGCGCATGTGCTGAATCAGTTCGCGCACCGAGGTGTGGTGGCCATACTCGGCCTCTTCGATATCCCGCAGGGCATCAAGTCCTGAGAAAGTGAAGATGACACTGCCGAGCATGAAGTGCAGACGCCAGAAGCGCTCGTTGTCCGGCAGTTCCGGCGTGGCCAATTTCAATAGATCGGCAAAGCGACTGAAGACCGTGCCGTAGTGCTCACGAATATAACGGCGCATGTGGCCTTGCCCCTGGGTATAGGCAAGCCCCAACAGGCGCATGAAAGTACGCAGGCTATTCCGCTCTGCAGGCACTTCAAGCACGGTGCGCGCCATGGTTTCCAATAGCACCTCAAGCGGAACCTGATGACCAGCATACTCTTGCTCGACACTGTCGAGAGCAGCATGGAAACGCTCACTGAAGGGGTCGAGGTAACGCGCGAACACCGCTTGAATCAGCGATTTCTTGGAACCGAAGTGATAATTCACCGCCGCCAGATTGACCTTGGCCTTGCTGGTAATATTACGCAGAGAGGTTTCGGCGAATCCGCGCTCGGCAAACAATACTTCGGCGGTATCAAGGATGCGGGTGACAGTGTCAGTCTGGGCCATGGACGGAAGCCTTAATCAGGTGGTCGTAATGAAATGCTGGAATCGTAAGTCACGTGAGCATTGATAGTCCCTCGTGCCGACTCTCTCATGTCATGCTGCAAACGACCGGTTCGCGGGGATAGCGGAAGAGAGGCAAGATAACCCGAACACCACCATTGACGAACATTCGTTTGAAACACAATGATTCTAGCCTGCCATGCTACCACTGACAATTCTTCGTGTTTCAAACACCTAACGCTTCAGGACTTGCTGATATTCAGTCTGGTCAACTAAGCCTCCACCACTCAAGCGTTTCCAGTGAACGCAATACCGATGGGTATTGAATGACGTTTGCTAAAAGAAAGGGTCTACGAGAAGACGTTAAAAGCGCATGCTCATTACCATAATCAAGCCACACACCTGCTGAATACCTCGCAAGATGCCTTGCATGACCGCCATGACTGGATACAATGACAGTTGTATGGATGCACACCCCGTGCCGTCAGCTCAAGATGCCGCCCAGGCCAAAGGCAATGCCCATGACCCAGCCGCTTACTCCGCGCCAGCAGGACGTCTTTGATTTCATCATCAAGACCATCAAATCCTCCGGCTATCCGCCGACGCGTGCCGAAATCGCCCAGGCGCTGGGCTTTCGCTCCCCCAATGCTGCCGAAGAGCATCTACGCGCATTGAAGCGCAAGGGCGCCATTGAAATGGTGCCCGGCACGTCACGCGGCATTCGCGTGCCATCGCTGGCCGACGCTGAGGAAAATGACAATCCGGGTCTACCAGTCATCGGTGAAGTCGCAGCAGGCAGCCCGATACTCGCCAGTGAGCACATCGATCGCCACTGCCCTCTGCCTAGCGACTACTTCTCACCGGCAGCAGATTACCTGTTACGTGTTCGCGGTGTTTCCATGAAGGATGCCGGTATCCTGGAAGGTGATCTACTGGCAGTACACCGCACCACCAATGTCCGCGATGGCCAGATAGTAGTGGCACGTCTCGGGGATGAAGTGACCGTCAAGCGTTTCCGTCGCGATGGTCATTACGTATGGCTCGAAGCTGAAAATACCGACTTCGCCCCCATCAAGGTGGACCTGCGCAGCGAAAGCCTGGAAATTGAAGGCCTTGGCGTTGGCGTTATCCGCGACGGCGGTCTTCACTGATACGCCTCTCGAGATGTTCACTCGCGTTCAGACACGAAAAAACCGCCAATTGGCGGTTTTTTCGTGTCTGAACGCTTAAGAGACTAGCGACAATGATGGGCAGCCAGTGCTTCAGTGCACCATACCTTCTGACTGCTCATCTTCATCTTCCTCACCATCCCACAGGCGCGTGCGCGTGATGGCATGGTCAATCATTTCACGCGCGACTTCGAAGCGATTGTCACGCAGCAGATCAGCCGCCTCATCCGAGATGCGAATGCTGAGCAGCGGCTCACCTTCGCTTTCGGCTGCGCGCAGAATCACTTCACCATCTTCCATTTGCACAATTTCAAGTACGGCGGGATCAGACACGTCATTCCTCCTGCACGGCATCTCTTGAGATGCCGGCGTCGTTGTGATCGTCAGCTTGACGGTGGACAGGCCTCACGCAGCGCAGAAAAAAGTACGACCACAGCCAGAGCCATGGTCGTACTATTGAGAATGCGGGGCTTGCCACAATGGGCTCAGTCTAGCACCCGCGATACCGAAGCGTCATCCGCTTGACATCACTACCACTCGACACTCGACTCGCGTAGCCCCGGCAATATGGCCTTGAATGCCGCTAGCACCTCTGTGAGACGCTCAACCAATGAGGCATTGGCCGCAGCCGCGATAATCAAACCATCGCCACGTACACGCCCTTCTTCTCGGCGCGCAGCACCCGTCTCAGCATGCAAGCGGTCAATGTCACTCACCAGCTGGCTCAGCCAGCTATCGGGACGTTCGAGCAGAATACGCAGCTGCTCAATCTCGGCAACGGGTGTCGGGGGAGCTGTCAAACGTTCGCGCCAGCCGTCCTGCGGCCAACGCGCCACCACAGCGAACTCGTCCAGCAACGAGGACAGCGCCAGCTCCAACAGCACCAGCGCGCCCTCCTCATTTGCCATGCGACGCGCCATGTCGTGCTCGTCTCCCGCCGTCACCGCCGACTGTGCTAACAACAGCTCAGCCTGATACAGCAGTTGGTTGGTGCGGGCACGATGACTCATCAGACCTTGACTCCCTTGCGCTTGTCCTCGACAACCCAACGGCCATTCTCGAACGTCGCTTTCCAGCCAGTCGCCTTACCTTCCTCGTCACTCATAACGTACTGCGCCTTGACCTTGCGCGAGAAACGAATCTGCGCCGGGCGCCCATCCGGGTCCTTCTCCGGCGCCTTGAGGATGAAGTGATACTTCTCCGGCAACTCGTCAGCGTGCGCTTTGAGCTCCATCACCAATGGTGGACGCGTCTCACGATTCTTCGGGAACTGACTGGCTGCCATGAACAAGCCACTCGCGCCATCACGCAGCACGTAGTGATCCTCAACCTTGACACAGGCGAGCTCCGGCATCGGAATCGGGTCCATCTTCGGTGGTGCGACCTCACCCGATTTGAGCAGTTTGCGAGTGTTCTTGCAGGTCTCGCTAGTACAGCCGAAGTACTTGCCGAAACGGCCAGTCTTGAGCTGCATATCAGCGCCACACTTGTCGCACTCGATCACTGGACCATCATAGCCCTTGATACGGAAGTGCCCTTCCTCGACTTCGTGTCCCACACAATCCGGGCTGTTGCCACAGACGTGCAACTTGCGATGCTCATCGATCAGGTAGCTGTCCATCGCCGTCGCACAGATCGGACAGCGGCGCTTGGCACGTAGCGCGTCGGTCTCAGCATCTTCATCGGCATCAGCGGCTACAGCCTCATCGCCTGGTAACAGATCGATGGTGGTCTTGCAGCGCTCTTTCGGTGGCAGGTTATAACCTGAGCAACCAAGGAAGACACCGGTGGATGCAGTACGAATCTGCATCTCGCGTTCACAGGTCGGGCAAGAAATATTCGTTGGCACCGGCTGATTCGGGCGCATGCCTTCTTCTGACTGGGCATGATCCAACTCAGCCTTGAATTCGGCATAGAAGGCATCAAGTAGTTCACGCCAGTTGCGTGTCCCCTTGGCCACCTCATCCAGGTGGTCTTCCATGCGAGCTGTGAAGCCGAAGTCCATCAGGTCCTTGAAGGATTCGCTGAGACGATCAGTGACGATGTCACCCAACTTCTCGGCGTAAAAGCGGCGATTTTCCAGTGCCACATAGCCACGATCCTGAATGGTCGAGATGATGGCGGCATAGGTCGAGGGGCGACCGATGCCACGCTTCTCGAGCTCCTTGACCAAGCTGGCTTCGGTATAGCGCGCCGACGGCTTGGTGAAGTGCTGCTGAGGGTCCAGCTCCACTAGATCCAACTTTTCACCAATCGCGAGGTCGGGCAGCGACTGATCTTCTTCCTTCTTGCCCATCGGCTTCATGACACGAGTATAGCCATCGAACTTGAGTACGCGGCCACGCGCACGCAGATCATAACCATCCACTTCAATGGTCAGTGTCGAGGACAGATACTCAGCCGGCAACATCTGACAGGCCACGAACTGGCGCCAGATCAGCTCATAGAGCCGTTCGGCATCACGCTCCATACCCGCGAGATCAGTCGCACGATTGGCCACCTCAGAAGGACGAATCGCTTCATGGGCTTCCTGAGCACCTTCCTTGCTGGAATAAACGTTGGCTGCTTCCGGCAGGTAGTTACTGCCATATTCTTCACTGATGAAATCACGAGCCGTCGCCACTGCATCCGCCGACAGATTCGTCGAGTCAGTACGCATATAAGTGATGTAGCCAGCTTCATACAGGCGCTGCGCCATCATCATGGTTTTCTTGACCGAGAACCCGAGACGACCGCTGGCCGCCTGCTGCAGTGTCGAGGTAATGAAGGGGGCATTCGGCTTGGAGCGAGTCGGCTTGTCTTCGCGATTAGAGATCGCAAGTGCTGCAGTCCGCAGTGAGGCGATACGCTCAAGCGTGTCCTTCTCGCTCGTCGGCCGGAAGACCTTGCCGTTCTGGCGCGCCAGCTCAAAACGAATCGCTTCTCCACTCGCGGCAGCAAGCTCGGCGTGCACATCCCAGAATTCTTCCGGAATGAAGGCGCGAATCTCGCGCTCACGCTCAACAATCAAGCGCACAGCCACAGACTGAACACGACCGGCAGACAGGCCTCGCGCCACCTTGGCCCACAGCAGCGGCGAAACCATAAAGCCCACCACGCGATCCAGATAGCGGCGCGCCTGCTGTGCATGAACTCGGTCCATCTTCAGCTCGCCGGGTTCGTCAAAAGCCGCCGTGATCGCTTTCTTGGTGATCTCGTTGAATACCACGCGCTTATAGCGCGTCTCGTCGCCACCGATGGTTTCGCGCAAGTGCCAGGCAATAGCCTCACCTTCGCGGTCAAGATCCGTCGCGAGATAGATGGTGTCGGCTTTCTCGGCCAGACGCGTCAGTTCCGAGACAACCTTTTCCTTGCCAGGCAAGATCTCATAATGCGCCTCCCAGCCATTCTCCGGATCAACCCCCATACGGCGGATCAACTGAGTCTTGGCTTTCTTCTCTTTATGAGCGGCCTTGACCTCCGGCGACATCTTGCGAGTCTCCGCAGCCTGACGGGCACGTTCCTTCGGATCAGTTGCCTGCTTGCCGCTACCGCTGGTTGGCAGATCGCGGATATGCCCGACACTCGATTTCACCACGAAATCGTTGCCGAGATACTTATTGATGGTCTTGGCCTTGGCGGGCGACTCGACGATCACCAGTGACTTGCCCATGGTTGCTCGCATCTCCTGGCCGGCGCTGAGTGCGCCAGCGAATGAATCGTCGCGCTGGGTTTTTTCCCAGCCGAAAAATGCGCCTACCCTACCCCAGCATTTCGGCGCTGACCAGCAATGTTAAGACTGGCGGAGTGTCTAGATACTCTCGGTAGGCGTTGCGGCTCCTATTAACAGGAGGTCTCTGATGCCATCAGGGCGGCCCACAAAATTGACATTTGCAATATCAACTTACGGCCAAGACCTTTCTGCGATATAGCGTCTGGCGTGCACTTTTTTCTGTCACTGATTTGCTGCCACTATATAGAGGGACAGAGAAATCAATCGAGAGGTAACGATGTTGGCAGCGATAACGTCAGTGTGACATCTCTCAGTACATTAGGAGCATGACCTGATCAACGTAGCGCATTCGACGCGATGCAGGAATGAAGCCTCGCCCGACTATTGCGATGTCGCGTGACAGGATTATTGATCATGGCCATCAGCAAGAGTCTGCCTCAAAACATGCCGCAACAAGGTACTGCACTCGACAGGCTCCCTTTCAGCCTTCAATGTAGTAAAATGACAACACAATCTGTCTGATCCATCACGCCAGTGTTCAAGGAGTAGATTTCATGCCGCACGCGTTCAACGGCCCGATCCGCCGCACCAAGATTGTTGCCACACTCGGTCCGGCCAGTGACAAGCCGGGTGTTCTCGACGCGATGATTCGTGCCGGAGTCGATGTGGTACGCCTCAATTTCTCCCACGGCAGCCCGGAAGATCACCGCATGCGCGCAGAGGCTGTCCGTCAGGCCGCCGCCGCACAAGGACGTAGCGTCGCAGTACTGGGTGACTTGCAGGGACCGAAGATTCGTATTGCCCGCTTCAAGGACACCGTTGTTACTCTGAGCGAAGGCCAGCCCTTCGTCCTGGACATCGGCCTGGGCCGTGATGAAGGTACCACCGAGCGTGTCGGCTGCGACTACCAACAACTGGCCGATGACGTGGTAGCCGGCGATGTCCTGCTGCTTGACGACGGCCGTGTAGTACTTGAAGTCATTGAGCTCAAGGACAACGAGATCCACACTACCGTCAAGGTGGGTGGCAAGCTGTCCAATAACAAGGGTATCAACAAGCAGGGCGGCGGCTTGTCTGCCGAAGCACTGACCGAGAAAGACAAGTCCGATCTCAAGACCGCCATCGATATCGGCGTTGATTATCTGGCTGTCTCTTTCCCGCGTAGCGGCGCTGACATGCAGCTAGCGCGTGAGCTACTGGGCGAAAAGGGCCGTGATATTGGCCTGATCGCCAAGGTTGAGCGCGCTGAAGCCGTCGCTGATGACGCCGTGCTCGACGGCATCATCCTCGCCAGCGAGGGTGTCATGGTGGCACGTGGTGATCTGGGCGTAGAGATTGGCGATGCCCAGCTTATCGGCGTACAGAAGCGCATGATTCGCCGCGCGCGCAGCCTCAACCGTGTGGTCATCACCGCCACGCAGATGATGGAGTCCATGATCAGCGCGCCACTGCCAACTCGCGCAGAAGTCTTCGACGTCGCCAATGCCGTGCTTGATGGTACCGATGCCGTGATGCTGTCTGCCGAAACGGCCGCGGGCGACTTCCCGGTCGAAACCATCGAGACCATGCACCGCGTCTGCCTGGGCGCGGAGCGGGAGCGCTCTGCACAGGAATCCCAGCACCGCATCCACGAAGGTTTCAGCAAGACCGATGAAACCATCGCGCTGTCTGCCATGTACGCTGCCAACCACCTGACCGGTGTCGTAGCCATCGTGTGCATGACCGAATCCGGCTATACGCCGCTGATCGCTTCACGCATTCGCTCTGGCCTGCCAATCGTCGGGCTGGCACAGGACCAGAAGACTCAGCGTCGCATGGCGCTGTACCGTGGCGTGGTATCCCTGCCCTTCGACTCAAGCGAACTACCGGCGCCGGAAATCAACCGTCGCGCCATCGCTGAGCTCGAAGCCCGTGGCATTGCTACCCGCGGCGACCTGGTTATCCTGACACGTGGCGACCAGATGAACGCTCATGGTGGCACCAACACCATGAAGATCGTCACCGTCGGCGGCACTATCGACTGAAGCATTTGAGCACTGGCGGGGCAAGCACCCCGCCATCAGGAGGCAATGCGACATGAGCGAGCAACGACCCAAGCGCCAGGCGCGGCGCACCCTCCCAGCACGCAAGCGTATTGCGCTGGTAGCCCATGATGGCAAGAAGAATGAAATGCTGGACTGGGCTAACCGCTGGCGCGACGAGCTCTCTCGTCACCAGCTGGTAGGTACCGGTACGACCGCGCGGCGCATCAGCAAGGAGCTCGGCCTTGAGGTGGAAGGCCTGATGAGTGGACCGCTGGGAGGCGATCAGCAGATTGGTGCCCGTATCGCTGAAGGCAATCTGGATATACTGATATTCCTGTGGGACCCGTTTGCTCCGATGCCGCATGATCCTGACGTCAAGGCTCTGCTACGACTGGCGGCTTTATGGAACGTCCCCGTCGCCAGCAATGCCGCGAGTGCCGACTTCATGTTCAACTCGGCATTGATGTCACAGGCCGTCGAAGTCGCCGTGCCAGACGCCAATGACTGGGTCAGCACGCGCGCCTGACCACCTCACCGGATATATTGCATTAAGTACATTGTTGCAAAGCACTACCCAAAAACGCCGTCAGCGCTCTATTTTTGCGCTGACGGCGTTTTTTATGGCTCATCCTTCAACGGCCAAAACACGCGAAATGTTGTAATCAAACTACATTTTGCGTGTTTTCGAGTGATCTCTCGCTTCTTCAGTACCGACTTTCACCTGCGCCCAGGCTCTCCCGCGACACTGCATTGCTGCACGTCACCTTGATCACCTGCAATGCCCTGGCCACGCACGCTACTCTCATCACGCTTGAGCACTGCAAATTGGGATACTCGCCCGGGGTCATCTTCAATTCGCGGCGCAAGACATACTAATCCTGGCCGCCGTGCCAACGAAGGAGGCGCGATCGCGAGCGTATCGTGACGGTTCTCGGCCATGTCGAGGGCATCTGCCATATGCAGGCACTCGACGCGCTCCACGTGCGGCAGATTTTGCTCAAGCCATGCATTACACTCGTCAAATAGCGCCTCACGCGCCACGATGCGCTGCACCTTGCTGGGCGTTAGCTCCGGCGGGCCAAGCAGACTAAGACTGATGGCGCGAAATAACCGTCGCTCGACACGAATGCCCGGCCACGCAGCCAATGCATCGTGTGTAGCCCTCACTGGCTGCTGATGGCCGCGCGACCATGGCACTACGGCGGCATCGATCTCGCCTTCTGCCAATGCCATGACAACCTCTTCAATCCCGGCATAGGCACTCAGATTGGCATCAGTAGCATATAGCTTGGATGCGCACTCTCGAGAATAGCCTCCTAAATGTCCCGGATAGCCAACACGCAACGCAGCATGAATCACGCCCTCGTGCGATGTATCTTCCTGAGATTCGCTAACTGTCACCTTCATCCCTGCCCCTCATGACAATGCCTGATGAAAACCCGCCTTACCAACAGCATAGCCGTAAATGAAGACGTTAGGCGAAGCCCCCATTTGCACCGATGATTTGCCCTGTCACCCAGCCAGCGTCACGGCTCGTCAACCAGGCGACGACGCGTGCCACATCCTGTGGACTGGCAATCCGCCCCAGCGCTGCCATGCCCTCAAGCCTGGCAATGGTTTCCTCGCTTTTGCCAGCACGAAACAACCCAGTATCTGTCGGGCCAGGAGCCACCGCATTGACGGTAATGCCGCGTGCGCCCACTTCCTTGGCCAGTACACGGGTCAGCTGGTCTACCGCAGCCTTGGAGGCCGCATAAGGCCCATAAGTCGCAAACATCTGCCGCGTGACTGACGTCGATATATTCACTACTCGCCCATCATCACGCAGATGTAGCGCCGCCTCACGCATCAAGTTGAATGAGCCCGTGAGATTGGCATTCATCAAGCTGGAAAAGTCCTCATCGGTAAAATCGGCCAATGTCTTGTAAATACTCATGCCAGCATTGTTGACCAGAATATCCACCCCGCCATAGGTTTCGCTTGCGGCCTGGAACAGACGACCGGCATCAGCGCTGATGCCCACGTCGCCCTGTACCGCGATGGCTTGCCCACCCAAGGATTCGATGTCGGACACCACCTGCTGAGCGCCCTCGACATCGCTACGGTAGTTGACAACGACCTTGGCGCCACTCGCCGCCAAGCGCAGAGCAACGGCCGCCCCAATCCCGCGCGAGGCACCGCTGACCACGGCGACCTTGTCTGCAAGGTCTTGTACGGCTTGCTGAACTTGCTGATTGTCACCTTGCATAGTGTCTTCCTTATTTATCTGTTTAATGACTCGATATAGCTGAAGGCGGTCAGTACTACATTAGCGAAGACTTCAGCGAATGACATCTGGCATGACAGCTATCTCACAAGCCTGTGGGCGGCGCCAGATAGGCAAAAAAAGCCCGCCACTCTTTTGAGTGGCGGGCTTTTTTTGATACCGCATCACGATAGGCGGCTAGTCATCTATCACCCTTGGCCTGACGCTCGAAGGTATCGGCACGCAGCACCTCGATCCAATAACCGTCGGGGTCCTTGATGAAGGCAAGCCCCTTCATCTTGCCATCATCGGGGCGCTTGACGAACTCGATGCCCAGCTCCTCAAAGCGCTCACTGGCGGCATAGACATCCGGTACGCTGATGCCAATATGACCAAAACCCTGCGGCTGAGCGTTACCATCGTGATAAGCGAAATCAGCGTCATTCTCAGTACCCCAGTTATGGGTCAGCTCAAGCATCGCCTCACGCCCGAAGGTATAGGTCGTCCGCTTGAGATCATCGCTCGGCACTTCATCTGCCTGCTGCTCATCGAGATAAGCGAGGAAATAAAGACTGAACTGCATCTCGGGGAAGTCGAGCTTGCGTACCAATCGCATGCCAAGCACGCGGGTATAGAAGTCCATGCTGCGCTCGGGATCCTTGATACGCAGCATGGTTTGATTGAAAACAAAGCCGCGTGTCGCCGGATCAAGCTGCTCACTCAGCCCTGGTACATTCTCGAAATGGGTCGCCATGATAAAGGTCCATGCTTGAGGGGGACGGCGCATGTCTCGTGCGACGCCCTCTGAATGATCGAATGCCTTTGCAGATGGTGGCGACGGATGACATTTACAAGCCACCGACCTTCTCATGCAATTTCGATCAACACCTCGCCCGGGGTCACACGATCCCCACGCGTGACATGGATGGCATTTACCGTGCCATCGACACGCGCCGCGATCTCGGTCTCCATTTTCATCGCTTCGGTGATCAACACTGCCTGTCCGGCGGTGACACTGTCACCCACTGCCACCAGTACCTCAACGATATTACCCGGCATGGCCGTCGTGACATGGCCTGGAGCCGAGGCACTCGCGCGCCCATTAGCCTGCCCTGCGGCCACATAGTCATCCTTGGCCTCGAACACGACCTCTTCCGGCATGCCGTCCAGCGTCAGGTAAATGTGACGCTTGCTGCCCTTGGCTCCACCCACGCCGGTGATCTGAACAGCATAGGATTCACCATGCACGTCGATCACGAACTCGGTCGGTACGCCGGAGGAAACCGGACGTTCCGCCTCACCTTGTGGCACCACTTCCGGCGCGAGCGTGCCATCGCGACGCTCAGTCAGGAAATCACGCCCCAATTCCGGGAACATGGCAAAGGTCAGTACGTCTTCAGGAGACTCGGCCAGCGCGCCCAGCTCTTCAGTCAGGCGTGCCATCTCGGGAGACAACAGATCTGCCGGGCGCCCTGTTTCCACGGGGGCAGTACCGATGGCACGTGAGCGTACATCTTCATTGACGGCTGCCGGTGCCTGGCCATAACCCCCTTGCAGGTAGCGCTTCACCTCGTTGGTGATGCTCTTGTAGCGCTCGCCCGTCAGCACGTTGAGGACCGCCTGAGTGCCAACAATCTGTGAAGTCGGCGTGACCAGCGGCGGATAGCCGAGATCAGCACGTACACGCGGAATCTCATCGAAAACTTCACGAATGCGATCCAACGCATTCTGTTCTTTCAGCTGACTGGCCAGATTCGACATCATGCCGCCCGGAATCTGACTGATCTGTACCGAGACATCCTCACGCGTGAACTCGCTCTCGAAAGCGGAGTACTTGGTGCGCACTTCACGGAAGTAATCACCAATCTCACGTAATGCCTCAAGCTCAAGCCCGGTATCCCAAGGCGTGCCGCGCAGCGAGGCAACAAAGGATTCCGTCGCCGGGTGACTGGTACCGCCCGCAAAGGCCGAGATGCAGGTGTCGATATGGCGACAGCCGGCCTCTACCGCCTTGATCTGACACTGCGGCGCAAGCCCTGCCGTGGCGTGGCTATGAAGATGAATCGGCACACTGACTTCGGCGACCAATGCACTGACCAGATCAAAGGTCGCATAAGGCGTCAGCAGCCCTGCCATGTCCTTGATGACGATGGAATCAGCTCCCATCTCGACCAGCTTGCGGGCCTGCTCAACGAACATCTCAAGTGTATGCACTGGGCTCACGGTGTAGCAGATAGTGCCCTGAGCATGCTTGCCAGCCTTCTTGACAGCGCGCATGGCAGTTTCCATGTTGCGCAAATCATTCAGAGCATCGAATACACGGAAGATATCGATACCACCGGCCGCTGCACGCTCCACAAAGGCTTCCACCACATCATCGGCATAGTGACGATAGCCGAGCAGATTCTGGCCACGCAGCAGCATCTGCAGTGGTGTATTCGGCATGGCTTCCTTGAGAGCTGACAGGCGCGCCCAAGGGTCTTCTTTCAAGAAGCGCACACAGGCGTCAAAGGTCGCGCCGCCCCACACTTCAAGACTGTGGAAGCCGGCTTGATCGAGACGTGCAGCAATAGGCAGCATGTCTTCGGTACGCATACGGGTCGCTATCAGAGACTGATGGCCATCGCGCAGTACGACTTCGGTAACTTTAACGGTGTCAGCAGATACATCAGCAGGGGAAGCAGCGACAGAAGAAGCAATGTCAGTCATGTCAGCAATCCTTTTAATTGTAAGTGTATTTGACTAATACGAGGCTTGGCTCATGCACCCTTGCCTAAAGCCCCGCATGCGCTGCAATGGCGGCGGCAATCGCCAGAGCTGTCTGCTCCGGCAAGCGCTTGACCGAATACTGAGTCAGCTCCGGATGCGCCGCGACAAAGCCAGTATCAAAATGCGCATTACGGAAGTCTGGATGCTTGAGGATTTCTTGATAGTAAGGCGCGGTGGTCTTGATCCCCTGCAAGCGCATGTCATTGAGTGCCCGCGAGCCACGATTGATGACCTCTTCCCACGTCAATCCCCACACGATCAGCTTGAGACACATGGAGTCGAAATACGGCGGAATGGTATAGCCGGTGTAGATCGCCGTATCCGTGCGCACGCCAGGCCCACCCGGCGCGTAATAGCGCGTGATGCGGCCGAAGCTCGGCAGGAAGTCATTCTTGGGGTCTTCAGCATTGATGCGGAACTGGATGGCGTAGCCGTGGTGACGAATATCTTCCTGGCGGAAAGACAACTTGTGCCCCCAGGCGATGCGAATCTGCTCACGGACGATATCCACCCCGGTGATGGCCTCGCTGATGGTGTGCTCCACCTGCACGCGAGTGTTCATCTCCATGAAGTAGATTTCATTGCCCTTGACCAGAAACTCCACCGTACCCGCATTGCGGTAACCCACGGCACGCGCAGCGCGGACGGCCATCTCACCCACATAGGAGCGCTGCTCGGGCGTCAGCTGTGGGCTGGGCGCGATCTCGATCAGCTTCTGATTGCGGCGCTGAATGGAGCAATCGCGCTCGAACAGATGAATCACGTTGTCGTGATTATCTGCGAGAATCTGCACTTCGATATGCAGCGGATCAACCACACAGCGTTCGAGGAAGACAGCAGCACTGCCGAAGGCCTTGGTCGCCTCGGAGATGACACGCCCCCATGCCTGCCCCAACTGGTGGGCATCATCACAACGCCGGATACCACGGCCACCCCCGCCTGAGGTAGCCTTGAGCATCACTGGGTAGCCGATCTTCTCTGCGACTGACAGCGCCTCTTCTACGTCAGCCAGATTACCAGCAGACCCCGGAGTCACGGGTACGCCTGCCGCTTTCATCGCAGCGCGCGCTTCGGTCTTGTCGCCCATGCGGGCGATCACATCACTGGTCGGCCCGACGAACGCGATGCCGGCGGTCTCGCAAATACGCGCAAACTCTGAATTTTCAGACAAGAAACCATAGCCCGGATGGATGGCATCACAGCCCGTCTCACGCGCCAGATCTACCAGTCGGCGCGCATCCAGATAGCCAGCGAGCGGGTCTTCACCAATGAAATGCGCCTCATCTGCGCGCTTGACGTGCAATGAGAACCGATCTGGCTCGGTGTAGACCGCGACAGAGCGGATGTCCATCTCTGCACAGGCGCGTACAATGCGCACTGCGATCTCCCCTCGGTTGGCAATCAGCAACTTGCGGAACATGGTGACTCTCCCTGCCGGAACGCTGTGGTCTTGTTATCAGACTTTCCACGCTACCCAGCGAGAGACCAATAGAAAAGTTGATATTTTTTTGCCAATCTATAAGCAAAACCTTATGACTGGGTGTGTCATGTCGCGTCCAAACCTGTTAAATCGTTTAACTTTCAGACAGTTACAAGTGTTCCAGGCAGTCTATCGCCAGCAGTCATACTCACGTGCTGCAGAGCAACTCGGCCTGACACAACCGGCAGTTAGTGCTCAAATCCGCCAATTGGAACAGGCGCTTGAACAATCGCTGTTCAAATACGCCGGCAAGACACTGCATATCTTGCCCGCTGCCAACGCTCTCGCAAGCTCTGTACAGTCGATTTTTGGCGAGGTCTCGAGCCTGCAAATGGAGCTGTCGGAGATTGCTGGCACAATCCGTGGCGAGCTGAACCTGGCCGCAGTGTCCACCGCTCAGTATGTGGTACCACATATTCTGGCGCGCTTTCGTGCTCGCTATCCGGAAGTCTCGGTGCGCCTCAAGGTCTGTAACCGAGGCCAGGCACTCGAGCGACTCGCCGAACGCCGGGATGACCTGGTGATCATGGGCATGGTACCGGACGACGCCAATCTGGCCTTCATGCCGATTCTGGACAATGAACTGATACCCATCGTCTGGCCGGGCCACCCGTTGCTGACGGAAAAAGGCATCACACTGGAAGACATGACGCAGTACTACATGCTGATGCGCGAACCGGGCTCTGGCACGCGCACCGCCTTTGAAGAGTTCGCCGCACGCGAGCGCGTCTCGCTGCGCCATACGCTGGAGCTGGGCTCCAATGAGGCTATCAAGCAGGGTGTGATGGCACATCTCGGCGTGGCGATCCTGCCGCGCCTGGCGGTTCAGCTGGAGCTGGCCTCGGGGCTATTGGCTTCACCGTCATTGCCAGGCTTCCCGCTGCGGCGCTCATGGTGCACCGTCTACCCCAAGGACCGCTATCCGACGCCGGTGACTGAGCTGTTCCTGCGCTTCGTCCGTGAGCTGCTGCCAGAGCTGAATGCGCACTTCAGTGCGCCCATGGAGCCAATGCCGGGCCATAGCGTGGCATGCCTGCCACTGGCCACCGAATAGCGTTGCACGGGGTCGCTGGCAGCCCATGAAAAAACCGCCCCAGAGAAAGTCTCCGAGGCGGTTTTTTCATGACGAGACACAGAATGTCTTACTTCACTTCCACACCATGTGCTTGCTTATCAGCGTGGTAGGAGGAGCGTACCAATGGGCCGGATGCCACATGCAAGAAGCCCATCTCACGCGCCTTCTGACCGAGCCAATCGAAGGTATCAGGATGCACCCAGCGATCGATCGGCAGGTGATTGCGTGACGGCTGCATGTACTGGCCTAAGGTCAGCATATCAACGCCGTGGTTGCGCAGATCCTGCAGCACCTCGAGCACCTGCTCGTCAGTCTCGCCCACGCCCAGCATCAAGCCAGACTTGGTCTTCACTTCCGGACGACGCTCCTTGTAGCCCTTGAGCAGATCAAGCGACCACTGGTAGTCAGCCCCCGGACGTACGCGACGATACAGGCTCGGCACGGTTTCCAGGTTGTGGTTGAAGACATCGGGCGGCGTCTGTTCGAGCACGTCCAGTGCGACCTGCATACGGCCACGGAAGTCCGGGACCAGCACTTCTATCTCGGTACCCGTGCACTTCTCGCGAATCTCGCTGATGCACTCAGCGATGTGGTTGGCACCGCCATCGCGCAGATCATCACGATCAACCGAGGTCACCACGACATAATTCAGTCGCATCTCGGCGATGGCCTCGGCCAGTTCGCGCGGCTCATCAGCATTCAGGATATTCGGGCGACCATGTGCCACATCGCAGAACGGGCAGCGACGCGTGCAAATGTCACCCATGATCATGAAGGTCGCGGTGCCGCCACTGAAGCACTCACCCAGGTTCGGGCAGGAGGCTTCTTCACACACCGTGTGCAGGCCATGCTTACGCAGAGTCTGCTTGATGCGTGTGATTTCCGGTGAAGCCGGCATGCGTACGCGCAGCCAATCCGGCTTCTTGGGCAGAGTATCGGAGGGGATCACCTTAATCGGTATACGGGCGACCTTCTCGGCGCCACGCAGCTTCACGCCGCGTTCCTTACGAGCAGGAGCGGCGGACGGGGCGGGCTTCGGGGTAACGATGGTCTCGGTCATCAGTTCTGTCCTGCTGTTCGAGAAATGTCAGCCAGTGCCGCGGGCAGCCCGCTCACCGGAGTCAGGGTTACGTCGCCCAGGCTTGTACCCAGACAACGCACCAGGCGGTTACGCTCGATGGCAAGATCCACTGGCTCGCGAGTCAGGTCGCGTAGCTGGGTCATCGCCATGCCGGCATAGCCGCAGGGATTGATGCGCCCGAAAGGCGCGAGGTCCATATCCAGATTGATTGCTACACCGTGGAAGCTACAGCCACGACGAATGCGCAGCCCCAGCGAAGCAATTTTGGCCTCTTCCATCGACCGACGCGGATCATCGCCACGCTGCGCCGATTTTTTCACGTAAACACCCGGTGCATCAGGGCGCGGATACGCCTCGATATCATGTTCCGCCAGTGCCGTCACTACCGTCTTTTCCAGTGCCGTCACCAACTGACGTACACCGATGGCACTGCGCTTGACGTTAAGCAGCGGATAAAGCACTAGCTGACCCGGCCCATGAAAGGTCACCTGCCCGCCTCGGTCTGTCTGCACTACCGGAATATCACCCGGCATCAACAGATGCTCTGGCTTGCCAGCCTGACCCTGGGTAAATACTGCAGGATGCTCCACCACCCACAGCTCGTCCGGCGCATCGGCCTCGCGCGTGTCGGTGAAATGACGCATGGCCGACCACACTTCGCCGTAGGACATGAGGCCAAGATGATAGACGTGAATCGTGTTCATGCATGCGCTCCCGTACTGAAGACGCAAGATGGTGGGGGCAGACGTGTCACGTGGGCGTCACAGCACCATGTGGATACGACCAGTGGCCTTGAGGTCGCGGTGCAAGGCGTCTAGCTGCTCAGTGCTGGTAGCGATGATCACCACACGCACGCTGCGGTAGTTGCCATTCTTGCTGTCTTGCCAAGAGATGGCCGTCGCATCAAAGCCCGGCGCATGCACTTCGAGGATATTGCAGACTACTTCGACAAGATCTTCAGCAGCAGTGCCGACGATCTTGAGGGGAAAATCACAGGGATATTCGATCTTGGGGGGCGTCTGCCCACCCACTTCTGGCGTCTTGGCCATGGATATAGCCCTTCATGTAAATCTATTTCCGACCATTCTACTCAACAAAGGGCGATCCGTCAGCCGGATCGCCCTTTCTGGTCATCGTGGCCCTGATAATGACAGGTACACGACTGGCACAGTCGAGATGTTCAGATCAGTTGAACAAGCCGTGGAAGAACAGCATCAATGCATCCCACAGACGCTTGAACAATCCACCCTGCTCCACCGACTCGAGCGCGACCAGCGGCTCTTCAGCCAACACCTTGTCATCCAGCTTGATCTGGAGAGTGCCGTACTGCTCACCCGCCTGAACCGGTGCCTTGATGGTTTCACTCACATCCAGGCGCGCAGTCAGTTTATCGGACTGACCGCTCGGCACGGTCAGGTAGACATCCTTCGCCATACCAAGACGTACCTGGTCCTTATCGCCACCCCAGACACGAGCCTGGTTAAGCACTGCGCCCTTGTCGTAGAGCTTCTTGCTTTCGAAATAGCGGAAGCCATAGGTCAAAAGTTTCTGGGACTCCTGAGCACGGGCTTCTTCGGAGCTAGTCCCCATCACGACACTGATCAAACGGGTGTCGTCCTTCTTGGCCGAGGCTACCAGACAGTAGCCCGCTTCTTCAGTGTGACCGGTCTTCAAGCCGTCAACATCCTTGTCACGCCACAGCAGCTTGTTGCGGTTAGGCTGCTTGATGCCATTCCAGGTGAAGTATTTCTGGGAGTAGATCTGATAGTGATCCGGGTAGTCCTCGATGATGCTACGCGCCAGAATCGCCAAATCATGCGCAGTGGAGTAATGCTCTGCATGCGGCAAACCAGTGGCATTCATATAGTGGGTGTTTTTCATGCCCAGACGCTTGGCATGCTGGTTCATCAGGTCAGCAAAGGAACCTTCACTGCCGCCAATACGCTCAGCCAACGCGACACTGGCATCATTGCCGGACTGAATGATGACGCCATGCAGCAAGTCATCAACGGAGACGCTGGTACCTTCGCGGATGAACATACGCGAGCCGCCTGTCTTCCAGGCATTGACGCTGATGCGCACCTCCTCATCCGGGCTCAGCTTGCCGTCATCAATCTCGGTCTCGACAAGATAGGCCGTCATCATCTTGGTCAGACTGGCCGGCGGCAAGCGCTGATCAGAATTATGCTCAACCAGAATACGACCGGAATTGGCATCCATCAGAATCCACGATGACGCTGCCAGCTGCGGCGCAGCCGGGATCAGGGTATCGGTTTCAATGGCATGAACCGGACTGGCAGTAACGCTGGCCACCAGCGCAATGCCGCTGGCTGCCATCAGCGTGGCAAGCCGACGCCGGAGTGGAAGAAGTCTGGCTTTCAAGGACATGTTGGAATCTCTTTGACACTCATGCGTTAGCCGAG
This sequence comes from Cobetia sp. QF-1, assembly GCF_002213105.1. Taxonomy (NCBI): domain Bacteria; kingdom Pseudomonadati; phylum Pseudomonadota; class Gammaproteobacteria; order Oceanospirillales; family Halomonadaceae; genus Cobetia; species Cobetia sp. QF-1. Next base: position 475,510 of record NZ_NBVS01000001.1, read on the forward strand.
ACGTTAGCCTCGGCCATGTTGCACCCCGTCACGGGATACATGATTAATTGACACGCTCTCACCGTCTCAGCGCGGCGCCTTGACGCTAAAGGCACCAGCGAAGCCAGCACTAGCCAGCGCCGACTTCAGCGACTCGATACGGACATTGTCTTCCAGCGGGCCAACCTGCACCTTGTACAGATTGCCATCTCCCAGCACGCGGACCGGCCGATCAAGCGCTGTGCCAATGCGTTGACGAATGCTGTCAGCCTTGCGCTGGTCACTGACTGCCGCGACCTGCAGGAAGCTGGCCTCGCCAACCCCACCAGACGCAGCCGCGCCGGAATTGCGCGCCGCAGAGGCTACCACGGGCTTGGCAGCAACGCCCGCGCCTGAAGCAGCAGTCGTGGCAGAACCGCCCGTTGCGTCCATTTCCTCAAGCCCGGCAATACCCTGCTCACGACGAACGGCCTGACTGCGAGCCAACAGACGCTCAGATTCTGCCGTCCCCTTGGTCGGACTGGAACTCGGACGCCAAGTGGCGGCATCAAGTGCCTCGACACGCACATGACCTGTGCCATGTCCCAGCATGTCAAGGCGCCACGCCGCACTGTAAGACAGGTCAATCAGTCGATCATCATGGAACGGCCCACGATCATTGACCTTGACGATGACCTGCTTGCCATTATCCAGATTCGTGATGCGGGCATATGTCGGCAACGGCAGTCCTTTATGCGCTGCCGTCATGGTGTACATGTCGTAGACCTCGCCGCTGGCAGTGGCGTAGCCATGAAACTTCTTGCCGTACCATGAGGCAGTGCCCTCGGCGACATAGCCGCGCGGATCTTCCATTACGTTATAGCGCTTGCCCCACACCTCATACTCGCTGCGATTGCCGCTGCGCGTGTAAGGCTCTACCTGCGGCACGGCGTCCGGCACAGTAGAGACATCCGGTGCATCTTCAGGGTAGGCATCGGCGTCCATATCGTAGCGACCATTCTTACCCGCCTTCTTGCCAGTACTGGTCGATGCGCCATCACTGACCTGCGTGCCCCCACTGCTGGCACACCCGGCTAATAGTGCAAGCGCTAGTGCTAGCGGTAGCGCGCGTGACCAGCTCATCCAGCACCCCCATCCTCAAGGCGACGCTTGATCGCCTGGGACAATTCATCGACGGCCATGGCATACAGATGACTGTGGTTATAACGGGTAATGACGTAGAAGTTGTTGTAACCCACGGCGTAGCGATAGCCCTTCTTGAGGTCCAGCGCCAACGGAATGACTTGAGTGTTACCCGACACACCATCGGCGACGTCAACACCGGCAGCCTCAAGCGCAGAAACGCTCATGTAAGGCTTCTTGGTCTTGTTGAAGGTCACGGATGACGGCGGTTTGCCCGGGCCATCTGCCACACTGACCACCGGCGCACCCGCTTTCCAGCCATGCCGTGCGAAATAATTGCCGACACTGCCGATAGCATCGACCGGGTTATTCCACAGATCACGCACACCATCACCATCGAAATCGACGGCGTAGGCCTGATAGCTGGTCGGGATGAATTGCGGATAACCCATCGCGCCGGCGTAAGAGCCCTTGATGGAGAGCGGATCGATACCCTGTTCTAGCGTCAGCTGCAGGAAGGCCGACAGCTCGCCGCGGAAGAAAGTGCCACGACGCGGGTGATCAAAGGCCAGCGTAGAGAGCGAATCGATGACGCGGTGCGTGCCGGTATGCTTGCCGAAGAAGGTCTCGACACCAATGATGGCGGCGATGACTTCCGGCGGCACGCCATATTCGGCTTCCGCACGGTCAAAGGTCTCGCGGTGCTCAGCGATAAAGCGCTTACCGGCTTCGATACGCGATTCCTTCATGAAGATGGCACGGTACTGGTCCCAGCGCAGGTGCCCCTCGGCAGGACGGGACATCGCATCCAGCACTTTCTGGCTGTAATCGGCCTGATTCATCAGCTCGGTCACACGGTCGCGATTCAGCCCCTTGGCCACCAGCTCATCTACCAGCTTGGCAGTTTCCGGGTGAGTCGCCGGCGCGAAGCCGTCCGGTGCAGCTGTAACTGCCCCGGCCATACCGAGTAGCGGTGCTGCCACTACCAGGGCAGCACCCCAGCTCTTCAGACGTCGCCCACGCGCATTGTTCACCGTCATCGACTCTCTCCTTGCCTGTCTGCGAGCTCGTGCTCGCGAATGTCCTTGCCACTCAGCCACTGCTTTACGTCGCATCAACGCGACAGCAGGCGCCGGTGAGTATGAATGCTCATGAGAATACCGAAGCCAGCCAACAAGGTCACGCTGGAGGTCCCACCATAACTGACCAATGGCAGCGGAACGCCCACCACCGGCAAAATACCGGACACCATGCCGATATTAACGAAGACGTATACGAAGAATGTCAGGATGATCGCACCGCCCGTCAAACGAGCAAAGCTATCTTGGCCATTATTCGCCATTACCAGTCCACGCAGTACGATCAACACGTACAGTGCGAGGAAAAAGCTCATACCGATCAACCCCAACTCTTCACCGATGACCGCGACGATAAAATCGGTATGCCGCTCTGGCAAGAATTCGAGTTGCGACTGGGTGCCCAGCGTATAGCCCTTACCGAAGATACCGCCGGAACCGATCGCCGTCTTGGACTGAATGATATTCCAGCCAGACCCCAGTGGATCAGACTCAGGATTCAGGAAGGTCAGCACTCGGCGACGCTGATAATCATGCATCACCATCCACAACAGCGGCATGGCGGAGGCCAGCAGAGCACCGAAGAAGGCAATCAACTTCCAGGACAGCCCCGCCAGCAGGATGACGAATACGCCAGCAGAGGCAACCAACAACGAGGTCCCAAGGTCAGGCTGGCGCGCAATCAGCAGCACCGGCGCCACGATGATCACTGCACAGACGGCAAGATCTCGCCAGCGCGGCGGCAACGGCCGCTGCCCTAACCAGCACGCCACCATCATCGGCATGGCCAGCTTCATGAGCTCGGAAGGCTGAAAGCGCACGACACCAGGAATGACCAGCCAGCGCTGCGCGCCCATGCCGACATCTCCTAGCACCTCTACCGCCACCAACATCAGGAAGCCGCCCCCGTAGACAACCGGCGCCCAGCGATACAAGGTGCCAGGCGACAGCTGGGCCAAGCCAATCATGACACCTAACGCCAGCGCCTGACGCGATGCCTGGCGCAGCGTGAAATCAATATCCTGGCCGCTGGCGCTGTACAGTACGATCAGCCCACAGCCGAGCACGATCAACAGCAGCAACAGTAGCCATGGGTCCAGATGCATCCGCTCCCAGAGACTGGTGCGACGGCGTTGGTTGAAATCGCCGCCCATTCCGCGCATCGAACGCTGATAATCAGTCGGCATTGCTCTCTCCTTGCTCACCTTCACTGTTTAACGGCTCTGGAGGTGGCTTGAGAGCCTCGACCAAGGCAAGCGCAGTATCACGCGCCGCAGGTTCGATTCGCGGCAACAGCCAGTAATCCGTCACTGCGCGCGCCATCGGGCCTGCCACAGAGCTGCCACCCTGGCCGTTCTCGATGACGACCGAGACCGCTATCTCGGGATCCTCGACCGGTGCAAAGGCCGCAAACAAGGCATGGTCACGCAGACGTTCCGCCAGTTCCTTGCCGTTGTACTTCTGATCTTGCCCAAGCGTGAAGACCTGTGCAGTACCTGACTTTCCTGCCATGCGATACTTGAGACCAGGACCAACATACTTGCGTGCTGTCCCCTCACGGCCGCTGACCACATCCTCGAGTGCCGAGATGACATCGTCCCACCAGGCAGGATTATCCAGCACGATCGGCGGCTTCTGATCACTCTCGGGCAACAGCACCGCGTCATCGCCAATCCGTTTGGCCAGATGTGGCTGTACCTGCTTGCCACGATTGGCCAGCGTCGCCTCGGCGGCAGCCAGTTGCAGCGGTGTCGCCAGCCAATAGCCCTGACCAATACCGATGGAGATGGTTTCACCGGGATACCACGGCTTATTGTAACGATTGCGCTTCCATTCCTTGGAGGGCATCAACCCCGGCAACGCCCCCTGAACATCTAATGCAGTCTGCTCGCCAAAGCCGAACTTGTGCATATACTCACTGATGCGATCGATGCCCAGCCGGTAGGCGACATTGTAGAAATAGGTGTCATTGGAGACGGCAATACCACGCCGCATATTGACGCGACCATGTCCCCAACGCAGCCAATTACGATACTTGTGACTGTCGTTGGGCAACTGGAAGTAACCGGGATCGAAAAAGGTCGTACTCGTGGTAATGGCACCATTTTCAAGACCCGCCAATGACATGAAGGGCTTGACGGTAGAGGCAGGCGGGTACTGACCACGGATGGCGCGATTGAATAGCGGAAGATCGAGATCGGTACGCAGCGCGCGATAACTCTTGACACTGATGCCAGTCACGAACTCATTGGAATTGAAGCCTGGCACCGAGGCCATGGCAAGAATCTCACCCGTTTTGGGTTCGATGGCAACAATTGCCCCCCGCCGCCCTTTGAGCAGCCGATAGGCAAGATCTTGCAAGCCACGGTCAACAGTGAGGGTCAAATCCTTGCCAGGGACCGGATCAGTGCGCGACAGCTCGCGTAGCACACGGCCACGGGCGTTGGTTTCCACCTTGCGCAGTCCGGCCTGCCCGTGCAATTGCTCTTCATAGAAGCGCTCAATGCCCGTCTTGCCGATGAAGTGGGTGCCTGAGTAGTTGCCCTTGTCGAGCGTCTTGAGTTCTGCCTGATTGATGCGCCCAACATATCCCAACGTATGGGATAGCGGCTTGGCATCGGGGTAATAACGCAGTAACTGAGCCTCGACCTCAACGCCAGGCAGGCGGTAGCGGTTGACCGCAAGACGGGCAATCTGCTCCTGGCTCAGCTCGCTCATCAGCAAGGCAGGCTGGTAGGGACGCTGACGCTGGCGCGAGCGTTCCTTGAAGTCTTCAATCTCATCCGGCGGAAGATCAAGAATCTCCACCAGACGCTCAAGCGTTGTCTCGAGATCGACAGCGCGCTCACGCACGATGGTCAGGTTGTAATTGGGACGATTTTCAGCGAGCAGGCGACCATTGCGGTCGTAGATCAAGCCGCGAGTGGGCGGCAAGGGCTCGACACGCACGCGGTTCTTGTCCGAACGCGTGGTGTAGATATCGTGTTCAACAACCTGAAGGAAGAACAGTCGTGCCAACAGGCAGCAGGCCAGCACCAAGACAAGGCTGGCAGCCACGATGCTGCGAAGGCGAAAGATCCGCACTTCCTGTTGGGGATTCTTGATCGTCGCCCGGCGTTGGCGCATGCGGGTCTCGCAACTTGTGTCTTGTCGCAAGCGACTGGCGCTTACCGGTGATAAGGATGCCCGACCAGTAATGTCCAGGCACGGTAGAGCTGTTCCGCCAGCACAATACGCACCAGCGGATGCGGCAGGGTCAATGCCGAGAGTGACCAGCGCTGGTCGGCACGTGCCAACAAACGTGGATCGAGTCCGTCGGGGCCACCAATCAAAATGGCCACATCGCGCCCACCCAGTCGCCAGTCATCTGCATGACGGGAAAGCTGTTCGGTACTCCAAGCCTTACCTAGGACATCAAGGGCAACAACATGTTCATTTCCCTTGAGTTTTTCCAGCATCCGGTCGCCTTCACTGGCCATGGCACGGGCGATGTCCGCATTCTTGCCGCGATTGCCGGGCGCCAGCTCGATGAACTCAAGCGAAAAATCTCGCGGCATGCGCTTGAGATATTCTCGGCTACCCTTCTCCACCCAATCGGGCATTTTCTGCCCGACTGCCAATACTCGGATCTTCATGTCCTGCCCCATGCGTTGTCATATCATCCGGCAGTGCCGTTGACAGGCATGCGTCCGCCTTTGGCGCTTTTCTGCCTTGCCCGACGCTTTCGCTCTCACACGTCAGCCAAATACAGGCATTAGCTGCGCTGTTCGTACTCTTCACGCGTCTCGCGGGGCAGATCGCTCCACAGACGCTCGAGGTCATACAGTGCACGGGTTTCCGGCAGCATGACGTGAAGGACGACGTCGCCCAGATCCAGCAGCACCCAGTCGGAACCGTTGTCGCCTTCACAGCCTAGCGGCTTCACACCCGCTTCCTTGACCTTGACTTGCACATTGTTGGCCAGTGCAGCGATATGCCGGCTGGAAGTACCAGTGGCAATGACCATGATATCAGTGACGCTAGTCAGCTTTGAGACATTGATCTCGCTGATTTCCTGGGCCTTGAGGTCTTCAAGTGCGTCGATAACCAGGTTTTTAAGAGCTTCGGTCTGCATGTTTCCTCGGGAGTTTGTTCGGCAGGGGGCGCATTCTACCCGCTGGGAGTGCGCGCGCCTATGGGCATCGTCAATCTACTCACCAAAGGCAAGTCATGAAGGCATTCCATGGCACTATTTCACGCAGATAACGACAGTTTCATTCCGACTGTGGACGATAAAGATCGTGCGCTTCAATGTGCCTGATCACCGTCTCAGGCAGTAGATAGCGCACGCTATCCCCCAATGCCAGTCGTTCGCGCACGAAGGTCGCGCTAATGGCCATCCGTGTCGGCAATGATAACCGCAACAACTGCCCACCCGGTCGTGCCATCAATGCCTGTACCGTTTCAACTTCGCGCCCAGCAATCAAGACTTCAAGTGCTGGTGGCAAGGGCGCATCGTGATCCGGCCGCTCAATCACGACGACATGAGCATCATCAAAAAGGCGCTCAGCAGCGTGCCATTCACCCAACTTCAGGAAGGCATCATGGCCAATCGCCATCACCAGACGCGCCTGCGGGCCATATTCCGCACGCAGGCTCGCTAGAGTATCGGCACTGTAGGACGGACCCTCACGAAATAACTCACGGTCATCCGCCATGAGGCCTGGCTCACCTGCAATCGCGACTTCCAACATGGCCAGTCGCTCTTCGCTACTGACGCCAGGTGCCTCACGGTGTGGTGGCTGGTGGCACGGAATCAGGCGCACATGATCCAGCCCCAGCGCTTCGCGCAGCTCGATGGCGCTGCGTAGATGGCCATGATGGATAGGATCAAAGGTACCTCCCAGCATCGCTACACGCGGCACAGGACCAAGACAACCTTCAAACCCGCGACTTGTCTCGCTCGCTTCTTCCAAGCGAGAGTGATCATGCTCGTGGGGACTCGTGTCGTGTACCGCCTCACGCTCCTGCGCGCTGCCATCGACATTCAGCGGACGCTGACTATCGTCCAGCGCCCGAGGCGAGAAGACTGGTGCGTGTTGAAGAGCACGTTGAATGTCGTCGTGTTTCACTGACGAATATGCCCTTCACCAAACACGACATACTTGCGCGTAGTCAGCCCCTCCAGACCTACCGGTCCGCGGGCATGCAGCTTGTCAGTCGAGATGCCGATCTCGGCACCTAGTCCATATTCAAAACCATCGGCAAAGCGGGTGGAGGCATTGACCATCACCGAGCTTGAATCGACTTCTGCCATGAAGCGCCGCGCCAGAGAATAGTTTTCAGTGATGATGGCCTCAGTATGTCCTGAGCTGTGGCGTTCGATGTGCGCCATCGCCGCTTCAATGCCATCGACGATACGAATGGCCAGAATCGGTGCAAGGTATTCGGTGTCCCAATCTTCTGCGCTGGCCGTCACCGCCTGCGGCAACAGTGCACAGGTGCGCTCACAGCCTCGCATCTCTACATCATGCGCCGCCAGGCGCTCAGCGATACGCGGCAACACCTCAGCGGCCACGGGAGCATCAATCAGCAGCGTTTCCATGGTATTGCAAGTGCCATAACGATGCGTCTTGGCGTTCTCGGCGATGTTCACCGCCATGTCGAGGTCTGCCGTGGCATCGATATAGACATGACAGATGCCATCGAGATGCTTGATGACCGGCACGCGCGCGTCACGAGAGATACGCGCGATGAGACTCTTGCCGCCACGCGGGATGATGACGTCGACAAACTCGGACATCGTGATCAACTGGCCGACAGCGGCGCGATCCGTCGTCGCGACGACCTGCACCGCCGTCGCCGGCAAGCCCGCCATGATCAGCGCTTCGCTGATGATCTCGCCGAGTGCACGGTTACTGGCAGCGGCTTCGGAGCCGCCACGTAGGATGCAAGCATTACCGGACTTGAGGCATAGGCTAGCCGCTTCGATGGTCACATTGGGGCGCGACTCGAAGATGATGCCGATCACGCCCAACGGCACACGCATGTGACCGACCTGAATGCCACTGGGACGATAGCGCAACCCGTCAACTTCGCCGACCGGATCTGGCAGTGCCGTCACCTGCTCGAGCCCTTCGATCATGGCGTCGATACGCGGCGTGGTCAGCGCCAGCCGGTCCACCATCGCGTCTGACAGGTCATTGGCACGCGCGCGCACCAAATCTTCGCCATTGGCTTCGATAAGCGCATCACGGCGCTCGTCAATCAATCGCGCCATGGTCTGCAGGGCGCGATTCTTGATGCCGCTATCGACACGTCGCATCACGACGCTTGCCGCACGTGCCTCATGCCCCAGACGGTTCATGTAAGCTACGACATCTGTAGTGTCGTACTTGCCCTGCTCGCTCATGTGCCTTGTCTCGCTTGTTTGAGTTGTCCACGATCGGTAGCCACTGACTCATCATCATCCGGCTTGCGGAGGAGTCAAAGGTGTCCTGATGATCGCAGGCGCTTTGGAAACTCGCCGTTTGGGGTATGCTGCCCACTGATTTGCACAAGACTGCTTGTCTAATACTGCTCGGCCAAGGAAAACGGCCAGCTTCATACCATCCACGGGAAAGGTGCCAATATAAGACACCATGGAGATCAAGTTCAAAGTCCGCATCAGTCAGTTCGTCTGCCTGCTCGGCTCTGTGCTGCTGCTGCTGGAAGCAGCTCGCCAGATCAGCCTCGGCCTGACGGTCACTGCACTGCTGCTTGCCGTGGGGGGCACCATGCTGTTGGTTGTCTCTCTGGCCCACGAGCTATTTGCCCTCAGCTGGTTCAGAACACTGGTCATGCTCAGCGTCGCGCTCATCATGTCGGCGCTGATACTGCTGGCGCCAGAACAACACCTGATGTGGCTGTGGGGCTTCCCCGTTCTGCTGCTGTACCCACGTCCACGCTGGTTAGCTCCCGCATGCGCAGCCATCGGTCTTGTCACGACTTGGTACGCCCTCAGGCCGCTGGGCAGTGACTGGCTAAGCCTTGGTATCGGCATCACTGCGACCCTGATGGCGCTCGGTGCCATTGGCGGACGGCGTCAGCAACACGTCTGGCATCAACTGGAGCGCCGCGGCCGCCGCGACCCGAATCGGGCTATCTGGTCACAATACCAGCTGATGCGTGATCTACCGCGAGAAATTGCGCGTGCTGATCGCGAAGGCATTCATATCGAGTTGATACTGTTGGCACCTGTCATGCCCGGCCGCCTCGTCCGTCGACGCCTGATGAACACACTGGACAGCGCAGCGATGGCGCATGAAACCCGCTATATACTCAACGGCGGCTGCCTGGCGGTACTGTTGGTAACGCGAGCTGAACGCATGGCCAGCCTGAGACGGCGCCAGCTGATAGAGCATCTCGCCATGCAGGTACGTGCGCGCATTCAGCCCTTGAACAACGGCGATATACATGCGCTTGATCTGACCAACCTTGGTCTCAATCTGGCTCAAGAAAACGAACTGATCACGCTATTGCCCCCTCTGTCCTCTCGCGCTGACTCGCAGGATATCGCCTCGCATAGGGAGGTTGACGACTGATGCCATTTCTTACTGCTCTCACTCATGCCCGCGATCACCGTCAACTCGCCAACCGCAAGACATTGATCATGCTACTGGCGACGTTAGTGATCGCCACCTATGCCCTGTGGCGTTATCTTGTCGGCGATTTCGACCATATTCTAACGCCAGTGTTATCAACACTCCTGATGGGCATTGCCACTGGGCTCAACCTCCTCGATGACGAAAATCCCCTACCCTCCTATCTCACGCTGATTGCCAGCTATTTGATGCTGGCGCTGGAAGCACCAGGGGCCTATCCGGGGCTATCGCTATGGCTGGGGCTGCCCTGCATTCTGACGCTGCTGCTGCTGCCACTCGCACCGGCCATGTTGCTCAATCTGGTGCTAGCTCCATTATGGTTATGGTTGCTAGGGCAGCAGGATGACAACTTTGGGGAAGAGTTACGTTATCTGTGCTTACTGTTGGTCGCCAGCCAACCCTTCGTCATCAATAGTTTGCAAGCCGACTTCATGACGCTGACTGCCAGCGAAGAAACCGAGTGCAACGCGTTCAATGCCAGTACCGGCCGGGAGCGTCTGACCAGTGAGGCGGCACGCGCCAGAGCGCTGGACCAGCCATTGAGTATTCTGGTGATCTATCTCCCCCAGCTGGAAATGCTCAGCGAACAGTTCGGCGAAGACAGACGCATCGAATGCCTATCCACGGCAAGCGAAGTCATGCAGGACATCTCTCGTCTGGGAGACTTGTTGTGTCGTAGCGATAAAGCCACCTTGTGGCTGATGCTACCCAATACCGGTGAGGCCGGCGCCCTGATCATGCGTGAACGCCTGACCGCAGCACTCGCCGCGACCACTCAACCGGAAACCGGATCAATCATTGCCCGCGCCCGCCTAGTGATTTACAAGGCCAGTGACACGTCGCAAAAACTCGAGCAACGCCTGCTGGCTGCCCAGCTTGCCCTGATGGATCTCAATGAATGAGCAACACCCTTGCCACACTGACCCACTGGCTAGACCCCACCACATTGATGGCAGTGCTTAGCGATCATCCCATCGCACTCATCAGTATCATCGGCCTTGTCTCCCTGCTTGAATCCCTCGCCATCATCGGGCTACTGGTCCCTGGCGTGGTCATCCTCACCGCGGGTGCATCGCTAGCCGGTCATCTTGAACTGTCGTTACCATTGCTACTGATATCGGGCGCGCTTGGCGCCATTATCGGCGATGGTGTCAGTTTTTGGCTGGGTGTCCGCTATCGTGATCAGCTCCCCGGACGCTGGCCTTTCTTACGCCATCCAGAGTGGCTGGACCACGGCCAGCAGTTCTTTCATCGTCACGGTAGCTGGTCGATCGCCTTCGGGCGTTTCGTCGGCCCAGTGCGGCCCATCATTCCGCTGGTGGCTGGCATGCTGAACATGCCACCCGCGAAATTCTTTCTGGTCAATGGCCTGTCGGCGCTGGCATGGTCACCGGCCTACCTGCTGCCGGGCTACCTGCTAGGTCAGACTTGGCAGTCACTATTTACGCTTCCTGATGGAGCTAACGGCCTACTCATAGGGTTCGCGTGCGGACTGATTCTATGCGCCTTTGCCTTTTCCTTCCTGCGCCGCCAGTTGGGCCGTGAAGGTCGCCTGTACCACTGGCTGGCATGTCGGATGCGCAAGACCTCATCGGGACGTCGTCTATGGTGGCAACTGCGCCATCCTGACCCTGAGGGCGAGTTTCCGCTCGCCTCGATGGCACTGCTGATCTTTGCCGTCATCAGTGTGCCAGCCATGAGCCTGACAGCACTGGCACACCCTGAGCCCTGGTGGATCGATCGCGTAGCAGCTTCGCTGGCCATCAGTCTCAATGCGCTAGTACCGAATAACTTCCTGCATCAAGTGAGCCTGATACTGTCTCAGCTGGGCGATGGTAGCGGCATGGCAGCGCTGGTCGCACCGTGGTTGTTATGGCTACTGCTCAAACGCCGTCATGCTGCCTGGCTGCACCTGACAGCTGCCTGGGTCGGTATCGCGTGCGCCAACACCGTACTCAAGTACCTGATTCAACGCCCCAGACCCGGCACGCCAGCCTTTCTCGAAGGTTCAATGTCGTTCCCAAGTGCACATACGGCTGGCGCGGTGGCCGTATTCGGCCTGGCTGCTGCCTTCATTGCTGAACGACAGCCTTCATCACGACGTCGCTGGATTTACTGGGGAGCAATTGCGCTCTGCACCCTGATAGGCCTGTCACGCATCACACTCGGCGTACATTACCTCAGCGATATCCTCGGTGGTGCCTGCCTGGGCTTACTGGTCTGTGCCTTGGTACGTATCAGCTACCCGGCCTTCGTACGTCAGCCGCCAGTACCTGCTACGCAACCGCTCCCCGTGCTCTGGCTAAGCGCTATCAGCCTGCTGCTGCTGCTGGCCCGAATCCTGTGGCTGCCGCTTTAGCCAGCCCGAACTCATCCAGCTTTCGATAACAAGATCTTTATCACGAGGATACTCATGCCCGGTCCCGCAGCCCCTCCCGCCAATCAGCCACAGGCCCTGATGGCGATTCATCTCGGTATCGCCTTGTTAGGCGGCACCGCACTATTCTCGAAAAGCCTGCCGCTATCAGCACTCGATATCACCACCTGGCGCAGCCTGCTCGCGGGGCTCTTCCTATTGTGGATTGCACGCCTGAAGTGGAATGTTTCGCTGCGCTTGAGTGGGCGGGACTGGGCGCTGATCGGCCTGGCTGGCTTGCTGATGGCGGTCCACTGGGTCAGCTACTTCCATGCCATGCAAGTGTCATCGGTAGCGACCGGCATGCTGGCATTGTTTACTTATCCGATATTCATCGTGTTATTAGAACCCTGGGTCGAGGGCACGCGCCTGAAAGCACGCGATCTCGCTGCTGCTGCATTGGTCTGCGTAGGCGTATGGCTACTGGTACCAGGCGGTAACGGCAATGTAGATGGTGATAGTCTGGCGGGAGTGCTGTGGGGCGTATTCTCGGGGCTACTGTTCGCGATACGCAACCTGTTGGTGCGCTATCGTTTGAGCCACATCAATCCAGTGCTGTCGATGAGTTTGCAGGCGCTTGGCGTAGTCGTTCTCACCTTGCCGTTTGCTTCCGGTGACATCATGGACTCAAGCCCAGGCACCGGTATCGCCATGCTGGTACTGGCGATCGTCTTCACTGCGACACCCCATGCATTGATGACCTTTGCCCTCGGCGGCCTCAAGGCCAAGACCGTCGGCATGATTGGCTGCATGCAGCCTGTCTACGGCGTGCTGTTGGCTTGGTTAATCCTCGGCGAAGTACCGACCTGGATGACGCTGGTGGGTGGCAGCTTCATCGTGGCGGCGGCGGCGCTGGAAACATTACGCCGCAATTGACCAGACTGATAGACACAGAAAGGCCCGCCATTGGCGGGCCTTTCTGTGTCTGGCGACATTGCAATCATGCGCTCAGCCCGTGGCGAGCCAGATGCCCACGCCAATCATCAGGGTACCTGCGACGCGATTCATCAGTCGCACACGCGACCCGCGACCCAGCCAACGTGCCAATCCGCTACCACCACCGGCGTAAAGCATCAGACAACTGAATTCCAGCGTCAGAATGATGCCGACCAGCGCCACCAACTGCGGAGCCATCGGCAGACTGGCGTCCAGAAACGGCGGAAGTAGCGCGATGAAGAAGGCCCAGCCCTTGGGGTTGGCAATCGCGGTCACGAAGCCTTGCGTGGCCAGTTCACGCCGCGAGGCACGCGGTGCCGCACTGGCCTCACCTGCAGCGCCCAGTGCCAGACGCCCACGCGAGCGCCACATCTGGATACCCAGCCATGCCAGATAGGCTCCACCCGCCAGCTTGAAGGCCGAGAATACCATCGGGTAGCGCAGCATGATGGTGGCAACCCCAATCACCGCTGATACCGCCACCAACCCAACTCCCAGCAGCTCACCCACCATCATCCATAGAGTGCGCTTGACGCCCTGCGTCATGCCCAGCGTCATCGCCAATGTCATGCACATGCCCGGCGTCAGCGAGACCAGAAAGAAAGTCGGCACGAACACCGACAGCAATGACCAGTTCAACATTCTCTGCACTCCGTGTGCTTTTAATCTGTTTTCGCTATCGACACTGATGACGCCATTCTTCTTGACTACCAACGCGTGCGATCCATGGCTCAATCGCGACCGACGTGACCCTCACCCCAACGCGGCATCAGCGTGTGCGCTATCCCTAGCTGGTTGAGAATGCGCGCGACGATGAAGTCGATCATGTCATCAATGGATTGCGGACGATGATAGAAGCCTGGTGCGGCAGGCAAAATCACCGCGCCCATGCGTGTCAGCGCCAGCATGTGCTCGAGGTGAATTGCCGAAAAAGGCGTTTCGCGCGGCACCAGAATCAGTGTGCGTCGCTCCTTGAGCGCGACATCCGCCGCGCGCTCGATCAGGTTATTGCTAGCACCACAGGCAATCGAGGACAGTGAACCGGTGGAGCACGGACACACCACCATCGCACTTGGCGCACCAGAACCGGAGGCCACGGGGGCCATCCAGTCTTCGCGTCCGAAACAGCGAATCTGGCCAGATTTGGCGCCATAACGCTCGCTCAGCACCTCGGCAAGCCGCACTGGACGTGCTGGTAGTTCTTCATCCGTTTCGGTAGCAATCACCATGTGGGCAGCCTTGGAGACCATTACCATCACTTCGTGACCCGCCGCGACCAGACATTCGATCAGGCGCAGCCCGTACTGGGCACCAGAGGCACCTGTCAGCGCCACGGTCACGGCTGATTTGAATGCACGCCCTGCCTCAGCCGTCTGTTGAACGTTATCCGTCATTCCTCACCTTCCCGCGCTGCCAATGCACTCAACAACCGCTCATGAATACCCCCGAAACCGCCATTGGACATTACCACCACCCAATCACCGGCACGTGCCTCACTGGCAATACGAAGGATGAGCGCTTCAAGATCACTCTCGACCTCGGTATCGACCCCCAACGCACGGCATTCAGCGACGGTGGCATCCAACGACCAACCCAGTGTTGGCGGCGCAAACCAGCTGACGCGGTCAGCAGATGTCACCGAGGACGGCAAGCGTGCCTTCATCGTACCGAGCTTCATGGTATTGGAGCGCGGCTCAATCACCGCCCACAGACGCCCGCCCTGCCCTTCGGCCGCTACGCCCGGCGCCAAGCCCTCAAGCGTGGTCGCAATCGCCGTCGGGTGATGGGCGAAATCATCGATAATCTTGACGCCTGCCACTTCACCGCGCAGCTCTTGGCGGCGCTTGGGCGGTGCAAAACGCGACAGTGCTTCAAGCGCTGTCTCGACACTCACCCCGCACTCGACTGTCGCTGCGACAGCGGCACAGGCATTGGCCACATTATGACGGCCGCGCATCGACCACTGGCACTCGACGAAACGGTCCTGCTCACCTGCCGTCTGGTCCGGTGCTGCCAGTGCGAAGTGGCTGCCATCGGCACTGATCAGGCGATAGCGCCAGTCGCCACCGGCATTCTCGATACCGCTCTCATCGCTGAAGCGTGTGACCGGGGTCCAGCAGCCTTGATCCAACACACGCTCCAGCGCCTCGGCGCCCGCGACTGCATCTGCTGCGACAACCAGCTTGCCGCCTGCCGGCACGGTACGCACCAGATGGTGGAACTGACGTTCAATGGCTGCGAGGTCTGGAAAGATGTCAGCGTGATCAAATTCCAGATTATTGAGCACGGCGATACGCGGACGATAGTGCACAAACTTGGAACGCTTATCGAAGAAGGCCGTGTCGTACTCGTCGGCCTCGACCACGAAAGGTGCTGTCGGATCGCCGATACGTGCCGAATCGCCCAGCTGCGGCGGCACACCGCCGATCAGGTAGCCGGGAGTAAGGCCGGCACATTCCAGAATCCAGGCGGTCATGGTGGCAGTGGTGGTCTTGCCATGAGTGCCCGCGATCGCGATCACTGGTCGCCCCGTCAGCACCTCATCACACAACCACTGCGGGCCTGAGGTATAGGCCAGACCACGCTCAAGCAGCGCCTCAATCTCTGGGTTGCCGCGGGACACAGCGTTGCCCACCACCACGAGATCAGGCGCGGGGGCAAGATTGTCCGCCGTATACCCCTCCATCAGAGTAATACCGGCCTCAGCCAGCTGAGTACTCATGGGCGGATAGACGTTGGCATCGCTGCCGGTCACACGATGGCCACGAGCGCGGGCAAGGAGTGCCAGCGAGCCCATGAAGGTACCGCAAATACCGATGACGTGAAGGTGCATCTGTTTCTCCAATCCGGAAGCCCGAGCAGCCTAGCATGCTCGCCAGGCCGCGAGTAGCGCGCGGACTGTCGGGAGAAAACGACAGTGTCGTGGCGCTCCCGCGTCGTGCAGGAACGAGGGGTTTCGGATATGATGCCGCGGCAGGCGTCAGCCCGCTCAAGCCCACGACAAGGAAGCAGAGACGAGAAGCCCATGGCCCAGCACAATGCCTTCTACGCCCAGTCTGGCGGCGTTACCGCAGTCATCAACGCCAGCGCCTGTGGCGTGATCGAAGCCGCCCGTGAAAACGGTGACAAAATCGGCAAGCTCTACGCCGGTCACAACGGCATTATCGGTGCCCTGACCGAAGACCTGATTGACGTCAGCCAGGAAAGCGACGAAAACATCGCGGCTCTGCGTCATACACCCGGTGGTGCCTTCGGTTCCTGCCGCTACAAACTCAAGAGCATCGAAGATCACCGTACCCAGTACGAGCGTCTGATTGAGGTGTTCAAGGCCCACGATATCCGTTACTTCTTCTACAACGGTGGCGGCGACAGCGCTGACACCTGTCTGAAGGTGTCACAGCTAGCGGAAACAATGGGTTACCCGATCCAGGCCATCCACGTACCCAAGACCGTGGACAATGACTTGCCGATCACCGATAACTCCCCGGGCTTCGGTAGCGTGGCCAAGTACATCGCCACTTCTACTCGTGAAGCGGGTCTCGATATCGCGTCCATGTGCGCCACCTCCACCAAGGTATTCATCCTGGAAGTCATGGGACGTCACGCAGGCTGGATCGCTGCTGCTGGCGCACTGGCGGGCGAAGATGCGACCCAGCCACCGCACATCGTCATCTTCCCGGAAGTCGCCTTCCATCGTAAGCAGTTCATGGCACGCGTCGATGAGTGCGTCAATCTGTACGGCTACTGCGTGGTCGTGGTGTCGGAAGGTGCGCGCTACGAAGACGGCACTTTCCTGGCGGATGCTGGCAACACCGATGCCTTCGGTCACCGCCAGCTGGGCGGCGTTGCGCCGACGCTAGCCGGTATGGTCAAGCAGGATCTGGGTTACAAGTATCACTGGGCCGTCGCAGATTATCTGCAACGTGCCGCCCGCCATATCGCCTCCAAGACCGATGTCGAGCAAGCCTACGCCACTGGCCGCGCGGCCGTGGAAATGGCGCTAGCGGGCAAGAATGCCGTGATGCCGGCGATTCGTCGTCTCGGCGAGGGTAACGACTACGCGTGGGACATCATCGAAGCCCCGCTGGAGCAGATCGCCAACCATGAGAAGTTCATGCCGCTGAACTACATCAGCGACGATGGCTTCTACATCACTGAAGCCTGCCGTCAGTACCTGTCGCCGCTGATTCAGGGCGAAGATTTCCCGCCCTTCGTCAACGGACTACCGGCGGTCGCCAAGCTAACGCTAGCCAAGGTCGAGAAGAAACTGACGTCGTTCTCGATCTGATCGATCGGTTCATCGTCAAGCAAAAGCCCCGCACAGGAAACTGTGCGGGGCTTTTTCGCGTTGGTGTTTCCTGAAAGAAGCATGCGTCATCAGCAATAGATGACTATTTGAGCAACCACGACAGCACTAGCAACAGCAACAGGATGCCCGCGACGCCCTGCCAGAAATTGGCCGGCTCGCGCATGGCCTCTGATGGCGTCAGCGCCTTGCCGGGATCTTGCTGCGGCAGACGTAGAGCGTAGAGCAACTCCGACAGGCGCCGGAAGCGCAGCGTACGCTGTGGGTCCAATGCACGCTTGAGGGCCTCATCCAACATCTGTGGCACTTCTGCATTACGCATGCGCGCCGATTGATACTCCAGTAGTTCGAGGTCAGTCTGGGTGCGTAATTGCTCAAGCGACTGGGAGTACGGCTGCATACCCGTCAACAGCCAGTAAATCACCGATGCCAGCCCATATTGATCACTGCGTCGGCTTACCTCAGCGCCTAACGCATACTCCGGCGCACTGTGCTTGGTCAGCCCAACCTGGCGTGCCAGCGGCCCTGCACTCTCGTGTCCATCGCCTTCACGCAGATGGCAGGCACCGAAATCCACCAGCACTACCTTGCCATGACGGTCAATCATCACATTATCCGGATGGATCAGCTGATGCATGACCTCACGACGATGAAGCGCATGCACCGCCTTTCCCAACTGACGCGCAATATCGAGACGCTGCTCAAGGTTGGCCTGAGGATGCTGGCGTGCCCAGTCGGTCAAGGTACGCGCTTCCAGATGCTCGAGCAGATAGTAGAGGTGGTCACGCGGGCGTGACGGCTCCATCACCTTGACCACAAAGGGCGAGTTGACCCGATCTACCACCCACTGCTGAAGCAGGAAGTGCTCCAGATAGGCATTTTTGAGCGATAATTCCGGGCTTGGCGCCTTCATCACCATCACGCGCCGGCTCTTGATGTCACGCACCTTGTAGACACGTACTCGCGCGCTGCGTGACATCACTTCAAGCACTTCCAGTCCATCGATGCGGTCACCCGGCTCTAACTCACGTGGCACCGGTAAATCGCCATAGACACGCCCGGGGGTATCGTCGACGGCACTCGCCAGTCGATCAATACGCACCAGTTGGAAGCAGAATTGATCAGCGGTGTAGCCGCGCTCATCGGCACGCTCAGCAGCGGCATGCGCCAGACGCTCACTGGCCGCATCTAGATCAGACACGTCGGCACGAATCAATGAAACGAAATCTGACGGCAGCAACGTGCCACGCACGGCCTGCGTGGTCAGCAGAAAGATGTCGCCCTGTTTGAGGGGCAGCTCGATGTAATCGATATCGAGATTGACATCCATGCCCAGCGCGCGCGACGGATAACGATAGCCGCCGAGATCAGTGACATGATCACGCGAGATCTGCTCAAACTCACCGCCGCGCAGGCGAAATACCACCGTATCGCCGGCATGGAACAAGTGCGCTGACTGGCCGCGGAAGATCACCGCCGATATCGAAGTGACGTAGCTACCGCCGCGCACGAAGCGACTCTGGCTATAGCACCAGCTATTTAGCGCGCGTAGCACTCGCGTGGCAGAATATTTGACGCTCCAATTATCGGGCGTCGCAAAGTAGTCGGCCAAGAAGCCGCGCACGGTAAGATCACCCGCCTGCTTGGCAATCGCATTCTTGCTGGTGGTGTCCGCGATCAGCGCACACCCTCCTTTGGCCGCCAACTGACCTCGCTCAACCGGAATCTCCAGAGACATCGAGCTACGATGACGCTTGCGATCCGGCGCTACGAAGGCCTGCCCATAACTGAGTGAAAGCTCTGCATCCGCCAAGGCGGTCTCCTTAACTGTTGCTACACACTAGATGCCGCTGTCTCGATTCTGCTGTCACGATTTCGCTGGCTCGGTGCTATTTATTCATGAACGTAACACGCCAACATCACTGACTGGACGGTCTGAGTGCGCCTGATGGCGCTAGATGCGGCCAAGTGTTACCTGCTTGCTCACGTAACGCTATCACTCGATGGTGCAACAGCAGCTGACAGGGCATGGCATAATGGCAAAACGGTCTGTCAGTTCGTATAATTCAGCGGAATTTTGCCCCGCAGGCCTTCAACCCGCAAACCCAAGGACTCGACAATGAGTTTCGACAAGATCCCCGCTGGCAAGGAATTGCCGAACGACGTCTACGTAGCGATCGAGATTCCGGCTAATCACGCGCCGATCAAGTATGAGATCGACAAGGACATCGATGCACTCATGGTGGATCGTTTCATGGCCACCCCGATGTTCTACCCGGCCAACTACGGTTACATCCCGAATACTCTGGCTGACGATGGCGATGCCCTCGATGCACTGGTTGTGACCCCGTATCCGGTCACTCCCGGCAGCGTCATTCGCGCGCGTCCGGTCGGCATTCTCAACATGAGCGATGAAGCTGGTGAAGACGCCAAGCTAGTCTGTGTGCCGCACCAGAAGTTGACCTCCTTGTATGACGACGTGCAGGAAGTCACTGACCTACCGGAATTGCTGCGTCAGCAGATTGCGCACTTCTTCGAGAACTACAAGGATCTCGAGAAAGGCAAGTGGGTCAAGATCGATTCCTGGGCCGGCGCTGATGCTGCCCGTGCCGCAATCGTGAAAGCTGCTGCTGCCTACCTGAAGGACTAAATCCTTCCGGTGACTATCGTCATCTGCCAACAGGTGACCGACTAGTCGTAAAAAGCCCCCGTCATTGACGGGGGCTTTTTTGGTTCTACCTAGGCTACATCACAGCCGCTCAACCTGACTCACCGCTAGCGACGCTTGGCGATCAGCCATTCTCAAGCAGGCTACGCAGGTCGCTGATGGCAGAGTTGGCACGCGCGACGTAGTTGGCCATGACCAACGAGTGGTTGGCAAAGAAACCGAAGCCGGAACCATTGAGAATGACCGGGCTACCGATGTCCGTCTGAGTAGACTCCAGCTCGCGGATAATCTGATCAATCGAGGTCAGCGCATTCTTGTCTTCCAATACACCATGGAAGTCATGACGCACTGCCTTGAGCAGATGAATCAGTGCCCAGGAGGTACCACGTGCCTGATAGAAGACATCATCGATCTCGAGCCACGGCGTCTTGATCTCTTCTTCCGTTTCCGTGTTCTTGGCCGACGTAGCATTCTTGTCACCGGCCAGGCTCAGATTGAGCTGGGACTTGCCAACGCTGGCAGAGAGACGCTGCGATAGCGAGCCAAGACGATTCTCGACATCAGACAGCCATGCCACCAGATTATCGGCACGCGCATAGAACTGGCCGTTGTTCTGGGTATCATCGCTCAGACGCTTGAGGTAATCCCCCAGCTGGCGATTGGCATCGGCGTACTCGCTCTCAGCTTTCGGCAACATCCAGGCATTGGCATCGATGAACAGCAGTGATTCAGCCTTGCCAAGCGCCTTGTCATCGCTGGACTGGGACTGAGAGCGACTGAATTCCTTGCGCATCTCGCGCGTCATGTCGCGTATCTGTACCAGCACGCCATATTCCCAGTTGGGCATGTTATCGAGCCATAACCCGGGCGGTGCAATGTCGTTCTTCAGATAACCACCCGGCTTGTGCAGCAAAGTGTCATTGAGCTTCATCAACGTGGCGACCGTTGCGGTACCCGTCGGCAGAGTTTCGAAGGCAGGTGCAACGGATTCACCATCAACACTGGCTTCAGGTACGGCAAGACCATGCACACGCGCCAATTCAGTGCGGGTGGCTTGATCAACATTGAACTCGTCCGGTTCAGTGCTCCAATAAATGCCAAGACCGACGCATACCAGCAGGTAAATGATGAACAGGCCGACCAAGGGTTTCCAGATCCAGCCATACTGAGGCGTTTCCAGCACGTCGCGACCTGCGCTGCTCTTGCTGCCTTTACCGAATAGGGCCATGCGTTTTTCCTTGTAGAAAGCCTTGTAGCAAGGCCTTGTGTAAATACGAGTAAAAAGACGTGCGATAAGACCTGAAGCAGATGTCGGTATCCGTGATGCATCTATCGCCGGTACTCATGACGTACGTCCTATCCTATCATGCGTCCCTGCGTGTACCAGTCGCACTCAGCGAGGTAGACCAGATACACGAAGATGATGACGTTGACATAAAGGCATATTCATCTGCGTGCAAGTCACCTTCGGTGATCATGGTCGGCATCACTCGGCGCTGACGCTATCTTTCAATAGGCGCTATTCGCCGCTGACGCTCTCTCGCTGCTGACACTATCCCACGATAGACCACCGCAGCGGCCTCCGGCACTGTAAAAGGATGCTTTTGTGCTTCGTCCGTTTTTAGAAAGCTGCGCTCCGCTCAGTCCATCATTACTGCGCCGACTCGCGGCGACTGTTGTCGCCCTGCTGCTGACCTTCGCCGTACTGAGCACATCGACACCCGTCCATGCGGGTTTGTTCGGCAATGACTCCTCTTCTTCCGGTGCATCGTCATCTACCGGGCTTTTTGGCAGCGGTAACAGCAACAGCGAATTCCTGCCGGTCGGAGAAGCCTTCACTCCACGCGCCTGGCGAGAAGGCAGCAATCTCTATGTCGGCTTCACGAGTGCAGATGGCTACTATCTGTACCGACACCAGTTTTCTTTCTCCAGCAGCGATGTCGATATAGCGCTAGGCAAGGCAGACATTCCGTCGGGAGAATTCAAGCAAGACCCGTATATGGGCGAAGTACGAGTCTTTCATGACCCATTGGTCATTCGCATTCCTCTCAAGGGCTCCCCTAAAGGACTGCGCGAAGAGCGACCTGCCAATGGCCCGGTATCTCTATCGCTGACCTTCCAGGGCTGTGCCGATGCAGGGCTCTGCTATCCACCGGAAACCGTGACACTCGAAGCAGGAGAGCAAAGCGCACCGGCCCAGTTTGCTGATCTGGTGCCGACTTCCACTGCCAACATACCTGATGGCAAGTCCGGCGTAGATAGCGACAAGGCCAAGAGCCAAACTGCGTCACCGACGACGGCGACCAGTACTGATGCAGGTTTCAGCGCATTGTTTATCGATGCAAGCCTTCTTACGGCATTGGGACTGTTCTTCCTTGCAGGACTTGGACTGACCTTCACGCCCTGTGTATTGCCGATGATTCCGATTCTCAGCTCGATCATCGTCGGCCAGCGCCCCAGCCGTCCGCGAGCCCTGCTACTGTCCTCAAGCTACGCACTCGGCATGGCGCTGACCTACGCCGCCGCTGGCACGCTGATGGGACTGTTTGGCGCGGGTCTCAACCTGCAAGCCCATCTACAGGCACCGGCAGTACTGATTCCCTTCGCGGCACTGTTCGTCGTCTTTGCTCTCGCCATGTTCGGCGCCTTCAACCTGCGCCTGCCCGGCAGCCTGCACTCACGTCTCGATGGCTTGCAGTCACGCCTGATGAGCGCAGGCCCTGGTG
The DNA here is from genome assembly GCF_002213105.1 of Cobetia sp. QF-1. Classification (NCBI taxonomy): domain Bacteria; kingdom Pseudomonadati; phylum Pseudomonadota; class Gammaproteobacteria; order Oceanospirillales; family Halomonadaceae; genus Cobetia; species Cobetia sp. QF-1. Next base: position 498,361 of record NZ_NBVS01000001.1, read on the forward strand.
GACTGGCCCTCGCGGGGGCATTGTCAGTACTGGTGGTTTCACCATGCGTCTCGGCACCTCTTGCGGGTGCACTGGTCTACCTTTCAGCCAGTGGTGATGCGCTCAAGGGTGGACTGGCCCTGTTCGCGCTCGGGCTTGGCATGGGCATCCCACTGATACTGGTCGGTACTTTTGGTGCCAGTCTGCTACCCAAGGCTGGCAGCTGGATGAATGGCATCAAGCAGGCCTTCGGTCTGCTCCTGCTGGGTGTCGCGTTATGGTTGATAGAGCGACTGCTGCCGGCATCGCTGACCCTGCTCGGCTGGGCGGCACTCGCGATTGGCACTGGAGTAGCACTCGGAGCGCTCTCGAGCACCACGCAGGGCTGGAGCCGCGCCCGCCAGGCAATCGGACTGATCGCACTGGGCTGGGGAATGATTAGTCTGCTCGGCGTAGCCGGTGGCGCGACAGACCCACTCCGCCCGCTGCTTCCGTTCACCGGCGGTACGTCATCCGGCGATAACACGCAAAGCGAGGCACTTGATTTCACTACCGTGACCGACATGGATGCACTCAGTCGCGAGCTGTCACTGGCCGCTAGCCGCGGCCAGCCGGTCTTTGTCGACTACTATGCTGATTGGTGCATCTCCTGCAAGGTCATGGAGCGCGAAGTCTTCCCCAAGGTTGCCAGTCAGCTGCGTCAGTTTCACTTGATCCGCGCCGATGTTACCGGCACTGGTGAAGAGACCCAGGCTCTGCTCAAGTCCTTCGGTCTTTTCGGTCCACCGAGTCTGCTGTTCTTTGCCGATAACCAGGAACTGCGTGAAGCCCGTATTCAAGGTGAAGTGAATACCGAACAGCTAGGCCTGCATCTGGATAAAGTCCTCCGTCAGCAACGTAGCAAGTGATTCGCATCACACTTCATCTGCGATTGCCGCCCGCCACCGTGCGTACGGTGGCGGGCCAAGCTCTTGTTGCATGCACAGATACTTCATCCGTGCCTCAACAGATGAACGGAAAGCGGCAAAAAATCAGGTTCGGTGCCAAACTGGACAGCGTTCGAGAATTTCGGCAGAATCCGCGTCACTGCGGCAACAGCCTAGGCTCAATAGGTAAACGTCGCGGATAGTGACGGTATCTTTGCACTTTCCTCTAGGGTTAACAGCTCAACGAGCTTACGACTCGGTATCTGCTGACAGAAGGGACTTTCATGGCACACATCCTGGTACTCAACGGCCCCAATCTGAATCTGCTGGGCACCCGTGAACCTGAGGTGTATGGCACGACCACTTTGGACGATATCCGAGTGCGTCTCAGTCTGCGTGCCAGCGAAGCAGGCCATCAGCTGGACTGGTTGCAGTCCAATGCCGAGCATGTACTTGTCGAGCGAGTCCATGCTGCCCGCGAGGACGGTACCGCCATTATCCTGATCAATCCGGCGGCCTTTACCCATACCAGCGTAGCGCTGCGCGATGCCCTGCTGGGTGTCGCACTCCCTTTTATTGAGCTGCACCTTTCCAATACTCATGCTCGCGAGGCGTTCCGCCATCATTCGTATTTTTCCGATGTGGCACGTGGCGTCATCATGGGCTTTGGAGCTCATAGTTATGACATGGCGCTTGAAGCAGCCCTGAATGATCTAGCCAGCGGCTAACACATCGCCATCAGGCCTCCTTTCGGCCTGACAGACAGATTCACCGGTCAGTTTCACGGCCGGGACAGCCATCAGGGCTGTCGCCCGCAGCCTTTGCAAAAACGAATGCAGTACGACTGCACTTACTTTTTCCAGCCACTTTTATATCGGGATTAATTTCATGGATATCCGCAAGGTCAAGAAGCTGATCGAGTTGCTCGAAGAGTCGAACATCAGCGAAATCGAGATCCAGGAAGGCGAAGAATCCGTCCGTATCAGCCGCCATCCGCAGGGCTTTGCCCAGCAGCCGATGATGCAGGCCCCGATGATGATGCAGCAGCCGATGCAGCAACAGCAGGCCGCTCCGGCTACCGGGGACATCGAGACTCCGGCAGCACCGGCTGCGCCGCAGGGCCATACCATCAACTCACCGATGGTCGGCTCCTTCTATCGCTCTCCGGCACCGGGCTCCAAGTCCTTCATTGAAGTCGGCCAAAGCGTCAAGAAAGGCGATACCGTTTGCATCGTCGAAGCCATGAAGATGATGAACCAGATCGAAGCCGACAAGGATGGCGTTGTTGAAGCGATTCTTATCGAAGACGGCGAACCTGTCGAATTCGACCAGCCCATGATCGTCATTTCCTGATCCCAACGGACACGTCACCATGCTCGACAAGGTACTGATTGCCAACCGCGGTGAGATCGCCCTTCGCATCCTTCGCGCCTGCAAGGAATTGGGCATCAAGACGGTAGCGGTGCACTCCAAGGCCGACCGCGACCTGATGCACGTTCGCCTGGCAGATGAAGCCGTATGCATCGGCCCTGCCTCCTCTGCCAAATCCTATCTGCACATCCCGGCGCTGATCGCAGCAGCCGAGGTGACGGATGCCGACGCCATTCACCCGGGCTACGGCTTCCTGTCAGAAAATGCCAACTTCGCCGAACAGGTGGAACGCTCCGGCTTCGCCTTCATTGGCCCGCGCCCTGAAACCATACGCATGATGGGTGACAAGGTTGCTGCCATTGAGGCTATGAAGCTCGCGGGTGTACCTACCGTACCGGGCTCTGACGGTCCGCTGTCAGAAGATGAAGATGAACTTTATGCCATCGCTGAGCGCATCGGTTATCCGGTGATCATCAAGGCCGCGGCTGGCGGCGGTGGTCGCGGCATGCGCGTCGTACACTCCAAGGCCAGCCTGCTGTCCTCTGTCAGCATCACCATCGGTGAAGCAGCCGCTGCCTTTGGCGATGGCACGGTGTACATGGAGAAGTTCCTCCAGAACCCGCGCCACGTCGAAGTTCAGGTACTGGCCGATGGCCAAGGTCATGCTGTCCATCTGTATGACCGTGATTGCTCTCTGCAGCGCCGTCACCAGAAGGTACTGGAGGAAGCACCGGCTCCGCTACTCGACGAAGAAGCCCGCGCCAAGGTGCTCAAGTCCTGTACCGATGCCTGCATTGAAATCAACTATCGTGGCGCCGGCACCTTCGAGTTCCTGTACGAAGATGGTGGTTTCTACTTCATCGAAATGAACACGCGTGTTCAGGTGGAGCATCCGGTCACCGAGATGGTCACCGGTATCGATATCGTCAAGGAACAGCTACGCATCGCTTCTGGTCTGCCACTGTCCGTGCGCCAAGAAGATATCAAGCTACGTGGTCACTCCTTCGAGTGCCGCATCAATGCCGAGGACTCGCGCACCTTCATGCCGTCTCCGGGCAAGGTCGAGCTCTATCATGCGCCGGGCGGCTTGGGCGTACGCATGGACTCGCATCTGTACTCTGGCTATACCGTTCCGCCGCATTATGACTCTCTGATCGGCAAGCTGATCACCTGGGGCGAAAGCCGCGAGATCGCATTGACGCGTATGCGTATTGCTCTCGATGAACTGCTGGTGGAAGGCATCAAGACCAACACTGATCTGCACAAGGACTTGGTGCGTGACAGCGCCTTCCAGAAAGGTGGCGTCAACATCCATTATCTGGAGAAGAAGCTGGGCCTGTAATCCATGCCTGGCTGATGCCTGCAGGTGCGTAGTGGATATGCATCTGCAGGCAGACGTAACAGAAGGGTGGCCTCGGCCGCCCTTCTGTCGTCTCTATCCCCCTCTTCTCATACCGTTTTCTACAGGAGTCACCATGTCCTGGCTGCAACTCAAGTCCCGTATCGTTCCGGATCATGCTGAAATTCTCGAGCATCTGCTGCTTGAGGAAGGCGCTTGCGCCATCACCCTGCAGGACGCCGAAGACCAGCCGTTGTTCGAGCCTGACCTCGGCAGTACGCCACTGTGGAGTGAAACCGTCCTTACTGGCTTATGGGACGGTACTGAAGGCATCGAAGCCATGCGTGAACGAGTACGCGCTGGCTGGGCGGCATTGATCCCCGGCGAGCCCTGCCCCGAAATCGAGGTCGAAATCCTTGAAGACCGTGACTGGACGCGCGAGTGGATGGACGGCTTCGAGCCACTGCGCATGGGCCAGCGACTGTGGATCGTGCCCAGCTGGCACGAGGCGCCCGAGCAGGACGCCGTCAATCTGATGCTGGATCCGGGCCTTGCCTTTGGCACCGGTACCCATCCGACCACGGCATTGTGCCTGGAATGGCTCGACGGCCTGGCCGTTGACGGTAAGCTCGCCCGACACAGCGTGCTCGATTTCGGCTGCGGCTCCGGCATTCTGGCCATCGCAGCACTCAAACTCGGTGCGGTACAGGCACTTGGTACTGATATTGACCCTCAGGCACTGCAGGCCTCACGTGACAATGCCTTGCGCAATGCTGTCAGTGATCAGTTGACGCTCTGCTACCCGGACCGCCTGCCAGACACTGACTACCAGATCGTGGTCGCCAACATTCTGGCCGGCCCGCTGGTCGAACTGGCTCCACAGATCGTGGCCAACATCGCACCGGGTGGCCTGCTGGCACTGTCCGGCATTCTGGCACCGCAAGCAGCCGGCGTGCTGGAAGCCTACCGCGAGGCAGGCCTGATCATGGATGAGCCGGTAGAACGTGACGGCTGGGTGCGCCTCAACGGTCAGCGCCCGCAAATGACCTGATTAGCCAGCCCTCAATCGCTGCGGGGAATGCATCAGGATGAAATAGGCCTTCAAACCCCGCGGCGCTCTAGGTATCATGACGCCCCCGCGCTAGCCCTCATGCCCATCAGACACGAGCACCATGACAGAGACTTCTCTTCATACCGACCTGCCCTGCATCGGTATGCATCAGCTTCCCAATCGCGTGATTCTTGCCCCGATGGCGGGTGTCACCGATCGTCCATTCCGGCAGCGCTGCCGTGAACTGGGCGCTGGGTTGGTGGTGTCCGAGATGGTCACGAGCGACAAGCGCCTGTGGAATACGGTCAAGTCACGTACGCGCATGAACCATGCCGGTGAGCCCGGTCCGCGCGCGGTACAAATCGCCGGAGGCGATGCCGAGATGCTGGCCGAGGCGGCCGCTCTCAACGCCGAAATGGGCGCTGAGATCATCGATATCAACATGGGGTGTCCGGCCAAGAAGGTCTGCAACAAGGCCGCCGGTTCCGCGTTGATGCGTGATGAGCGGCTGGTCGGTGAAATTCTCGACGCGGTAGTTCGTGCCGTCGACATCCCCGTGACGCTGAAGATGCGCACCGGCTGGTGTGACGACACACGCAACGCGCTGATCATCGCGCGCATGGCCGAAAGCGCCGGCATTCAGGCGCTTTCCATCCACGGTCGTACTCGTCAGCAGAAATATACCGGCGAAGCCGAATACGACACCATTGCTGCTGTAAAGGCCGCGGTATCGATTCCCATCTTCGCCAATGGCGATATCGACAGCGGCGAGAAAGCCCGTCATGTGCTTGACTATACGGGGGCGGACGCCGTGATGATCGGTCGCGCCGCACAAGGAAATCCCTGGATTTTCCGCGAGATCAATCACTATCTGGCCACTGGCCAGGTAGCCTGTGGCCCGAGTGATGCGGAGCGTGCTCACGTGATGCGCACCCACCTCGAGGCTCTGTACGAATTCTATGGTGACTACATGGGCGTGCGCATCGCGCGCAAACATGTGGGCTGGTATCTGGCGACACGCGAGGATGGCAGTGAGCTCAAACGCCACTTCAACCCTCTCGAGGAGCCAGATGATCAGCGCCAGTTCCTGACCCGCCTGTTCGGCGAGCCGGAAGGCATCGCCCGCACCGAGACGCAAGGAAGTCACGCAGCATGACCAGCAGGCACCCCCTCTCACCGGACGACGAAAGCCAGGCCACCCTGATGACGCCTGTACGGCACCATCAGACCCTGCGCGAGGCCGTCGAGCATTCCATGGCGCGCTACTTTGCCCACCTGGATGGCGAACAGGTTACCGACCTGCATGCCATGGTGATGGCCGAGGTCGAGGCGCCACTACTGGAAGCGGTGATGGCCCACGCTCAGGGCAACCAGACCCGCGCCGCCGACATGCTGGGCCTCAATCGAGGCACACTGCGCAAGAAGCTCAAGCAGTTTGATCTGATCTAATCCCGCCGGGGCACCTTCACAGGTGCCCCGGCGTCTTTTTGTTGATCCACGAGTGGAGCATCATGCAAGCCAAGCCCCAAGCCATCCGTCGCGCCCTCCTGAGTGTTTCCGACAAGACAGGCATTGTCGAATTCGCCCGTGCCCTCGACGCCCGCGGTGTCGCCCTTCTGTCCACCGGCGGTACTTTCCGCCTGCTCAAGGACAACGGTCTCAATGTCACCGAAGTGTCCGAGCATACCGGCTTCCCGGAAATGATGGATGGCCGGGTCAAGACGCTGCATCCGAAGATTCACGGTGGCATTCTTGGCCGACGCGGTCAGGACGATGCAGTGATGGCCGAGCATGGCATCGATCCCATCGATATGGTCATCGTCAATCTGTACCCGTTCGCCGCCACCGTGGCCAATCCGGACTGTTCGCTTGAAGATGCCATCGAGAATATCGATATCGGCGGTCCGACCATGGTGCGTTCCTGCGCCAAGAACCACGCGCATACCACCATCGTGGTCAACGCAGCCGATTATGACCGCGTAATCGCCGAGATGGATGCCAACGACAACGCCGTCAGCGACGCCGCGCGCTTTGATCTGGCCGTGGCCGCCTTCGAGCATACCGCTGCCTACGATGGTGCCATCGCCAACTGGCTGGGCCAGCGTGTCGAAGGGGGCAGCGAAGGGCTGCCGCGTCAATACAACGTCAGCCTGACCAAGAAGCAGGACATGCGTTACGGCGAGAACCCGCATCAGCAGGCGGCTTTCTACGTCGAGGATGATGCGCGTGAAGCCAGCGTCGCGACTGCCGTGCAGGTACAGGGCAAGGCACTGTCCTACAACAACGTCGCTGACACCGATGCCGCCTTCGAATGCGTCAAGGCATTTGATGAGACGGCCTGTGTCATCGTCAAGCACGCCAACCCGTGTGGCGTCGCCATCGGTGAGTCTGCACTGGCCGCCTACGAGCGCGCCTTCCAGACCGACCCGACCAGCGCCTTCGGCGGCATCATCGCCTTCAACGTGCCGCTGGATGCCGAGACCGCGCAGGCCATCGTCTCACGTCAGTTCGTCGAGGTGATCATCGCTCCGGGAATCAGCGAAGAAGCCGCTGCCATCATCGCGACCAAGGCCAATGTGCGCCTGCTGAACGTCGCTGATGCGTGGGAAATCGAACGTGCCGGCGGCCATGACTTCAAGCGTGTGACGGGCGGCCTGCTGGTGCAGGACCGCGATCATGGCATGGTCGGCCGTGATGAACTCAAGGTCGTCACCGAGCGCGCCCCGAGCGAGCAGGAACTCAACGACCTGACCTTCGCTTGGAAAGTCGCCAAGTTCGTCAAGTCCAATGCCATCGTCTACATCAAGGATGGCCAGACCATTGGCGTGGGCGCGGGCCAGATGAGCCGTGTCTATTCCGCCAAGATCGCCGGCATCAAGGCCGCTGATGAAGGACTTGTCGTGCCGGGTTCAGTGATGGCGTCCGATGCGTTCTTCCCGTTCCGCGATGGTATCGATGCCGCTGCAGCAGCAGGCATCACAGCCGTCATCCAGCCGGGTGGGTCCATGCGTGACCAGGAAGTCATCGACGCGGCCAACGAAGCCGGCATCGCCATGGTCTTCACCGGCATGCGTCACTTCCGTCATTAAGGGCGCGTCATTGAACACGCATCATTGATGGGCAGTAGTGACATGACTGAACGCAGTGTCTAGCACATGGCATCCCGCGCTCAATCAAAAGCCCCCGTCAGCGACTCGCTGACGGGGGCTTTTTCTTACTCATGAAGGCACTACTGCTCAATCGAGCGGGACGTTGACCCAGCGCAGGAAGTTGTCACGCGCCACATTGCGTGCCGTAGCCGGTGACAGTGCATCGAGGAATGGCGTATAGCTTGACAGGATATCGCCCACTGAGCCGAAGCGCCCCACCACATCACTGCCCAGCACGAAACGCTCGGGGAAGCGTTCAACCAGCTTCACCCAGCGCGAACGCGGCTGGCCATTATCATCCAGCAGGTAAGGCTCTAGCACTGACCACGATAGATCGATGTTCAGATTCGGGTACGTCTCCAGCATGCGTTCCACTTCGTCGTACAGCCATTCGATACGCCCCAGCCGTCGCGTCAACTCGGCACTGGTGCCGGCGTGCGCCCAGATAAAGGTGGTTTTGGGGTTATCACGCACCGCGCTCTCGAATTCATTGAGGTATAGCGGCTCATGCCCTTCGCGCTTACTGGTGATATTGGAATGCACCAATACCGGCAGGCCTTTTTCGGCTGCCAATGCGTAGACCTTCATCAAGGCTGAATGATTGGCGCGCGGCGTCTCGCCATCGGTCAAGCGCGTCAGATCATCATGACGCGTGAAGACTTCACCAATGCCCTTCCAGAAACCGGGATAGATCGCCATCAACTGACGAATTTCGTCAGCCGCGTTCAGGTCAGTGGGATTGAAGCCAGTGATGAAGGGCGAGAAGCGTGCCTGCACCGGTTTGGGCGCACGGGTCAGCGCTTCGGCAAGGATGTAATCAGTGCCAGAATACCAGTACACCGGCGCATCATCGCCCATGTAGTAGCGCGGCTTCTTGGGGGCATCTTGCTGCCACTTCTTGGCGACGCCAATCCCGGTGATCAGTGCATGATCGACGTGTGCCGTGTCCATTGCATCCAATAAATCCCCCAGACCATCGCCATGCTGGAAGAAATCGACGAAATGTAGGTGAGCATCGCTGTAATGATAATCTCGCGTCGTCGCTTCGGGATTTCCATCCGCACCTTGCGCCACGCCGACTACAAGGCTGGTAGCCAACGCCAGGCCACCGATCAATAACGATCGTGGCAGGCGGTAGGCGAGCATCAAACGCGCAGGTGAAGCAATAAACAGTGACATGAAGAACTCCGGCAGACAGGACCCATGATTCTGCGGTGCCTACCGGCTATTGCGCAAGCGCACTTAGCCTGCCATTACGCCTTCACTGCCGAGCTGCTCGCGACGTGCGGCGACACGATTCCAGACCTTTTCGTGGAAGAAGAAGGCCACGGTATTGACGGCCGGTTCGACGATAGCGACCAGTCCTCCGACCACGATATCGCCAGTCAGCAGGTAGGTCACGCCGAAAGCGATGGTGAAGTGCATGCTGGCAAAGGTCAGTGTCTTGGTCATGTCGGCAGCCCTCCGGGCCATCAATATTCTGCAAGGAAATACAAAATGAATACGTGGGAAGCAGCGTGGTACTGAGTGGTGCTGCTTCGATGAAATTAATGATAGTGAGTCTCATCTGCATTATGAAATCACTTTACCCTACGTTATCGATAAGCCTTGGCTATCGCCCTTCCCGACGCCTGCTCTGATCCACGCGCGCCAGTCGAGCACAGATCCGCTAGAATGCACTGCCAGTCGGTTAACCGGTGCTGACTAGCAGCTTTAACTTCTTTTCTTCTTTTCTCCTTTTGTTCCTGCAAGGTCGCCATGACGCCGCATATTGACTCCGCTACCCTCCAGACACTGCTTGAACGCCTGACCGAAGATGCCGCTCGCTGTTTCAATGAAGGCAAGGTGGCCGACTACATTCCGGCGCTGGCAAAGGTAGATCCGGATCAATTTGGTATCGCTGTGTGCCATGTAGACGGTAGCGTCCAGTACGCAGGTAACGCTCGGACACGCTTCTCGATACAGTCCATCTCCAAGGTGCATGCGCTGGTACTGGCGATGCAGCGCCTTGAATCCGATGAAATCTGGACACGCGTGGGCCGTGAGCCTTCCGGTCAGGCCTTCAATTCGATCATGCAGCTGGAGGTGGAGAACGGTATACCGCGCAATCCCTTCATCAATGCAGGTGCGCTGGTGATCACCGACCTGCTGGTGTCACGCATCGTCTCGATCCAGAACACTCTGCGTGAGCAGCTCAGACGGCTTTCCGGCAGTGATGACATCGGCTTTGACGAGAAGGTCGCTCGCTCGGAGATGGACCACAAGGCACGCAATGCCTCACTGGCCTATCTGATGCAGGCCTACGGCAATGTCCATGCTGATGTGGATGATGTGCTGGATACTTATTTTCACAGTTGCTCGGTGGAGATGGACTGTGTGGAGTTGGCACGTAGCTTCGCCTTCCTCGCCAACCGTGGCGTCAATCCACTGGATGGCAAGCAAGTGGTCACGACGCTGGAGACACGTCAGATCAACGCACTGCTGCTGACCTGCGGGCTATATGACGCAGCGGGCGACTTCGCCTGGCGGGTGGGCCTGCCGGGCAAGAGCGGCGTCGGCGGCGGGATCATCGCGATTCTACCGGGGCAGATGAGCATCTGCGTGTGGTCGCCGCGCCTGGACGGCTATGGCAACTCGATTGCCGGTCGTCATGCACTGGAAGGACTGGTGGCAGGGATGGGGCTCTCTCCTCTTGGCTGAGCACGGCGACAGGCGACAGGGCACAAAAGACAGCCAACAAAAAGGGCGAGCCGCGTCCGCCACGCTACTCGCCCTGTCTTCAATCCGTGAAGACTATCACCACAGGTCCCGCTTATTCACTGTAGTTTACTTAAGAACATTCACAAGTAAGTGAATGCCGACAAGCTCATCAAGAGATTACCGTCACTGACCAGTAAAAGTGCTGAGCTTTTGCCTCAGCCATAGGGATACCACGCGTTAGAGCACAACTGATTGCCAAGTCCTCTAAAGCAACGAGAACCCATTAAAGTGAAAGCGCCCGCTCGAGTCTCCTCGAGCGGGCGCTTCGTTTGCGATTCTGCCTTACTGATGTGATGCATCAATTCAGCAGTGATCACAAAATACAGACCAGATGCATCAGGTCAAAGACAGGCACAGATACTTGGTTTCCATATACTCTTCGAGACCGTATTTGGAGCCCTCTCGACCCAGCCCCGATGCCTTGGTGCCACCAAAGGGTGCCGCAGCATTCGAGATAAGACCGGTATTGATACCGACCATGCCATAGTCGAGACCTTCCGAGACACGCCACACACGCTTGAGATCACTACTGTAGAAGTAGCTGGCGAGGCCAAACTCGGTGTCATTGGCCATCTCAATAGCCTCTTCCTCACTTTCGAAGGGGAAAATGGCCGCCAGCGGACCAAAGGTCTCTTCACGCGCGACCTTCATCTCTGGCGTCACCTGAGTGATCAGCGTCGGCGTGAAGTAGCTCCCCCCCAACGGATGCGGGTGTCCACCCAGCAGCAACTCAGCGCCCTTATCAAGGGCATCACGCACGTGCTCGGTGACCTTCTCGACAGCATCATTGTCGATCAGCGGGCCGACCTTGACGCCTTCATCAAGTCCGTTACCAATCGTCAATTCAGCATTCATCGCGGCCGCCAGCTTCTCGCTGAAAGCATTCACGACGCTGGACTGAACGAGGAAACGGTTGGTACACACACAAGTCTGACCGGCATTTCTGAACTTGGCGGCCATCGCGCCTTCAACTGCAGCATCGAGATCAGCATCCTCGAATACCAGGAAGGGAGCATTGCCACCCAGTTCCAGCGAAATCTTCTGAATGTGCTGGGAAGCATTGGCCATCAAGCCGCGACCCACTTCGGTGGAGCCGGTGAAGGTCACCTTGCGCACGATGCTGGAATCCGTCATGGCAGCGGCAATGTCTTTTGCCGAACCCGGCACGACATTGAACACACCGCGCGGCACACCAGCGCGCTCAGCCAATACCGCCAGCGCCAGTGCGGAGAACGGGGTCTGGCTGGCCGGCTTGACGACAATGGGGCAACCCGCTGCCAGTGCGGCACCCGCCTTGCGAGTGATCATCGAGCACGGGAAATTCCATGGCGTGATGGCAGCGACGACGCCAACAGGCTGCTTGAGTACGATAATGCGCTGATCACGCTTGGCGGCCGGAATAGTATCACCGTAGATACGCTGACCTTCCTCGGCAAACCAGCGCAAGAAGCTGGCAGCATACTGAATCTCACCAGCGGCTTCGGCCAGCGGCTTGCCCTGCTCCAGCGTCATGATGCGCGCAAGATCATCCTTGTGCTCAAGCATCAGCGCATACCACTTCATCAGGATGTCAGCGCGCTCGAGGGCAGGCGTATCTTTCCAATCAGAAAAGGAGCGCTGGGCAGCCTCGATGGCACGCTCAGTCTCGGCATAGCCCAAACGCGGCACACGACCAATGATCTCGCCAGTGGCGGGATTATTGACCTCTATCTGCTCGCCAGAATCAGCGGCTACCCAGCCACCGTCAATATAGGCAAAGGGGCGAAACAGACTGGTATCGTTAAGATGTTCCATAGTGGACTCCCGAGACATGCATGCAGGTCAAGCCGAGATATCGGTAGCATCAAGCCCCTGACTCCTTAAATGCCACTTGGGTTCCATCTAGGCACCAAGAATGCTCAAGGACGTCAGACACTACCGATACGTTCAGAGGCTACCGATAAGACTAGCCTAGTGGGTGGGGGCGTTACTCAACAACCACAACCCCAGCAGTGTTATCAGCAACAGAGCGATCAGGCTTTTCGCCAACCATGGCGAACCAATACGAGAAGTAAAGGACGTAGGAGAATCCGAGAGGGAGGACGGTTCAGCAGGCATCTTCTTGCGTGCCTTCTGTTGCTTCACTCGTGTATTGAATACCTGTACGGCACGCCCATTACGCACTTCGAAATCGACTGCCAGCCCACTGCCAGGCAAGCCGCGTCCGCGCCAGCCGACCAGATCAAAGATATGCTCTGCGCCCTTCTCATCCACGATAATGCCTTCTTGGCGATCATCATCGAAGGTCTTGATTTCACCTAGCACGTCACGACTCCTGATATTCGAGCGATATTCGACAGGCTCTCTGACAGAGCATCAAGCCGGAGACACCAGACTCTCGTCAGGTGCGATCTTCGCGGCTGTCGGACAGCGTAATGGAGACTGAATCAGAGAAGCGCAGCGCATGCGGTTTGTCGATTTCGACCTGTGCCGTCATCACCTGCTCATGCCTCATCACGATGTCGAGCACTTCACGCGTCATGCGTTCGAGTAGCGCAAAGCGGCCATCCTCGACATGAGCGATCAGTTGCTTGGTGATGGTGCGATAGTTGAGCGCTTCGCTGATGTGATTGAACTGCACCGCACGTGCAGCGCGATAGCGGATCACGACATTGATCACGACATCCTGACGATTCTGGATCTCATCTTCATTGATACCGATATAGGTACGCAGACGCAGATTCTTGATCCGGATGGTGGCGAGATCGTGATCGAGATGTTCATCATGCAGGGCATGCATCGGCATCGGCTGGTACTCCGATCAGGGAGGGCGTCCTCAAGGAGATATCATTCTCATGAGGTGGCGCCCTCAATCGATAACGCCGCCGGAAGCGGCGGCGTCGTGGTATTCACATCAGCTAATCAGCGTCAAAAATTCCTGCCGGGTCGGCTGATTGTCACGAAAGGCGCCTAGCATGACCGACGTCTTCATGCTGGAATTCTGCTTTTCGACGCCGCGCATCATCATGCACATATGACGCGCCTCGACGACAACAGCTACGCCACGCGCACCAGTCACCTGCTGAACCGCTTCGGCAATCTGCTTGGTCAGGTTTTCCTGAATTTGCATACGACGCGAGTACATGTCGACGATGCGTGCAAACTTGGATAGCCCCAGCACCTTGCCCGCAGGCAGATAGGCGATGTGACACTTGCCAATGAAAGGCAGCAGATGGTGTTCACACATCGAATACAGCTCGATGTCCTTGACCAGTACCATCTCGTCGGTATCGGAGGTAAAGACGGCGCCGTTGACAATCTCCTCCAGCGACTGATGATAGCCGTGCGTCAGGAACTGCATGGCCTTGGCAGCCCGCTTCGGGGTATCCAGCAAGCCTTCACGCTGCGGATCCTCACCGAGTGCAGTGATGATCTGGCGGTAGTGGTTGGCAATCTCTTCGGTCATCCGTCTGCCTATGATATCGGTCAGGGGCGCACGTGAGCGCGCGCATAGCAGGGGTAAAGCACATAAGTTATACAACAGGCCGCAATCGAACAAACCTCGTACAACTATGTGTTCAATGTCAGGGGCAGATTCTACCTCAGGGATGCCATCAGCGCAGGCCTGATCACGCTCCAGCTCAGTGATTCACCGCCTAGCCTGCTCAGCACTCATAAACATTCCCCACGATATCCTTTCCTCGATAACGACATCACCCCCACCGAAGACCGATGAGGGTGATGTTTTGCGCCGACATGCTGTTCAAGCGCGTCTATCGATCAGAGCATCATTTCTGTCAGGCAAGCCAGCGCGGTGTATCCAGCGCGACGCGCTGCTGCTCAAGACTGCGGATATGATCATCCCAGTATCCCAGGCTCGCGACATGTGAGAAGGCAAGCGGGAAGGCAGGGTCTGCCCAGCGCCGCACGACCCAGGCGCTATGGCGCACCATGCGTAGAGTACGCAGCACTTCTATCCATTTGAGCTGGCCGCGATCGAAATCACAGTGCTGCTCATAACCTTCCAACACTTCCGAGAGCTGCATGTGCAACTCAGGGTCACTGTCTCCTGTCAGCAGCATCCAGAGATCCTGTACCGCAGGAGCGCTCAGGCAATCATCGAAATCCACCAGCGCGAAGTGTTCATCACGCCCGAGCATATTGCCGATATGACAGTCACCGTGCGTGCGGATCAGGGCATTCTCTGGCCAGCTCTGCTCGGCGACCAGCGGTCGTAATGCTTCGATCACCCGAGTGTAGCTATCACGCTGGCGCTCACTCAGCCAGTCAGATGCCAGCACGCTGTCGCGACTCTCATCGAGAATGCGCGCAGGAGATAGCGTCTCGCGCTCCTTAAACTGGCTCTTGCGCCCAATGGCATGCACACGACCGATCAGCTCACCCAGATGAAAAAGGTGTTCCGCTGATTCTAGTTCTGGTGCACGTCCCACGACGTGGGGAAATAACGCAAAATCAAATCCTTCGTATTGGTGAAGGGTCTCACCATTCGCATTCGCCCAGGCGGGCGCCCCCGGAACACCAGAATCCTCAAGCTCGGCCAGAAAGGCATGCTCCTCGAGAATCTGTGCACGACTCCAGCGCTCCGGACGATAGAACTTGGCCACCCAGCGTCGACGATCGTCATCAGCTAGATGGTAGACACGATTCTCGTAGCTGTTGAGCGCAAAAGGCTCACCAGGCAACCAGAATCCTAGTGACTCGACAGCGGCAACAACACGATCAGGCGCCAGTGCATCAAAAGGGTGGAAGCGTTTGTCCACCTGGCCATCCTGAGCCGTTGATGTCGGCCAGGTATTACCATTGGACAGCGCATCAATATCACTCGAGGTGCCGGAAGATTGCGAGGCAGCAGGTGGAACAGGATCAATAGGCATGGCAATTCCTCGGGCATGGACCAGCAAACGGCTGCCGGACCCTGCATGCTATGAGATTAGACCCTCTTACCGCCAGTCTTCTCCCTGATTGATCACCAAGACGAGTGTGACGCAAGAACAAAGGTTAACCCTCAAGCGTCGCAGCAGCTGTCGATAGCGGCGTGCGAGCCAGCACACAGGCCACTACCTCACGAGCACCGGCCTGGCGACATGCCAATGCCAAGCTATCGAGCGTCGCACCACTGGTCATCACATCATCAATCAGCATGACGCTGGCGGGTAAGGGGCCGATGATGTCATAACGCCCTCGCTGCGCTTTTAGACGTCCGCGTCGCCCGCGCAGACGCTGGTCGTCATGAGAGGAGGCATCATCTCTCAGCCTTGCCACCTTCTGGGGATGCTTGCGCACCGTCTTCTCGAGCAACTTGTACAACCCAGACAGTGGATCGTGTCCGCGTAATTTCTGCCGCCTCTCATCTGCTGGCACCAGAATCACGACGGCTTCTGGATGCAGTGACAGCCATGCTTTACATAATGGTGTCAGTTCACGCTGCATCAGCAACCCCAACAATCTACCCGCACGACGCTGATGTTGGTCCTTGTAGCGCTGAAACAACCCTGCCACCAGCCCTTCATAACGCAGCGGTGCAAAGGTGTGCTGAAACGCAGGCGGCACGAGAAGACAACGCGCGCAGGGTGACATGCTCAGAGCGGCGGAGGCCATGGGCTCAGCACAGCAAGGGCAGGCATGACGATTGCGAACAATCATCGCATCGCATTCATCGCACCAGTCACTGTGGCGTACGCTCGTGACCGAGCGCTTCTTGCCCGATGACATATCGTTCGAGTACTGGCTGCCCTCCGGGGTATCGACTGATTGCTGACGCAAGCAAAAGGCGCACGGCCGTGATAGCCGCCATTGGTCAACCTTGAACTCCTTTAATGTTGACAGCGCTCGTCGAAACTCTATCATTCCAGTCAACCTTTAATAACAAGGAACGTTGACCTTTTGATCGACACACAGAATCGACCAACAGATCTACGCCACCCTCGCCCTGCCCGCCTGAAGAAGGACCTCTATCTCATGACCGTAGAAGCCTCGCCCGTGAACACGCAAGCTGCGAATACAGCAACCGCCACAGCAGCCAGTACATTTACCGGTACAGCTGCTGACACACAGGTGCGGCACGACTGGGGCGTCGCAGAGATAGAAGCGTTGCTTGCGCTGCCTTTCAATGACTTGTTGTTCCGAGCGCAACAAGTGCATCGTCAATATTTCGATGCGAACGCGGTTCAGATTTCCACCCTGCTTTCCATCAAGACAGGCGCCTGCCCCGAAGACTGCAAGTACTGCCCGCAGTCAGGCCACTACAACACGGGGCTTGGCAAGGAAAAGCTGATGGAGATTCAGAAGGTTGTCGAGCAGGCACAGGCAGCCAAGGAAGCCGGTGCCAGTCGATTCTGCATGGGCGCTGCCTGGAAGAGCCCGCGCGCGCGCGATCTGGAAGTCGTCACCGAGATGGTGCGGCAAGTGAAATCGCTGGGGCTAGAGACCTGCATGACGCTGGGCATGGTCGATACTCAACAGGCCAAGAAACTGGCCGATGCCGGCCTCGACTATTACAACCACAATCTGGATACCTCGCCGGAATACTATGGCGAGATCATTACCACGCGTAGTTATAGCGAGCGCCTCGATACGCTAGCCAGTGTGCGTGAAGCCGGCATGAAGGTGTGCTCCGGCGGTATTCTCGGCATGGGAGAGACCACTACCGATCGCGCCGGACTACTGCGACAGTTGGCCAATCTCCAGCCGCAGCCGGAATCTGTGCCGATCAACATGCTAGTCAAGGTCGCGGGGACACCACTGGAAAACGTCGAGGATCTCGATCCCATCGAATTCATTCGTGCCATCGCCGTGGCGCGCATCATGATGCCGAAGAGCCACGTACGCCTCTCTGCCGGCCGTGAACAGATGGATGACTCTACCCAGGCACTGGCCTTCCTCGCCGGTGCCAACTCCATCTTCTACGGCGAGCGCCTGCTGACCACCGGCAACCCACAAGCCAATCGTGATCGTGAGCTGTTCAGCCGCCTCGGACTGCATCCTGAAAAGCGCGACGAGGTGGCGAGTGATGAAGTGCGCGAAGCCGCACTCAAGGCCGCCATGGAAGAGCAGGCGCGTACCAACGTGGAAGGCAGTCTGTTCTATGACGCCACGCAGGAAGCGACTCCAGCCACGGGCAATGGACATGTCCGCGAGCGCAAGCCGTGCGGCATGGTGGTCTGAATTCACGTGGACGGTATCGATTCAGACCAGAGTGAAAGGTCAACGACAAGCTTCACGCACCTGGCCAGCCTGCTCACCCATCGTCAGCAGGCTGGCCGCTATCGACAGCGCCTGACACTTGCCTCGGCTCAGGGCGTACACGTCAAGCTCGTCGCTGCCGGCGGTAGCACTCCTGAGCGGCTCAATTTGCTCAACTTTACGGCCAATGACTATCTCGGGCTGGCGGCGCACCCCGCCTTGATTGAGGCCGCGTGTGTGGCGGCTCGCGAGTACGGTGTCGGCAGTGGCAGTGCGCATCTGGTGAATGGCCATCAACAGTCACATCATGCGCTTGAGCAACGGTTAGCGACTCTCACTGGCCGGCCACGCGCGTTGCTGTTCTCCACTGGCTTCATGGCCAATCTTGGCGTTATCGATGCGCTGGCCAGTGCTTCACGCACTGCTGGACGCACACTTGCGATCTTTCATGATCGCCTCAACCACGCAAGTCTGCTGGACGGGGCACGACTCGCATCTTCCAACACGACCTCCGTCAGCTCTCGACGCTTCCATCATCGTGACCTTGTTGACCTTGACCGTCAGCTCGGCCTCTCGCGTGCGGATGACCGACTGGTCATCAGTGACGGTGTCTTCAGCATGGATGGTGACTGTGCTGATACCCAGGGCTTGAGTGAAGTATGCCGACGTCACGGCGCTTGGCTGATGATCGATGATGCCCATGGGGTCGGCGTACTGGGCAATCAGGGTGAAGGGGTGGTCAGCCGTGATACCTCGCTGGCTGACGTCCCGATAGTGGTCGGCACATTGGGTAAGGCGCTGGGCAGCGCCGGGGCCTTCGTGGCAGGCAGCGAAACGCTGATCGAGAGCCTGATTCAATTGGCTCGTCCCTATATCTATACCACCGCTCAACCGCCGCATGTCGCCGCTGCCACCCTGGCAGCACTCGACATCGTCAAGTATGAACCTGAGAGACGCGCTCACTTGCAGGCGCGCATCAAACAATTTCGCGATGGCTGTCGCCGTATATTCACAGGAAGCAAGTTGTCGCTGGGACTCGCTGGGCATTCCTCGACGATTTCAGTTGGTAGCGACGAGATCCTCATACCGATTCAGCCGCTGGTACTGGGTAGTGAAGCACGGGCACTTGCATGGAGTGAGGCGCTCAAATCACGCGGAATTCTAGTCTCCGCGATTCGTCCGCCCACCGTACCGCTTGGCATGTCACGCCTGCGCTTCACTTTCTCAGCAGCTCACCAGGTAGAAGATATTGATCAGCTACTGGAAGCTATTGCCGAGGTATTGGCACAGGAGCAGCAATCCAAGGGGGAGACTTCATGGCCGCGCTGACACGCCTGGTGCTATTCAACGGCTGGGGAGTCGATGCGCGAGTATGGCAACCATTGATTACGAGCCTCACTTGTCACCTTGCCTCTCACCAAACCTCATCGCTGCATATGCAGGAAAGGCGGCTTGAAATTCTGACGCCAGACTGGCCGCAACCAGCATCCGAAGCCAATACAACTCATCTGTCAGAACTAGGAGGAGCACACAGCCTGTGGCTGGGGTGGTCACTGGGTGCACTGCGCGCAGAAGCACTGGCAAACTCATTGCCAGCGGAGAAAAAGCCTGGCGCGAGAATCTCATTGGCGATGGGGCCTCGTTTCGCACAATCAATATCATCATGTTCTCAGGTGGAATTTCCGGCACTCCCAGCGGGCACGCTGACAACCTTCGCTAACGCCTTCACTCGTTCCCCCGAGGCCAGCTGGCAACACTTTCTCCGCTGGCAAGCCAGTGGCGAGGCAGATGCGCGTGACTGTTTGAAACGGCTACGTGCATTGATCGGCACACGTGCCAGCTGCTCACCAACAGTATTGTCAGCAGGACTGAATGAACTCGCGACCCGTGTCATGACACTATCTCGACCAGAGGAATTCTGGCTGGGAAAACACGATCCGTTGCTAGCGCCGGACTTGACCGCGGCATTACGTGAACAAGGGCATCACGTGACTGAGTTTGATGGCGGCCACTGCTTACCCGTCAGCCGCCATGAGACGCTTGCGGAGGCACTACTGAAGCGAATGGCACCTGGCGGCAGCCGCACCTGCCAGAGCGAGAACTTCTGACATGCAAGCCGCACACTCTCCCCTATCGACGACACGCACCCACATCGCCAAAGCCTTTGATCGCGGCGCTGCCGACTACATTACACTTGCACAAGCGCAACACGTGATGGCGCGCATGTTGTTCGATGCACTGCCTGTATATCTTCCAGCACGCTCTCGGGTACTGGATCTAGGCTGTGGCCCGGGCCACTGGACTCAAGCATTGACTGCACGCTATCCCGTTGCCCACTGCCTTGGGCTCGATCTGTCGATGGCCATGCTGCAAGAAGCCGCTCGTACCGCCGACAATGACGACATCAGCTGGTTACGTGGAGATGCCGAACGGCTGCCACTGGCAAACGACAGCTTCGACCTGGTGTTCTCAAGCCTTGCAGTACAGTGGTGCGATAGGCCAGAAAAATGGCTCAGTGAGATCGCTCGTATCTTGCGCCCAGGCGGCAAGGCCTTTATCAACACGCTCGGCCCCGGCACCTTGAGCGAGGTACGGCACGCCTGGCAGCGCGATGATGATTCAGTGCGTCACTTTCCCTCAGCAGAGACACTCGTCACACTGGCGACATCAGCAGACCTTATCTGCGAATGGGACATGCGACAGCATGTCTTTCACTACCCTGACTTCGCTCGCGTAATGGATTCCATCAAGAGAATCGGGGCACAAACGGCCAGTGGCCGGCGCCTTTTACGCGCTGATTTACAGCATGCTCGATCTCGTCATGAAACATTGCGCACCGAGAAAGGATTACCTGTTAGCTATCACGTAATTGAACTTACACTTGAAAAACCTGTCAACAATGACAATGAAATACAAAGAAAATTTGCATAAAGGCAACAAGATGCCCTCACAGGACATATCCCGACCTTCCTTTACCAGTCACGGTATTGCGGCATTTGTCACCGGCACTGACACCGAAATCGGCAAGACCTTCATTGCCAGCGCCTTGTTGGCTCGGGCACGTATGCGTGGCCTTACCACTCAGGGTTTGAAGCCTGTCGCCTCGGACTGCTTTGAGAACCATGATGGATTGGTCAATGTCGATGCATTATCACTACAAGCGCAATGCACGCCCCCAGTTGACTACGAAGCCATCAACCCTTGGCGCTTTGCGCCTGCCATCGCACCGCATATCGCAGCGCGCCAGGCAGGTGTTGCACTAGAAGTCAGTGTGATTGAAGCGCACATACGACGCCAGATGGCGACAGCATCACGTGATCTAACGCTGGTGGAAGGTGCTGGTGGTTGGCGAGTGCCGCTCAATGATGAGGAAGATTTCTCTGACTTGGCCATCCAGCTAGAACTACCTGTCATTCTGGTAGTGGGATTGAGACTCGGCTGTATCAACCATGCTCGCCTGACACTGGAAGCGATCGAACGCGACGGCCTCGAAGTCGCCGGCTACGTTATCAATCACCTTGAGGCTGACATCGAAGTGAGTGAAGACAATATGGCCACGTTATCGCGTACGCTAAGAGCGCCATGTCTTGGCGTAGTGCCTTGGATGCACGATGACTTGAGCGACTGTCGGCATGCGGCAGAGCGTGCTGCCAGTTATCTGCAATTGCCCTGTGGGCTGGAGTCACGAAGCGAGCACGTCTCAGAAGATTGAGCTGTAATCAGGAGTAAGAAAAATATTGGCTATAAATGCAGACAAGCGATTGACTTGAAAGGCATCACAGGTAGAATACTGTCCAGCTTCTAGCGGGAGTGGTGGAATTGGTAGACACGCCAGATTTAGGTTCTGGTGCCGTAAGGTGTGGGGGTTCGAGTCCCCCCTTCCGCACCATCAGCAGTAACACGCTGATGATTTTCAGGTAATGCACAGCGTAGCCTGTCTTATTCTCTGTAATATCCCCTATTGCAGTGATGTATTTAAAAGAACGTCTCTCTGAAACATCCCTGATTCATCGCTGTTAGCCATTGTCTCAACGCTTGTCAGCACTGCGTTTCGTGATATGTCCTTTCCTCGAGTACCAAACCCTACCCTTTGCTTCAACATTTCTAACACCACAATATCGATTTCAAGAGCATCAGCCTCAAGAATATCGGCCCCCCCTCGCGCTATGCTCGGCCACTGCAAGTATGTACTTGCTTAACTCGCAAATGATAATGGCTCTCTTCTTTCGCCGATCTCAGCGACGGCGCACCCTGTTCTGTAACGTGGCCAGACTCAAACAGGCACTATTCAAGAGCGCTTGTTGTTGCTGTCGATCATGATGTACTGCCTGAGCGGTAGCCAACTGCTGGTTCACGTATTCAACACCACTGTTGAACTTATAGAAGTCACCACGTGATGCTATCTGACGGAAAGCTTCCAACTGTGTTGATTCCAATTCCAACATCTCGCCACGCGCCACGCGCGGTTCCGCTTGCGCAAGCGCCGAAATCAGTGGACCCACTGCTTGATTCCACTCATTGCGTCGTGGACGAAAACGCCCTAGCAGAAAGCCAATAGTGCTCCCAGCCACGAGACCGCCTAGCCCCCACAGTAATTCACTCGTCATCTTGGCGCCTCGATGGATTGGCCTGAAAAACACAACTGGTATTCATTATCGGTCAGTATACCCGAGAATGATTATCCCCATACCATGAGTGCAGAAAACCCATCAATCAGAGGTTTATGTTACTGCCCTCGAGCACCAAGAACGATGATGGCGCTTCCGAGCAGGCAGATGACAGACCCGATAATATCCCATCGATTTGGCAACTGTTGCTCCACCAGCCATAGCCAGATAATCGAAGCGGCAATATAGACACCCCCATAGATAGCGAAAGCTCGACCAGCCTGACTCACCTCTACCAATGATAATAACCAAGCAAATAGGGCTAAGCTCATCAGACCAGGAATCAGCCACAGCGGGCTGCGTGCCAGCTTCCACCAGGCCCAAAAACTGAAGCAACCGGCGATCTCTGCCAGTGCCGCGAGAGGGTAGATCCACAAGAGTGACATGAATTAATCTCATTTGAGAAAAGATGACAGCGTCCTGTCAGCTGTCGGCTTCAGACGACTCCCGCCCACAGACAAAAGCCGCTAGGATAAATTAGCGGATAACGTGCTGGCAGATACGCCACGCCCATAGCACGCTCTACCATGATATGAAAATAAAGCCAGGATTGGCGCCGTCTTGCAGTGGATAACACCCTGCAACTCGCTTACAAGGAAACTCGGATGACACGGCAATGCCTGATCATCAATCGTTTGGATGCTGACCGTCTGCAGCGCTTGATCGATAGTCATCAGCAAGATGACGAACTCGCCACTCGGCTGGAAAGTCGCCTGATTCAAGCTGAAATCGTTGATCCCGATGAATTCCCCGCGGATCGCGTTAGCATGCGCAGCCAATTACGACTCATTGGTTCGCGCTCTGGCGAGAGCGAGTGGGTGCTACATTACCCAGACCCTCTTCATGAGGAGCGCATGGAAATCAGCCGCAGCATAACGGCAGTCGGCGAACAGGAAACCGCCCTACCACTATGCATCATGTCGCCTTTGGGCATTGCATTACTGGGATTGCCGATCGGAGAAAGCATCAGCTTGCCGGAAGACAATGGCGAAAATGATGTCATTCGCATCGATGCCATTGTGCATCAGCCAGAAGCTTACGGCATGTTCCACCTCTAATCATGCATGACAGCTTCTTCTGTCATGGCCCGTGCCACTTTCTGGCGCGGGCCATGCTATTCGTGAATGACGGTAGTACTGCCAGCTGATTACGCCATATGAGCATGTTACCCAAACATGCCACTGCTCGAGCACGCCTGACGCCAACCCGCCAAAATTCCTGCTCCGTCACGCACGCAGGACTCTCTCGGTACTGGCCAGGAGGTCGTTTATGAGCACGCGCTTACATCCACAGGTTTCCTCTACTGCACAGCGCCGCCTGCACGCAGCGCTCGATCACTATGCTGACAGCCATCAACATCCCGATAATGTGCGCATCCATCTGATATGTGTGCCACTGATCTTCACTGCGACTCTCATTCTGCTGTGGCGGATTCTCGGAGGGCAATGGATATCCAGTGAACCAGGCTTGGGCATGTGGATGATACCCGGTGGCGCACTGACAATCGCGACTCTTGCATTTTACGCACGCTATTCGCTACGTGCCTTTAGCGTAATGCTTATTTGGACACTGGCCAGCCTGGCGCTGATGTTTGCCATGCTGGGTCTCGAGTGGCCAGTTGTGCCATTGATGCTGGCGCTGTTCCTGCTGGCATGGACAGGCCAGTTCATTGGGCATCGTATCGAAGGGCGAAAACCTGCCTTCCTTGATGATTTACGTCAATTGCTGATCGGACCGCTATTCGTCCTTATTGAGCTATTCCCCGCTATACGCCACTGGCTGGTGGCGCAGGATATGCCCAAGACCGATCAACTGAAACATCGATGATTTATCCATAAAATGCCCCTCAACGCTGACACGCTGAGGGGCATTTGTGTAACGGAACGACTTTATCCCAATCTGTCAGACTTACTGCTCAGGAGTGAAATCCTCGAGACTGAATGCCATCAAGGAAGCAGAACCGGCGGCAACCTGTGCCTCCAACGCGACGGCACGCGGCAGAATACGACTCACGAAGTAATTCCCTAACGCAAGCTTGCGACGGTAGAAGCCTTCACCGCAGGCACCCTTTTCCTTGAGCCCGCGCGCTGCGGCACGCGCCATACGCAGCCACAGATAACTGTAAACACACAATCCGGTCAGGTTCAGGAAATCACTGGCAGCAGCTCCCAGCTCATCAGGATTATCCTGCGCACGGGCAATCAACTGCTCAGACACTCGCTCCAGACGCTCAAGTTCCTGCTGACATGCCTCAGCAAAACACTGGGTATCGCCATCATCATTCTGTGCACTCAGCTCATCACGTACCAACATCGCAAAGCGCGACACATAGGCGCCACGGTTGCGATACAGCTTACGGCCCACCAGATCCATTGCCTGAATACCGTTGGTCCCCTCGTAAATCATGGCAATCCGCGCATCGCGCACATACTGCTCAGCCCCCCACTCGACACAGTAACCATTGCCGCCGTAAAGCTGTTGGGCCATCACAGTGGCATCAAAACCACGGTCCGTCAGCAGAGCCTTGGCCACCGGAGTCAAGAACTGCACGAGGTCATCAGCCGCAGCCTTCACCTCACTGTCAGCATGATATTTGACCCGATCCAGCTGCTGACCCACGAGTACTGCAAAGGCACGCCCCGTTTCGTTCCAGGTACGCGCCTCCAATGCCATGCGTCGTACATCAGGATGCACCAGTATCGGGTCTGCCGGCTTTTGCGGAGCGACAGCTCCCTTCGGAGCACGGCTTTGCAAGCGCTCAGCGGCAAAGTCCATGGCGCTCTGATAAGCCACCTCACCCAGCCCGAGCCCCTGCAGGCCAATAGACAGCCGTTCGTAATTCATCATGGTGAACATCGCTGCCAAGCCCTGATGCGGCTCGCCAATCAAGACACCCTCCGCACCATCGAAATTCATCACGCAAGTCGCACTGCCCTTGATGCCCATCTTGTGTTCGATGGAACCACAGCTGACTGCATTCGCCTCGGCAGGCTCGCCGTTGCCATCCAGCAGATGCTTGGAGACCAGAAACAGCGAGATACCTCGTGTACCTTCAGGGGCGTCCGGCAGCTTGGCGAGCACGAGATGCACGATGTTCTCGACCATGTCGTGCTCGCCACCGGTAATCCATATCTTGGTACCCGTGATGCGATAACGCGGCAGATCCAGCACCTCATCATTGTCCTCAAGCGGCTCGGCGCGCGTACGAATCATCCCCAGATCAGTACCACAATGCGGTTCGGTCAGGCACATGGTGCCCAACCAGTCGCCGGCATACATCCGCGGCAAGAACATGCGTTTGACGGCTTCGGGAGCATGGCTGTCCATCGCCAGACAAGCGCCAGCATTCAATGCTGGATAAAGCGCAAAGCTGGTATTGGTGGCATAGAGCATCTCCTCGAAGGCCACCGTCAGCATCTTGGGCATGCCCTGACCGCCGTACTCGGGATTTCCGCCCAGCCCCATCCAGCCACCCTCAGCCAGCACCCGATAGGCTTCCTTGAAGCCCTTGGGCGTGGTGACCTTGCCTCCCTCAAAGCGTGCACCCTCGGCATCACCACTTAGATTGATTGGCAATAATTCTGCCTGCGTGACCCGCGCCCCCTCTTCGAGAATCGCCTCGGCCAGTTCAGCGTTCACCTCTTCGGTGGCGGACATTCCTGCCCATTCATCCTCAGCGCCAAACACCTCGTTGAGAATGAAGCGTGAATCCTTGAGTGGCGCCTGATACTTGGCCATGTAACTCTCCTCGCAAACAATGGGACAGCAGCGATATTAGCTCGCAGCAAATTCAAACGATTGCTTGAAACAATAGGCGCAATACTGCTCCACGTCATCTCGACCTTGGCCCAAGAGGCACCACCCAACCGATGCTCGAACAGGTTGGGTGGTGCCTGAAACGCCAGACGCCGCCACGGCATGTATACCGTGGCGGCGTCTGGGACATAGACTTTCAATAGCTCAATCTAAACGATAAACGATCATCACTCTCAGGCTGTCTGTACTTGTCCAAGCGGCGTCGGGTGCTTGCCATCTTCCCAGCCAAGGCTGCTATTCGCTGTCGGCGAGAACCACTTGAGCGAATCGTGCAGACTGACCACATCACCCACGATGATCAATGTCGGTGGCTTGAGTCCTTGGCCAGCGACCTGAGCGGGCATGTCTGCCAATGTCGCTACGTGGACGCACTGGCGCGCTGTCGTGCCTTGTTCTACCAGCGCAATCGGCGTAGTGGATGCCAAACCATTGGCCATCAGCTGCTCGCAGATCAATGACAGGCTGCCCAGCCCCATATAGAACACCAGTGTCTGAGCTGGACGCGCCAAGGATTCCCAATCGAGATCACAGCTGCCATCTTTCAAATGGCCAGTAATGAAACGCACTGATTGTGCGTGATCACGATGGGTCAGGGGGATACCGGCGTAGGCCGCGCAGCCCGAGGCCGCTGTAATACCCGGCACGACCTCGAAGCTGATTCCTGCGCTTGCCAATGTTTCCAGCTCTTCTCCACCACGCCCGAAGATGAAGGCGTCGCCACCCTTGAGACGCACGACACGATGACCCGCACGCGCATAATCCACCAGCGCCTGATTGATGCCTTCCTGAGGAACGCTGTGATCGCTACGTGCCTTGCCGACATAGAGACGACGGGCCTGCGGATTGGCCAACGCCAGAATTTCGTGACTCACCAGCCGGTCATGAATGATGACATCGGCCTGCTGAAGATGACGCAGTGCTTTCAACGTCAGCAGCTCCGGATCTCCCGGGCCAGCACTCACCAGTGCCACCTGACCACGCGTGCCGGTAAACCTTTCGCCCTCTTTTATGGGTAACACAGCTTCTCCCGCCACCAGGCGAGGTGGCAAACGTACGCTGGAATCGTTGGGATGGCGCGGTGCAAAAACCATCGCCTGCTGCTCACGTGCATGGCGCAAGATGCCACGATCACGTCCGACACTGCCGGTGGCTACCAGCCATAGCTGACCGGGCGCTGGCACTGGGAGCAGCGTATCGGCAACTTCCCAGCCTTCCCGCCCACACAGCATCTCCAGCGCAGGCATTCGGGTATCGCCGAATACACACAGATCAGCGCCAAGACCAGCGAAACGTTCCGCTAATGCCAGTGCCTCCTGCCCGCCGCCAATCAGGCACAGTTGGAGTCGTGAGGGGTCGCAGGAGAGATTGAGAAATTCCATGGGCATATCCACAAACGCTTGCAAGGCTGGGAAGCAGCCTCTAGTGATTGATATTTTAGAGCATAAGAAACACTCTCTAAAATAACTAATAAGAATAACCACCCTATGTGATGTCGTAGCTTCAGTATCTCCATCGTGGATTTTTCCATCCATGCTCTACTGAATCATGTGAGCAGCGCACTAAAAAGCCCCCATCTCCAATAGGAAATGAGGGCTTCGAGCTCAGCACGAGGTGAACAACTCAGACGTTGAGCGTTTCAACTCCGCCCATGTAGCCACGCAGCGCCTGAGGTACCGTGATGGAACCATCAGCGTTCTGATGGTTTTCCAGCACTGCAACCAGACAACGGCCTACGGCAAGACCCGAACCATTGAGTGTATGCACCAGCTGCGGCTTCTTCTGACCTTCGACACGTACACGCGCTTGCATGCGACGCGCCTGGAAATCTTCGCAGTTGGAGATGGAAGAAATCTCGCGATAGGTATTCTGGCTCGGCAGCCAGACTTCCAGGTCGTAAGTCTTGGTCGCCGCGAAGCCCATGTCGCCCGTACACAGAGTGACAGCGCGATACGGCAACTCCAACGCCTGCAGAATCGCTTCGGCGTGGCCACGCATCTCTTCCAGTGCTTCAGCGCTCTTGTCAGCCTCAACTACCTGTACCATCTCGACCTTGTCGAACTGATGCTGACGAATCATGCCGCGGGTATCACGGCCATAAGCACCCGCTTCACTGCGGAAGCACGGGGTATGTGCGGTAAATTTGAGCGGTAGGCTGGCAGCGTCGAGAATCTCGTCACGCACCATATTCGTCAGCGGCACTTCTGCGGTCGGAATCAAGAAGAACTCGCGATCATCATTGAGCTTGAATAGATCTTCCTCGAACTTGGGCAACTGACTGGTACCCATCAAGGATTCACGGTTGACGATATAAGGCACGTAATACTCTTCGTAGCCATGCTCCAACGTCTGCTTGTCGAGCATGAACTGCACCAGTGCGCGATGCAGGCGCGCGATGGAACCGTGCATGACGGCAAAACGAGAGCCGGTGATCTTGGCAGCCAGTTCAAAGTTCAGCTGACCACGCAACTCACCTAGATCGACGTGATCGCGCACAGCGAAGTCGAATTCACGCGGCGTACCCCAGCGGTGCAACTCGACGTTATCGCTCTCGTCGGCGCCTTCAGGCACTTCACCGTTCGGCAGATTCGGAATACTTGCCGCCAGCGCATCTGACTTGGCCTGCAGTTCCGAGAGCTCTTTCTTGGCGGCGTCCAGACGCTCACCAAGGTCACTGACTTCTGCCAGCAGCGGCGCAATGTCTTCGCCGCGAGCCTTGGCATTACCGATGGACTTGGAGCGAGTATTACGCTCGTTCTGCAGTGACTCGGTTTCGACCTGCAGGTTGCGGCGGCGCGCTTCCAGCGTAGAGAAGGCAGCGGTGTCCAGCTGATAGCCACGACGTGCGAGGCGCTCGGCAGTCGCTTCAAGGTCGGCGCGCAGAAGTTTCGGGTCCAGCATGTGGGAAGGCTCTCTCGTCGGATCACTCATGCCGCAAGGCGGCGCGGAAAGGTTATGCGACCTAGTCTACCTCAGCCAAGCCTCACTTCGCAGCCGCAGCGCGTCTCGACAAGCACTCACGAGACGCTGAAAAACGTCAGAGCAGAACGCGCGCAATCTTCATGCCCAACGCAACCATCCCCAGGCACGCCACCACGCTGACCGCGATATAGGCAAGGCCCACCAACGTGCGGCCGCTCATCATCAGATTAAGCGCTTCCAGGGCGAAGGTAGAGAAGGTCGTGAAGGCCCCAGTAAAACCAGCCACCATGATCGCTTGCCATACGGGGGCTAACTTCAGCTCCTGCGTGACCCAGATGAACAGAAAGCCCATCAGGCAACTGCCAATCAGGTTGACACCCAGCGTGCCCCACGGGAATCCGCGACCGGCGGCTCCGAAGATCCAACCACTGATCAGATAGCGCCCCAATGCGCCGATGGCGCCGCCCGCTGCTACTGCCAACCAGGTTCCCATGTGCTCTCTGCCTCAGCTGCGTTACGGACTTCTGCCCCACATACCACATGGCGCATATCGAGCCACCATTGTAGAAAAAACGCGAGGCTCGGGGAACGCAAACAGTACAAAAGAACCGTTCCAGTAATGACACCCCCCAGAGAACAGATCCAGAAAGCAAAATCATAGAGTAAATTCAGAGAGCAACGCTCACGGGCAACAAGGCGCCCTATCGGTCATTTTTCGGACGAGTATCATCCAGCTCACTGCGCAAACCTTCCAGCACATGCTGCCACTGGCGATGCGCGCCCTCACCACCTCCAAGCTGCTCAAGGCCACGCGCAGTCCAGGTGCCTGGTGTGCCAATCCGCGAGGCGAGCTCACCGGGTGGAGTATCAGGATGCGCTTCCATCAACGCCAACGCATCACGCAGCTGGGCCATCAATAGCTGCCTGGCCTGTGGACCACTCATGCCAGGTACCGTCTGGAACCAGTCGAGCAAGGCCTGTTGTTGCGCGAGTTGCCAAGCATTGATGCACACCGCCAGCATGCTCGCCTCAAACGCCGCCTCCTCTTCAAAGGCAATAATCTGCTTGACCGCAGGGCCAAGCAGATCCCGTGTCAGCAGGTCCTCAGGATATAACGTCAGCGCGCTCTGCCCTTCCGAGACAGCAAGCCCTGTCATCACCCGCACCACTCGCGCCGGCGCAAACCAGCGTTGTAGATCGACCAGTGGCACACCTGCCGCCGTCACCATCAGATGATGATCTGCTTCCAGTACCTGTGCCTCGCGCAGCTCACTGGCCAACGGTTCAAGCTGATCCGGGCGAACGCCCACCAACAAGCACAGGCTGGCCTCGCAAACGGCAACATTACTGGCATGCCGGACAGCGCCGAAGCGCCATCCCAAGCGATGGCTGCGGACGTCATTGCGCGGAGATAGATGGAATTCAAGATCAGTCCGCGAGCGACCTTCACGCTGACTGCCTCGTGCCAGTGCCACCAACAGAGATTCCGTCAACTCGCCCACTCCCAGCACGCCAAGGCGCATAGGTGGGCTACGAGACTCGCGATAGCAGGGAGAGGAATAGGAAGGCGATGCCATGAGCTAACTCCTGATGACCAAGCATGAAAAGAAAAACAGCACCGGTAAAACAAGACACAAGATGACGCCTATAGTCGTAGCGAGTACAGGTATAACGGTTACGCAGTGTGAGATAACACAATAAATAGGTAGCGATAATCTACAAGATGATCCACCACAGCACTCTGCAATAGTCGCGTGATGCATATTGAATGACACTCATCTCAAGCGTAGTCAGTCCTTACCTCCTTCACCGAGTTATCCCATACCGACAGACATTCAATGCCCTGACGGGCTGGGGCCACACGACCAGCTCAGGTAAGCTAGGCACATTGGCCTCTGTGGCCTGCCTGACGCGACTCACTGCCCGAGCGAGATCATGACTGAACGCCTGCTGAATACGCCTGCCCCCGTCGATGCCCTTTATCTGGACTTCCTGGCCGCCCTGCGTGATGCAGGCTTTGCCGGTGATATCAGTCCGGATTATGCCAACCGCACCGTGTTATCGACCGATAACTCTCTTTATCAGGTGCTGCCTCAGGCCGTGGTCTATCCACGCGATGCCGAGGATGTGCAGCGCATCGCCCGTCTCTCCCATGAGTCACGCTTCGTCGGCGTCACGCTGGCCCCGCGCGGCGGTGGCACCGGCACCAATGGTCAGTCGCTGAATGATGGCTTGCTGGTCGATGTCTCGCGTCACATGAACCGCATTCTCGAGATTGACGTCGAGAATCGTCGTGTACGTGTCGAAGCCGGGGTAGTGAAGGACCAACTCAATGCCGCGCTAAAGCCACATGGCCTGTTCTTCGCACCGGAGCTCTCGACCTCCAATCGCGCCACGCTCGGCGGCATGATAAACACCGATGCCTCCGGTCAGGGCAGCTGTGAATATGGCAAGACGCGCGATCACGTGCTGGCACTGGATAGCGTGCTGCTGGATGGTACGCGCCTGCACAGTCACACCATTGATGAGGCCGAGCTTGAATCATTCTGTGCACGTGATGATCGCGTCGGTGAGATCTACCGTACTGCCCGCGCCATCGCTGATGAGCGCGCCGAGGAAATCAATACCATCTTCCCGCCGCTCAATCGCTGCCTGACCGGCTACGATCTGGCCCACCTGCGTGAAGCCGACGGCCGTTTCAATCTCAATAGCCTGCTGTGTGGCGCCGAGGGCACGTTGGGCTTCATCGTCGAAGCCGAGCTGAATGTGCTGCCCATCGCGCCATGCTCAACGCTGATCAATCTGCGCTACGCAGGCTTCATGGATGCGCTGCGTGACGCCAAGACACTGATGGCGGTCGCGGGCAATCGCCCGACCTCCATCGAGACGGTAGATGACACCGTGCTCAATCTCGCCATGCAGGATTTCGTGTGGGATAGCGTCGAGGAATTCTTCCCCGCAAGCGATACAGGCACGCCACCGATCGGCGGTATCAATCTGATCGAATTCAATGCCGATTCAGAGGATGAACTCGACGCCAAGGTGCGCGCT
Organism: Cobetia sp. QF-1; assembly: GCF_002213105.1. Lineage (NCBI taxonomy): Bacteria > Pseudomonadati > Pseudomonadota > Gammaproteobacteria > Oceanospirillales > Halomonadaceae > Cobetia > Cobetia sp. QF-1. Next base: position 530,571 of record NZ_NBVS01000001.1, read on the forward strand.
TTCAGTGAGCACCTGGCCAGCGATACCAGTGTCGAACGCCTCGGCTTTACCGAGGCCCGCGGCCGCGCACAGATCAGTCGCGTCTATGGCATGCGCAAGCGTTCAGTCGGTCTACTCGGCAATGTCGAGGGCGAAGCGCGCCCACTACCCTTCGTCGAAGACACCGCGGTGCCGCCGGAGCATCTGGCCGACTATATCGCTGAATTCCGCGCAACACTGGATGCACGCGGTCTGCGCTACGGCATGTTTGGCCATGTCGATGCTGGCGTGCTTCACGTGCGTCCGGCGCTCGACATGAAAGATCCCGCTCAACAGGCGATGATTCGCGAGATCTCCGATGAGGTTGCCACACTGACCCACAAGTACGGCGGCTTGCTGTGGGGAGAACACGGTAAGGGCGTGCGTTCTGAATACTCTCCCCGTTTCTTCGGCAGCCTCTATGAAGCCTTGCAGGAAGTGAAAGCCGCGTTTGACCCACTCAATCAGCTCAATCCAGGCAAGATCGCGTCACCTCGTCCTGCCGATGCCTTGATTGCATCAGATGCCGTTGAGACGGATGCAAAGGAAAATATTACTACCCCCTCAGTCTCTGGCGCCGGGACCTTTGATCCCAGGCTGATGCGGATTGATGAAGTGACCATGCGCGGCGATCTCGACCGTCAGATCGATGAGCGCGTATGGCAGGAATACGAAAGCGCCGTCTACTGCAACGGCAACGGTGCCTGCTACAACTATGATCCTAGCGACGCCATGTGCCCGTCGTGGAAGGCGACCCGCCAGCGCATTCACTCACCCAAGGGGCGTGCCAGTCTGATGCGCGAATGGCTACGCCTTGAGGGTAATGCCGGTCGCGACGTGCTCGCTGAAGCTCAGGCGGCGCGTACACCTGGGCTCAAGGGCACTGGTCTATGGTTAGCACGCTTGCCAGCACGCCTTGGAGCGTCGCTCAAAGCACGTCGAGCAGTGAAAGGTCGTCCAGATAGCGATGAAACGGGCTTCGATCAGCAAGTGTATGACGCGATGGCAGGCTGCCTGGCGTGTAAATCCTGTGCGGGTCAATGTCCGATCAAAGTGAATGTGCCCGATTTCAGAAGTCGCTTCCTCGAGGTCTATCATCACCGTTATCAGCGCCCGCTGCGCGACTACCTGATCGGCAGTCTCGAATTCGTATTGCCGTGGGCCGAGCGAGTCACACCGTTTTATAACGCCTTATTGGCCAATCGACTGGTCAGTCGCTTGATGGAAGGCCCCATCGGCATGGTGGATGCGCCGCACCTGTCTCGCGCCAGTCTGCGTCGTCAGCTCAAGAGCTGGGGGGTGGCTGAAGCTTCTGCCACTCAACTCGGCAGGTTGACGGAAGCCCAGAAAGCCAGAAGCGTCATCATCGTACAGGACGCCTTTACCAGCCATTTCGAAGCCCAGCTGGTGATCGACATCATCGAGCTACTGTCGCGCCTCGATATCCGCGTGTTCGTCGCGCCCTATGCCCCCAATGGTAAGCCCTTGCAAGTACAGGGCTTCACTGGTGCCTTTATGCACACTGCTCGCCGTCAGGCTGAGCGACTCAAGGCGCTGGCCAACTTCGGCGTACCATTGGTCGGCATCGACCCCGCGATGACGCTGACCTATCGCCAGGAATATGTGAAGACACTGGGGCCTGAGGCCGTGCCAGAAGTGCTACTGCTACAGGAGTGGTTGATCAGCCTACGCAAGCTGCTGCCCACGGGAATCACCAAGGCTACGCTACGCAAGATGGACCCGGGCATGAAGCTATTGAGCCACTGTACCGAGAGCACCAATGCTCCCGGCGCGGCCAAGGCCTGGCAGCAGGTCTATGCGGCCTTTGGCTTCAATCTCGAGACCATTGCTACCGGCTGCTGCGGCATGTCGGGCACCTACGGGCATGAGGCACGCAATCTTGCGACTTCACGTACCATCTATGATCTATCGTGGAAATCAGTGGTCGAGGATGAAGCGAATCAGAACAAACTGGTTGCCAGTGGTTACTCATGCCGTAGCCAGAGCAAACGTTTCTCGGGCAGCCAGTTGCCACATCCCCTGCAGACATTGCTACCGCTGCTACGTCGTGTGCAGTAGCCGGTAGATCATCGTCATCGAGAAATGTGCGAGGGCTGGCATCAGCGTTGTCAGCTGGGCAACCCAGCGTTGCATCACACGAAATCAGCGGCTAGGCTGCGCGCATTCCCGTCCGTAAAGGTTGGGCAAGATACACAAGGCATCTGTGCGCAGGACATTGGTGCGTGCGCTGTTAGCCGCTGGTCTGCAAGGCCAGGACACAATGATTTGATGAGCGGTGACCGCAGAAGTGGCACCGCTCATTTTCGCTGATTCCAAGGAAGACTCTCGATGACAGAACCCGCTCTGGCGCTGACCATGATCGGCCTGATGGCCCTTGGCTGTCAGTGGCTGGCATGGCGCATGCGTCTACCGGCAATCCTGCCCCTGCTGATTGTCGGCATTCTGGCCGGCCCGGTCACTGGTTGGCTGAAGCCAGACGAGTTACTGGGCGACCTGCTCTTCCCGCTGGTATCGCTTGCGGTGGCCGTCATCCTGTTTGAAGGCAGCCTGACACTCGACTTCAAGGACCTGCGCGGCCATGGCCATATCGTCAGGCGCCTGGTCACCACTGGTGTTGTGATCACCGGCGTCATCGGCACGGTCGCAGCACACTATCTACTTGATATGCGCTGGGAGATGGCAGCAGTGCTCGGTGCCCTGCTCGTCGTCACCGGCCCCACCGTAGTGATGCCGCTACTACAGACACTACGTGCACGCGGCAATCTGACTCAGATTCTGCGCTGGGAAGGCATCATGATCGACCCGGTCGGTGCCCTGCTCGCAGTACTCGTATATGAGTACGTGGCACTGGGCATGACCGGCAATGCTGCCTCGCATACGCTGGTACTGTTTGCCCAGACGGTAGGCCTCGGATTGGGCATGGGGGCGGTGGGCGGCTGGTGCTGGGGGTTGGTATTGCGGCACTTCTGGCTGCCACAGAAACTGCACAATTTCGGCACTCTGATGGTGATGCTGGGCCTGTTCGCCATTTCCAACGCACTATTCCATGAGTCTGGGCTGCTGACCGTCACCGTGATGGGCGTATGGCTAGCCAATATGCGTGGCGTGCCAACTCAGCAAATCATCGAGTTCAAGGAAACACTGACCATCCTGCTGATATCAGGATTATTCCTGCTACTGGCCGGTCGTCTGACGGTAGATCAGCTGTCGCTACTCTCATGGCCAGCATGGATCTTCCTCGGTGTCTTGATGTGGATCGCGCGCCCACTGACCGTGTGGATATGCACCATGGGCAGTGGACTGACATTACGCGAAAAAGCGCTGCTGGCCTGGTTGTCACCGCGCGGAATTGTCGCCGCCGCAGTAGCCTCGCTATTCGCGCTCAAGCTCGAGGCAAAAGGCATTGAGGGCGCGGAGATGTTAGTGCCGATGACCTTTCTCGTCATCATCGGCACTGTGGTGGTCCAGAGCCTGCTATCACGCCCTATCGTCAAGATGCTTGGTGTAGGCGAGCCACCGCCCGCCGGGTTCTTGATTCTTGGTGCCAACTCAGTGGCACGCATGGTGGCGCGCGAGCTGGTAGAAGCCGGTTTCTCGGTACGCCTGACCGACACCAACTGGGACGCCGTACAGGAAGCGCGCATGGCGGGCCTGCCGGTCTACTACGGCAATCCTCTGTCTGAACATGCCGTCCAACATCTGGAACTGACCGGGATTGGCCATCTGATACCGCTGTCCCCCTACCGTGAACTCAACAGTCTTGCCGCATTGCATTTCGAGCATATTCTCGGCCACGGACGTGTATTCAGACTGGCAGAAGACAATGGCAAGAATGCAAAGCGCCAGCAGGATCAAGCGCTAGGCCACCTTCCACTACTGTTCGATGGTCAGGTCACCTACGCCAAGCTGGCCAGCCTGCAGTCACAAGGAGGCCAGTTGCGGCGAACAAGCATCACTGAAAACTTCAGCCTCGACGATTACTGCGCCATTCATGAAGACCGTCTGCTGACATTGTTCTGCATCAATAATCAGGGCCGCATCCGTATCGCCACAGCGAATCTGCCTCTGACGCCCAAGCCAGGCGAGACGCTGATCAGCCTGATATATCCTGACTCGCCGGAGCTGACCAAGCCTGTTCAATCCAAGGCTGACAAAGCCGAGCAAGACAAGTCTCAGAAGACTGACAGTCGCATTGCGTCTGCCACAGATACCGGTATCTCTGCACCGCTGCCTGCCAATCGCCTGCCCGACACCAATTCCTGAAACAATCCGTTATCCAACACCATAAGGCCCACACATTGCGGGCCTTATGGTGTCAGCGCCTGAGGGCGTGACGCGCGCGTCACAAAAAATGCGTTAAACGTTAGTGGCAGACTCCGACAGCTAGGGAAAATGCTGGTAGAGTACGCGCCTGATTTGGCCATGCCGTCCGATGGCCAGTGATATTGCCTTGTCCTCAAACGTAACACCTACGCATTCAGGAGCTGCTTGATGCAGATCGTCATGGGCCTGGTGGGCGTCTTAGCCCTGCTGGGAATTGCCTTCCTTCTCTCTGAAAACCGACGCGCCATCAGCCTGCGTACCGTACTGGGGGCCTTTGCCATCCAGGCGGCGCTAGGGATCTTCGTGCTGTACATCCCTGCTGGCAAGGACATGCTGCTCGCTCTCAGCAAGGGTGTTCAAGCAGTAATGTCGAGTGCCAATGTCGGCATGGACTTCCTGTTCGGCGGTCTGGTCAGCGACAAGATGTTCGAGGTATTTGGCGGCGGTGGCTTCGTGTTCGCACTGCGCGTCCTGCCGATCATCGTATTCTTCTCATCCTTGATTGCAGTGCTCTACCACCTACGCATCATGACCGTGGTCATCAATGTCTTGGGCGGCGGTCTGTCCAAGTTGCTCGGCACTAGCCGTCCCGAATCACTGTCCGCCGCAGCCAATATCTTTGTCGGCCAGACAGAGGCGCCGCTCGTGGTGCGTCCGTTCATCGCGGGCATGACACGTTCTGAGCTTTTCGCGGTGATGACAGGGGGTCTTGCCTCGGTTGCCGGGTCAGTGCTGGTCGGTTACGCCTCGCTGGGCATTGACCTCAAGTACCTGCTGGCCGCTTCCTTCATGGCAGCACCGGGTGGCTTGCTGATGGCCAAGATGCTGATTCCGGAAACGGAAACCAAGACGCAAAGCGTCGAAGAGGCACTCGCCAAGGACACGGATCGCCCCGCCAACGTGATCGATGCTGCAGCGTCTGGTGCGGCGTCTGGCGTGCAATTGGCCATCAATGTCGGCGGCATGCTGTTGGCCTTCATTGCGCTCATCGCACTGGGCAACATCATTCTGGGGTGGGTCAGTGGTCTGTTCGGTTATGACGACATCACGCTGCAACTGTTGCTGGGCTATGCCTTTGCTCCAGTCGCGTGGGTCATCGGCGTGCCGTGGCATGAAGCGATCCAGGCAGGCAGCTTCATCGGTCAAAAGCTGGTGCTCAACGAGTTCGTCGCCTTTGCAGACCTCGCCAGTCACCAGATCAAGCTGTCCGAACATTCTGAAGCGATCATCATCTTTGCGTTGTGTGGCTTCGCCAACCTATCTTCCGTGGCTATCCTGATGGGTGGACTGGGACTGATGGCGCCCAACCGTCGCGGTGACATCGCACAGATGGGCATGAAGGCGATTCTTGCCGGCACCCTCTCCAACCTGATGTCGGCAAGCCTCGCAGGCTTGTTCCTATCGCTTTAAGGCGACCATCTGTGTCGTCGAAAGATCGCGCGCAAGAGATGCTACGATCATCGTTTCAACAACGCCCGCCTCATGCGGGCGTTGTTGTATCCAAAGATACGTTATTGACTCACTCTGCCCCGCCTCAGACAATACCTGCGTTGAAGCTAGGGTGTTCGGGAAACGGGTGAAAGCCCCGTACTGCCCCCGCAACGGTGATCGCAACGCTCATGCAGGCCGTATTGGCCAGCCACTGCCTCCGAGATAGTCTGTTAACACAGGCGTCTCCCAAGGGAAGGAGGTGGGAAGGCGCATGAGAGGGTGAGGCTTCTTTTCATGAAGTCCGCCAGGCGTCAGTCCGGAGACCGGCCCTTGCTTCCACACTGGTTGATGCGGAGGGCCTCACCAGTGGCAAATCGTCCGTATGCGCACCTTGTCAGTCAAGGTGCGTCAGGACGATGTGTGTTCACGCACCCTGTCACGCCTGTCCTCCTCATTGCGTCCGACGCCTGAGGATCATTCATGAATACCTATAACACTAACGGTCGCGCATCCGCGCAGTCCGGTGAATCTGCTGTAGCTACGCCCTTCCTTACGCGCAGCCCGCGCCTGGCATCCTTCACACTAAGTGGCGCAACGCTGGGTAGCCTCATGCTACTGGCACCCACCGCCCTCGCCGCTGAAGCGTCATCCGATGCGCTGGAGACCGTCCAAGTCACTGCCAACCGCATTCCGCAACTCCAGAATGATGTCCTGGCCAGCACCGAAGTCATCACGCGTGACGAAATAGACCGTCTGCAGGCCAGCTCGCTGGTGGATCTACTGCAATCACGCAATGGCATCGAAATCGCGCGCACAGGACCGATGGGCAATCAGACCAGCTTGTTCATGCGTGGCACGGAATCCGACCACACACTGGTGCTGGTCAATGGCCAGCGAGTGGCCAATAGTGCCGATGGCCTGGCGCGCTTTGAATTCCTGCCACTATCAGCGATCGAACGCGTCGAGATCGTGCGTGGTCCGCGTGCCAGCGTCTATGGTGCCGATGCCATCGGCGGAGTGATCAACCTGATCACGCGTGGCGGCACAACACCTGGCCAGCATGCCGAAGTCACCGTTCGCGCAGGTAGCGATGGTACCTTCCGCCAGAATGCCCAGTTCAGCACGGTGGAAGACGACACTCGCCTGTCAGCCAATATCCATCATGCCGAGAGCGATGGCTTCTCGGCGCGTGATACCGGCAGTGAAGATGATGGCTTTGAAGCAACCGGTGCGGAGTTACGCCTGAGCCACGACTTCTCTCAGCGTGCCACCTTGTCACTGGGTATCGCGAATACCGAAACCGACTATGACTACGATGACTGTAATTTCGGTACTTCCGAGGACTGCACTGGGGAAGGTAGTCAGCTGGTACTGGATGGTAGTCTTCTCACTCATCTCAATCCGAACTGGGACATGACGGTCAGCGTGGCACGTACCCGTGATGAGTACGAAAACACTGAAGCCGGTAGCGATGCCGGGCGTGTCGCCAGCGCACGCAACGAGGTGGGAGTCCGTCACGACTTCTACACCAAGGTAGGCACTCTGAGTCTGGGTATCGATCACCGCGAGGAAAGTCTGGACGCCGACGGTCCGTTCTTCATTGCGAGGGGCTACGAAGTAGACAGTCGCTACGCGACGGGAATCTACGGTAGTTGGCAGGTTCAGCAACAACGTCATCACCTGAATACCAGCATACGTTATGACGATGACAATCGTTATGGTCATCAGGTGACCGGCGGCACCAGCTATGCCTTCGACCTGACAGATGCCCAACAAATCGGTGCCAGCTACGCCAGCGCCTTCAAGGCTCCCAACCTGATTGATCTCTATAGCCCGTATGGCTCAGGCAACCCGGATCTGGATGCCGAGACCTCCACCACTGGCGAGATCTTCTGGCGTCTACAGCAACAACACTGGCACGTAGGCGTTAATGCTTTTCAGACTGACATCGACGATTTGATCAGTTACGAAGGCCCTGATTTTACGCCGATCAACATCGATCGATCGCGTATTCGTGGCGTGGAACTGAGCAGTGGCTGGAAAGGAGAAGCACTCAGCGTGAACCTCGCCATGACCTGGCAGGACCCGGAAGATCGCGATACCGGCAAACAGCTGAAGCGTCGTGCTCAGCGCTTTGCACGCCTGGATGCCGATTACGCTCTCAATGACTGGAACTTCGGTGCCACCCTGCGCGGCAGCGCTAGCCGAAGCGATACCGATGCCGATACCTTCTCGGATACGCGTACCGCTGGCTATGGCGTCTTCGACCTGCGAACCAGCTGGCAAGTGATGGCAAACGTCAAGCTCAGCGCCAAGCTGGATAACGTGTTCGATCGCGATTACCAGCTGGTGAATGGCTATAACACCCAGGGCCGCTACTTCGAAGGCGGCGTGACCTTGAGCTTCTAAGGCATGCTGCCTCGCGGCACGTCAAGCGTACTGTGCCGACCTATGGGTCGGCACAGTACTTTGATTCAAAAGACATTTATATGAAATGCAAGAGCACTTAACGTGCACACGAGGAGTAACATGACGGAGCGTAATACTCGCCATAAAGCGGCAATGGAGAAGCTCAAGTCCCATGTCGATGACAAGGTGGCACAGGCCAATGAAGAGCGTGGCCAGCTGCTCGTCTTTACCGGCAATGGCAAGGGCAAGACGACGGCGGCCTGGGGCACCATCACTCGTGCATTGGGCTATGGCTACAAGGTTGGCGTCATCCAGTTCATCAAGGGGCTGTGGGAATGCGGAGAGCGTGAGCGCCTGGCGGAAGATGCCAATCTGGAAGTCCACGCCATGACGACCGGCTTCACCTGGGATACCCAGAATCGTGAAGCTGATACCGCCGCCTGCCAGGCCGTGTGGCAGGAAGCCAAGCGTATGATGGCAGACGATAGCGTCTACCTCGTCGTACTGGATGAGCTGACCTATATGGTCAAGTTCGGCTATCTATCGCTGGAAGAGGTGATGACTGCGCTGGAAAATCGCCCAGAAGAGCAGACTGTCATCATCACGGGCCGTAATGCCAACCGCGAGATCGTCGCCTGTGCCGATACCGTCACCGAGATGTCCGAAGTCCGCCATGGCTTCAATCACGGCCTCAAGGCCCGCCGTGGCATCGACTTCTAATCAACGTGAGGCAGCACGCACTTTCGCGATGGCAGCACAGACCTCTGCCATCGCCTCGACACTGCGCGGTCCCGGACGGCTGATCAGATCAGGATCAAGCCCCGCCAGAGCGACCGACGCCAGCGGGCCGGCGCCCGCTCGCCATTCAGCCTTCCAGCGCTGACGCGCACTACCAGCGGCCACAGGGTGCAGAATCAAGCGTGGCTTTGCCAACCACAGCGACTCACGACGAATCTGTGGCACCAGCGTTGGTGCATCCGCCAGCAGAGGCTCTCCGCCGCAACGACGAATCAGCTCATTGACCAGATGCCCGCCGGCCAATGTCGTCATCGGGCTATCACCGAGCATGAAGAAGACCGGCAGTGGCTCGCCTCCTGCTGTCAGTGAGTGGCTATCGAGTTGATCGATACGTGTCGCGAGTGCAGCCACTCGCTTGTCCGCCTCTGCCTGTGTGCCCATCAGTTGTCCTAGACGCGTGATATTGGACAGCACATCCGCCAGGGCCCTTGGCTCGCTGATGAAGACAACAAGGCCAAGCGCCGCAAGCCGCCCGCGCATCTCTTCTGATAGCCCACTGCCCCACGCCACGATCAACGATGGATTCGCTGTCAGCACCGCTTCCAGATCAGGCCCTTGATAGCTGGCAACACGGGGAAGCTGCACGATTGAGGGAGGGTAATCACTGCCCTGGCTGACGCCAACCAATGACGCAAGTCCTCCCGCCGCCACGACAAGCTCAGCGGCATGCGGCGCCAGCGTGATCACTCGCTTGGCTGCCTGTGGCAGCGTGACGTGTTTGCCGCTATCGTCGATAGCAGTCACCGGCGATGCCGCCAGCACCGGGAGAACACCAAAGCTGACCCACAGACAGATGCACCACGCTAACCGTTTGGCAATCGCGGCACTCAAGTATTGGGAGGTTTCAGCTTCCTTCATGCTGTGCCTCCTCCATGCAGCGTTTATTCAATGAGCACCTTCTCCATGAGTTATATCTAAAAATAACTGTTCACCCGTCATTGCCTTGAGGGCTCCCTCTCCATGAATATGACATCAGGTGATGCGCGGTACTTTTATCTTTTCTCCGGCACCTTCGCCACTAGCCCGAGCCCAGGCTCATGAATCCAAGGAGCTTCCATGTTGAATATCATGTCTACCCTATTGCCCGCCGCTCGCCCCGTGCGTATCAGCCGTAAAACCTTGGCACTCAGTCTTGGCATGACACTCACGGCCCTGAGTGCACTTGGCACTGCTCATGCTAATCAGACCCCAGCACCCGCACTGGTCAATGTCAGTGCCAGCGCAAGTGTCGAAGCGGCCCCCGACAAGGCCAGTATCGAGGCACGCCTGTGGGAAAAGACACCCGCTCGCAAGGTGGACGACAAGGCGCCGGACAGCAAGGCACAAGGTGAAGCCGCTCGTCAGGCGCGCGAAACACTGGAGACACGGATGGCGACATTGATCAAAGCGCTTGAAAAGGCGGGTATCGATAGTCGTCAGATCAGTGCCGGCAGCCTGAACCTGCGGCCTGAGCAGTACTATCAGCGTAACGACAACAATCAGGACCCGCAGCAGTGGCAGCGCACACATCTTGAGCGCCCGATCAGTATTTCACTGACGGACCTCAATCAGGTGCCCGAGGTCATTGATCTATTGCTGGGGGCAGGCGTCAATCAGCTTGCCGGTGTGCAATACCAGCTCAGCGATCGTGATGCCCTGGAAGACAAGGTACTCAAGGAAGCGCTTCTGAACGCACGCCACAAGGCTGAATTGATGGCACAGACACTGGGTGCCACGTTGGGAGCGGTACAGTCGATCAACGAGTCTTCCAACAACTCGCGCCCGCCGATGATGGCCATGCGTGCTGACATGGCAGAAGCCAAGAGCAGTGGCAGCGAATATCGCCCCGGTGAACTGAGCCTGGAGAGCAATGTGCAGGTCAGCTGGACACTAGACTCTGCCAACTGATCTCTACTAACTGATCTCTACTAACTGAGCTCTACTAACTGAGCTCTACTAACTGAGCTCTACTAACTGAGCTCCGCCGGAAGTTATCTGACAGCCCTCTGATGTACAAAACGCCAGCCGCTCATCATGCGGCTGGCGTTTTTCATTCCAAGCTCAGCGACTCAGGTTCAGCAGCCCAAGTTCAGCAGCCCAAGTTCAGCAGTGCATGCTCAAGCCAGGCCACCCAACTCTCGCTCGATAGCGGACAGCGCCATCATCGGCTCATCAGCCTGAGTGACAGGACGACCGATCACCAGGTGCGTGCTGCCAGCGGCCATCGCTTCACCAGGTGTCATGGTGCGACGTTGATCACCCACCTGCGCAAAGCTCGGACGAATACCCGGCGTCACCTTGAGAAAGTCCGGACCACACAAGGCCTTGAGACTCGGTGTTTCACGTGCCGAGCACACTACACCGTGCATTCCGCTCTGCTGGGCGAGTGTCGCCAAGCGCTCAACCTGCTCAAGCGGTGTCACATCCAACCCCACATCCGCCAAGTCCTGCTGCTCCATGCTGGTCAACACGGTCACGGCGATCAGCTGCGTCTTCAAGTTGCGTGCGGTCAACGCCTTGGCGGCAGCTTCCATCATCCGTGCGCCACCAGCTGCATGTACGTTGGTCATCCACACGCCATGCTCAGCAGCTGCCAGCACGGCCTGAGCAGTCGTGTTGGGAATATCATGAAACTTGAGATCGAGAAATATCTCGAAGCCACGCTGGTGCAGTGCCGTGAGGATATCCGGCCCAACACGCGTGAACAGTTCCTTGCCGACCTTGACACGGCAACGTGCCGGATCGAGTTGGTCCGCCATGGCCATCGCCGAAGCGAGGTCAGGGTAATCAAGGGCGATGATCAGGGGTGAAGTCGTGACAGGCATCCGGGCTCCGGGCGTTGAGACAAGGCGCAATGACAGAGGGTCATGGGTTCGGGGCAGCATTATAGCGCTCCCCTCTTCACCTGTATGCCTACAGAAAGATGAAACGAATCAGCTCGCTACCTGCACTAGTGCTTTTCTGCGTTGATGGCCGAAAAGCGTGGAAGAGTGAGTAATCGTTTAATTCTAAATAACTACAAATCTCATCCTTCAGCCACAGTAATTCTCGCACTGGGCGACAGGTGGTCAGCCCGAGCACTCTACCTCCAAGACCACCACATCATGACCAAAGGATTCGATCATGAAAACTGTACTCGGAACACTTGTCGTAGCAGGCCTGATGGCGTTCTCTTCACTCAGCCAGGCGGCAGAGTTGAACATCAATACGGCGAATCTTGAGCAACTCGTTCAGCTCAAGGGGATAGGCGACAAGAAGGCCGCGGCTATCGTGGCCTGGAGGGAAGCCAATGGGCCTTTCACTACGGTAGAGCAACTGGCGGATGTCAAAGGTATCAGCACCAATACGCTACAGCGCATGGACACCACTCTGACGCTGGGCAAAACGACCAAGGTTTCATCAGCCAATGCATCAACTGCTGCGATACCATCCACGGCAATGAGCAAGACAACGGATCAACAGGCGGCTACCTCTGAGGCTCTCACCAAGGTAGTGGCAAACGAAAGCTGATGATAATACCGACACAAGACGCCACAGCATTAGCTGTGGCGTCTTCATGACAAGAAATTGATCTGCCTTGAATTCTGAAATGACACACCACTAAAAAAGCCGACCAGAAGGCCGGCCAATGGGGTTTCCCCCTTCCCCTGACGGTAAGACTGACGCCTGAAAATGTCAGACTCTGACAGATAGGCCATCCTTGACCTGCCTCTTCCCCAAGAGGTGTCCTTCAATGCCAACCTCTGTCTGCGATCGACACATTCTGACTCGTTGATGCCTTTCCTGATGACAATAGAATATCGCAACATCTGAATAAGAAAGGTGATCTGTATCAAGCCACATCATGCAGTGCTTCGCCCACACGCACAGTCATGATCCATATCAATTTTTATCCCTATGGACGCTACGTCATTACAGAAGGCATACCACCAGTAAAAAAGAAGGCGCCTCGACCATTGTCGAGGCGCCTTCTTTTTTACTGGCAATCTATTTGCACAACACTCGTTTTACCACCATGCATCACTCTCAGCGACGAACCTTCTTGTCCTCGACCTCAGTATGGCTGACCTCGAGCCCCAGCGGGTGGCCTGCTGACAGCTCCGCACGCGTGGCAGCGCGAATATCGAGTATTTCCACATCCCAAACCAGCGCTTGGCCCGCCAGTGGGTGGTTAGCATCAACCTTGACCTGCTGCTCACCCACCTCAAGTACCGTCACTGAGCGCTGCCCCTCGGGCGTGCGGGCTTGAAAGCGCATACCTGCCTCAATCTCGCCAGGGCCAAAGGCATCGCGCCCGAAATACTGGACGAGCGCTTCATCACGCTCACCGAAACCTTCGGCAGGTGTCAAAGAGACAACGCGTTGGGCGCCGACCTCACAACCTTCCAGCGCACCTTCCAATGCCGCCAGAATATTGTCGTGACCGTGCAGATAATCCATCGGCTCACGGTCAAGAGAGCTATCCAGAGTGGCACCGTCATCGGTACGCAAGGTGTAATGCAGGCTGACCACCTGCTGCGGAGAAATGATCATGGGGACTCCACTCACGTCATGTGGCTGAAAATGATGAGACTCAGAAGGGATAGTACTTAACAAATGTCAGTGTTCACTACGGCGTAACTGACGACTGGAAAGTTCGATGCGCTGCTGCTGATTGATCAAGTTGAGCAGCACGATGACACGCTCATCACCCTTGCTGCTTTCAAAGACACCGCTAAGTGAGGTGAGCGGTCCATCAATGATCTCAACCTGCTCACCAGCACGGAAATAGACATTCTCCGCGGGTTGGCCTTTGCGAGACTCACCACTGGCCATTAGTGCCTCGACTAGCAAGGTGGACACCGCTGTCGGGGTAGTGCCGAAACTGACAAGCTTGAGCACGCCTCGCGTAGAGCGAATGGGGCGCCAGTTATCATCGACCTGGTCCAGTCGAATGAACAGGTAATAGGGAAATAGGGGCTCTTCGACCCAGCGCAGCTTGCTACCCCGCTTCTTCTCCACCTCAAGCAAAGGATGGAAAACATGAAAACCTTGGTTAGTCAGGTTTTCGGCAGCACGAAAGGACTCTCCACCCTTGCACTGAATAAGGTACCAGCGCGCCTTGGCGGCATCTCGGGCTTCACTCATGATGATCTCTCATTGCCTGCCTGTCTCATGAATTCATCCTGGGGATCAGTCTGCTCTTCTGCCTCCATGCAGGACAATACATGGCTCTTGCAGACAGGCAGTGCGACAATCCGGCAACTGAAGGCACACGCGATCACTTCATCGAAACATCGCGGGTGGCATGTGCGGTCACACTCTCGGCAAGGACAGGCAAGGCTTTGACTTCAAAGGATTTACGCTTACTCGCTGGTCGTCATGGTATCACGTTCCTGATGGGCTTCGCTTCTGGCCTGCCGCTACTGCTGACCGGTAGCGTGCTTCAGGCCTGGATGACCGATGCCGGCGTGGCGCTGGATGCAGTCGGGCTGCTGGCGCTGGTCGGACTCCCCTATACACTCAAATTCCTGTGGGCTCCGCTGCTGGACCGCATCATGCCGCCTGTCCTGGGACGACGGCGCGGCTGGCTGATGATCGCTCAGCTAGCGCTGACAGCGCTGATTGCGCTGCTCGCGCTGCAAGATCCGCACATGGCACCGCTGACCATGGGCGCCATTGCGTTGGCAGTCAGCTTCTTCAGCGCTACGCAAGATATCGTCATCGATGCCTATCGCCGCGAGCATCTACCGGACCATGAGCTAGGCCTCGGCTCCAGCTTCTATGTCTACGGCTACCGAATCGGCATGCTGCTAGCCTCGGCGGGCGGCCTGGTGCTGGCGGACCTGATCGGCTTCCGCATCACCTACCTGATCATGGCTGGCGCGCTCGGTGCCTGCATGCTGGTCACTCTGCTCGCCCCTGAGCCCAAGGCCCATGCAGCACCGCGCGCCCACCACTTGCATGAAATCCTGTGGGACCCCATCCGCCACTTCATGAAGCGCGATGGTGCCATCTGGCTGTTACTGTTCATCTTGCTCTACAAGCTTGGCGACTCCGTTGCGGGCAACCTGACTACGCCTTTCTACAAGGATATCGGCTTCACCAACGCCCAGATCGGTACCACCGTAAAGTTGTTCGGCCTATGGCCATTACTGGCAGGCACCTTCTTTGGCGGTCTGATGATCATGCGCATCGGTATCTACCGGGCGCTATGGTGGTTCGGGCTATTGCAGATGATCTCGACCGCAGGCTTCGTGTGGCTTCACCATGTCGGAGACTCCCTCCCCTGGCTTGCGGGTGTAGTAGCGTTCGAGAATCTGGCAGCTGGCATGGGCAGTGCCGCCTTCATCGCCTTCATGGGCGCCCTGACCGACAAGCGCTTTACCGCGGGTCAGTACGCCATGCTGTCCTCAATCATGGGCTTGCCAAGAGTCGTGATCGCTGCTCCTTCCGGCTACCTTGCCGAGGCAGCTGGCTGGGACAGTTTCTTCTGGATCTGTACCCTTGCCGCCATCCCGGGCCTACTGCTGCTGCTACGCTTCCGTCACTGGGGGGCGATGCTGGCCACCCCTCATAAGTCGCCAGCCATACCGGCAGAGTGATTGAGTCACTGGAGGTATGCCGCCCAAAGGAACTCCTCGGGGGGGGGGGCCAGGTTCATCACGCCCTCCCCAAAGATAGGCCGGAGCGCGTCAACGCTATTCAGCGTCGAGTCAGATTCAATA
Source organism: Cobetia sp. QF-1 (assembly GCF_002213105.1). Taxonomy (NCBI): domain Bacteria; kingdom Pseudomonadati; phylum Pseudomonadota; class Gammaproteobacteria; order Oceanospirillales; family Halomonadaceae; genus Cobetia; species Cobetia sp. QF-1. The sequence goes on from NZ_NBVS01000001.1 coordinate 546,257, forward strand.
CAAGAGCATTCACCATAAAAAACCCCGCAGTGCCTGGGCACTGCGGGGTTTTTGCGTCTTCTACAAGACATCGCTTTCTTCTGCAAAGCACCGAGTGACTAACGGTGCTTATCTAACGATGCTTGGCTAGCCATTCGAGTGCACCTGCACTGCGCTTCCATTGATCACGCATCAGTGTCCGATACTGCCAAGCCTCACCACGTGAACCAGGTTCCGGTGCATCCACAACCAGGCTCACTGGGCGCGGATTTTCTGCCAGCAGCAGATTGATCAGGTGCGCATTGGCTTCGCGCACAATCACGAGCGCCTCTTGAGCATCGGTCTGTCGCTCCAGACGATAGAGCGCCAGCACTTTCCCCATCAGGATACCCAGCAGCGGCATCTCTTCATCGGCGGTGCGTCGCTCGAGGTCATGCTCCGCCAGCACGACGGCTTCATCGTTGCGTCCTTCGCGCAGCAGCTGATCGAGCACCAGCTCCCGCAGCCCGAGACTGTCTTCTTCATCGAGCTTGAGCAGACGTTCCGCCAGCTGACGCGAACGTTCACGCTCGCCACGCTCCATGCCGATGACCAGTCCCAGACCACAGCGCAGCAGCTGGGCATTGTCGCCATCCTCCCAGCGCAGCAGGCCACCCGCCTCTTCGATCTGATCAAGCCAGTAGCCAAAGCGCTCCGCCAGCGGCACGAAGAAGGCATCAGACATCCACGGCAAGCTGCCGAAGCGGCTCGCCAGTGCCAGTATCAGCCCTTGGCACACCGCAGGCGTATCAAGCCATTCCGGACAGGCACAAAGCTGCTGAAGCCAATCGTTCGGGTCCTGCGTTTCCCACGGGTCGATATCGAGTGCCAGTGCCGCCTCTTCTTCGATACGCGCCGGGAATACGGCTTCCCACAGGCCCAATGTCACAGCCTGTTCAGCATTCTGACCAAACAGCAGGCTGCCATCCTCCTGTGTTTCGAGCGCCAGACGTGGCGGGCGTGTCAGCACCTCAAACAACGCCTGTAGCGAGGCCAGTGAGTCCGAGAGTGACTCATCGGAATTGACCATCTGCTCAGCTAGCGTCGCGCGAGGGTTCTCGGCCAGGTCAGCCAGAAATTCCAGCTGTCCGGGCTCGATATCTTTCTGTTTGGCCAGACGCCGCCACCAGAAGCGAGCGCGATCCTGCGCTTCTTCCGGCTGGCCTTCGTGCAGCAGTAACATGGCTTCGATATAGGCCAGCGTCGGAGAATCCGGCAGTGTCTGCTGGGCACGAATGAACGCTGCCCGTGCTGAGCCGAGATCATCACTGTCGAGGTGCAGCAGGCACTGATGCTCCAGCGCGACGCCACGCAGGAATGCAGGGCCACGTTCGAGCACCTCATCCAGCAGCAACGCTTTCTTGCGCGTGAAACCACGCTCCTGATAGAGATCCAACAGCAACTCAAAACCGGGCTCAGCCTGCTCAGGCAGACGCGACCAGTCACTAGTATCAAACAGTGACTCCATGATCTGCTGAGCACGACCACGACTGCCTGCCTCGGCGCTGATCAAGCCCGCCTCAAGCAGTGCTTGCGCCGGTGCCAGAGCGGAAGCCAGCGCTGCCTTGAGTTGCTCGCCCTTGAACTCGCGCAGCGACAGCATCCACATCAGGTGGTCCGGGATCGGCGGCAACTGAACCTTGTCGCAGCACTGCTTGTACTTGCGACCGGAGTCACACCAGCAAGGCTCATTGCGATTCGGTGGCGCCAGCGACTCGCGCGCAAAATTCAGGCGCACCAGCGGTGTCTGACTCCACAGTACTGGCGCCAACGCCACGGCGAGCGCTTCATCCCCGCCGACATAATTCACGCCCTCGGCATGTGCCCACTGCATGAAGGCGGGAAAGGTTTCGTCTGCGCGGATGGCTTCCAGCGCACCACTGGCGTAACTCAAGAGCCGTTCGACCCACTCAGCAAGCATGGCATCTCCAAAAAAACACGTTTCACAGGACTAAAGGCACAACGCCCGTCAGGGCCCTGCGAATCAGGAGGCGAAGTCTATCATGACGGCTTCTGCCCCTCATCTGTCGACGGGACAATGCTACTTCGCCAGACTCGATTCGAGCGAATAACCGGCAGCTTTCAAGCGCTCTGCAAGACAAGCAATATGGGCTGGCCCGACTTCGCAACAGCCGCCGACGATGCTGATACCGGCCTTTATCCAGCCAAGCGCCAGCGTCGCATATTGCTCTGGCCCCAAATCCTGGCGGGCCTTGAGTTCACTGACAGTCCCGCCTGGCTGCAAGGCGGCAACGGAGGTGAAGCCGTTGGCATAGGCACCCGTCGGTAGCGTGCTGGCGAGCAGAGTCGACACACTGCCTCCAATGGCTTCCGGCGCACTGCAATTGAGCAAGATGGCCGATACACCCAGCGACTCCAACAGCGTGATGGCCTCCGCCAGCGGCTCGCCACTGCGCAGAGTGGACGGCTGATCATCCTTGACGGTCAGCGCGACCCATACCGGCAGCTCGCTCTCCAGTGCAGCCGTAGCAGCAGCGCGGGCCTCATTACACGAGGACATCGCCTCGCACAGCAAGACATCGACATGCGGTGCCTGCAGCGCGACCAACGTACGATAGCTTGCCAGCGATACGACATAATCCGGCGCGACATCCGGGCGATAGGTTGCCACCAGCGGCGGCAAACAACCCGCCACCTTGATGCCGGCTTCACCACTCAGTGCTATCGCGTCACGTGCAGCCTGGGTAGCCGCCGCGTGTACCCTCTCGATGGAGTCCCCTGCACCCGCCAACTCAAGACGCTGCGGTGTGGCGGTGTAGGTATTGAGCGTAATGACACGCGCACCCGCACGAATGAAATCAAGGTGTAGATCACGCACCATCTCGGGCTGATCCAACATCACCTGGGTCGACCACAACGGTGTCGGTGTGCATCCGCTGCGTCTAATCAGCTCTTGGCCCATTCCGCCATCCAGCAATACGACCGCTCCAGACTTTGTGACGGTTTCCACTCCAACCTCAGTGCCTTCTACACGTTCCACACAACCTCCTGAGGTCTTTGATGACATATAGGATAACGATGGCTTGTCAGTCTTGGTCTTGCGGCCAGTCAAGGGCCAGAATTCTAGCATGTGCAATACACCTTCGGCCCGCAGTTCACTGGAGCCAAAAGGTCGGCCAATGCTACTGTTAGCATCGCCTTTCGTATGACGGCCTTATCGACGATGTCATCGGCAATCTTGCCGACGATCTTGACGTCAATGATGTAGTGTCCCGTTGATGCTCCTCCCCACGCGCCCCGCCCTGATCAAGGAAGCCCACCTTGCTGTTGCCGAGTCCTTTTCGTCCTCGCGTCAATAACGCCAATGATGCCCCACAGGTGCGTCTTGAGCGCGAGGGCCGCGACGAGATTCGCCGCATTACTCAGGCGGTAGAGCGTGTGCCGTGGTCGGTCAGCTTGACGCAGATCTTGTGGACGGCAGGTCCTGTCACTCTGCTGGGTGCTTGGGGCGGTTATTTGCTCGGTTATGGCAAAGAGCCCACCTTCGAAAACTACATATTCTTCATCTCCTACACGGTGATCACCGGCGTGGCGGGGATTATCGCCAACATCGCCCACAACCTGACCAGTTCGCGCCGCTATGACCGTACCGAGGCCAAGATCGAGCGCGTGATCGATACCGTGCCAGAGCTGATCCTCGCGACGCGCAATCTGATTGTCGAAAGTCTCGAGGGTGATGCTCGCCGCCGTGAGGCAGCCGCCATGCTGCTACGCAAACAGGATCTCGCCCCCGAAGGCGTTGAGCTTGCGGCACTAGAGCTACTGGATGACCGCGATGCTGCACGCATCATCAGTCAGATTGATGTCTATCGTCGTATCGGCCTGCATGCGCGCATCCGCGATATCAATAGCCTGAATCGCGAGTGGCTTGACCCGCAGTTCAATGAGCTATCAGAGCTGGCACCAGAAGCGATCGGCTTGCTGCGTGAACGCTTTGAAGGTCGCGCGCCTGATCTGCACAAGGGCGTTCCGCGTGACGAGAACTTCATCGAGCGTGTGCTGGCGGCCATCGAACAGGACAACGACCTGCTGATGACGCTGCAGGATGTGGAAGAGATGCTGATTCTGGCCTTCGAGCTCATCAGCGGTCGCAAGATTCCGCTGCTCAATTTTGAATATCGTGGCCGCTGGAAGCTGGCGCGGACGCTGGACAATCTCGAACATGCGCGCTCTCGCTACCGCATTCGTCAGGCCACAGGGCTATCACGTCTCAAGGCACTGACCATCTATCTGGCTGAGTCCGGCACATTGGTCGAAGATGCCGCTTCGGGTCTGCGTGCCGAAGTACTGCTACAACGCTCGACTCAAGCCATGGATGCACTCGCCGAACAAGTGACTCACCTGGCCATCGCCGTGGGCGAAGGCGATCGCGAACACCGCACCGTATTGCGGGCTCGCGCCGACATTCTCACCAATGCCATCCGCCTCTACAAGACAGTGACCAACGCTTACGATCAGGTCGGGCGTAGCCATGCTGTCTTCCTCAAGATGTCCAAGCGCTGGGAGAACATCACCTCTCAGATGTCGGATGGCGCCACGCGGCTACGCGTCGGGCCTGGCCGGCGCGGTTTGCGCATTCAGGAAAAGACCATCGCGTTGGACGATGAGGCCAAGGCAGAGGTCTGTAAGCACATCGCTGATCATCTTGAAGAGAGTCGTATCAAGCGCGTCGATAGCGAAATTGCCTATCAGGCCCGCGAGACGGTACTGCGCGTTGGTGTCGACAAGGCCAAGGCGATGGCCATCGAGATAGCACTGGCGCTTGAGCCTCACATACACCTGTCACGCCCTGCGGTACAGCGCGCCATCAATGGCTCCAATGCTGCCTACTTCGGCCAACTGGAACCCAATCAGTCGGCCGCTGCCAAGGCAGCACTGGGTAGCGCCATGGTGCGCGAGATTGATGATGACCTGTCGCGCACCGCCGAGTCGCTGGCCATTGCACTCGTGCGCCACTATCGCGTCGAACTGGAGCCACGAGCCATTGAATTTCTGCGTGACACCTTCGGTGCTCGCGAAGCGACGCTCAACATGCTCAGTAACTACCAACCGGCTGATCACCACCCGATCAGCTATCTATCCAATCGCCCGGCGATGATCCAGACCGCCAACCGTGACTGGTATCGCGCGCTGGTACAGGCCCGTCGCTCCCTCGACGACGATTGATCCCCGCGCGCCGCCAACGGCATACTGTATGAATCACCATGCAGCCTCAGGATGACCGATGCGTCTGATCATCGCCGAAAAGCCCAGTCTTGCCCGTGCCATTGCCGATGCGCTACCCGGCCGCAGCGCCAAGCGCGACGGCTATATCGAGGCCGGAGACATCCGCGTTACCTGGTGCATTGGCCACCTGCTGGAGCAGGCCCCACCGGATGACTATGACGAACGCTTCAAGCGTTGGTCACTGGAACATTTGCCGATCGTTCCCGATAAATGGAAGCTCAAGCCACGCAGTCAGGCACGCGGCCAGCTCAAGGTCATCCGCGAGCAACTCAAGCTGGCAAGCGAAGTCGTACATGCTGGCGATCCAGATCGAGAAGGTCAGCTACTGGTGCAAGAAGTACTAGAGCACATGCGCTGGCGCGGCCCGGTCAAGCGTCTGCTGATCAGCGACATGAACCGCCCTGCCGTCACCCGCGCACTCAACAAGCTCGAAGACAATCAGCGTTGGCAGCCGCTGTATGAGGCGGCACTCGCTCGCCAGCGGGCTGATTGGCTGTACGGCATGAATCTGACTCGCGCCTGGACACTGACGGGACGTCAGGCCGGTCATGATGGCGTGCTATCTGTTGGCCGCGTGCAGACACCGCTGCTGGGGCTGGTGGTGCGCCGCGACGAGGAAATCGAGAACTTCGAGCCACGTGCTTTCTTCCCGCTGTGGATCGAAGCCGGTGTGGCAGCCGGTAGCCTGAAAGCCTGGTGGCATGCCGCCGGCTCACCTTGGCTGGCGCGCCTCGCCGCCAAGGGCACGACGCTGCCATTGGATGACAAGGGACGCCTGCTGGATAGCCGACCCGCCGAACGTCTCGCGAGGCATCTCGCCACTCTGACCACCCTCGGTGATGGTCATGTTGAAAGCGTTGAGGCCAGTGACAAGTCACAACCCGCCCCGCTGCCCTATTCTCTTTCGGCGCTGCAGGTGGATGCCTCACGCCGCTTTCGTCTGCCGGCGCAAAAGGTGCTCGATACCTGTCAGGCGCTCTATGAGCGTCATCAGCTGATCACCTATCCGCGTTCCGACTGTCGTTATCTGCCACGCGAGCATCACGCTGGCATGGCCAATATCATGATCACGGCCTGCAGTGGTGATGACGAGCTCGAACGCTTCAGTGGGGGCGCAGACTTCAGCCTGCGCTCCCGCGCTTTCAATGACAGCAAGGTCAGCGCTCACCATGCACTGGCCCCCACTGGACGTGAGCCGGACTATGCACGCCTGAATCGTGATGAAGCCAACCTCTACCGCATAATTACGCGCAATGTGCTGGCGCAGTTTTACCCTCCGCACCGCTATCGCGAGGTCAAGGTCGAGCTCACCTTTGCCGGTGAGCCGTTCCGCACCAGTGGGCGTACGCTCATTGATGAAGGCTGGAAGCTGTTGTTTCAGCGCGCAAGTGGTGCGGATGACAAGCCCGACAAGAAGTCTCAGGACACGCCTCCGCCGACGCCATTACCAGCGCTGGAGCTGGGAGAGGCCGCCCGTGTCATCGACTGCGGAATCGAGCAGAAGGAAACCCGTCCACCCGAGCCCTTCAATGATGCCAGCCTGATTCAGGCGATGATGAACATTGCCCGTTATGTCGAGGACGAGGCGGTACGCCGCACATTGCGTGACGTCGATGGACTCGGTACCGAAGCCACCCGCGCAGGCATGTTGGAGACGTTGATCAATCGCGGCTACCTGGTACGCGAAGGACAGGCGATGCGCTCGACGCGTATTGGTCGCGCCCTGATTCGCGCTTTGCCTCAGGCTGTCTCACGCCCTGAGCGCACCGCGCTGTGGGAGCAGCGCCTGAACATGATCTATGAACAGGGTGACTCGGCAGCCCCCTTCCTGAGTGAGCTGATAGTCGATCTGCGCGCTTTGTTGGCCGATAGCTCTGCCAGCCGTCTGAGCGCTGCCCTGGCGAGTGTCGGGGGTGCTACACCAACCGCGCGCAAGACAGGCGGGTCACGGCGTAGCAGCCAGGGAAAAGGCAAGACCACACGGCGTAAATCAAGCGGCGCCACTACTGCTCGTGGCAGTGGTGGTACGGCCGCACGTAAAAAACCGGCCGCTTCGCGACGCAAAGGCAGCAGCTGATATAACGCTCTCTCGAGATCTCGCACATGGCAACACTCCTCCCATCCAATACGAAGGCGTCTAGTCGCCGCCACTCTACTGAAACGGTGAATTTTCGGGGCAACCGCTTGTGGATTATCGGCCCCGGGGCCATCGGGCGCTTGCTGGCAGCACGTCTTGCGAGTGCTCGCGCTGATGAACTCGCATCTCAGGGGAAGTCGTCGCTCCCCGACATTCTGCTGATCGGGAGACGAGCGCTATCAACCCAAGAAATATCAATAGAGATGATAGCGCCATCAGGCGACATTGTTATCCAAAAGATAATGTATGAAAAAATAGATAGCATGAAAAATCCGCCAAGAGAGATTCCTTTAGCGATTTGGATAACTACAAAGGCACACGGAGTGGAAGATGTCTGGGCAACACTGCAACAGCATATCTCCCCCAGCACACCCATCACCTGCTGGCAGAATGGCTTGAGCGCACAACCCTGGTTCGCCGAGCATCATTCTGGCCTGCTATGCGCCAGTACCACCGAAGGTGCCTGGCTACCTGAGTCACACTCCACTCAGGTATTCCCGATACAACACGCCGCACATGGTCAGACCTGGCTCGGCCCGTGGGCTGCGACTGGAATGACATCAGCCGCCTCCACCACCAATGCTCATCAACAGGTCGACTGGCTGACGAGAGCGGGATTCAGTAGTAAGGCTGCAGATAACATGCAGGAACGTCTGTGGCACAAGCTGGCCGTCAATGCGGCGATCAACCCTCTCGTGGCACGCTTTCGGATTCGTAATGGCCAACTACGTGATCGCCCCTTCTCTTTGATGGTGCGACAGGCCGTCAGTGAAATAAGCGCCGTACTGAACGCCAAGCAGGTCTCGGCGCCACCCCAAGGATGGCAAGCATTGATTGATGACGTGATTCGCACCACCGCAAACAATCGCGCCTCAATGCTGCAGGATGTATTGGCCGACCGACCAACCGAGATAGTGGCAATTCTCGGCCCGCTACGCTCGACAGCCGCCCAACATGGCCTGCAGATACCGCTGCTGGATCAGCTATATCGCGATCTGAGCTGATCACTTGCCACCACAGCATGATTCAGAGACGAAAAAAGACCCGCCTCGCGAGAGACGGGTCACAAAACAACAGTCAAGCTGTCGAGAGAGCAGTATTTGTTGCCCGCCACTGCACGCTGTCATGAGCCGGCGGACAACCAATATTCTTCACATCATCAATAAAAACCTGGCAAGCAGCGCTTAGTGATGGAAACGCTCGGACGCTTCACGCGCCAGCTCACGAATGCCATCCCAGTCACCCGCGTCGATCAACTTCTGCGGGGCGACCCAGCTACCACCGACACACATCACGTTCTTGAGCGCCAGATAATCAGCCGCATTATTGAGCGTAATGCCGCCTGTCGGGCAGAAGCGTGCTTCACTGATCGGGCCACCGAAAGATTTGATGGCATTGACGCCACCCGCGGCCTCTGCCGGGAAGAACTTGAAGCGGCGATAGCCGTACTGCCAGCCCGTCATCAGCTCGGACACGGTCGCCACACCCGGCAACATGGGAACGCTGCTGGTCACGCCGTACTGATAGAGCGCCTCGGTAGTGCCTGGAGTGACGATGAAGTCGACACCCAGCTCTTCGACCTGACGATACTGCTCCGGTGTCAGCACGGTACCTGCCCCGATGCTGGCATTCGGTAACGCTTCACGCATGCGACGAATCGCTTCCAGAGCGCAATCGGTACGCAGAGTGACTTCGAGGACGGTCAGACCGCCTTCGTAAAGAGCCTTGCCCAGCGGCACGGCGTCTTCAATGCGCTCGATGGCGATGACCGGCAGCACAGAGGCCTTCTGGCAGATGCTGTCGATCTCGGTCGTACGGGTCGACGGAAGCTGTTTTTCAAAGCTCATGGCGTTCTCCTTGTGCCGCGGCGTGCATGGATGGCAGCGGCAGATATGATCAGGGGGCCCAATACAGCGCCAACGGCGCAGACAGGAAGGCCCGAATCGGCAGCTCACTAACTGCTTCGATATTACCCAACGCGCGTGACAGCACGTCCTGTTTGTCGGCGCCCGTAAGATGCAACACGGTACGGCGGGTTTGGCGCAGGCGTGCGAGGCTCAGCGTAATACGTGGCTGTGACACGCTAGGGGCACGCATTGGCACGCAGCACTCCTGACTTTCCAGCGCCTCTTCGAGCCGATCCCCGTCAGGGAATAGCGATGCCGTATGACCATCGCCACCCATGCCAAGAATCAGTGCACTGGCTGGCCACGACAGCGCTGCAATGCGAGCACTCACTCCTGCGCAACCCGCTTCAGGCTCGGCCTCACCATTGGTCAGCGGATAGAAGGTTGCTGCACTCGCGGCACCCGTTAGCAAGTGCTCACGTACGAAGCGCGCATTGCTATCACTCGCGTCTTCGCTCACCCAGCGTTCATCAGCCAGCGTGATATCCACTCGCGACCAGTCCAGCGGCTTGTCGCACAATGCGGCAAATAACGGCTTTGGCGTGGAGCCACCCGACACGACCAACAGCGCACGTGCAGCAGGGTCAGCCGCGAGGTCTGTGGTCAGTGCCGCAGCCAGATACTCAGCCAGCGCCTCAGCAGTTTGCTGTCGTGGGTCGCTCGCAAGAGGAGACGGGGTTATCGCAGAAGCCATCTCAATACTCCTCATACCAGCTACGACCATCACGGGTAATCATCGCGATAGAGGACACTGGCCCCCAGGAGCCCGCTGGATAGCGACTCGGCGCCGCAGCACGTGATTCCCAACCGTCGATGAGGGTGTCAACCCAACGCCATGCGTGTTCAATTTCATCACGACGGACGAACAGATACTGCTGGCCCTTGATGACCTCAAGTAGCAAACGTTCGTAAGCTTCCGGAATTCGACGCTTGGGGAAGGCATTGTTGAAGTCGAGATCCAACGGCCCTGGACGCAGGCGCATGCCCTTGTCGAGACCGGGATCCTTGGTCAGCACCTGCAGGGAGATACCTTCATGCGGCTGCAAGCGGATGATCAGCTTGTTGGATGCCAGTGAGCGCTGGTCCGGATCGAAAATATAGTGCGGCTGCTGGCGGAAGTGGATGACGATTTGCGACATCTTCTCCGGCATGCGCTTACCGGTGCGCAGATAGAACGGCACCCCTGCCCAACGCCAGTTGGAGACTTCGGTCTTGAAGGCCACGAAAGTCTCGGTCGACGATTCGGTGTTAGCCCCCTCCTCCTCCAGATATCCCGGTACACGCTGGCCATCGACGGCACCAGTAATGTACTGGCCGCGCACGAGATCAGTGTTCAGACGCTCGCCAGTAATCGGACGTAATGCCTTGAGCACCTTGACCTTTTCATCACGGATAGCATCAGCATCGAGACTGGATGGCGGGTCCATCGCGATCAAGCACAGCAGCTGCAGCAGGTGATTCTGCACCATGTCACGCAGCTGGCCAGCCTGGTCAAAGTAACCCCAACGACCTTCAATCCCGACCTTCTCCGCGACGGTAATTTCGACGTGGGAGATCTGATTCTGATTCCACTGATTACCGAACATCGGGTTGGCAAAGCGCAGCGCGATCAAATTCTGAACCGTTTCCTTGCCCAGGTAGTGATCGATACGATAGATCTGCGATTCGGCAAACACGGCACCGATGGCGTCATTGACGGCGCCGGAGCTCTCGAGATCAGAACCAATCGGCTTCTCGACCACGACGCGTGATTGCTCATCCAAGCAGCCAGATGCCTGCAGATTGCTGCTGATATCGCCGTAAATACGTGACGGTACAGAGAGATAGATCAACAGCGGCCGCGGTGAGGACTTGCCCTTGGCATCCACCCGCCAATCGACAATCGCGGAGTAGCCTTCAACCGTGCCGAAATCTAGCGCAGCGTAGCCAATACGGGCGATGAAACGCGCCACTGCGTCCTTTTCCAGGTGTTCCGGCTTGACGCGCTCCTTGAGCGCAGCCTCCACGGTTTCCTTGAAGGAATCGAGACTGATGTCCTGTCGCGCAAGGCCAATAAGACGCGTTGACTTGTCGAGCAAGCCATCGCGATCGAGGTGATATAGGGCTGGATATAGCTTGCGCTTGGCGAGGTCGCCCAAGGCGCCGAACAGGGCAATATCCACGCCCGGAATGATGTCGGAACTCATGCCGCCGATTTCTCCCGTCGAATCTGCCCTGCATGCCGAGCTGAACCGGAGAGGTCGTGTGTTATTCATGAAGAAATTCGTTGCGGCTACAGTAGCAGTAGTCGCAGGAATGGCTTCGAATGACACAGGACGCCAGAACGGCGTTGGCGATACATGGCTGGTTATATTAACAACAAATGTAGCGAGAACGCGGCGCCTCCTCAAGACAAATCGCCTCACAAGTAGGTAAACTTACCTAAAAGTGGTAGGAAACGCCGGTTTCGCATCCATCTCGTCACTGCCTGCATCCAAGAGATACTTGGCCTACCTGACGAGTGAGGCTAGGATGCCCAGATTACGTAGTTATTTCACTACACAATGGCAGGGTAACAGGCGAATGGCTGTACACGACCTCATCAACCGCATCCGTGAACGTCTCGACGAGCTCAACCGCTCCGAGCGAAAGGTCGCCGACGTCATTCTGGCGGATCCATCAGCGGCCACAGGCATGAGCATTGCGGCGCTCGCCCAGGCCTCTCTGGTCAGCGAGCCGACCGTCAACCGCTTTTGCCGCAACTTCGACGCCAAGGGCTTCCCGGACTTCAAGATAAAACTGGCCCAGAGCTTGGCTGGCGGCACGCCCTATGTGTCGCGCAGTGTCGAGCAGAACGATGACGCCGAGGCCTATGGCGACAAGATTCTCGGCGCAACAGTCGCCGCACTCGATGATGCTCGCCGCGCGCTCGATCCCAAACGTATCGAACGTGCAGTCGACTATCTCAGCCAAGCCAAGCAGATCTGCTTCTTTGGCCTGGGAGCCTCTGGCCCTGTTGCGGCAGATGCCCAGCACAAGTTCTTTCGCTTCAATTTGCCTGTCATGGCCTATGAAGACGTACTGATGCAGCGCATGGTAGCGGCCGCCTGCCATACCGGTGATGTCATCGTAATCATCTCCTACACCGGCCGTACCCGTGAACTGGTCGATATCGCTAAATTAGCACGTGGCAACGGTGCTGCCGTGCTCGGCATTACGGCTCCGAACTCTCCACTGGCCCGCGAATGCACCGAGGTATTGGAAGTACTGGCACCAGAAGATACCGATATCTATATGCCAATGACCTCGCGCATGATTCATCTGGCGTTGATCGATGTACTGGCGACCGGCGTGACGCTGCGACGCGGCGAGGACTTCCAGCATCATCTCAAGAAGATCAAGGACAGCCTCAAGGACACGCGTTTTCCTCTGGAATCGTGAGCAATATATCAGCGGTGCCGGCAGTCGTTCACGCTCTCAAAATGGCATCGACATGCATGCCAATTTCACAGACAAATCACACTGCCAACCATTGTCATGGCCTTGAGTGATCCTTCAGTACTGCTCCGAGCTTGCACCAACGCAGACAAGGCACAACAATACGCGCCATAAACCTTCCATGCGGCACGGGCTGCATGGCGTCTATTGTCGTGAATTCCGAGGATGTCTCCATGCGCTGGCTGGCCATTGCTGCTTTGACCCTGTTTTCCACACTTCCCATGAATATCAGTCAGGCGCAGGCCGACACCTTCAAGTTCACGGCCATTCCGGACGAAGATGAGTCGCGCCTGGTGGAACGCTTCGACAAGGTGGCGGACTATCTGGCCGAGAAGCTCGGTGTTGAGGTTGAATACGTGCCGGTCAAGTCCTACAGCGCGGCGGTCAGTGCCTTCCGCAATGATCAGATTCAGATGGCATGGTTCGGCGGCCTGACCGGCGTTCAAGCACGCCAGCTAGTACCGGGCTCCATCGCGATCGCCCAAGGCACTGAAGATGCCGCCTTCCGCAGCTACTTCATCGCCCGTCGTGATCTGAAGCTGGCCGGTGACGCCTCTGAACCGCTCGACGCCCTACCTGAGTCCATTGAAGGACATACCTTCACCTTCGGCGCCAAGACGTCCACTTCAGGTCGCCTGATGCCAGAATATTATCTGCGCGAACAATTCCAGGAAGCCCCGGAAAAATTGTTCTCACGCGTAGGCTTCTCAGGTGATCACTCACGCACCATCGCACTCGTGGCTGCTGGCACCTACGACGTCGGCGCTGTCAACTTTGCGGTATGGGATGCAGCGGTCAAGGATGGCAAGGTCGATCCGACCAAAGTTCAGATACTGTGGCAGACACCAAGCTATCCGGACTACCAGTGGACACTGCGCGGTGATGTAGATAGTCGTTTTGGCTCGGAGTTCACTGCACACGTCACCAAAGCGTTGCTGGACATGAAAGACCCTGACCTGCTGGAAAGCTTCCCGCGCTCGGGCTTCATCCCCGCCAGCAATGACGACTACGCCCCCATCAAGGCCGTAGGTGAGCAGCTCGGATTGCTGCGCTGAGCTCATGACGCAAGTATCGCCTCTCCCTCTGCTACATCTCACGCGGCACAATCTCGGTCATGGTGACGAGATCGTGTTGCGTGACGTCGACGTTCGTCTTCATCAAGGCGAACGTATCGCGTTGCTAGGCGCGAGCGGCGCCGGGAAATCGACGCTACTTGAGGCGCTGCGTAGCGCATTGCACGTGGCTCACGTGCCTGCTGCCTGGTGCCCTCAGCGTCAAGGCTTGGTACCCCAGCTATCTGTCTATCACAATATTTTCATGGGCAGATTGGACCAGCACTCGCGACTGACCAATCTGCTTAACCTGCTGCGCCCGAAGCCTGCTCATTGGCAAACGGTAGCGACGCTGTGCGAGCCACTAGGGATTGCATCGCTGATGGAGCGCTCAGTAGAAGCACTCTCCGGCGGCCAGCGGCAGCGCGTCGCCATTGCGCGCGCCCTCTATCAGGGACATCCGCTCTTTCTGGGCGACGAGCCTGTCGCCAGTGTCGACCAGCATCAAGCCAGTGAGTTAATTCAGCTGATTCACTCTCTGCATCTCACTAGCATCGTTGCGCTGCATCAGCGTGAGTTGGCGCTCACTCACTTCACGCGCGTCATTGGCCTTGGCAAGAACAGCGGAGGCCATGGCGCGGTACTGCTCGATATCTCGACCGACGGGCTGACACTGCAGGATCTCGACTGCCTGTATCCCGCTGCATCCAGTGCCGGCCCGCACTCCCCCGACGAGTCGACTGGCGAGAAGTTCGCTCAGCAAGACGTGTCTCAAGAACATCGCAATGCCCACTGATATCTCCTCAGCGGCGCCTGTCGTATCCAAACCACCGCCTTGGTGGAAGGCACGCAGCGAAGGTATGCGCTTACTGCGGCTAGGTGCGGGACTGATTCTGGCCATGCTGGTGTTAGCCCCGTTCGGCGATCTTTCGATTACCTCACGTGACCCGTGGCAGGAGTTGCTCCGCATGTCGGCGGGGTTGGTGTCTCCCTCACCCAGCCTGCTGGAATCGCCACTGCATGCTCTGATACTAACGGTGTCTTTCGCGCTGTGGGGCACCTTGCTGGGCGCGCTGCTCGGCCTGCCATTGGCACTGGTCTACTCGCGCTCACGGCTGCTGCGCGGCGCATGTGCGGGCCTGCGAGCCATACATGAGCTGTTCTGGGCGCTATTGCTGCTGCAGGTCTTCGGCCTTTCCGCCGTCACGGCGTTGGCTGCGATCACGATTCCCTACGCAGCGACGTTCGCCAAGGTCTACGCCGAGATACTCGAACAGCTACCCCAGGCGCCGATCAAGGCACTGCCTGCAGCCACCTCACGCCTGATGCGCTTCGTCTATGCCGAGCTACCGATGGCGTGGCCGCGACTGGCCAGCTACACCCGCTATCGCTTTGAGTGCGCGCTGCGCGCCAGCGTATTGCTGGGCTTCGTTGGCCTGCCGACACTGGGCTTCTATCTGGAAAGCGCCTTCCGTGAAGGACGCTATCATGAGGCCGGTGCACTGCTGTGGATCTTCTATCTACTGATTGCCACGCTGCCGTGGTGGGGTCATCGTCGCCTATTGCCGGTGCTGGCTATCGCAAGCCTGTGGTGGCTAGGGCCGTGGCCCAACGTCAATCCCGCGCTCCTGTGGCGCTTTGTCAGCCACGACATCTGGCCGGCACCGCTCGTCAACGCCTCTCTGGAGACGGTCGTCTCCGGGGAACTGTTCTCAGCTATGCTCCAGTGGGCTGGGCAGCTCCCGCACTTGCTGCCAGCGCTCGGCAATACGCTACTGCTTGGCCTGCTGGGTACGGCGGGCAGCCTGCTGATCGCCATGGCACTGTGGCCACTGGCCAGCCGTCATGTCGGCAATCGGCTCACCCAACGCACCACTGGCGGCCTGCTGATCTTCCTGCGCACCACGCCAGAGCTGATGCTCGCCTTTATCCTGCTGCTGCTGCTTGGGCCATCTCTACTGCCCGCCTGGCTGGCGTTGTCACTGCATAACGGGGCCATCATCGCTTTCCTGTGTGCTCGTCATGCCAATCAGATTCAGCTGCCTCTCAGCAAGCCGCAAGGACGTCTGGAGTGCTGGCTGTACGAACTCAACCCACGCGTCGCGCCGGGCATGTTCGCGCTGCTGTTCTACCGCGCCGAAACCATTATCCGCGAGACGGCGATACTCGGCATGCTTGGTGTGGCAACGCTGGGCTTCCATATTGATTCGAGCTTCGAGTACATGATGTTCGATCAGGCATTTGCGCTGCTGCTGTTAACCGCAATACTCAATATTGCCGTGGATAGCCTCGCGCGCCGCCTACGTCCGAAGAGTGACATCTCGGAAGACAGCTGTGTCCGCTAGGGCTCAGACTCGACAGCATGGCGCATGAAAAGCGATACCACGTAAGTCAACACTCACTTTTGTGCCGCAGAAAAACACCTGGCACCGAAGCCTGCATACCCGCCTTTGATTGCGAGTACCGACATGCCCTCTTCGACTCAAACAGATTCGGCACTCAAGGCCAGCGCCAAGCGTGAAGCCCAGCGCATCACACTCATCGGGGCGGTGCTGGATGGCATATTGGGAGTCGCCAAACTGATCATCGGCAAGATGGTCGGCTCGCAGGCGTTGATCGCCGATGGCATTCATTCACTATCGGACCTGGTGACAGACGCCTTCGTGTTGGTGGCCACTCACTACGGCCGTCAAGCGCCAGACCACTCGCATCCGTGGGGGCATGAGCGCATTGAGACACTCGGCACCCTGGTGCTCGGCAGCCTATTATTGGCCGTCGCCGGCGCGATTGGCTGGGAAGGGATTCTGCGTAGCTGGGCACTGATATTCGGCACGCTGACAGCCCCGCTGCCGGGCGTACTGGGCATCGGCATTGCCGTCATCTCGCTGATCGGCAAGGAATGGATCTTTCGCGCCACGCTCAAGGTCGCCCATCGCCAGAAGTCCAAACTATTGGAAGCCAATGCCTGGCACTCGCGTAGTGATGCACTTTCCACCGTCGCGGTACTCGTGGGCCTGATTGGCACGCAGCTGGGTGCCGGCTGGCTGGACGGTATCGCAGCCATCGTGGTCGGCGTGATGGTGGGCAAGATTGGCGTGTCACTGGCCTGGGAGGCCTCACGTGAGCTGATCGATACCGCGCTGCCGCGTGAACAACAACACGAGATTCGTGAGTGCTTACTCACCCTGCCGGAAGTTCGTGGTGTACATGACTTGCGTAGCAGAACACTCGCCGGACGTATCGTATTGGAAGTGCATTTGCTGGTGGCATCACGCATCAGCGTCTCCGAAGGACACGCCATTGGTCACCATGCGGTGGCACGCCTCAAGCGAGAATTCCCTCAGCTCAGTGATGTGCTTTATCACATCGACCCGGAAGATGACTCCCATTTGACGCAGACCGACTCACCTCATCCGCCCTCTCACCAGCCACTGCCGCTACGCAGTGAGATCATCGCCATGCTGGATGAACGCTGGCAGCAGCAACCGCTGTGGCACGCGCGTAGCGGCATGACACTGCATTATTTCCAACATCAGCAGCAGCCAGCAGCGTCATCAATGCCTGATTCGCCCACCACGCTGCCACCACATGTGGATATCCTGCTGGAGCTAACAGCAACTTGCTTTGAACCAACCGCGGAACGTTACCGAGATGCGAATAAACGCAACACTGAGATCACCGAAATGAAACGCCTGACAGCCGATATCAACTGGCTAGGCAACCTCGAGCTCAGTGTCATTTCGCCTACTCCCACGCGCTGAAGTCTGCGTTACACTGCACCATATATCAGTCACGACAACACTCGATCATCAAGGAGCACGCCCATGAGCAATGCATCCGGCGAAATGCACAAGACACGTATCATCAGTGAGCTGAAAGGCTTCATTCGCAAGCTGCTGCAAGACCCGAAGATACTCGAACAGTCGCTGATCGTGGCGCGGGCGCGCCTCAAGGAAGGGGCAGAACAGGGGCAAAGCGAAGCGCAGATGCTGGCCATCATCGCCAACGAGGTGTCCGACACCACCAGCATCCATATCCCGGAAGATCCGGCGGAGCACTCAGATGCCGACAAATTGTTCCTGGAACTACTGAAGGATGTCGTAGAGGAAGAAGAAGCGCTTTATTGATACCTTATTCGGCACAATAAAAAACCGCCCCGAAGGGCGGTTTTTTATTGTGCCGAATAATTCTAATCTTACGGAGTAGGTGCAACACAGCCATTAGGAATATAATTAACCGCTACAGTTGTAGTGCAGGTCCAGCTACCATTAGCATCACGAGTCCATGAAAGACTGGCTGTGTCTAATACAGCAGCTGCATTATCACCAAATGTAGCTTTAATCTCAGTCGTTGCAGTCAACTTTGCGTCATCAGCAACTGTAGGACGGCCACTATCGAGAAGGTTAGAATCAGTTGCACCTATCTGACATTCACCAGCTGCATCTCCAATATCAGTCCGACCATTCAAGATACATTCTTCAACACTAGTCCGAAGTGAGCCAGTTTCACTCATTACGCGAGCGACTTGTGAGCGTGCCACATAGTTCTGGTACTGCGGAATAGCGATGGCCGCCAAGATGCCGATGATCGCCACAACGATCATCAGCTCGATCAATGTAAAACCAGATTGCTTGCGTGTCATGTGTATGACTCCCTTGCGTTTGCGTAGTGAGATCAGGTCGTACGTCCTGAGACCCCGGTTACGTTCCCTGATGTCCAGAATGTTATATCACCATGACTTGTGTCTGCATTCAGCTATTATCCACACTTCATAATCTTGCCATAACATTCTGATATCACGGGGTATCGACCGGACGGGACGATTGATACCACAGCCACAGACTAGGTGCCATTGCCATGTCGCAAGACGCTACTCTGGCGGCGCTGACGGCTGCTTGGTTGTTACAATAGATTACACTCAGTGACATTGCAAGCAACGCCAGAAAAACTTTCTCCTTTGGATGCACTATATATTCAACGTTTAGAGCACCACACTCTCACTATCGTCGATACCAGAGGCCTGATATTGGCCAAGGCCGAATCAATCTCACAGTAGCATTTCTGATAGAAAGCTTTCGAGCTACACTGACCGCAAGAGGCCAGCAGCACCAGGTCAGTATCAACTCTCTGTCAGCACAGGCTTTTCACGCCTTGAAAGCAAGGCGATTGCTGTGAGGTCAGGCAAGCTTCCTTTGGAGAAATCTTCCCAGGTAAGCGAAAGGACTCGGAACAGGACATTTCCATGCCTCAGACAGATCACACGCTTAAAGGGTTTGCCGCTCGCTTGGTCGAAGCAGGCTTGCTGGAGGCTCAGGCTGCCAAGCTTGCCGAACAGGAAGCCAACGAGGCCGGAGAAAGCCTCTTGCTACATGTGATTACGCATGGCTTGGCACCCGCACGTGAAGCCACCTTGGCGGCGGCATGGGAGTACGGCCTGCCCTACGTTGATCTCGATGCGCTGCGTATCGACTCCCTCCCTTCTATAGACGAGCTTCCTGAAAAGGTATTGCGCAAGTTAGGCGTATTACCCCTTTATCGCCGCGAGCACCGCCTGACGGTGGGTGTGCCCTCACCTTCGACGCTGACACATCTCGATGAGCTGCAGTTCGCCACCGGGCTATCAATCGAGAGCGTACTGGTCGCCGCCGACCAACTGACACCAGCCCTCGAGCAATATCTGGAGGCCGGCGAAGAAAGCGCCATGGATATGCTCGGTGAAGAAGGTGAAGCACTCGACAATCTGGAATTCGAAGGCGAGGAAGACAACAACCACGACATGGCGATTACCGCCAGTAGCGATGATGCCCCGGTGGTGCGCTTCGTTCACAAAGTAATGATGGATGCCATCAAACGCGGCGCCTCGGATATCCACTTCGAACCGTACGAATCAACCTATCGAATCCGCTTCCGTATCGATGGCATGCTGATCGAGAACACACGACCGCCCTTCAATATGCGTAACCGTATTTCGGCACGCCTGAAGGTGATGTCACGGATGGATATCTCAGAGCGACGCTTGCCGCAAGATGGTGCCATCAAGCTACGTCTATCCAAATCGCGCTCCATCGACTTCCGCGTCAATAGCTTGCCAACAGTGTATGGCGAGAAGCTGGTACTGCGTATTCTCGACCCTAGCTCTGCCAAGATGGGGATTGAGGCGCTGGGCTTCGAGCCTGAACAACGTGCCATGTTCGAGAAGACACTGGATGAACCACAAGGGATGATTCTCGTCACAGGCCCGACGGGTAGCGGCAAGACGGTCACCCTTTATACCGGTTTGAATATTCTCAACACCGCTGAACGCAACATCTCGACCGCGGAAGACCCTGTCGAGCTCAAGGTCGAAGGCGTCAATCAAGTCAATGTACTACCCAAGATCGGACTGGATTTTGCCTCGGCTTTACGCGCCTTCCTGCGCCAGGATCCCGATGTGGTAATGGTCGGTGAGATACGTGACAAGGAAACCGCCGAGATAGCCATCAAAGCGGCCCAGACAGGCCACTTGGTACTGTCCACGCTACATACCAACTCGGCACCAGAAACACTGACACGCCTCAGTAACATGGGCATAGCGCCCTTCAATATCGCCAGCTCAGTCTCGCTGATCATCGCGCAGCGACTGGCACGCCGTCTGTGTACTCACTGTCGTCAGCCAGCGGAAATACCACCAGAGGCACGTGAATCAATGGGATTCCGTACAGATAATGGCTTCAGTAGCGAGGAACTTGAAAGCGCGACAATTTTCCGTCCAGTAGGCTGTAGTCAATGCACACTAGGTTACAAGGGACGTGTCGGTATTTATGAAGTCATGCCGATCTCCGATGAAATGAGCCGTCTGATTATGCGTGAAGGCACCGCGATCGAACTGGCAGACCAGGCACGCAAGGAAGGGCTCTCCGACCTGAGACGTAGTGGGCTACGTAAAGTGATGGCTGGTATGACTTCACTTGAGGA
Source organism: Cobetia sp. QF-1 (assembly GCF_002213105.1). Classification (NCBI taxonomy): domain Bacteria; kingdom Pseudomonadati; phylum Pseudomonadota; class Gammaproteobacteria; order Oceanospirillales; family Halomonadaceae; genus Cobetia; species Cobetia sp. QF-1. Next base: position 567,049 of record NZ_NBVS01000001.1, read on the forward strand.
AGTCAACCGCATTACCAAGGATTGAAGCCGCTGCAATCGTTGAAAAATCAACTGCTAAACATTTGAACAGCACTGACTTTTCTTCAGCCATCATGCACATTAGCGATAAGATACAATAATCATTAGCCAGGATGATTGATCGTGAGAAGGTCGACATCAGTGACACGCGATACTGCATGCATCATGTGGACCATGCGACAAATACTCATGAGTGCAGATAACTTGGCAATACTGAACGAATACTGCCACCCAATAGGGAATGACAGCTAATATGGCAACAATCAAAACTGCCAAGCACAAGAAAAAGAAGGCGGGCATAGAAACTTGGCAGTGGTCAGGCAAAAATTCGCGTGGCGAGAACGTCAAGGGCGAGTTGATGTCGGCCAATGTCGATATCGTCAAGAATACGCTTATCAGTCAGGGTATCGTCGTCAAGCGCTTACGTAAGAAATCGTCACTATTTGGGGGCAGCAAGAAGGTTAGTGGCAAGGATGTCACTATGTTTGCCCGCCAGATGGCGACCATGATCCGCGCCGGTGTACCGGTGCTACAAGCCTTTGGCATCGTGGCTGAAAGCATGAAAAGTCCCGGCATGAGGCACTTGGTCGAGGATATGATGAGTCAGGTGGGCGCTGGCGCCAGTTTCTCCGAGGCACTGCGCAAGCATCCGCAACATTTTGACAGTCTTTTCACCAATCTGGTGGCAGCTGGCGAACAAGCCGGTGCGCTGGACAAGATGCTCGATCGTGTCGCGACCTATAAAGAAAAAATCGATTCCTTGAAGGCGCGAGTCAAGAAAGCACTTTACTACCCAGCGGCTGTTATCTGCGTCGGTTTTGGCGTGACGGCTATCTTGTTGATCAAGGTCGTTCCTCAGTTCGAAAGTTTGTTCCAAGGCTTCGGCGCCGAACTACCCGCCTTTACACAGATGACCATTACTCTATCCGAATATGCTCAAAGCTATTGGTATATAGCACTTGGTGCCATGATAATCATAGGGGTACTTATTTCTCAAGGTATGAAGCGATCAGATAATTTCGCCTATGCGATGCACCGCTTCATGCTTAAAGTGCCAGTGCTGGGTGACATTCTGGACAAATCTTCCGTAGCACGTTATTCACGTACGCTGGCGACCACCTTCCAGGCAGGTGTGCCGCTGATAGAATCGCTTGATACTGCTGCTGGAGCCTCAGGCAGCAAGGTCTACGAGCGCGCTATCGCCCAGATAAAGGAAGATGTCTCTACCGGCCAGCAGCTCAACTTTGCCATGCGCAATACTCAACTGTTCCCGACATTGGCAGTACAGATGGTGGCGATAGGCGAGGAATCAGGTTCTCTGGACGCCATGCTCAACAAGGTTGCGGACTTCTATGAAGAAGATGTCGACAACAAGGTTGATGCACTGACCTCACTACTGGAACCTTTCATCATTGTGGTACTTGGTACACTGGTCGGTGGGTTAGTAGTCTCGATGTATCTGCCTATCTTCGAGCTGGGTAACGTGGTCTGACTGTATCCCTCAAGACCAGTCATCTATCTACCATGTGCGGCTCATACCCGAACAAGTTATCTATTTCATTTTCTCATCATGGAAATACTATTCACGTGAATAGTATTTCCATGTGCTTCAAGACAAGGATTTTACGTGGATTCACTCGCGCAGCTCCCCCTCACACTTCAGGCCTGCTTGGCGGGCGTTTTTGGCCTGATGGTCGGCAGCTTTCTGAATGTCGTGATCACTCGTTTACCGGTCATGATGATGCGCCAATGGCGCGCCGAAGCCCGCGAAGCACTGGAACTCGAGACAGAGGTAAATCCACGCTTCAATTTACTGGTACCGGCTTCACGCTGCCCAGGCTGCGACACTCCCATTCATTGGCATGACAATATCCCGGTGTTGGGCTGGTTGAAGCGCCGTGGCCGCTGCGCCAGTTGCAACACACACATTAGCCCGCAATATCCGCTGGTAGAGCTTGCCGGTGGCACCTTGGCAGTTGCCATTACCCTCATCTATGGCCTCGACATGCAGAGCCTGTGGATCTTCGGTGCCTGCCTGACATTACTTGTCCTGTCAGTCATCGATTTTCGTACCCAGCTTCTGCCTGATGCCATCACACTGCCGCTGTTGTGGGCCGGCCTTGCCTATCAGTTGATGTTCCAGCCGTTGATGCTATCCAGCGCTGTTGTCGGTGCAATGGCCGGCTATCTGGTGCTGTGGAGCTTCTACTGGCTATTCAAGTTGATTACCGGCAAGGAAGGCATGGGGTACGGTGACTTCAAGCTGCTTGGCGCGCTTGGCGCTTGGCTCGGCTGGCAGTGGCTACCGCTGCTGCTGATTCTGTCAGCTGGCCTGGGCGCAGTCCTCGGCATTCTGCTGCAGCTGATGGTGCCTCGCCTGCGCGGTGCGCCGATGCCCTTCGGGCCGTATCTGGCTGTTGCTGGTTGGATCGCCCTGCTGTTCGGCACGCCGTTGATGAGCCTCTACCTTAGTGTCATCGGCGCATGACGACACAAAACCATACGGCCAACCAAGGGCCGATCATCGGGCTTACCGGCGGCATTGGTAGTGGCAAGTCCAGTGTCGCGCGTCTGTTTGGGGAGCTGGGTATTCATTGGGTCGATGCCGACGACGTCGCGAGAGAGATTGTTCGCCCGGGAGAGCTGGCACTGGGCGAGATCATCGCTCACTTCGGCGATGAGATAGTTGACAGCGCCGGCCAGCTGAATCGCGCGGCGCTACGCGAGCGCATCTTCGCCGCCCCCGAACAACGCCAATGGCTGGAGCGCTGCACGCATCCGCGTATTCGCGAACGCATAGAGCAGCATCTGACAGCCATGCCCGGCCCGTACCGCTTGCTGGTATCGCCGTTACTGTTCGAGTCTGGGCAAGACGCATTGGTAAGCCACTGCCTGGTGGTTGATGTGCCGGAAGACGTACAGCTGGCACGCACGCTACAGCGTGATGGCGTCAGCGAGGCGCAGGTACGCGCCATTCTCGCCGCACAGCTGCCACGCGCAACACGGCTAGCCAAGGCGTGTGATGTGATCGACAATGTAGGGACACAGACGCAGTTACGCGAGCAGGTCATCGCGCTTGATGCTCGCTATCGCGCACTGGCGCTGACACAGGTATCGCCTTGAACCTGTAGCGACTCGTCTTACTGCATGCCAGTCGATTGAATTCCCATCATTCACCGCTTCAGGATGTTTCCCATGTCTGACTCCTCTTCATCTCAACAGACCGGCTCGCCGTTAACGGTCGCCTGCCCTCAGTGCCGTACTCCCGTCGTATGGAGCCCCGAAAGCACATTTCGGCCCTTCTGCAGCAAGCGCTGCCACCTGCTAGACCTTGGTGCATGGGCAGATGAGTCTCATCGTATCGCGGGTGAAACGGCCATGGACGAGACCAGCATCGACGAGATGGTCGCAAGGATGGAGCGAGACCTGAATCAGCAATGAAGTCGCCTTCATCGCCGTGAACAGCAGGTAACAAAAAGACCGCCAAGGCTAGCCTTGGCGGTCTTTTTGTTTCAAGCAGCATCGATCAGAGGATCAAGCTCATTTCCAGAAATCACGGATCGACGCAATACCCTGAGCACCAACGGCGCGAGCGTGATCACTATCATGGCGCGACATGCCTCCGAGCGCATAAACCGGCATACAGGCCTGCTCGACCAGACTCTGGAAGTCATGCCAACCCAATGGCGGACGCTCTGGGTGCGAAGGCGTCACCCGCAGCGGTGACAGAGAAACAAAATCACATACAACCTGCCCCGCCTGATCCAATTGCTGCTGATCATGCGTAGAAGCCGACAACCACTTGTTATCCGGAATTGGGCGCTCGCCCTTCTCCGCAAGTTCAGCCAATCGCACGCTAGTCAGATGGATGCCATCGGCATCGACCTTATCCAGCATCGCAGGCTCTGCATTCAACAACAGACGTGCGCCGCGTGCATGACAGATAGCGAGCGCTTTCTCTGCCCGTGCGATGTAAGCCGCCTCATCGAGTTCCTTGGCACGCAACTGAACCAGACGCACGCCATCTTCATCCAACGCACGAATCAGGCGTGTCTCGAAAATCGCTTCATCTGCTTCTTCAGGTGTGATCAAGTACTCACGCGGCAATGCGACAGCCCGCAGGATAGGTAGATTGGCAGCCGGGAAGGCATAATTGTAGAGATCTGCTATCTCCACCCAGCGCACAGCCTGCCCTTCACGCCCGAACGGTTCACCACTGAACTGACGGGTTTCCCACACATCCAGCAAGATGTGCTTATCCGGATACTCATGATGAATGCGGATCAATGGCTGAGCGCGAGTAATCTCGATACCCAGCTCTTCGCACAGTTCACGCTTGAGCGCTTCCAGTCCAGTTTCGTAGGGCGCCAGCTTGCCACCCGGAAACTCCCACAGACCGCCTTGATCCACCGTCGCCGGACGGCGCGCAATCAGGACCTGGCCCTGTTCGTTTAAGATGGCGGCAGCCGCCACATGAACCCTTCGCTTCGGCATGATGCCTGTACCTTTGACTCGCGTTGTACAACCGACCCTGCCCTTGAAGGACAGAGCCTGCGGGAGATGCTGCGTTATTGCTTAATGATGCATCGCTCTAGCTACGATAATCGGCGTTGATCGTGACGTAATCGTGGGACAAGTCAGATGTCCAGATACGCGCCTTCTGCTGGCCACGTCCCAGATGAATCGCGATTACCAGCTCTTCTTCAGCCATCGCCTTGCTGCCGGCGGCTTCGGTGTAACTGGCGGCACGTCCGCCTTGTTCAACAATGCTGATGCCATTGAGCGTGATCGCCACGCCATCAACATCAAGGTCTTCCAGTGGTGCACGCCCGACGGCGGCAAGAATGCGCCCCCAATTGGCATCACTGGCATAGAGTGCCGTCTTGACGAGGGGCGAATGCGCGACCGTGAAGCCAACGGCACGCGCTTCCTCCAACGAACGAGCTTCGCTGACTTCAACGGTGACAAACTTGGTGGCACCTTCACCATCACGAATGATGGCCTGTGCCAGTTCGAGCATGACGTCACCGAGTGCAACCTCGAAGGCCAACAAGTCATCGCCTTCAACACGGCTGCCCTGCCCCGTGACAGCCAGCATGCAGGCGTCATTCGTCGATGTATCGGAATCAACCGTGATGCTGTTGAAGCTGGTGACCACGACACGCTGCAACATGGCATCCAGCGCTGACTGCTCAATAGCGAGATCAGCATCCGTGGCCACATAGCCCAGCATGGTCGCCATGTTGGGGCAGATCATGCCAGAGCCCTTTGAGACACCGGCAATGGTCACGGTCTCGCCATTGCTCAGTACCACTTCACGCCAGCTGCCCTTGGGGCGCGTGTCGGTGGTCATGATGCCATGTGCAGCAGCAGACCAATCACTGTGACCCAGCGTCTCGAAGGCCGTCGGCAATGCAGCGATCAAACGCTCCATCGGTAACGGCTCACCGATCACACCAGTTGAAAAAGGCAGCACTGCCCGTGAATCACAGCCTGCGATTTCCGCAAACTGCTCACAGGTGGCATAAGCATCCTGCAGTCCCTGTGGACCAGTGCCTGCATTGGCGTTGCCGGTATTGACCACGAGGTAGCGTGGTCCAGCAACACTGGCTTTCAGGTGCTCACGCGCGACCTGCACTGGCGCTGCGCAAAAGGCATTACGAGTAAAGGTGCCCGCAAGGCGAGAACCAGCATCGAGCGCCATGACAACCAGGTCGCGACGGCCCGGCTTCTTGATACCCGCTTCTGCAACCCCGATCCGAAAGCCGGCAATTTCCGGCATATCGGCGGGAAAAGTGGAATGCCCTACCGCCATCGCTCACGTCTCCAGTCACATTTTCCTGTTACATCATTCTGTCGTGGGCCAACCAACGCTGACCCACGAATGCGCCTGGCTGCCCTACTTCGCCTGGTTGGGCTTAGCTCAGCTTGCCGTGGCACTGCTTGTATTTCTTGCCCGAGCCACACGGGCATGGATCATTGCGACCAACCTTGGGGGCATCACGACGCACCGGCTCACTGACGCTTTCCTCTTGGGAGGCCACCTGTTCCGCTGCTTCAACACTTTCATCGCTGATGGTGTCATCTTCGACACGATGCATTTCGGCACTGGCCTGCTCACGCTCAAGATGGGCACGACGCTCTTCTTCCAGCGTGTCGACCTCTTCCTGACGACGCACTTGAACGTGGCTCAGAATGCGCACCACGTCAGCCTTGATGTTGACCAACAACGTCTGGAACTGCTCAAAAGCTTCGCGCTTATATTCCTGCTTCGGATTCTTCTGAGCATAACCGCGCAGGTGGATACCACGACGCAGGTTGTCCATCGCCTGCAGGTGTTCCTTCCAGCGAGTATCGAGTACCTGAAGCATGACCTGCTTCTCGAAGCGACGCATCAGCTCAGGGCCGACAGCCTCGACCTTGGCGGCATAAAGTTCGGCATGAGCAGTCTGCAGACGCTCGCGCAGGGTTTCTTCATGGAAATGGTCATCTTCTTCTGCCCACTGCAATAGCGGCAGATCAAGATTGAAATCGGCCTTGAGGTCATTCTCCAGCCCCGGCAGATCCCATTGCTCCGGCAGGCTTTGTGGCGGCACGCGCATGGAGATGGCGTCATCCAGCACTTCGCGGCGAATCCCCGTGATGTTCTCGGAAATCTCATCCGCTTCGAGAATATCGTTACGTTGCTCGTAGATGACACTGCGCTGATCATTGGCAACATCATCGTACTCAAGCAGTTGCTTGCGGACGTCGAAGTTACGACCCTCAACCTTCTTCTGTGCGCGTTCGACCGCATTGGACACCATCTTGTGCTCAATGGCTTCGCCCTTCTCGAGTCCCAGTGCGCCCATCAGGCGCTGAACACGATCGGAACCGAACAGGCGCATCAGGCTATCTTCCAATGACAGGAAGAAGCGCGTGGAGCCCGGGTCGCCCTGACGACCGGCACGACCACGCAGCTGATTATCGATACGGCGTGATTCATGACGCTCGGAGCCGATGACATGCAGGCCACCCGCTGCCAGCACCGCTTCATGACGCTCCTGCCAACCATGCTTGATCTCGTTGACCTGCTCATCAGTCGGCGCTTCCAGAGCTGCCAGTTCGGCCTCCCAATTACCGCCAAGCATGATATCGGTACCACGACCCGCCATGTTGGTGGCGATAGTCACCGCCCCCGGACGACCTGCCTGAGCGATGATGGCAGCCTCACTGACGTGCTGCTTGGCATTGAGGACGTGATGCTTGACGCCTGCCTTGTGCATCATCTGTGACAGCAGTTCGGAAGTCTCCACCGAGGCCGTACCGACCAGCACAGGACGGCCCTCACCGACCTTTTCACGGGCATCTTCAATGATGGCGTCGAATTTCTCTCCGCCCGTCAGATACACCAGGTCGTTCATGTCCTTGCGCGCGATGGGCTTGTTGGTCGGGATGACCATCACATCAAGGTTGTAAATCTGACGGAACTCGAATGCCTCAGTATCAGCAGTACCGGTCATGCCGGCCAGCTTGTCGTAGAGACGGAAGTAGTTCTGGAAGGTCGTCGACGCCAAGGTCTGGCTTTCCTTCTGGATCGCTACGCCTTCTTTCGCTTCGACAGCCTGATGCAAACCCTCAGACCAGCGGCGCCCGACCATTGTGCGACCTGTGTGCTCATCAACGATGACCACTTCGCCATTGTCGACGATGTAATCCACATCTCGCACAAACAGATTCTGGGCACGTAGCGCAGAGTGCACATGATGCAGCAGACTCAGATTCTGGGCTGCATAGAGAGAATCCTCCTCGCCCAGCAACTCCTGCGCACGCAGCAGCATTTCAACCTTCTGGTGGCCCTGTTCAGTCAGCTCGACCTGCTTCTGCTTCTCGTCGAGGGTAAAGTCGCCGCTTTCGGGGTCTTCCTCGTCGGTACACTGAACAAGCTCACGTGCCATGCGGTCGATGATCTTGTAGAGATCGGTATTTTCTTCCACCGGGCCCGAGATGATCAGCGGTGTACGTGCTTCATCGATCAGGATGGAATCGACTTCATCGATGATGGCGTAGTGCAGTGTGCGCTGGACCTTGTCTTCCAACGAGAAGGCCATGTTATCGCGCAGATAATCGAAGCCGTACTCATTGTTGGTGCCGTAGGTGATGTCCGCCTTATAAGCGGCTCGTTTGTCTTCGTTGTTCTGCCCCGAGTAAATGACACCGACACTCATGCCGAGGAATTCGTACAACGGACGCATCCAGTTGGCATCGCGCGTAGCCAGATAGTCATTGACGGTCACCACGTGCACGCCTTCGCCCGACAATGCGTTCAGGTAGACCGACAAGGTACCGACCAGCGTCTTGCCCTCACCGGTCTTCATCTCCGCGATACGGCCCTCATGCAGCGCCATACCCCCAACGACCTGAGTATCAAAATGGCGCATGCCCATGACGCGCTTGCTGGCCTCACGGACCACGGCAAAGGCTTCTGACAGCAGCTTCTCGAGGCTTTCCCCTTTGGCAAGTCGCTCACGGAGTTCAGCCGTCTTGGCCGTCAGCGCTTCATCCGACAAGGGTTCCAGCTCACTCTCAAATGCATTGACCGCATTGACTCGCTTGCGCAGTCGCTTTACCTCACGATCATTCTTGGAGCCCACTACCTTGGTCAGGAATTTACCCAGCATTATCTGTCCTTATCCGCGACTCATCGGAGAGCCACGCCTTCAAATGTCATGAAACTCGAGCGGAGTACCGTCAAAAGACAGGTCAATGCGATGGAGAATGCATTGAAACTCAAACTCGAAGAAAGGAATTACCATGATGATTTTCTGCAGTACTGGCACTGACAATGCCAGGCACATGACAGAAAGCTTCAGGACAGGACGGGCGGAGCACGTGGTGAGGCCGCACTGACCAAACCACGTAATAGCGTAAAGACACCAGAGAAGTAGCGGCGATGACAGGGTGAACGAGGGCAACTTTTCCGCGCAGGACGCGCCAGCCTTCGCAGCGAGCGTAGGCCCTGACGACGGCTTTCCGCGCGGATAACTGCTGGCGCCAGCAGTTGAATGCTGGCCAACGTCAGATTGACGCGTTCGACCTGGGCCACGCTCAGACCAGCAGGGAACAAACAGCTGAGCAGAAGACTGGCCAGCAACCAGCGCGGCGCCGTACGAACCGACCAACGACGCGAAGCGACGCTACCGGAAGCCGGTAGCGTGCGAGGGCGTGCTGTGGTGTCGACAGGGCTCATGCTGTTGCCAGACTCCCGCTCATGATAGATTGCCGGAAATCACTAAACCGGCATGCAAGCCCATGAGTATAAAGGCTAAGCGTTTCCGCGCCCAGCCCGCGGCGCGCCTGTTGAACGGCAAAGGGCAGCTCGGTAGCGTCATGCGTCAGGCACGCATGCTCGAACAGGCCCAGATACGCTTGCGCGAATCTCTGCCGGAAGACATGCGCGAGCATGTTTTTGTGGGGGGCTATCATGACAACAAGCTGTCTCTCATCACTAATCGTGCGACTTGGCTCACCTGGTTACGCTATGAACAGCGTCGTCTGATCAGCGTGCTGCGCGAACTGCCCGAACTGGCCACGCTTTCCAGTCTGACATTCAAGGTCAGGCCGGTTCGTCCAGCATTTGTACCCGCCAGGCAGCTTAGGCATCTACCAGAAGCCGCCGCAGAGCATCTGCTGGATTGTGCCTCGCATACCGAAGATTCCCATCTGCGTGAGGCACTGCAAAGATTGGCTTCTCACGCCAGCGATAGCCAAGGCATTGATGAGGGTAACGACGCCGATAGCAGCGACACCGATAACAACACGGACGCCTGCAAGTAGCCTCATGGCCGCATCAGATGTCGTCAGAACACCTCAGACTGAGACTGAAAAGCGGTCAATCAAATATTTATCCTCAATACAAACAGCCGCGCCGCCCTTCAAGGGCGGCGCGGCTGTTGTCGTTTCCAATCTCCGGCTGGCAAGGCTGGAGAAATACTTTCAGGCTGGACGGGCTAGGTCACAGTATTTCGTTGCGCGATATTGCTAAAGCAATCAGACGGCGAGTGCCGGAGATGCATAGGAAATCGGCATCGCGGCAGAATTTTCAAACGTCACGATTTCGTAGCTATCAGCATTTTCCAGCAGTGCGCGGCACAGCAGGTTATTGAGGCCATGACCTGACTTGTAACCACGGAATTCACCGATCAGGCTATGGCCAAGCTGGTAGAGATCGCCAATGGCGTCCAACACCTTGTGCTTGACGAACTCGTCGTCATAACGAAGGCCTTCATCGTTGAGGATACGATAGTCATCCACGACGATAGCGTTATCCAGGCTGCCGCCCAGCGCCAGGTTCTGAGAACGCAGGAACTCCAGATCACGCATGAAACCAAAGGTACGAGCACGAGACACTTCCTTCACGAAGGACGTGGTGGAGAAGTCGACGGTAGTGGTCTGCTTCTGCTGCTCGAATACCGGGTGGTCGAAGTCGATGGCGAAGGAAACCTTGAAGCCGTTGTGTGGCAGAAAGGTAGCGACCTTGTCGCCATCACGCACTTCAATTTCACGCTTGATACGAATGAACTTCTTGAGTGCGGACTGCTCCTGAATACCAGCGGACTGGATCAGAAAGACGAACGGACCAGCACTGCCATCCATGATCGGCACTTCCGGTGCAGACAACTCGACGAAGCAGTTATCAATACCGAGGCCAGCAAAGGCGGACATCAGATGCTCGACCGTGGTCACCTTGGCTTCGCCATTGAAAACGGCGGTACACATGGTGGTATCACGTACGTTCATTGCGTCTGCACGGATGTGTGCATGCGGTTCAAGATCGGTACGCACGAAGACGATACCCGTATTGACCGGAGCCGGACGCAAGGTCAGATATACCTTGTCGCCAGAGTGCAAACCAACGCCCGTGGCGCGGATCGTATTTTGAAGTGTTTTTTGTCTAATCATAGGTAGATAGCCAGTCAGCCTGAATTTGGAAACAGTGTTCATGATAACAGCAAAGCAGGTATTCAACAAATTGTCACCTGCCGCTGCTAGGGAAATTCAACATTGCTTTTAGAGCACCATTCAGGCCAAACGAAGCGCCTACTAGCCCCATGTTGAGTATGAACACATAATCCCCAAACAGTTCTCACTCTCACTGCCTTAAAACGTCAACCATTGTGAAAGAACTCTGGGGCTCTTCCAACCTACGTGCGCAAGAGTGCCACTGGATGCACCTGCCAAGCCTTTATTGGGCACGACATAACCTGTGACGCCCCGTCTTTTACCTGGTTGCCTACCCTGAAAACGACTTCACCCATCCGAGTGACCCCGGATGGGTGAAGCAAGACTCAAGGTGAGCCAACACCTGGCGATGTCAGTTCATATCACTGACATCGTAGTGCGCTCAGTCAGCTTGACGACGCAGGAATGCCGGAATATCAAGATAGTCATCCATGTCACGACTCTTGCGTGGCTCTGACTTCTTGGCAGCTGCTGCCTGATCTTCCTTGGCCTGGCGCGTAACAGTCGGGGTCTGCAGACTGCGATAATCAGCAGGCTTCTCGACAGTCCGCTTGGCCGGCGCTGTTTCGCGAGCGGCGGGCTTCTCGACACGACCATCAAGACCTGCTGCCACGACAGTGACGCGCAGTACATCGGTCATGTCCATATCGATGGACGTACCGACAACGATGGTAGCGTCTGGCGAGGCGAATTCCTGAACCGTCGCACCGACATCATTGAACTCGCCGATGGACAGGTCTGGGCCCGCCGTGATGTTGACCAGGATACCGCGTGCACCGTGGAGATCGATGTCTTCCAGCAGCGGACTGCGAATGGCCTTCTCAGCGGCTTCGCGAGCACGATTCTCACCCACTGCATCACCGGTGCCCATCATCGCCATGCCCATCTCGGACATGACGGTGCGCACATCGGCAAAATCGACGTTGATGATACCCGGGCTGGTGATCAGCTCAGCGATACCCTGAACGGCACCCAGCAGAACGTCATTGGCTGCGCTGAAAGCACTCAGCAGGCTGGCACTCTTGCCAAGGACCGAGAGCAGCTTCTCATTGGGGATGGTGATCAAGGAGTCGACGTGCTCGGAGAGCTCCTTCATGCCCTGCTCAGCAGCCTTCTGGCGACGCGGCCCTTCAAACGGGAACGGACGCGTGACCACAGCAACGGTAAGGATGCCGAGTTCCTTGGCAACCTGTGCAACGACAGGTGCGCCACCGGTACCGGTACCGCCACCCATGCCAGCAGTGATGAAGACCATATCGGCGCCTTGCAGCAGCTCGACGATACGCTCTCGGTCTTCCATCGCGGCCTGACGACCCACTTCCGGGTTGGCGCCAGCGCCAAGCCCTTTAGTGATTTCGCTGCCCAGCTGAAGGATAGTCTTGGCGGCCACGCGCTTGAGCGCCTGAGCATCGGTGTTGGCGCAGATGAACTCGACGCCTTCGATGTTGCTCTCGACCATGTGATTGACGGCGTTACCGCCGCCGCCGCCAACACCGATCACCTTGATGACCGCGCTGCTGGAGGGTGCGTTATCTACCAGTTCGAACATATGCCCTGTCTCCTGGATCACAGTCTTTCTGTAATCCCTGTCAGAAATTTCCCTTGAACCAGCCCTTGATCCGCTCCAGCGTGGAGATGTCGTGCTCGTGGCCGTGAACGCGTCGCGCGGCAGATTCCTCTCTGCGCACCGCGACCGTAGTCGACGATGGCGTATGCCGTTCCTGCTTCATTCCATAATGTAGCAAACCTACACCCGTAGAATAAATTGGATTGCGGACTACATCCGCCAGACCACGAACATTTTGCGGGCAGGCTATGCGTACTGGCATGTGGAAGATCTCTTCCGCCAGCTCCACGACACCTTCCATGCGTGACGTGCCGCCTGTTAGTACTACACCGGCTGCCACGAGATCCTCATAGCCACTACGACGTAGCTCATCGCGGATCAGAGTGAAGAGTTCCTCGTACCTGGGCTCAACCACTTCTGCCAACGCCTGGCGAGACAGATCTCGGGCCGGTCGATCACCAACACTGGGCACCTTGATCGTCTCATCACTGGACGCCAACTGGGTCAGAGCACAGGCGTACTTGACCTTGATTTCTTCAGCGTACTGAGTCGGTGTGCGCAGAGCCATGGCAATATCATTGGTCACTTGATCCCCTGCGATGGGGATCACTGCCGTATGTCGAATGGCTCCTTCGGTAAACACCGCGATATCAGTAGTCCCTCCTCCGATATCGACCATGCACACACCTAATTCACGCTCATCCTCAGTCAGTACTGCATGACTTGAGGCGAGTTGTTCCAGAATGATGTCGTCGACTTCAAGACCACATCGACGCACACATTTCTCGATGTTCTGCACAGCATTCAGTGCCGCTGTGACCAGGTGAACGCGCGCCTCAAGGCGCACCCCGGACATGCCCAACGGCTCACGAATACCTTCCTGCCGGTCGATGGCATATTCCTGTGGCAGCACGTGAAGAATGCGCTGACCTTCAGAAATTGCTCGTGCGCGAGCAGAGTCGATCACACGTTCGATATCTGACGGCGTGACCTCACGGTCCTTGATTGCCACTACGCCATCGGAGTTCATCGAGCTGATATGGCTGCCAGCAATGCCGACATATACCGAGTGAATATCACACCCGGCCATCAGCTCGGCTTCTTCCACCGCACGCTGAATCGACTGCACAGTTGACTCGATATTAATCACGACACCCTTCTTCATGCCGCGAGAAGGATGCGAGCCAATACCAGCAATTTCAATGCCGCCATCATCGGTGGGCTGGCCCACGATCGCGACCACCTTGGAGGTTCCGATGTCCAGCCCGACCACCATATCCTGTGATTTGGAATGTCCTGCCATAGGTCGGGCCAGCTCCTTGATTCTGGTTCGTCATAAAAATAATGGTGCGATCGGTAGGCGGCATATCACCTCAACACTACCCGAATCGAGTTTACGTTCCGTTTAACCCGATGAGGTGATTCAGCTCCTCAGTATAGGAGGAGCAAGTTCAGGCATACCAGCCAAATATACAGGGTGGCACAAAACCCCGCTAGAATAGGCGGGATTGTACTTAAATGAAACTGGCGAAAACTTCATTTCACTAATACTGCGCCTTAAAAGCCCCTAAAAACAGGTGTCGCCATTTTCTTCAACCCTCTTGCCCATTTTCGAGTGCTGTTGTCTCGCCATGCCATGCCACTGCTACGCCATTAGGGTAACGCAGGTCTATGTAGCGAATTTGCGACGCCTCATCACTCAAACGGCGCTGCCAAGCGGCCATGAAGCGCGCCAACCTCGCCTCTCGATCATTACGTCCTAACATTACCCAGACAGTGTCATTGACTTGAAAACGCCATGCACCGCGAGGCTCCAGTCGTAACTGGGAAACATTGAGCCCAAGCCCACCGAGCTGGCTCTGCAGCGCATCCATCTCAGCCAGAACCTCTGAACCACTGCCTTGTGGACCTGCCAAATTCGGCAAATTCCCCAAGCGAGTGACAGGACCTGCCTTGAACGCTTCACCACGAACGTTAAGCAATTCACCATCATTCCAATAGGCAACTGGCTGCTGCTCAAACAGCTCAAATTCGAGTGTATCCGGCCAGCGACGGGAAATACTGACCTCACTGAGCCAATCAATCGTCAATGCGCGCTGTCGAACATCACCCAATGGCACAGAAAGCCAGCTTTGCCCACGAATCAACGGTGCAATGTGGCGCTGCAGATAGGCAGCACTGACGTGTTCGAAGTCACCCTTGATGGTGACACGTTCAATAGGTCGATCCAGCCATGTCCACAGGGCTTGGCCACCCGCCACCATCAGGGCCAAGCCTAGCACCAGACCGAATAGAGTGCCGGCAGAGCTACGTGAGGCCATGAATCAATGACCGCTCGGCAAGCAATCTGACACATCAGCGCCAGCGCGCTCGGTCAGAGTCGTATCAAGAATACGCAGCACGAGTGCAGCAAAATCGAGACCAATATATGCAGCTGACTGCGGCACCAGACTGTGGTCTGTCATACCTGGCGAGGTATTCACCTCAAGTAGCCAAAAAGCACCCTCAGCATCCTGCATTACATCCACACGTCCCCAGCCTTCACAGCCTAGCGAAGAAAACGCCTTGAGGGACAACTCAGCCAACGCAGCTTCCCGTTCTGCGGAAAGGCCACAGGGCAACAGATAGCGTGTGGTGTTAGCTATGTATTTAGCGTCGTAATCATAAAAACCACTATCCGCTTCAATACAGATCGCTGGCAGAGCCACGTCATCAAGAATAGAGACGGTGTACTCGGGCCCTTTGATGAAGCGTTCTGCCATCACCACCGCATCGAACTGGCTGGCATCACGCCACGCAGCTTCCAACGCCGAGGCATCCTCGACGATATGAATGCCCAGCGTGGAGCCTTCATGAACCGGTTTGACCACTACAGGGGCGCCTAGTGTATCGAGCACGACTTGCCAATCAGTATCGGCTGCCAGCTGGCAGGAACGTGGTGTCGGTAGGCCTTCAGCGTCCCACAGTTTCTTGGTGCGTAGTTTGTCCATACCCAGCGCCGACGCCATCACGCCACTGCCGGTATAGGGGATACCGAGTAGTTCCAATGCGCCCTGCAGGGTGCCATCTTCACCACCTCGACCGTGCATGGCAATGAAGACTCGGTCTGGCCGCAAGGCCTCAAGCCCTGCAAGCCCACCAGCCATGTCATAGCCCTGAACATCGAGACCTGCACCTTCCAGTGCAGCGAGCACGGCAGCACCGCTTTTCAGAGAGACTTCACGCTCAGCGCTCATCCCACCAAACAGCACGACAACGCGACCGTAACGCACCGCCTGCTCTGGTATGACTGTGCTTTTCCCGCGTGTTTCGCCACGAAAAGACATAGAGGTTTGCTCGCTCATAGCACCACCTCAGAAAGTTTCAGGTCAGCACCAGCCAGTGCGAGCGCGATACCACCCACATCACCCGCCCCCTGCGTGATCAGAATATCACCGGGGCGCAGGACGTTATTGAGCAGTTCAGGCAATGCACGCTTGTGCTCGACGAACAGCGGATCAACCTGACCACGCTGACGGATAGAACCCGCGAGCGAGCGACCATCGGCCCCGGGGATCATGGCTTCACCCGCACTGTAGACATCCAGCAGTAGCAGAGTATCGACCTCGGAAAGCACACGCACGAAATCCTCGTAGAGGTCATGGGTACGTGAATAACGGTGCGGCTGATACGCCATCACCAGGCGACGATCCGGCCAACCAGCACGCACGGCGCGAATCACCATTTCGACTTCACGCGGATGGTGTCCGTAGTCATCTACCAACATGACGCCCTGCTCACCATTGGGCGCAGCAAACTCACCATGTACCTGGAAGCGACGACCGACACCGGCGAAGCTGGCCAGCGCGCGCGCGATCGCCTCATCGCTGACGCCAACATCGGTCGCAACCGCGATAGCCGCCAGCGCATTGAGGGCATTGTGCTCGCCGGGCATCGCCAACGTGATCTCCAGTGGCGCATGCCCTTCCGGACGCAGTGCCGTGAAGCTCAGCTGTCCGCCACCCTGGCGGAAGTTGCTGATGCGATAGTCGGCATCGTCACTGAAACCATAGGTCACGAACTGACGTTGTACGCGCGGCAACAGCTCGCGAAGATTCGCATCATCAATGCACAACACCGCCAGGCCATAAAACGGCAGGTTGTGCAGGAATTCGATGAAGGTGTCCTTGAGGCGATTGAAGTCGCCTTCGTAGGTCGCCATATGATCGGCATCGACATTGGTGACGACAGAGATCAGTGGCTGAAGATGCAGGAAGGAAGCATCGGATTCATCCGCTTCTGCCACTAGGTACTCACCTTCACCGAGACGCGCATTGGTGCCGGCACTGGTCAGCCTGCCACCGATCACGAAGGTCGGATCCATCCCGCCTTCGGCGAGCAGTGTCGCCGTCAGGCTGGTGGTGGTGGTCTTGCCGTGAGTCCCGGCAATAGCAATACCCTGACGGAAGCGCATTAGCTCAGCCAGCATCTCGGCACGACGCACGACAGGGATGCGGTGCTCGCGCGCCCACGCAACTTCAGGGTTGGTGGTATCGACAGCCGTCGATACCACCACAACGTCACTACCCTCGGCATTGACGGCAGCATGACCAATGGCAACACGCACGCCGCAGTCACGCAGGTGTGCCGTGACTGAAGATTCCTTAAGGTCACTACCACTGACCTCATACCCCATGTTACCAAGCACCTCGGCAATACCACACATGCCCACACCGCCGATGCCCACGAAGTGGATACGACGGATACGGCGCATACCAGCACCACGATCAGAATTCCTAGCGTTCAAGGCGAGTCTCCATGCAGCCTGCCAGCATGGTCGCAACCGCGTCGAGGTCCGCGCTTTCGCGGGCGCGAGCGGCCATGCCAGTGAGTATCTTGGGATCAAGCAATTCACCCAGCGTCTCGGAAAGACATTGGGCGTTCAGCGTATTCTGGGGCATCAAGCGTGCTGCATCAGCGGCCACCAACACCGTGGCATTGATGGTCTGGTGATCATCCACTGCGTGAGGAAACGGCACGAAAATGGCAGGACGCCCCGCAGCAGCAAGCTCGGCTACTGTCAAAGCGCCTGCACGGCAGACCACGAGGTCTGCCCATGCATAGGCTTCAGCCATATCAGTAATGAACTCACTCACCTCGGCCTCTACCTTGGCAGTCGCATAGACAGCAACGGTCGCGTCACGCTTGTCACGACCCGCCTGATGACGGACGACAGGACGCTCAGACTCTGCGAGCAGTGCCAGCGCGGGTGCCAGCTGCTGATTGAGCGCCTGAGCGCCCAGCGAGCCCCCCATCACCAACAGACGCAGCGGGCGTTGTTCAAGCTCAGTGACATCGCGTGCCACAGCACCTACATCGGCAATCTCATCACGTACCGGATTGCCCACCACCTGAGCGCCACGCACCGGCGGAAAAGCTCCGGGGAAGGCGGCATAGACACGCGTTGCCATCCGGGCCAGTACCTTGTTGGTCAGGCCGGCAATCGCGTTCTGCTCATGAATTACCAGCGGGATACCTTCAAGACGCGCCGCGAGCCCACCTGGGCCACTGGCAAAACCTCCCAGGCCCACGACCAACACAGGCTTGAGTTCACGAATGATACGTCGCGCCTGCAGCACGGCTCGCGTCAGACGAAACGGAATCGCCGCGTAACCGACAAGACCCTTGCCACGCAGACCCGCCACTTCGACGCGATGTAGCGGATAACCCGCCTCAGGCACCAACCGATTCTCGATACCGCGCGGACTGCCCAACCAGTGAATTTCATGGCCAACATTCTCCAAGGCGCGCGCCAATGACAGGGCGGGGATCACATGCCCCCCCGTCCCGCCGGCCATCATCAACACCACGCCGGCTGATGCCGTGACAGGTGTTTCGAGAACAGTACTTGTCTCTGCGACGCCAGGTTCGACCGTAGAAGGAGTAGAGGATGCGGAAGAAGACGTCATGCCTTGGCTCCTTGAGGGGTGTCAGTGGGCTTCTTGGCCTTGCGCCGTGGCGTGGCAGTCCCACGAGAAAGTGCACGGACCTCGGCGTCGATACGCAGTAAAATAGCCACCTGTACGCAGCTGATAATCAGACTGGAACCGCCGTAACTCATCAGCGGCAACGTCAACCCCTTGGTCGGTAGCAGACCACTGGCCACACCAATATTGATAAAGGCCTGGGCACCAAATACGAGAGCGATACCGTAACCGAGGTAAGCACTGAATGGCATGTTCGCCAGCTCCGCACGACGACTGACCTTGAATGCACGGTAAATCAGCAAGGCAAACAGGCCGACAACCGCCGTGGCACCGATCAACCCAAGCTCCTCGGCCAGCACCGCAAACACAAAGTCAGTATGCGCTTCCGGCAGATAGAAGAGTTTCTGCACACTGTTGCCCAGCCCCATGCCAGTCAGATGCCCACGGCCGAATGCGATCAACGCCTGCGTCAGCTGGTAGCCACTGTCATACATGTTGGCCCAAGGATCGGTATAGGTCGTCAGGCGCTCCCAGCGATACGGCTCAGCAATGGCCAGCAGCCAGCCGCCACCCAAGGCAAGCACCAGCAGCACGATAAAGCCCCACCACGCCACACCCGATAGCAGCAACATACCCATGACAGCGCCACCCATGACAACGACAGACCCGAAGTCAGGCTCCAGCGCCAGCAATAACACCATCAACATCAACGGTAGGCACGGTAGAATCAGGCCATTGACGACACTGCTACGGACCTTGTCCAGCCGTCGGTCGAGGTAACCGGCCAGCCAGATCATCAGGCACAACTTGGCAATTTCCGATGCCTGCACCCCCCCGATAATAGGCAGCGGAATCCAGCGCTTTGCGCCGTTGATCTCACGCCCGACCACCAACACCACTACCAATAATGCAAAGCCAAGCATCAGCATGGCAAAGCTCCGCTGCTGCCAGGCAGACATTGGTATTCGAAGCGTACAGCAGGCGGCGACCAATCCGATCAGGATGAAGATGCCGTGACGCAGACTGTAGTAAAAAGCGTTGCCATCGAAGCGCTCACTGGAAATCTCACTGGAGGCTGAGGTCACCATCACCCAGCCAATACACAGGATCGCTATCGACGCAAAGACCAACCAGCCATCAATGGGCTGTTGATCAGTGTTCAGGGTGTCACGCAGTCGACTGGCCTTGTCACGCATCACGTTCTTCCTCACCGGCACTCTCAATAACGACATGCTGTGCAACCCAATCACGGAAGACGTCACCCCGCACCATGTAGTTGGCAAACTGATCCAGACTCGCACACGCAGGAGATAACAGCACGCAGTCACCTGGACAGGCCACTTGCTGGGCATGCTCCAGAGCATCAATCAGCGTATTCACACGCGTCACTGTCACGCTGTCAGGCAAGGCGGCAGCCAGCAATGCGGCATCCTGACCGAAGACCACTACCTCACGCGCATAGTCTAAAAGCGGAGCCGCCAGCGGAGAAAAGTCAGCCCCCTTGCCCTGGCCACCAGCCAACAATACCAACTTGCCGTCAAGCGTCGGCCCAAGCCCAGCAATCGCCGCCAGCGTCGCCCCTACATTGGTGCCCTTGGAATCATTGATCCAGCGCACGCCATGTCGGTGAGCAATCAGCTCGCCACGATGCGGCAAGCCGGCAAAGCTCTCGAGCTCGCTCACCATCGCCGCTTCATCAAGACCGATCGCCGTGCCCATCGCCAGCGCCGCCAACGCATTGGCCTGATTATGTCGTCCCGCCAAGCGCACAGCCTCTGCTGGTATGATCTCGTGCAAGCCCTGCGCTTCGACATGACACAGAGACAGCGAACTACCCTTCCCTGCCAGGCACCACTCCGCCGCGTTATTGCGTGATTTCTGGCCTTCTAGCACATCCAGCTGAACACTGAAGGAGACTCGCGATACCAAATCATCTTCCGCTGGCCAACTCCAAGCATCATCAGCATTGATGACCGCCAAACCTGCACCACGGAAAACGGCGCGCTTGGCTGCCTGATAGCCAAGCATGCCGTCATGACGATCGAGGTGGTCTTCAGAGAGATTGAGAAAACAGGCAACGTCAGCCTTGAGCTCAGGCGTCGTTTCGAGCTGGAAGGAGGACAGTTCGAGTACGTAGAGCTCGGCATTCGGCTGCTCACGCAGAAGCGTCAGTGCAGCCGTACCCAGATTGCCGCCTACTGCGACGTGGCGACCCGCGCGCTCAGCCATCTGCGCCACCAGCGTGGTGACAGTCGATTTGGCGTTGGAGCCTGTAATCGCCACCAGTGCCGGGCGTTTGTACTGCTCATGCAGGCTGTCAGCTTCACGTTCATCCAGTGCACGCACGAACAATGCTATTTCGCCGACGAGTCGCTCACGCACAGGATCGAAAACTGCCTGACGTGGGTCAATGCCCGGGCTAAGCACGACTTCATCGAAGCGTGATAGGTCCAGCGCTTCCAGCGGCCCAAGATATACGGATGCTTGTGGAGCGTACTCGCGCAGCCTCTCGAGACCGGGCGGTGCACTACGGGTATCGGCAACCGCGAAATCGATCCCACGGTCACTCAGATGTTGAGCAATTGCCTGGCCGGAAACACCAAGACCGACCACCAGGGTCGGTCCTTTGGCAAGCATCGGCGACGCCGGTGCAGTGACAGCAGAGAGGGTCATCGCAGGGCGTCCTCAGCGAACCTTGAGTGTGGCCAGGCCAAGCAGCACCAGCACGACGGTGATGATCCAGAAACGCACGATAACGCGCGGTTCCGGCCAGCCCTTGAGCTCGAAGTGGTGATGCAGAGGGGCCATTCGGAAGATACGCCGCCCTGTCAGCTTGTAGGAACCGACCTGCAGAATGACTGACACGGTCTCCATCACGAATACGCCACCCATGATGAACAGCACGATTTCCTGACGCACGATGACCGCCACGACACCCAATGCAGCACCGAGTGCCAGCGCACCCACATCACCCATGAAGACCTGAGCCGGATAGGTGTTGAACCATAGGAATCCGAGACCGGCGCCAGCAATGGTGGCGCAGAATACTGCCAACTCACCGGAACCCGCGATGAAGGGAATGTGCAGGTACTCGGCAAACTTCAGATTACCCGAGGCATAGGCGAAGATCGCGAGCCCCATGGCCACCAGCACGGTCGGCATGATTGCCAGACCGTCGAGTCCATCAGTCAGATTGACGGCATTCGAGCTACCGACGATGACAAAATAAGTCAGCACGATATAAAACAGGCCCAACGGAATGGCAACGTCCTTGAAAAACGGCACCAACAGGCCAGTCTCTGCAGGGGTACTCGCAGTGAGATACAGCACCACCGCAGCACCGAGGCCGACCACCGACTGCCAGAAATACTTCCAGCGTGCCGGCAAGCCACGCGGATTCTTCTCCACGACCTTACGATAATCATCCACCCAGCCAACGATACCGAAGCCCAGTGTTACGCCAAGCACCACCCAGACATACAGGTTGGTCAGGTCGCCCCACAAGAGCGTCGAAAATGCCATCGACAGCAGAATCATCACACCGCCCATGGTCGGCGTACCAGCCTTGGACAGATGAGACTTGGGGCCATCATCACGCACGGCCTGGCCAATCTGACCGTCGACAAGTTTGCGGATGACCCAAGGCCCAAGCCATAAGCACAACAGCAGTGCCGTCAGCGTGGCGAGCACTACACGCAGGGTTAGATAGTTGAAAACCGTGAAGGCGCCATTGAATTGGGCCAGAAACTCAGCAAGCAGCAGCAGCATGACTCACATTCACCTTGATGCGTCGACCTTGAGCGCGGCAATGACATTCTCCATGCCGGCGCTGCGAGACCCCTTGACCAATACACTGGCCCCGGTGGGTAGATGGGTACGGACATAGGCTTCCAGCGCCGTCCGCTCGATAAAGTGCTTTCCACCAGCGCCAAAGGCCTCGGTCGCAGCCTGAGCCTCTTCGCCGCAAGTGGCAAAAAAATCTATGCCGAGCTGGCAAGCATAAGCCCCCACTTCGGCATGCAGTCGTTCAGCGTCGTCTCCCAACTCGCCCATGGCGCCCATCAGGCACCAGCGTGGCGCCGGTAGACTGGCCAGCAACTCGAGTGCCGCCATCATGGCACCAGGGTTCGCGTTATAGCTGTCATCCAACAAACGCGAGCCATTGAGACCTGCCACGACACCCAGTCTACCCGGTGCGCTTTCGGCACTTTCAAGCCCCTCGACCACCAACTGGCTGTCAATACCCAGTGCCAGGCACGCCGCTGCTGCCGCCAGCGCATTGGCTACATTGTGCCGCCCTAGCAGCTTGAGCTGAACGCGCCCAAGGGACTCACCATCAAACGTCAGTTCGAAAGCATAACGCCCGAGGCCATCCGCGCCTAGGTCACGCGCCTGTAGCCGCGCAGAATCATCATTCGTGCTCATCAGGCTGAAATCGATCACCTCGATGGCCTGACCTGTGGCCGCCAGCGACTGCCAGAGCGGGAAATAAGCATCATCACGGTTAAGTACCGCGACCGGTCGCCGGCCACTCAATGGACTAAGCCCCGCCAGAATCTCGCCCTTGGCTTGCGCAATCTGCCCCATGCCACCAAATTCACCGACATGAGCGCCAGTGACATTGGTAATCACTGCCACCTGTGGGCGCGCCAGCGCTGTAGTCCAGGCGATTTCACCGAGATGATTGGCGCCCAATTCAACGACAGCGTGCTGATGTGACTCGTCAAGACGCAACAGTGTCATCGGCAGACCGAAATCGTTATTCAGGTTGCCATGATTGGCAAGACTCTCGGCCTCAAAGCGCGCAGCATCGCGTGACAGGATCGCGTGAATCAGTCCTTTCACGCTGGTCTTGCCACTATTGCCAGTGACAGCAATCAGCGGGCGCCCCCAACGTCGACGACGAGCCGCCGCCAGCAGGCCAAACGCCAACCGCGTATCCGGCACGATGATCTGCGGTAACGGATCATCCATCTGCCGCTCGACAAGTGCTGCTACGGCACCATTTTCACGTGCTTGCGCTAGAAAATCGTGAGCATCGAAGCGCTCTCCCCGCAGTGCCACAAATAACGGTGCGGGCTGATCCGAGAGCTTGCGTGTGTCCGTTTCGATTGCGCCCAGCGGCTGGCCTACCAAGGTTTCAGGCAAGCAGCAGCCTAACGCCTGCGCCAGCTCATCAAAGGAATCCAGCCCGACCTGAAGGGCATCACCCGCATTCATGCGTCACTCTCCTGACCTTCCAGAGTGGAGAATTCGCGACGCTCAAGTGCAGCGACTGCGTGCTCAACATCAGAGAACGGCAGACGCTGACCGCAGACTTCCTGGTAGTCCTCATGCCCCTTACCGGCAATCAGAATGACATCATGCTCACCAGCCTCGCGAATGATCTGTGCGATGGCTTCTCCACGATCGGCGATGTTCTCGATACGCTCACATGCGTGAATGCCTTCCATCATCTGTTGACGGATACCGGCAGCATCTTCATTACGTGGATTGTCATCCGTAATCACGACGCGATCAGCCCCCTGCTCGGCTGCGCTCGCCATCAGCGGACGCTTGCCAGCATCGCGATCACCGCCACACCCAAGGATGCACCACAGACGCGCATCGTCACGCGCTGGCAAATGAGCACGCAAGGCTGTCAGGGCAGTTTCGACGGCCTCCGGCGTGTGGGCGTAATCCACCACGACTACTGGCGCGCCTTCTCGTGTTAGACGCTGCATGCGTCCGGGCACAGGCGTCAGACTCGGTGCAGCAGCAAACAATTCTGCCAATGAGTATTCCAGACCATGCAGGATCAACATTGCCAGCAGCGCATTATCAAGATTGAAGCGCCCCATCAGGTTGAGTCCAAGCTCACGCTCACCGTCTGGCGTCGCAATCACTGCCACCTGCCCCAACAGCTCCGGGAAGACATCCAATACCCGCAGCGTCGCGACATCATCACGCCCCATCGCCAGCACTCGCACACCACGTTGCATGCCAGCAAGCATCAGGCGCGCCAATGCATCATCGGCGTTAAGTACCGCCAACGAGAGCTCCGGACGCTTGAATAGCTTCGCTTTGGCTGCCGCGTAGGCTGCCATGCTGCCGTGGTAATCCAAGTGATCACGCGAGAGATTGGTATAGCCCGCGACGGTAAAACGACAGCCATTGACCCGCCCCTGATCAAGCGCATGGGAAGAGACTTCCATCGCGATCAGCTCGGCGCCCACCAGACTCAATCCCTTGAGCGCTGCCTGTACCGCCAGCGCATCAGGCGTGGTGCGCTCACCTGCGACCAGCGCACCGGGCCGACCCACACCCAAGGTGCCGACCATGCCAGCAGGCGTACCCAATGCTTCTGCCAATTCAGCGATGTAATGGGTAACCGAAGACTTGCCGTTGGTGCCCGTGACCCCGATCAGAGTCAATGATTCGGGGACGCCAAAAGCCTGACGGCCCAGCTCACCGAGCTGCCCACCAAGGTCCTCAAGCCATATGACAGTCTCATCGTGTGCGTATGCGGCAATTCGCACATCGTCTACGTCAGCTCGCTCAGCCAGCACCAGTGCGGCGCCGTTCTGCTGCGCTTGAGCAATATAATCACGGCCATCACTACTGAGGCCCGGAATCGCAATAAAGAGAGACCCTACACTCACACGACGGCTATCGATGGTGAGATGCCAATCGGTGCGCGAAGGGAGCGCTGCTGCCAGACAACTGTCATTGAATGCTTGCGGCCACAACATCATGAGGGCATTCAGCATATCACTCGCTGCTGCCACAGGCCGTGCCAAGAACTCGCCAAGACGCTCGCGCGCGTCCTGACTATCTGGCGCTTGCTCGTGAGTAGATCGTGGTGAAGTCATGTCGGAAGACCTTCCTTGTTCCTGCTGCACCGGAACGTATTCGCTACATGATGGATAAAGGCACACTCGCCCCTACGTGGGTCACGCGCATGCCGCACAAAATTCGTTACTCGCCGATCTTGCTGTCCGGTGGCACATCCAACAGACGCAAGGCCTTGCCCGCGACACGCCCAAAGACCGGCGCAGCCACCAGGCCACCATAGTATTCTTGGCCTTTGGGATTTTCGATCATCACCACCGTAACGATGCGCGGATCAGATACCGGTGCCACTCCCACAAATAACGAACGATAAGCCGTCTTCTGATAACCGCTAGAGGTCACCTTGCGCACCGTACCTGTCTTGCCAGCGATACGGTAGCCCTCGACCACCGCGCGCTTGGCAGGGCCGTTGGGCTGCACGATCTTCTCCATCATGCCAAGCAGTGCATGGGCATTATCAGGATCAATCACCTGGTCACCCACGGGGGGCGTCCTCACCTTGAGCAGAGATGGTGGCAGGCGACGGCCATCATTGGCCAATGCCGTAAAGGCGCTGGCCAGCTGCAGTGCCGAGACGCTGATACCATACCCGTAGGACATGGACGCACGCTTGCTCCGTGACCAGTTGGTGGGCGCTGGCAGGACACCAGTGGTCTCTCCGGGGAAACCTGTTCCCGGGCTCTGGCCCAGTCCTAATGAATAGTAGCGATTCCATACGGCATCATCCTCAAGGCTCAAAGCCATGCGACTCATGCCAATATTGGAGGAGTGATAGAGAATACCGGCCATATCGAGCTTTCCGTAATTACGGAAGTCACGAATGGTGAACCGATCAACGCGCATGTAGCCTGGCGTGGTATCGATCACGGAATCGGCTTGATACTTGCCGGAAGCCAGACCGGCGCTCATCGCCAGTGGCTTCATGACAGAGCCAGGCTCAAAGGCGTCCGTGATGGCACGGTTACGCAAGCCAGCGGGATCAAGTCCTGCACGGTTGTTCGGGTTATAGGACTTCTGATTGACCATCGCCAGCACTTCACCGGTACGCGCATCCATCATCACCAGTGTACCGCCATCAGCACGGTGCTCGGCCACGGCAGCCTTTAGCTCACGATAGGCCATGTACTGCAGACGTAGATCAATCGATAGCGTCAGGTCACCACCAGGCTTGGCTTCACTGATCAAGTGCAGATCGCGAACCAAGCGACCCTTACGGTCTTTGAGGACACGGCGCTTGCCCGGCGTGCCGGAAAGATAGGAGTTGTAGGCAAGTTCAAGCCCTTCTTGTCCCTTGTCATCAACATTGGTGACGCCGACCAGCTGAGCGGAAACTTCTCCAGAAGGGTAGTAGCGCTTGTATTCCTGCTTGTGGCTCACACCAGGAATATCGAGATCAATCGCCGGCTGTGCCTGAGGCGGCGTCATCTGACGCTTGATGTACATGAAGCCTTTGCCGCCATCGCGGTACCTGCGGATACGACGGATAAGGTCATCAGGCTTCTGGCCAAGAGCACGTGCGAGAAGTGACAGGCGCACGGGATCATCGGGGACCTTACGAGGGTCAGCCCATAACGTTACGACAGGGGTAGAGATCGCGAGCGGCTCACCAGAACGATCAGTGATCATGCCGCGATGAGCATTGATACTGTCGACACGCAGAGTACGGGCGTCGCCCTGGTCCTGCAGGAACTGCTGATCAAAGAGCTGCAAATAACCAATACGCCCAATCAGCGCCAACAATCCGGCCAGCACGATAAACAGCATGATGCGATAGCGGCCAGCCCCCATTGGGGCGCGGGCACTTTTACGAGCGGCTGCGGCGGCCTTACCACGCAATGCTTTCTCTTTGGAAGCATTGTCACGAGAGGGCTTGTCGCGGGGCGAATCGGGACGACGTGTAGCCATTAGCGAATAACCTCAACGTCGTGCACATCGGGCACGCGCATTTCCAGACGCTCGCTACTGATACTCTCGATGCGCGCAGGCGCAGACCAGGCACTCTCTTCCAGCAACAAACGCCCCCAGCGGGCACGGGCATCATCACGCGCCGCCTCAAGCGTCTGAAGCTGGGCGTACTGAGCACGGGACAGATGGGAGCTGACCACGACAGCAGCAGCAGAACCAAGCAGGCACAGCATCAACACCACGAAACACAGGTGGCGCCAACGCATATGAATCTTGATCGGCCAATTCCCCAACCTGCCACCCTGACTCCGTCCCGCCATGCTGACTCCCTAATCACTCTGAACGTGATGCCCTGCACCACGGATTATCCCTGCAGATTACCATTGTGCGGGATCAACACATCCGTGATCCACACAGCCACGACCGGCGCATTATGTCAGCATGTAGCGCCGGCTGCTAAGAGTTGCCGCAACGCAACGACTCTGTCGCCCACTCACTACAGTGCTCTTACGAGCGCGCCTGCCGGTAGGCAGGCGCAAGAATGACCAAGATACAGATGGTGAGCGGAAACGCTATTTGAGCTTTTCAGCAACACGCATCACGGCACTTCGTGAACGCACATTGGCATTCACTTCACTGTCGGAAGCTTTCTGGGCCTTACCCACTAGAACGAGACGCTTGTTGAGCTGATCTTCACGGATGGGCATGCCACGAGGAGCTTGATCACCACGCGCCTTGTCGCGCATGAAGCGCTTGACGATGCGATCTTCCAACGAGTGGAAGCTGATCACGACCAGACGCCCACCCGGTTTTAACGCTTCAAGACCAGCATCCAATGCGCGCGTCAGCTCATCCAGTTCACCATTGATATGGATGCGGACCGCCTGGAAAACGCGCGTCGCCGGGTGCTTGTGCTTCTCCCAGTTCGGGTGGGCATCCTTGATCAAGCTAGCCAGATCACCAGTGCGTGTAATGGGACGCTCAGCACGACGCTCAACGACGGCACGCGCGAGACGCTTGGCGTAACGCTCTTCACCATAGGTCTTGAAGACCCATGCCATGTCCTCGGCACTTGCGCGTGATAGCCAGTCAGCAGCGCTCACGCCACTGGTTGGGTCCATACGCATATCAAGCGGGCCGTCATTCATGAAGCTGAAGCCACGCTCCGCATCATCCAACTGTGGAGACGACACACCAATATCCAACAGAATGCCGTCCAGCTGACCATCCACACCTTCACGCTCGGCATACTCTGCAAGACGCGCAAACTCACCAGAATGAATGGTGAAGCGTTCATCCTCGATAGTCGCCGCTTCTGTCAGGGCCTGTGGATCACGATCACAGGCAATCAACCGACCATCAGCGGCAAGGCGCGACAGAATCAAGCGTGAATGACCACCGCGACCAAAGGTGCCATCGAAGTAAGTGCCAGAAGGATCCTGAATCAAGCCATCGACTGCGCCATCGAGCATGACGCTGACGTGCGCGAAGCGATCAATGACATCGGACTCGGCAACAGAAGGAGCACTGGGCTTGGACATGACGAAACTCGGAACCTTGGCACGCGATGCGGGCAGTAAAGCCGACGATAGCGACAACACACTAGCGACGAACAAACGTGAGGAGTGATCACTCTTCAGGGGCGATCAAACAACAGAGACAAATAGAATCAAGACGACATAACCGATAACCGGCGCCTGTCATGACCTCATGTTCGTTGCCATTCAGCCAGCAATGGTCAATCACGAAACACAAAGCGGACGGCGCCGGTTATGCGGATCATAGTACCTGCAGCAAAGCGACTCGCTGCAGAGCACATTCAATGTAAGGCGGGAGACGGCCGATAAGCCGGGTCTTGTCGTGGACAGTCATTCATCTAGGCCCTGAATCACTTCAGGGCTCAAGCAACCAACCCGCCCCCACTGCGGGCAGCAGCATAGGGGGCCTATTTGGTCTTGCTCCAGGTGGGGTTTACCTCGCCACGAACTGTTACCAGCCGCGCGGTGCGCTCTTACCGCACCCTTTCACCCTTACCGGCCAACCGAAGTTGACGTAGGCGGTCTTCTCTCTGCTGCACTTGCCGTCGGCTCGCGCCGCCCAGACGTTATCTGGCACCTTGCCCTATGGAGCCCGGACTTTCCTCCCCCAACCG
Organism: Cobetia sp. QF-1; assembly: GCF_002213105.1. Lineage (NCBI taxonomy): Bacteria > Pseudomonadati > Pseudomonadota > Gammaproteobacteria > Oceanospirillales > Halomonadaceae > Cobetia > Cobetia sp. QF-1. Next base: position 596,489 of record NZ_NBVS01000001.1, read on the forward strand.
AAGTTGGCGGCGACTGTCTGGCCGTCTCCCAAGCGCGCAAGACTAGCAGCGTCACGCCGCTTTCACAAGCTGAAGCACTGCAGATCATCACATCGCTCTACGCCAAAAATACTGTCACGGCAAACACTTGGCGTTTTCGGGCAGCAGGGGAAATAGAAAAATCAATTCCGCCATGACAGAGAAGATATGCCGGGAGAGCAGCACAGACAGCCACCATCGCCACCCTAGCGCTCACCACCCGCCCACCTTTACTAGTCAACCGCATCCTTTATGGCCTGCGCCTTGGCGTACCAGGACTTCTTGCGGCCACCGACAAGACGGGTCGCGATAGCGGCCATCTGCTTGACGCCAACACCTTCTTCGAACAGCACTTGCAGCAAAGCATCACCTTCGACGCTGGCAGCTTCATCGCCCTCGCGCGCCGGCGCACCTTCGATCATCACGACGAACTCACCGCGAGTCTGGTCACTATCTTCTTCCATGCGCACCAGCAACTCAGCCGCCGTACCATCAAGAAATGTCTCGAAAGTCTTGGTCAGCTCACGTGCAAGCACTACACGACGCCCGCCCAGCACATCCCGGATATCGCCGAGCAGTGCCTGAATACGGTGCGGAGATTCATACAGCACATGCGTGGCGCTATCGTCACGTAACGCGACGAGGCGTGCTTGACGCGGCCCGCCCTTATGGGCCAGAAAGCCCTCGAAAGTAAACCGATCGGTCGGCAAACCGGCGGCACTCAAGGCTGTAATGAGCGCACAGGCACCGGGTAGCGGTACAACCTTGAAGCCACGCTCACGCAAAGCGCGCACAAGGATAAAGCCGGGATCGGAGATCAACGGCGTGCCCGCATCGGAAACCAGTGCGACACGACGCCCTTCTTCCAACGCCTGACAGAGCTGCTCGACTCGACCGCGTTCATTGTGGTCATGCAACGACATCATGGGCACTTCCAGCCCCAGATGGCGCAGCAAGCGTGCGCTATGGCGGGTATCTTCGGCCGCGATCAAATCAACCTCACCCAGCACCCGCGCCGCGCGCGCGCTGAGATCATCGAGGTTACCAATCGGTGTGGCGACCACGTACAATACGCCTTCAGAAGACTCAGACATTCAATGCTTCGACTCGTTGAACTCAATGGTAGAAATGGTCATCAGACGCAGGCAAATTAGCTCACGGTCCAAGGCGCTCCATGCGAAGTCTTTTGTGCCAAGGCTCTGTATCTAAAGCACTATAACTAAATTTCTGCGCCCAAGGCTCTTTGCCCAAGACCCTTAATATTCGCGCACATGCACGATCGAGCGCCATAATGTCTTGTCAAGAACGTCTTCTCAAGAATACCTTCTCAATCCGTCATCACAGTAGGCGGCGACACAGTCTCAAGCCGCCTCGCTCACTAGCCAAGGGACCGTCGTACATGCGACAGACATGGAACCGTGCATCAGCCAGCGTGCTGCGCACTTCGTCAGCCATCCGGCAGGAGACTTCTCGTCATCCCCGTACCGGCTTGCGTGCGCTGGCCGGCATGGCCGTATCAGCCATGCTGTTGGCAGGGTGTGCCGGACAATCTCCAATCTCCAGCGGCCCCGGTGCTCAGGCACTGCTCGCACAGGCAGAGCAGCAACAAGGCAAACAGGCCTCCAGCACCCGCCTACGAGCCGCCGATATCCTAGCACGCAGCGGCGACAACGCGCAGGCGATCAACATTGCCGCTGACATCGACCCGACTACATTGGACCCGCAACAACGCATCCAATGGGCTTTGCTGCTATCGCGCGTTGCACTGGAACAGCAGGACGGCTGGAACACGATTCTTGCCACCTCCGTACTCGATGATGATATCCAGATCTCCGACGATGATCAGCGCACGCTGCGCAAACGTCGTGGCCGCGCACTCGGTATGGTTGGCGAACCACTGGCCAGTTCACAGACGCTTATCGCCCTACAAGTCGATACCGATGACCTGAGCATCAATGACACCGTGTGGGAGCAGCTGACACGCCTCTCTCCGGACCAGCTCAATCAACTGGCAAGCGCAAGCGCTACAGCAAGTGGCTGGGTCAAGCTGGCTCGTCTTCAAAGGCGCTATGGCAGTGATATCGAGCAAATGTTCGATGCCATCAATAGCTGGAGCGACGCCAATCCGCAGCACCCGGCTGCCCGCCAGATGCCACAGGGCATTCTTGATTTGCGCGAACTTTCAGGGCAGGAAGTGCGCAAGATTGCGGTCTTCCTGCCAGAGTCCGGCCCGCTCAAGCGAGTCGCTCAAGCGATTCGCGAAGGAATCGAGGCGCGCCATCGCAGTGCTATTGATGATGCCGAAGCCACGCCGCAGTTAAGCTTCTTCGATACCACCAGCGCCGACCTCAAAACACTTTATGCACGTGCCACCATGGAAGGCGCACAAGTAGTGCTTGGTCCGCTCGACAAGGACCTGGTCAGCCAACTGGAAACTCAGGATAACCTGCCGCTACCGACACTAGCCCTTAACTATGGCACTCACGACAGCAACCGTGCGCGCAACCTATTCCAGTACGGCCTGTCTGCAGAAGACGAAGCACGCCAGGTCGCACAGCGTGCCAGGCTGGATGGCCACCGCGGTGCTGCTGCCTTGATTCCCGACAATGCCTGGGGCCAGCGCGTATATGAGGCTTTCCGGGAACGATTCGAGCAGGATGGCGGCGATATCGTGTCGATAGAACGCTACAACCCGAAGGGTGCTGTCAGCAGTGCCGTCAAAGACCTGCTGTCTGTTTCCAGCCAGGATCAAGCACGCATGAAGGCAGCCAAGACAAAAGGCGGTAAATACGGCCGGGCGCATTCTGGAAAGATCGACATGATCTTCCTGCTGGCACTGCCGAGCTATGCTCGCCAAGTACCACCGATGCTAGACTTCTACTATGCGAGCAACCTGCCGATTTATGCCACTTCTCATGTCTATGAGGGTACGCCTCAGCCACGCCAGGATGGCGACCTCAATGACGTCGACTTTGTGGATATCCCTTGGGAAGTGCCGGAAGCTTCTTCCGGAGGCACTGCATCCCTACCGGATGTCGACACCTATCGCGCCCTATCTGACGCCTCTCCCAGCATGCTCAAGCTCAACGCCATGGGTGTCGACGCTTACCGTCTGGCCCAGCGCGTACCACTGATGCTGGCTGGCGCAGGCGGGGAACTCTTCGGGGCTACCGGTAGTCTCTATCCCCGTCACGATGGCCGTATCCAGCGCACGCTTCAGTGGGCCGAGTTCCGTGAGGGCGTGCCGCGCCCGCCACTGAAAGGTACTGATAGCCGCACTGCCAACGCGTACACGCCCTGATATGTCACGAATTGGCCAGCCGCCAAATAACGACGGCCTTGAGCCTCCACAGCACCGCGCAAGAGCGCGTGGTGCTGTCATCGAGGCTGAAGTTGAACAGTGGCTGACAACGCAAGGCATGACACCCGTCACACGGAATCAGCATGCCAAGGGCGGCGAGGTCGACCTGATCATGCGCGATGGCGATACTCTCGTTTTCGTTGAAGTACGCTATCGTGCCAATAATCGATTCGGTAGCGCGCTTGAAAGCGTGACCAGCAGCAAACAACGCAGACTAATCAAGGCTGCGCGTTTTTATCTAGCCCAGCACGGGCTATCATGTTCCTGCCGCTTCGACGTGGTAGGCGTGGAGGGGACAACCCCTCGATCCATCCAATGGATTCGCCACGCCTTCGAAGCGTTCTGAAGCCAACGACCAAGAGCCATCATGGATTTCCAATCGCGTATTCTCGGCCACTTCAACGCCAGCATCGACACCAAGACCTACGCCAGCGAAGTGCTGCCGCCCTTCATTGAAGCGGCGAGCCAGATGATGGTTCAGAGCCTGGTCAATGACGGCAAGATCCTCGCATGCGGCAACGGCGGCAGCGCTGGTGATAGCCAGCACTTCTCATCGGAGCTGCTCAATCGCTTCGAGCGTGAACGCCCAAGCCTGCCAGCAATTGCTTTGACGACGGACACGTCCACGCTGACCTCCATTGCCAATGACTACAGCTACAACGAAGTCTTCTCGAAGCAGATTCGTGCACTGGGTCAGCCTGGCGATGTTCTGCTGGCCATTTCGACCAGCGGCAACTCTGCCAACGTGGTGCAAGCCATTCAGGCCGCTCACGATCGCGACATGCATGTCGTGGCATTGACGGGCCGCGACGGAGGCGACATGGCCTCTTTATTGGGCAGCGACGATTGCGAGATTCGCGTTCCGGCAACCTCTACCGCACGCATTCAGGAAGTTCACCTGCTGGTTATCCACTGCCTATGTGATCTGATTGACCACCAGCTGTTCGGTAGCAACGAATAACCTATTGTGTCGCACGGCGACCTACAGGAGATTACGGCATGACGCCCAAGTATCTGCTTTCCCTCATGGCCACCGCCGGCTTTTTGACCCTCACGGGCTGTACGACCGTAGCCGATCTGACGCACAGCGGTCCGATCGATGAGAACTACGGTGATCGCACGCTCGGTGCCCAGGTAGAAGATGAAAGCATCGAAACCAAGGTCGAGGTCAATCTCGGCAAGGTCGACGCTCGCTTCAATGATGCCCACGTCAACGTCAATGCCTACAACGGCATGGTACTACTGACTGGTCAGGTACCCAGCGATGAGCTCAAGCAGCGTGCCACGGATGTCGCCAAGGATGTACGTCGTGTGCGCCAAGTGCAGAATGCGCTGGAAATCAGCGCCAACGCACCGGCCAGTCAGCGTGTTCAGGACACCTGGCTGACAACTCGCATCAAGGCCAAGCTTGCAGCGGATGCCAACATCGACTCTGGGCGCATTCTGGTGCTCACCGAGAATGCAAGCGTCTACTTGATGGGTATCGTCACGCAATCGGAAGCCAAGCAGATCGTCAACAAGGTGTCTGAAGTCGGCGGCATTCAGCGCATTGCCAAGGTCTTTGAATACCTCGACTGATCAGTGCCAGCATTAGTACATCTGTACGATTCAAATAAAAACGCCCCGCAGACATGGTCTGCGGGGCGTTTTTATTTGAACGGCAATCTCACCCTAATCACACTGCGACTATATGAGATCGACGAACAAGATATTACTTGATCACGCGCAGTGAAGGACGCCCCTTACGTGGCGGCTTCGGCTGATCATCACCATCAGTACTCTGTTCATCAGAATCAGATGCTTCGCCATCCTTCACCTCAACAGGACTCTCTTCTGTCGCTGCTGAGGCCTGCTTGCCATTACCTTCATCCACCGCCGCACTAGCACTGCCCACACTGGCAAGTGTCGGTCGCGGCGAAGCACTGGATTCAAGGTCAGCAGCCTCACCGAAGGTCTCTTCGTCTGCACCCGGCATTACCGGTTCATGACCAAAGACCATACCCACGCCATTCTCACGCGAGTAAAGCGCTACCAACGCAGGGGTCGGCACACTGACGTGCATCGGCTGGCCGCCAAAACGGGCATTGAAGCTGACACCTTCATTGGCGATCAACAGATCACGCACCGCACCCGGTGCAATGTTCAACACAATCTGACCATTCTGGACGTGTTGACGCGGTACCTGGACACCATCCTGCTCGGCGTCCACCACAATGTACGGCGTATTGTCGTTATCCAGCAGCCACTCGTAGAGTGCGCGTGCCAGATAAGGGCGACTGGAAAGCATGAGAAAACCTCTTGGACTGCAATGGGTGTCAGCGACAACCGGTGCCTTGTGGCCACCGGACAGTGCCTCACTAGCTATGAAGGCTAGAGATAACCGTCAGGCAAAAAGCCTGCCAGCAAGGCTGGCCACCCTCACGATGGCCAACCAGACATGGATCAGAGACGCATTTCACGCTCAGCCTCAGACAACGATGCCTTGAAGGCATCACGCCCGAACAGTCGCTCCATGTAGTTCAGCAGAGGCTTGACCTGCTTCTCTGGCAACTCGATACCCAGTGTCGGCAAACGCCATAGGATCGGTGCAATACAGGTGTCCACCAACGAGAACTCGTCGCTCATGAAGAACGGCATGTCATCGAAGATTGGAGAAATGCCGATCAGGCTCTCACGCAACTCCTTGCGCGCCTTGTCGGCTTCCTTCTTGGTGCCTGTCTGAATGGTTTCCATCATCGGCACCCATTCGCGCTCGATGCGATGCATCCACAAACGGCTCTGGGCGCGCGCAACCGGATACACCGGCAACAACGGCGGATGCGGAAAACGCTCGTCCAGATATTCCATCATGACTTTGGACTCATAGAGCACCAGGTCACGGTCCAGCAGCGTCGGCACACTGTTATACGGATTCAGGTCGGCCAATTCGGCCGGACGATTATCATCATCCACATCAATGATATCGACGGCTACACCCTTCTCGGCCAGTACGATCCGTACTCGGTGGCTGAAGTGGTCGTCACCACCAGAGTAGAAGGTCATCGATGAACGCTTGGCCACAACACCCATGAAACTGTCCTCGCATCTGTTCGAGACATGCCCGTGTCAGCTTTTGGCCTGACAATCGGGGATAAGTTTCCTCTGGTCGGCACATCAATGAAGAAGAACCGATCAAAGGGTCAGCTTTGCGTCATCTTACGGTGACGCAAGCGGGCGCGCGACTGATCAGCCGCGCGCCCGTCACTGCCGACTCGCCATTATCGATGAGCACGCTCAGCAAGTGCCATCAATGAATGTCGCGCCAGTATTCCTTCTTGAGAAGATACGCCAGCAAGGTAAAGATCAAAATGAATATTAACACCTTGGGCGCCATGTTCTCAGCCTTGAGTCGGGATGGCTCGCCAACATAGGAGAGGAAATTAGTCAGATCCCACATGGCTTGATCAAACTCCTGCGTCGTCATACTGCCCGACTGGGTTATTTCAAGCACCTCACAGGACTGATAGCGACCTGTTTCAAGGTCCAGCTCTGCCCCCAGCAGCGCAATATCACTCTGGGTGCACACTTTCTCCTGCACCCCCTGCAGCGGCTCCAGCACGTGCGGCATCCCCACCTGCGGGAAAACAGAGTTATTGACGCCCCAAGGGCGCGACTCATCGCGATAGAAGCTGCGTAGATAGGTGTAGATCCAGTCCGTGCCACGCAGCCGCGCCTCAAGCGAGAGATCCGGCGGCGGCGCACCAAACCAGTCAGTGGCATCCTCGGCACTCATGCCGATACGCATGGTGTCATTGATCTTGAGTTCTGGCGAGAAAATCAAGAATTTCTCGACTAGATCCTCAGGCATGCCCAAGTCCTCAGCAGCCCGTGAATAACGCTGATATTGCAGACTATGACAGCCTAAACAGTAATTGGTATAAAGCTGCATGCCGCGCTGTAACGAAGGTTGGTCTCGCAGGTCTGGCTTCATTGTGTCCAGACGGACTTCACTGCCTGCCGCCATCGCAAGCGCCGATGCAAATAAACCCATCACTGCCAACAGGCAGGTCGCAAGATGCTTTCTCATCGGCCTGTCACCCTACCCGGCACCGCTCGCGTCGCTTCGAAGCGCGTGTAGAACGGCATCAGTATAAAGAAGGCAAAATAAGCCACCGTTGCCACCTGCGCAATTATCGTGCGCTCGGCTGTTGGCGGCATCACACCCAGCACGCCCAGTGTCACAAAGCTCACTACAAACACGACAATGGCTATGCGTGACAACCAGCCCTTGTAACGAATCGAGCGAACCGGAGAGCGATCCAACCACGGCAGCACAAACAGAATGGCAATGGCCAACCCCATGACCACGACACCCCAGAACTTGGCATCGACACCAAACAATGGATAATTCACTGCGCGCAGCATTGCGTAGAAAGGCGTGAAGTACCAGACAGGGGCAATATGCTCAGGCGTCTGCAGCGAATTCGCCGGTTCAAAGTTGGGCGTTTCGAGGAAGTAGCCACCGCCTTCCGGGAAATAGAATATTACCGCACAGAACACGAATAGGAAGACCCCCACACCTACCAGGTCCTTCACTGTGTAATACGGATGAAACGGAATACCATCCAGTGGATTGCCCGCTTCATCCTTCTTATCCTTGATCTCGATACCGTCCGGGTTATTCGACCCTACCTCATGCAGTGCCACAAGATGCAGCACCACTAGCCCCACAATCACCAACGGCAGCGCAATGACATGCAATGCAAAGAACCGATTCAAGGTAATACCCGAAATCAGGTAATCACCACGAATCATCTGTGCCAGATCGCCTCCAATCACGGGAATAGCGGTAAACAGGGAGATAATCACCTGCGCGCCCCAATAAGACATCTGCCCCCAGGGCAGCAAGTAACCCATGAAGGCTTCGGCCATCAGCGCCAGATAAATACACATGCCAAAGATCCACACCAACTCTCGCGGCGCTCGGTAAGAACCGTAAAGCAGACCACGAAACATATGCAGATAGATTACCACGAAGAAGGCCGAGGCACCGGTGGAATGCATATAGCGGATCAACCAGCCATATTCCACATCACGCATGATGTACTCAATCGAAGCGAAGGCCCCTTCTGCTGTCGGGGTGTAGCTCATGGTCAACCAGATACCGGTAATGATCTGGTTGACCAGTACCAGCATCGCAAGTGAGCCGAAAAAATAGAAGAAATTGAAGTTTTTCGGCGCGTAGTAGCCCGTCAAATGATCTTGCATCAACTGAGTGGCCGGAAAGCGGTCATCGATCCAGCGCATCACGCCTCGCGGCGCCTTGGGACGGTCAGGATTACCCATCATGCAGTCTCCTCGTCGACACCGATGACCAACACCTGCTCACTCTCGTAGCGATGTGGAGGTACTTCCAGATTCGAAGGTGCTGGCACTCCAGTGAAAACGCGCCCAGCGAGATCGAATTTAGAACCATGACACGCACATAGATAGCCACCCGGCCAATCGGCACCAAGATCAGCCGCGCCTATCTCGGGACGATATCCCGGAGAGCAACCAAGATGCGTGCATATCCCCACCAACACGACATATTCAGGCTTGATAGAGCGCAACACCGCGTCAACGTATGGCGGCTGCTGCGGCCGCTGTGATTCGGGGTCCTGGAGCTCTGCAGGAGGAATGGCACGAATATCTGCAATCATTGCGGGAGTGCGATTAACCACCCACACCGGCTTGCCACGCCATTCAATGGTCATCTGTTGCCCAGGTGCCAGGCGTGAAATATCCGCAGTCACGGGCGCACCCGCCGCACGTGCACGCGCGCTTGGCTGCCATGAGGCCAGAAAGGGAGTCGCGATTCCAACAACGCCTACCGCTCCGACCACGGTTGTCGCACTGACAAGGAAACGTCGCCGTCCTCGATTCACACCGCGGTTTGCCATTTTGTTATTGCCTCCCAAACACCACCGCATGATGCCCAGCTATCCCCTCGCTAAGCATTCGAAGCTTGAATGTATTAAAGGGCAATAAGCGGAACCTAACAACTCAAGAAAATAGCCTTGTAAAAAGCCACTTTCTTCAACTGCACATCAATACAGCAAAAAAAACGTCCAGCACCCTTGCGGGTACTGGACGTTTTTGTGGTCGACGCTGTTCTCTTAACGCTTGGAGAACTGCGGACGACGACGGGCCTTGCGCAGGCCGACTTTCTTACGCTCGACTTCACGAGCGTCGCGAGTGACGTAACCAGCGGCACGCAGTGCCGGACGGAAGTCCTCGTTGTATGCCATCAGGGCACGAGTAATGCCGTGACGGATAGCGCCTGCTTGAGCAGAACCACCACCACCAGCGACAGTGACGTAAACGTCGAACTGTTCGGTAGTTTCGGTCAGCTCGAGCGGCTGGCGAACCACCATGCGACCTGTCACACGACCGAAGTAGTCGTTAAGGTCACGCTGGTTGACGGTGATTTTGCCGGTGCCCGGCTTCATGAAGACGCGCGCGGTAGAAGTCTTGCGGCGCCCGGTACCATAATGCTGCTGTGTCATGGCGATGCTTCCCTCAGATGTTCAGTTCTTGCGGCTGCTGCGCAGCGTGCGGATGCTCGGCGCCAGCATAGACTTTCAGCTTGGACTGCATGGCACGACCCAGCGGACCCTTCGGCAGCATGCCCTTGACAGCCAGTTCGATCACGCGCTCAGGCTTGTGGTCGATCATCTGGTTGAAGGTCATGGAGCGCAGGCCACCCGGGTAACCGGTGTGACGGTAGTAGGTCTTGGCTTCAGCTTTGCGGCCAGTCACTGCTACCTTCTCGGCGTTGATGACGACGATGTAATCGCCGGTATCAACGTGCGGAGTGTACTCGGCTTTATGCTTGCCGCGTAGGCGACGAGCAATTTCAGTAGCCATACGGCCCAGCGTCTTGCCGGCTGCGTCGACGACGAACCAGTCACGCTGGACGGACTGCGGCTTGGCAGTAAACGTCTTCATGGATGAATCACCTATAGTCGGGTCTTGCACTTAGTGCGCGACCAATCCCTATTTTTCTTGGTTGTCCGACGCCTGGCAGTGAGTGACTTGCTGCTTGCGCAGTCATGTTCATCCCATCTCCAGACTGCTCCCGCTCATCAAGAGTGAAGGACTCAGGACGACTCGGGAACCGGCCAACAGTTCGAGCGAGCGCGCATTGTACATGCCAAGCGCGCCCATCACAAAGGCTATTTTGTCTCGCTGCGCAGCCTTACGGCTTGTGCGGTAACGCCAGATATTCGCGCGATTGCATTTCCTGCAGCCGCGACAGCGTACGCTGGAACTCGAAGTCGAGGTTTCCGCCAGTATAGAGGTTCTCGATTGCCATCTCGGCGCTCATCAACAGCTTTACACCACGGTCATAGAACTCATCAACCATGTTGATGAAGCGACGCACCTGGTCATCACTATCACGCCCCATCTGCGGCACTTCAGAAACCAGTACGGTATGAAATTCACGTGCCAACTCAATGTAGTCATTCTGACTGCGCGGGCCATCGCACAGTTCATCGAAATGAAACCACACCACATCTTCATGACGACGTAATGCGTGCAGGACGCGATGATTGATACTGAGGCCTTCATCATGATGACCTTCTGCACCGGCAATGGAGCGAAACTCACGCGCCAGTTTCGCGGCACTGGCATCGTTCAGCGGGCTGTGGAACAGCTCAGCATGTTCCAGTGCACGCAAGCGATAGTCGATGCCCGAGTCGACATTGACCACGGTACAATGACGCTTGACCAGATCAATGGCCGGCATGAAGCGCACTCGTTGCAGGCCATCCTTGTAAAGCTCATCGGGCACGATATTGGAGGTGGCGACCAACACCACACCCTGCCGGAAAAGCTCCTCGAACAGGGTGGCGAGAATCATGGCATCCGTGATGTCCTTGACGAAGAACTCATCGAAGCAGATCACTCGTGCCTCAACGGCAAATTTGGCCGCCACTAGCGTCAGAGGGTTTTTCTCGCCCTTGTAATGACCCAGCTCGTTATGGACACGCTGCATGAAGCGATGAAAGTGCGTGCGCATCTTGTCAGCGAAGGGCAGGCTTTCGTAAAAGGTGTCGACCAGGTAGGTCTTGCCACGTCCCACACCACCCCAGAAATAGAGCCCCATGATTTCAGGCACTTCATCGACTGCTGCCGGCAGTGCAGGTTTACCGAACAATCGGCGCACCTTGGACCCCAAACCACTGTTGCCCGTGGCATCTGAAATCTTGCCAGGTGTCTGGCGCGGGGTACGCACCAAATCGTCATAGAGTCGTTGCAGATGTCGAACCGCATCTTCCTGGGCGGCATCGTAGGCAAAATCATCACGCTTGAGATCTGCCTGGTACTTCTCGAGGGGCGTAAGTGCTGGCATGGAGAAACCCGGTGCAGGCCAGACCCAGCAAATCGCTGCGCCTGACGCGGAAAGGACGAAGATCACACCTGAACGGGCATAACCGGCAGGCAAGGACGAATTTGCGCGGCATTATACGCCTTGAACTGCTCTTTACCCACTGCAGTGCACGTAAATCCACGGGGTAATATCCTGAAAGAGACTCACAATAGTCAGGCAAACATCATCGACTTCCCGTTATGACGCGAACGAAAACGACCAAGGTATCTCTCAAGGCGAATTGACGCATCGCGGCATCGCACCGATATAATGGCCTGCGGACACCTTTCAAACACCAATGGCATGCTGGCAACAGCGCCCGCCATTGGCAAAACGAAGAACATGGGTTCTGCTGGACCTTAGACCGATCAAACATCGGCATCATTGAATATCGGCACTGTGCCCCAGCGGTGATGATCACCGCAGTCGTGACACAAGGAGAGCGACGTGAACGAGAGCAATATTGACTGGATCCTGGCCATTGCCTGTTTTCTGGCCGGCATCGGTATCGGCGCCTTGTGCTACCACCTGCTGAATGCCAACGTGGCGCGCAATCAGAAAACTCGTCAGAAACTGGCAGAACGTGAACTGGAACTCACCCAATTCCGTGATGCACTCAATGATCATTTCTCCAAGGCCAGCGATCTGACTGACCAGATTCAGCGTGCCGGTAACGAACTGCGCCAGCATCTAGCTAGCGGTGCCGCGACACTGTGCGATGACAGCCAGCTCAAACGCCGCCTGCTGGACACCGACACCGGCGAAGAAGACAACGAGGACAACACGCTCGATCTTCCGCGGGACTACGCAGACAATCGCGGCACGCTGTCTGAAGATTTCGGGCTCAAGCCGCAGCCTGAAGACACGGATGCTGCACCGGCCACGCCACCACGGATCTAACCGTATCGTTATCGCTGTCCCAGCAAAAAGACCGCCCTCATGGGCGGTCTTTTTGCTGGGACATCACAATCAAATCCGCTTCATCCCATCAGGCCGGATTGTCGATATCCACGAAACGATGCTCTAGCCCGTACTCTGCTGCCAACCACTCTCCTAGTGCCTTCACCCCATCCCGCTCGGTAGCATGATGACCTGCGGCGAAGTAGGTGACGCCCTCCTCACGCGCATCATGCGTGGTGCGCTCGGATATCTCACCGGACAAGAAAGCATCGACGCCTGTCTCAATGGCCAACTTGAGATAGTCCTGTGCCCCACCGGTACACCAGGCAACACGCTTGATCGGTCGCTCATGCCCTGCGACCACCAATACCTCACGGCCCAGCCGCTGACTGAACTCTACGCCGAGTGCGGCACTGTCCAGCCCTTCTCCTGTTAGACCTTTCTTTGCCAGTAGCTCGTCTGACAACCGGCCGACATGTACTAGCCCACGGCCGATGACACCGTCCAGGCATCCTTCGCTGACCAACCCGAGGCGCTCGGCGAGGCGCGCGTTATTCCCAAGTGTCGGATGTGCATCCAATGGCAGGTGATAGGCCGCCAGATTGATGTCATGCACCAATAGCGTCTTCAGGCGACGACGCTTCATACCCGTCACCTGCGCCTGCTCGTTCTTCCAGAAATAGCCGTGATGGACAAGAACAAGGTCAGCCTGCCAGGCAACGGCCTCATCCAGCAGCGCTTGGCAAGCAGTGACACCACTCATCACGCGCCGCACGTCGCGCCGCCCTTCTACCTGCAGGCCATTGACGGTGTAGTCCTTGAAGGCTTTTACCTCCAAACAGGCATCCAAAGCGTCAATTAGCGTGTCACGATCAGCCATTGGGCCTCCAGCAGTTAGAGTCATCGAGTGTTACACTTGCGCTCATTGTAACGGCGCAGCGTCGCCATGTAAGCGCGCTGCTCTTCTCGAGATTCTCAGAGAGGAGCATTGCACGTAATATTCAGTTTCTTTATTTCTGTGTCCGCTGCGCGCCTAACGGGGCTCACGGGCTTTTCATCAGGATTCACGATGCCTCAGATGCGCCGCTCTCTTCGCAGCTCTTTACTTCCCTTGCTCTGGCCTGTCGTTACCGGGGTTCTGCTGGCGATTGTCGTGCTTGATCGCTTCCCTGCATTAGGCCTTGATAACGCTCCAGCCACTGCACAAAACGACCAGACGACTGTCGAGCCCTACCCTGCGCCAGAGCCGGTAGCGCAGCAAGTGTTGCCCGCTCCAAGCCTGACACTGTCAGCAGCACAGCGTGAGGAATCGGCTGATCCAGTGCTGCGCGAAGCCCCACCGCTACAGCGCAATAACGGCCCCGCTAGCTATCAGACCGCCGTGGATGCTGCCGCACCCGCTGTCGTCAACATCTATTCATCACGCAAGATCAGCGACGACAGCAAGCATCCGTTGATGTCAGATCCCTTCTTCAATCAGTTCTATGGCGACGATGCCGTGCGCAGCCAGCGCATGCTGTCGAGCTTGGGGTCTGGCGTCATCTTGTCCAGCGATGGCTACATCCTGACCAATAACCATGTCATTCAGGGGGCAGACCAGATTCAAGTCGCGTTACGCGATGGCAGAGAAACATTGGCCAAGGTGGTCGGCGTTGATCCGGAGTCTGATATCGCCGCGCTGAAGATCGATCTCGACAACCTGCCCACAGTGGCAATAGCAGATTCTACCCAGGTACACGTCGGCGATGTCTCACTGGCAATCGGTAATCCCTTCGGGGTTGGCCAGACCGTCACGATGGGTATCATCTCGGCGACAGGGCGCAACCATCTGGGCCTGAACGCTTATGAGGACTTCATCCAGACTGATGCTGCGATCAATCCGGGCAACTCCGGCGGCGCTCTGGTCAATACCGATGGTTCACTGGTCGGTATCAATACTGCCATCTACTCACGCTCAGGCGGCTCGCAAGGCATTGGCTTTGCCATCCCTGCCAACCTGGCGCGCGAAATCCTCGAAGCACTGGTCGACCACGGCCGTGTGATTCGCGGTTGGCTGGGATTAGAGGTGCAAGAGCTAACGCCCTCGCTGGCAAACTCCTTTGGCCTCAGTGCACCACAGGGCGTCGTCGTGGCTGCCGTACTCCGCGATGGCCCTGCCGCGCGCGCAGGGCTAAAGCCAGGCGACATACTGGTCGGTATCGGCGGCAAGCGCCTGATCGACGCTCGACTGGCCATGGCAGATATCGCTGCTGTAAAACCCGGCAACACTCTTCAACTACGTATATTGCGTGACGGCAAGGCACAGAATATCGACGTCCAGGTCGGTGAGCGCCCCATTCCGGACAACACGCCACCGCCGATTGAGCAAGATGAAAACCGCCAGGGCTGAGCGCAGCCTGACAATGGCAGTGGATCATTAGCAGTCACGCCTATCCCATCATAAGAACGCCCACCACGGAATCCGTGGCGGGCGTTCTTGGTTCAGCTGCGCCTGGTTTAACTCAATAACCAGCCGCTGATTGCTGACCACTGTCTCAATCGATGATGCGGTTCTCAGCACTGCGTGCATGCGCTGTGAGCGACTCACCACGCGCCAGCACAGAAGCAGTACGCCCCAGAGTCGACGCCCCTTCCGGCGAGCACTGAATCAGCGAAGAGCGTTTCTGGAAATCATAGACACCCAGCGGCGAGGAGAAGCGCGCCGTGCCGGAGGTCGGCAGTACATGGTTGGGACCTGCACAGTAATCCCCCAGCGCTTCCGACGTGTACGAGCCCATGAAGATGGCCCCTGCGTGCCGCACTCCCTCGACCCACTCTTCAGGTTTCGTGACCGACAGCTCCAGGTGTTCCGGTGCAATTCGATTGATCAGCGTCAGCGCCTCTTCTGGGCCACTGACGCGAATCAATGCGCCGCGCGCACGCAGGGACGCAAGAATGATTTCAGCACGCTCCATGGTCGGCACAAGGCGCGTGATGGCTTCTTCTACTGCTGCCAAGTGCTCATCATCCCAGCCGATGAGAATTGCCTGGGCATCTTCATCGTGCTCAGCTTGCGAGAACAGATCCATCGCCAGCCAGTCCGGATCAGTCACACCATCGCTGACCACCAGAATCTCGGAGGGCCCGGCAATCATGTCGATACCCACCTGACCGAAGACGGCGCGCTTGGCGGTCGCGACATAGATATTACCGGGGCCAACGATCTTGTCGACACGTGGCACTGTCTCGGTACCGTAAGCCAGCGCTGCAACTGCCTGCGCACCACCGATGGTGAAGACGCGATCGATACCGGCCAGATGCGCCGCTGCCAGCACTAGATCATTGACCACACCATCAGGCGTCGGCACCACCATGATGATTTCACGCACGCCGGCAACATGTGCCGGAATCGCGTTCATCAGCACGGAAGATGGATACGCTGCCTTGCCGCCAGGTACATAGATGCCCGCACGATCCAGTGGCGTTACCTTCTGCCCCAGCAAGCTGCCGTATTCATCACGGAACGACCAGCTCTCCGGCTTCTGGTGTTCGTGATAGACCCGTACGCGCTCGGCTGCTATCGCCAGCGCTTCACGCTGTGCCTCAGGCAGCTCGACATACGCCTTGGCCAGACGCTCAGCGCCAATGACAAGCTCCGCCATGCTGGAGACATTCAATCGATCAAACCGATTGGAGAACTCAACCAGTGCTGAATCGCCTTCTGCCTTGACCCGCGTCAGGATATCGGCGACACGGTGCTGAACCTCGGCATCGGAAACCCCTTCCCAGGACAGCAAGTTATCAAGGCGTGAAGTAAAATCGGTATCACGGCTATCGAGCCGGTTGATCAGAGTATCCATGCGAACCTCATGTTATATCTTGGGCAGAAAGGCTGAACGGGACGGGCGTTTCCAGCTGCCATGGTCGTCTAGGCGACCTTGTGTGATAAATGATTTTCAACCTTTACGGCGCGCTTCCACCGCTTGGCGTAGACGGTCGATCAGCGGCTTGAGACGATCATGCTTCATGGTCATGGCAGCCTTGTTGACCACCAATCGCGTACTGATATCGGTAATCAGCTCACGCGGCTCCATACCGTTGGCACGCAAGGTATTGCCGGTATCGACGATATCGACAATCTCATCGGCGAGATTCATCAACGGTGCCAACTCCATCGCGCCATACAGCTTGATAACCTCAGCCTGGATACCTTGCTCGGCATAGTAGCGACGCGCCACATCGACAAACTTGGTCGCGACACGACGACGCGCGCCCTGCTGCTGCTGACCGACGACACCAGCCGTCATCAACTGGCACTTGGCAATCTCCAGATCCAGCGGCTCATACAAGCCTTCGGCGCCGTGCTCGAGCAATACATCCTTGCCGGCAATTCCGAGATCAGCAGCACCCAGCTGGACATAGGTCGGCACGTCGGTCGCGCGAATGATGACCAGTTTTACATCAGGGATATTGGTATCAAACAGCAGCTTGCGACTCTTGCTCAGGTCTTCAAGCGGCTCGATACCGGCATCGGCCAGCAGCGGCAGGGTTTCCTTGAGGATACGCCCCTTGGAAAGGGCGACGACCAGTTGCTTGCTCATGGGGTATTCGCCCGTACTTGTGTAGAAGAATTCGCGCCAGAGCTCTCTTCAGAAGAACTCGGCAATCGCCGCCGATATGAACATGCCAACGGCGACGTAGCGTAAGTAAGGAAAGCCTGGAGTAGCGAGAACGCCGGCTCAGCCCGTGGTACGGCGAATGAGTACGCCAAGCCCCGAGAGCTTCTCTTCAATGCATTCGTAACCGCGATCAATGTGATAGATGCGGTCAACCATTGTCTCGCCATCCGCGACGATAGCGGCAATGACAAGCGACGCCGAAGCACGCAGATCCGTCGCCATCACTGGTGCACCGGACAAACGCTCAGTTCCGGTCACCACTGCAGTATTTCCTTCAAGCGCGATGTGTGCGCCCATGCGATTGAGTTCCTGCACGTGCATGAAGCGATTTTCAAAGATGGTCTCGATCACGGTACTGGTGCCTTCCGCAACCGCATTCATCGCCACGAACTGTGCCTGCATATCGGTGGGAAATGCCGGATACGGTGCGGTGCGGATGTTGACCGCCTTCGGACGCTTGCCGTGCATGTCCAGTTCAATCCAGTCATCACCAGTCGTGATGGTGGCACCGGCTTCTTCCAGCTTGGCCAGCACAGCGTCAAGCGTATCAGCACGTGTACGAGTGACACGTACCTTGCCGCGCGAGGCGGCGGCCGCGACCAGGAAGGTACCCGTCTCGATGCGATCAGGCATGACGGAATATTCACAGCCATGCAGCTTCTCGACACCCTCGATGATGATGGTATCGCTGCCGTGACCACTGATCTTTGCACCCATGGCGATCAAACATTGCGCCAGATCGACAACTTCCGGTTCACGCGCCGCATTTTCAAGCACGGTACGCCCTTCCGCCAGCGTCGCAGCCATCAGCAGGTTTTCCGTCCCGGTCACGGTCACGACATCAAAGACGATACGTGCACCCTTGAGGCGCCCTGTCGGAGCCTTGGCGCGGATATAACCGTTCTCCACCGTGATCTCGGCACCCATGGCTTCAAGGCCACGGATGTGTAGATCGACCGGACGCGAGCCAATGGCACAACCACCCGGCAGTGAGACCTCAGCACTGCCGAAGTGCGCCAGCAGTGGGCCCAGCACCAGAATCGAAGCACGCATCTTCTTGACCAGGTCGTACGGTGCGTGACAGTGCTCGACCTTGGAGCCATCAAGCTGCACGGTCATATTATCGCCCATCACCGGCTCGACACCCATGCGCCCGAGCAGCTCCAGGCTAGTGGTGATGTCCTGCAAATGCGGCAGGTTGCTGATGGTCACGGGACCTTCCGAAAGCAGGGTTGCCGCCAGAATGGGCAGTGCCGAATTCTTGGCACCGCTGGCCCAGACTTCTCCATTGACCGGCCCGTTGCCGGTGATGATCAGCTTATCCATGAAATGTTCCGGTCAGCCCTGAGCATTGCCGGCAGCAGCATCATACTGCGCCGGGGTATAGGTACGAATGCTGATGGCATGCAGCGCACCAGAGCGAATTTCGTCATTGATTGCGGAGAACACCAGCTGCTGCGCCTTGACGCGACTGAGGTCAGCAAAGATCTCACCCACGGCGACGACCTGGAAATTGCAGCCTTCGCCCTGGATATGAAAATCGACGTTCTCGATTCGAGCCTCGAGCAGGGCCTTGACATCATTCGGTTGCATAACGGGCGGTAACTCCTTCGCTGTGCATGGCGGGGTCAGTGAATATGACCAATACAATAAGACCGCACATGGTAATCAAAAGCGCGCGGGAACGCGATTGGCAGGAAGCATCCGGCCCTTCACGTTCCCGCGCAGCGTAGTAACAACTTACGAGTTGTCAGGAGAGCTTTAACGAAGGCACTTGCCAAAGCAGCTGCCAAAGCAATCTATCGGGCCTCATTTAACGCTTCAGGCAGTGTCGATAGAGGCCGGTGCCTCAACAGCCACCCCACTACTCTCCAGGCCTGGCAAAAAGCTTTCAAGCCCGGAAACAGCTGCTAAACGACTCAACGCGGGCGACAGACGCAAGTGAGTGATATGCCCGGAGTAGTCAGCAAGATGACGCTGCCATTCAAGCAGTACGCTCAAGGTGGCAGTGCTCGCGCTTTCCACTCCACACAGATCAATGGACACACCATCACTACGGCGCCCCAGCCATTTCTTACCGGCTTCAGCGAGCTCAGCGGCATTGTCAAAGTCCGGCTGGCCACTTAACGCCAGCTGGACCTCATCTGCCTCTAGTCTTATACCGTCGCTATCAAAGAGTGTTTTCATGGTCATATCGCCACTAAAAGGGCTCAGCTATTGCTGTTGCCCTTGTCCTCCGCGGCCGTCTTGTCGAGGTCAACATCTGGCTGCCAGCCATTGATCACGGCATCAATATCGCGACCGTTGTCACGCATGGCTTGATCGAACTGATTACGGAAAGTCAGGCCAAGATTGACGCCATTGACGATTACATTGACCACCTTCCATTCGTCATTACGCAGGCGCATGGAGTAGGCGACCGGATAGACCTTGCCCTTGGTATCGATCACGTCCATGTAGACAGTATCCTGATCTTCGTAGCGACGATCACCTTCGCTGTCCTTCACTTCAAGCTTGGCGTAGTCGAAGCTCACCAAACCCTTGGCGTAGGTGCCGATCAAGGTGTCGTGAAAGACCTTGGAGAACTCGGTACGCTGCTTTGGCGAAGCTGCTTTGAAATACTTGCCCATCACGCTTGCCGCGATATAGCGATAATCCACGACCGGCTTGAGCGCGGTATCCACCAGCCCTTCCAGCTCGTTGATGTTGTCCTTGTAGTAGCTCTCGCGACTGTCGATCTTGGTGGTCAGGCCTTCGACGGTATCACGCAGCAGGACATCAGGTTCCTGCGAGGCGGCCGCCGCCAGCGGGCTCATTGTCATCAGGGCCGACAAGCTCAGTACACTCAGCGGACGAATAAGCTGCTTGAGAAAATGGGTCATCAGGTTTGCTCCTTGAAAGTATGCATCGCGCGAACGGCGAGTCAGGCTTGCGTCAGCGCTTCAGGAAATGCCCGAATTAGCTCTTCGAGAAATTAGAGACGAACTGCTGAATCAATTCTTCCAGCACCAACGCTGACTGGGTATCTCGGATGGTATCGCCATCTTCAAGCATCTCCGGGTCTCCGCCAGTACTCAGGCCGATATACTGCTCCCCCAGAAGGCCGGAAGTCAGGATGGCGGCCGTAGTGTCCTTGCTCAGCTTGTCCTTGAGGCCGCTGTCCAGCTTCATCGTCACACGGGCATCAAACCACTTCGGGTCCAGCTCGATGCTTTCGACACTACCGACGGCAACGCCTGCCATGGTGACTTTTGACCGCGCCTTGAGGCTTCCGATCCCTGAAAAGTTGGCATTGAGCACGAAGGTGTCATCCGCTTGCTGAAAAGTGACACCACTGACGCGCAGGCCCAGAAACACCATGCCAAGAAAACCGGCGAGCACGAACAGGCCCACGCCAAACTCGACCATGCGGGTACGTTTCATCCAATATCTCCAAACATGACGGCCGTGAGGACAAAGTCGAGCCCCAGTACCGCCAGCGATGAATAAACCACAGTACGTGTGGTTGCGCGCGAGATGCCTTCCGAGGTCGGGATAAGATCATAGCCTTGGAAAACTGCAATCCAGCTCACCACCAGCCCGAAGACCAGTGATTTGACGACACCATTCATGACATCGCCGATAAAATCGACATTCGACTGCATGCTGCTCCAGTAGGCACCTTCATAGATGCCCAGCCAGTCGACACCGACCAGCTTGCCCCCCCAGATACCCACCACGCTGAAGCCTATGGTCAGCAGCGGCAGAGAAACGAATCCAGCCCACAAGCGCGGTGCCACGATGCGTTTCAGAGGGTCAACACCAATCATCTCCATGCTGGTCAACTGCTCAGTCGCCTTCATCAAGCCAATCTCGGCTGTCAGTGCTGATCCGGCACGCCCTGCGAACAGCAGCGCTGCCACGACGGGAGCCAGCTCTCGCAATAGCGACAGCGACACCATCTGGCCCAGCGCCTCTTCAGCACCAAAGCCTACCAGGATGGTGTATCCCTGCAGGGCAAGCACCATACCGATGAACAGTCCCGAGACCAGCACGATCGCCAGTGACAACACACCGACAAAATGCATCTGACGCACCCACAGCCCGATGCCTTCGCGAGAAGGAATACCTATACCGGCCTGTACCAGCAAAATACCCGCACGACCGACAGCGGCAATCACTTCAATACTGCTACGACCGAGTGAAGTAATCGAGCCTAGCAGCCCACGATTCAGCGCGCTCATGATGACTGCCTCCTGCCTGATGACTCCGCTGACGATTCACGCCCATCGAGAATGTCACCTTCAAAGTCCGGCGCGGGATAATGGAACGGTACTGGCCCATCGGGTTTGCCGTGGATGAACTGGGCCACGCGAGGGTCTGCATCGGCATTGAGCTCTGCGGGCGTGCCCTGCGCCATCACTTTGCCGTCGGCAATGACATAGACGTAATCGGCGATGGTCAGCGTTTCCTTGATATCGTGGGAAACGACTAACGCTGTCATATCCAACGCATCGTTGAGACGACGAATCAGATTGACCAACACGCCCATCGAAATAGGGTCCTGTCCGGCAAACGGTTCGTCATACATGATCAAATCAGGATCGAGCGCGATGGCGCGCGCCAGTGCGACACGACGCGTCATGCCACCAGAAAGCTCAGCCGGCATCAGTTCGCGTGCACCACGCAAGCCAACAGACTCGAGTTTGATCAGCACGATGTCACGAATCATTGCATCAGGAAGATCGGTGTGTACGCGCAACGGAAAGGCCACATTCTCAAACACGCTGAGATCAGAAAATAGTGCGCCGCTCTGAAACAACATACCCATGCGGCGACGCATGCGGAACAACTCGCGACGCGACAAGCCATGCACGTGCTGTCCTGCAATCTCGACGCGACCCGCGGAGGGCGTTAATTGCCCGCCGATCAACTTGAGCAACGTCGTCTTGCCGGTCCCCGACGGCCCCATGATGGCGGTGATCTTACCGCGTGGGACCTTGAGTTCAATACCGGAGAAAATTTCGCGCTCGCCCCGAGTAAAACGCAGGCCTTCAACACGAATCAGCGCATCATCAAGATCAATGCCACTTTCCGTGCCCAAGGAGGATGACGATGCATCCTGGTCGCCCGCATCCTGGCCGTTCGCATCGGTCGGTGTTGCGGTCTGACCGGGCAATTCAGTCATAAAAGCATCCGCTGTGAGGGAATATCGACACGCAGAGCCAACCATCTGCAGCTCGTAATCACGCCGAATGTCCGAATCATGAGATCCAAGGATCAAGTTAGTTAGCGAACATCGTATCCGAACCCACCCCTCTGCCGCCAGTCTCACTCGTCAGTGATACACCCCGTTACCTTGCAAAGCTTTTAGGGGATGCGTTTAATGACGCGGTTCCCAGCAATACGCCACTGCCCCTCCTCCTGCCTCGAGAGTCCTGATGCTATATCCCATCCTTGCAATCATCCTTGGCCTGATTGGCCTTGTCTGGAGCGCCGATCGGTTTGTCGAAGGCGCTGCCGCTACTGCCCGGCGTGCCGGAATGAGCAAGCTTTTGATCGGGATGACCATCGTATCCGTCGGCACGTCAGCACCGGAAATCGTCGTTTCCATCATGGCATCACTCGATGGCACTCCGGATATCGCGACGGGTAACGCACTAGGCTCCAACATCGCCAATATCGGCATGGTGCTGGGCGTGACAGCACTTGTCGCACCAATCCCTGTCCATTTTGGATTGGTACGTCGAGAGCTACCGCTATTGCTGGCAGCCACGGCATTGGCGGGTTACGCCCTTTCCAATAGCGCCCTGAGTCGCCTCGATGGCATCCTGCTACTGGCACTGCTGGTCTTTACGATCGTGTGGCTGTTCAAGGTCGATGCTCCAAGCGAAGAAGAAGCCGGTGGCGATATCCCTGACATGACGGCCGGGCGCGCCGTCTTCTGGCTACTCATTGGCCTGGCAGTCCTGATCGCCAGTTCCCGAGCACTGGTATGGGGTGCCACTGACATCGCTGAGGCGTTCGGTGTGCCAGAATTGATCATTGGCTTGACCGTGATCGCCATCGGCACCAGCCTGCCGGAACTAGCCGCCAGTGTCGCCAGCGCACTCAAACGTCACCACGACATCGCTATCGGCAATATCATCGGTTCCAATCTCTTCAACATCCTGGCAGTACTGCCGATGCCGGGGCTGATAGCGCCGGGGCCCGTCGATGGCAGCGCCATCAGCCGTGACTATCCGGTGATGCTGGGGCTGACCCTGCTGCTGGCCGCTCTACTCATCTGGCAGCGTCGCGGCAAGATCGGGCGCGGGCCCGGCGTTATTCTACTCGGCTGCTATCTGGCCTACAGCGCCTGGCTAGCCATCAGCCTGACCCACTGACTAGCACCATTCTTGTCACCGCCGTGCGAGCAATGACACTCCTTCTCACACGGCTTGAGTCCTGGCCACACAACAGGCAACAATCTGATCATGACCACGTCTTCCAGCACCCAGCACACTGCGCTAAATGATGCCGCCAGCGCGACCGATTCGCCCAACGCTGCCGATGCCGATTTTCGCGCCAGCGCACGACGTACCTTCGCGATTGAGGGTGCTGCCATCATCGCCCTCGAGCAGCATCTCGATGCTGATTTCGATCGTGCCTGCCAGTTGATGCTGGCCACACAGGGCCGTGTCATCGTCACCGGCATGGGCAAATCAGGCCATGTCGCCAGCAAGATCGCTGCGACGCTGGCCAGCACCGGGACTCCCGCCTTCTTTGTGCATCCAGGCGAAGCCAGCCATGGCGATCTCGGCATGATCACCTCGGCCGATGTGGTGCTGGCGCTCTCCAATTCCGGTGAGACAGCCGAAGTCACCGCCCTGCTGCCCTTGCTCAAGCGCATGGGCACGCCGCTGGTCTCGATGACAGGCAAGCCCGGTTCGACGTTGGCACGTGATGCGGATGCACACTTGGATACCAGTGTCGCGCAAGAGGCCTGCCCTCTGAATCTGGCGCCAACGGCCTCAACCACCGCCGCACTGGTAATGGGTGATGCGCTCGCCGTGGCATTGCTCGAAGCCCGCGGCTTCACGGCAGAAGAATTTGCCCTCTCGCACCCTGGCGGCACCCTCGGTCGCCGCCTACTGCTACGCGTGCAGGATGTAATGCACAAGGGCAATGATCTGCCACGCGTGAATCTGGGCAGCCCGCTGCGTGACGCATTACTCGAGATCACCCGTCAAGGCATGGGCTTCACCTGCGTGATCGATGCAGACGAGCATCTTGTCGGCGTCTACACCGATGGCGACCTGCGGCGTACACTGGATCAACATGGTGATCTGCGCGCGCTAAAGGTCGATGACGTGATGACCCGCGGTGGCAAGACTATCCGCTCCAGCATGCTAGCCGCCGAAGCAGTGCGCATCATGGAAGAAAACCGTATCAGCGTTCTGGTAGTCTGTGATGAGGATGAGCATCCTATCGGAGCCATCCACATGCACGGCCTGCTGGCCAGCGGTGTGATCTGAACCACTGGACGCGAGTGCTGTCCTCTACGACAGCAGTGCATTCAGCAAGCTAGCGCGGCGTTTGACGCCACTACGGACAGTCACTTGTTTGAGCCACATCACCAGCCGTTCACAGGACAGCGTCAAGCACGCACGGAGTGCGAGGAGAAACATCATGAGTGAGAGTATTTCCCTGACGGAAGACTACCCACAGGACATCATTGATCGGGCACGTCACGTGCGCCTGCTGGCATTGGATGTGGATGGCGTGCTGACCGACAATCGCCTGCACTATGACGCCAATGGCGTGGAAACCAAGAGCTTCCATGTGCAGGATGGCCATGGCCTCAAGCTGATTCTGCGCAGTGGCATTCGTGTCGCCTTGATCACTGGCCGTACCTCTCCGATGGTGGAACGACGCGCCAAGGAACTGGGGATTCAGGACGTCATTCAGGGCCGTGAAGACAAGCTGGTCGCGCTCAGCCAACTGTGCCGTGAACACGATATTGAGCTCGACCAGGTTGCCTACTGTGGTGACGACCTGCCGGACCGCGAAGCTATCCGTCGCGTCGGTCTCGGTATCAGCGTGCCCAATGCCATGCCTTATGTGTTGAGCGAAGCCAACTGGGTGACCTCTCACTCAGGCGGTGAGGGTGCCGTACGCGAAATCTGTGACCTACTGCTCAAGGCACAGGGCCACTGGGCGTCAGTGCTCGATACCTATCTACAGAGGTCGAACGCCTGATGTTACGTTTGCCCCGTCCTTCTCCGCGTCTATGGTTGATGCTGCTATTGCTGCTGGTCGGTGGCGTACTCGCCCTGATAGAGCAGCGCAATAGCCTTGAATCTGCCATAGGTACACAGGTCAACAGCGGTGAGCCGGACTACTATCTTGACGGGGCTGACATGACTCGCTTCGATGCGCGGGGCGTGCCGTTTCAAGACATGACTTCCCCGCACATTGAGCATACGCCCGAGGATGATGTCACCATCGCGCAAGCTCCAAAGATTAGCACCAACGATAGCGAGGACCGCCGCTGGTATGCCACTGGCAAGCGCGGCGTTCTCAGTGCCGGTGGCGACACCTTCACGCTAGAGGGCAACGCACAGCTGCGTCAGCCTTCCGATGCCTGGACACTGGATACTGACGTACTGAACTACAGCCGCGAACAGAACCGTGCCTGGAGCGACGTACCCGTCGTCATTACCCAGAATGGTCAGCATATCGAAAGCAACAGCTTCAGCGCGGATCTTTCCAAGGACTCCGCCGTGCTGGACGGTCGTGTACGCGGCACGCTTCAACCCGGCAAGGGCAAGAGTGCGGCCAGCAAGGAAGCTGAACGTATCGATGAGGGCAGCGATGCTACCTCAAACGATAGCGAAGGACGCGTCAACAGCACTTTCGAAGCCGCACCTGAAGCCAGTCAGTAATCATCATGGTACTTAGCGTACAGTCAGCGCGGCTGAGCACATCCCACGTGCTGCCAGTCCAATAGACTCCCTTATTCACTGCTTCCCGATGGCATGCCTGATCGAGAAGACATACCCGGTTCTGCCAAGGAGCACCCCATGACTTCAACGACTCTCAAGCCCTTGACGGCCTGGCGACAGACTCTTAACAGCAGTGTCATGGCCTTGTGCCTGACACTCGGCATGGCTATCACTGCGCCAGCAGCATTAGCGCTCGACAATGATGCCAATCAGCCGATCAACATCGCTGCCGACTCCCTGTCACTGGATGATAAAGCCGGCACTGCAACCTATACCGGCCGTGTCGAAATGCGCCAGGGCAGCATGAAGCTGGATGCCAGCCGCGTTGACATTAGCCGCGCCAACAGCGGCGAGATCTCATTGGTCAAGGCAACAGGCAAGCGTGCCTATCTGGAACAGAAACCCACTCCAGACGACAAGCTGGTCAAAGGCTGGGCAGATACCATTCTCTACCATGCACTGGAACGTAGAGTAGAACTGGTCGGTAACGCTCGTCTCGAAAAGGGTGATGACACCTTCGAAGGTGGCTACGTGGAGTACTTCCTCGACAAACGCCAAGTCAATGCCAACAACAGCAGCGACGCCTCACAGAAGAGCGACGGCAGTTCACGCGTACACATGACGTTGACACCGCGTGGCGCCAACACCAGCAAGGAAAACTGAGTCATGACTGCCGCTCCCCTCCGCACGCTCAGCGCACGCCACCTGGCCAAAGCCTACAAGGGGCGCAAGGTGGTCAAGGATATCTCGCTGGAAATTCGTCAAGGCGACATCGTCGGCCTGCTAGGACCCAATGGTGCTGGCAAGACCACCTCGTTCTACATGATTGTCGGCTTGGTACGCGCCGATGCCGGCAGCGTCACCATCGATGACAATGATCTCTCCGACTCTGCCATGCACTTGCGGGCACGCGCTGGCATCGGCTATCTGCCACAGGAAGCCTCAATCTTCCGCAAGCTGTCAGTGGCCGACAACATCATGGCGATTCTGGAGACACGCAAGGACCTTGATCGCAACGGGCGCAAAGCGCGCCTTGAAGAGCTGCTGAATGAGTTCAGCATCACGCATATCCGCGCCAGCACCGGCATGAGCCTCTCTGGCGGTGAGCGTCGGCGTGTCGAAATTGCACGCGCATTAGCGACAGAGCCGGATTTCATACTGCTGGATGAACCCTTTGCCGGTGTTGACCCCATCTCGGTAGGCGAGATCAAGAGCATCGTGCGACAACTGCGTGATCGCGGCATTGGCGTACTGATCACCGATCACAACGTTCGAGAAACACTCGATATCTGTGATACCGCCTATATCGTCGGTGACGGTCAGATCATCGCGCACGGTGATGCCGATACCATTCTAGCCAATCAGCAGGTACGCGATGTGTATCTGGGGCATGAGTTCAAGCTTTAATCGGTAGCATGAGAGCAAGGCACCTCGTATCGCCGTCCCTCGCAGAATGACATTACATGCTCAAGGATGTTGTTACCTCACTGGTATCAGCCTTGAGCATGACGTCCATACCACCTTCGTTGAAACATGGCATACAAGTTGCTTGAATAATCTCTTTCGCCCCTTGTCAGTGCCCCGACCCACGGTATAGCGTAGAAGCACGTTCCTTTGCCGTGAATCGACAGCCCCATGAAACCCACCTTGCAACTCCGCCTTGGCACTTCGCTGACTATGACGCCACAACTGCAGCAGGCTATTCAACTGCTTCAGTTGTCGACGCTCGACCTGCGTCAGGAAATTCAACAGGCGCTCGAGTCCAACCCCATGCTGGAACTCGACGAGGACTATGAGGCGCTGGAAGTCGTTGAAGCACAGGATGCGAGCGAGATTTCCACTGCCGAAACAAACAGCGAGATCCCGGAAGAGTATCCTCTCGATAGTGACTGGTCGGACCTCTATCAGGATCACGCTGGCAGCCTGACAAGCTCAGGAAGTAGTAGCGGCAGTGATGACGGCCAGGATTTCGAGCGCAACACCAGTGTAGAAAGCCTGCAAGATCATCTGCGCTGGCAATTAGCGATGACCGACCTCGACGACCGTGAACGGCAAATGGCGGAAAGCCTGATTGATGCCGTGGACGGTGCAGGCTACCTGAGCCTGACCCTGGACGAGCTAGTCGATGGCTTGCGGGGGCAAGGGCTGGCTGGCCTCAAAGCCTCGGAACTAGAGCAGGTACTGCTACGCTTGCAGCAGTTCGATCCCACTGGCGTCTTCGCCCGCGATCTACGCGAATGCCTGCTGCTACAACTGGCATTGCTGCCCGATGACCTGCCGCTACTCGCGCAGGCTCGGCGATTGGTACGTCAGTTTCTTGAAGCGCTGGGAAACGATGATCGCAAGCTACTCAAGCGCCGCCTGGGACTGGATGATGCTGAGCTGGACCACGTCATTCGACTGATACGAGCACTGGACCCACGCCCAGCCTCCGCTTGGGGGGAGCCCGCCAGTGACTATGTGATACCTGACCTGCTGGTACGCCATACTCGTCACGGCTGGCAGGTTGAGCTCAATCCCGAAGCGCTGCCGAAGCTACGTATCCAGCCGGAATATGCAGCGCTCATCAAGCGGGCAGACAAGTCTGTGGACAACACCTTCCTCAAGGATAATCTTCAGGAAGCGCGCTGGCTGATGAAAAGTCTCTCGTCACGTAATGACACACTGCTCAAGGTAGGGCGTGAAATCATGGCGCGGCAGATCGACTTTCTTGAGCAAGGTGAGGAAGGCATGAAGCCTCTGATCCTCGCCAATATCGCTGAAGTGGTCGAGATGCACGAATCCACTATCTCGCGCGTCACGACTCAGAAGTACATTCATACCCCTCGCGGCGTCTTCGAACTCAAATTCTTCTTCTCGAGCCAAGTGGGAGGGAGCGGCAATGGCGATGCACATTCCAGTACCGCCATTCGCGCACGTATCCGAAAACTGATTGCGGACGAGCCGGCGCGCAAACCGCTGTCGGATTCACGTCTGGTCGACCTACTCGCCAGCGATGGCATTGAAGTCGCACGCCGCACCGTCGCAAAATATCGCGAAGCCATGAGTATTCCTTCCTCTAGCGAACGCAAGCGACTGGCCTGATCATCTAGCTAGCCAGAGGCCACTACCTCTGTCATGGCCTTAAAAATCGTAAATATCCACATCATGATCAGCCGGCTTGCATGGAAAGCCGGCGATTTTCTCCCAAGGCATGACCGCCAGCATGTACCTCTCACTCCCAATTGCATGTTTTTAAAATCACTTTCGATAGTATTACCGATCATTCGTGCGGCTTTTCTTACGCAAAACCCCGCCTCCTTCGTGCTCATCCCGTACTTTTGACCAATCCAAGACGCCCACTAACATCGACGTACATGCTGACATTAGCGACTAACAGTCGCCTTCTTGTCACTCTTCCAGCGCAAACCGTCACACTCCTCTGTCATGGAACGTTCCGTTCTCCCCCAGTGAGTTGAAGACAAGCCTTGCGCCACGATGCAGCGCAGCGTTGATCTTTGCTCAAAGCTTGGGCATTGTCGGGGTAGGCGCTCGACGCACCTGACACGAGCCAAGTTTGTTACTGGCAGCGGCAGGCACGGAAACCATGTAGCAGAGCGTCTTATCAGGGTTTGCTCGCAGTCAAAAAGGGTTACAATTGAAAGGTAACCCGCTGGATAAAGGAGCGTGTCCATGCAAGTGAATATTACCGGGCATCATGTGGAACTTACCGACCCTCTCCGCGATTATATCAACGAGAAGCTCGCTCGCCTCGAACGGCATTACGACAACATCACCAATGTTCAGGTGACTTTG
The DNA here is from genome assembly GCF_002213105.1 of Cobetia sp. QF-1. NCBI lineage: Bacteria > Pseudomonadati > Pseudomonadota > Gammaproteobacteria > Oceanospirillales > Halomonadaceae > Cobetia > Cobetia sp. QF-1. The sequence goes on from NZ_NBVS01000001.1 coordinate 626,582, forward strand.
TCGATCGAGAAGGAGCGCCAGCAGGCAGCCTGCACGTTGCATGCTGCCGGCGCAGATCTCCACGCCCTGGCAGAAGACCTCAACATGTACGCTGCCATCGACGCGCTCGCCGACAAGCTGGATCGCCAGCTGGTCAAACACAAGGAAAAGTCCCAGGCTCGCTCTCAGGGCACCGGGACCCGTTGACCTTCTGCCATGACACTTGATCAGATCCTTCCCCCCGAGCGCACGCTTTACGGTGTCCCCGGGGGGAGCAAGAAGCGGGTGCTGGAATTTTTCAGCACCTTCATTGCCCAGAACATTCCCAGCCTGGATAGTCAGGAAGTCTTCTCACGCCTGATTGGTCGTGAACGACTAGGGTCGACCGGTATCGGCCATGGTGTGGCCGTGCCACATGCACGCAGCCCGCATTGCAAGACGCCCATCGCGGCCTTTCTGAAGCTCGGTGACCCCATCGACTTTGATGCCATTGATGGAGAGCCCATCGACCTGCTGTTTGTGCTGTTGGTCCCTGAGGAGGCAGATGACACACATCTCACCTTGCTCGGGCAGGTGGCTGAGCTATTGAACTCGCCCACCAATCGGTCAGCATTACGTCAAGCCGATAGCCAGCGTGCACTCTACGATGTACTGACATCAGCCATCGCCGAACTTCCGGCGCGTTGATCATCGAGCCCGGACATCGTCCGGGCTTTTGTACTGACAGCCACTGTTCGGGCTGCCCTCTCAGGCGCCATTTGCACTCACTCTACGCTGACCTCGCCTTTGGAGAGCATTCATGAAGATCGTGATCATCAGTGGCCGCTCTGGCTCCGGTAAATCGATCGCCCTTCAGGCCTTGGAAGACATTGGCTACTATGCCATCGATAATCTTCCCGGCATGCTGCTGGCACCGCTTGTCGAACAGCTAGAGAAAGACAGTCCTACACGTCGTCGCATCGCGGTATCCATCGATGCACGCAATCTTCCTGATGCCCTGACGCGTTTCCCTGAGCTGCTCGACGATGTACGTCAGAGTGGCATGGACGTACAGGTCGTCTATATCACGACCGATTCCCGCGTGTTACTGGAGCGCTACTCCGCCACACGCCGTCGTCACCCGCTGACACGCGATAACGACCGCACCCTGGCAGAAGCCATCGAGATTGAGCAGCAGACGCTAGCGCCTATCCGCGAGAAGTCTGACCTCATCATCGATTCAACCAGTTTGAGCGTGCATGACTTGCGCTCACGCATTACCGAGCAAGTCGCGCAACATAGTTCTCGCCACCTGACTCTCACGTTTGAGTCTTTTGGCTTCAAGCACGGCGTCCCTACTGATGCTGACATGGTGTTCGATGCGCGCTGCCTGCCCAACCCCTACTGGGATATCAATCTGCGCGCCGATACCGGCCGCGACGCAAGCGTTGTGGAATTCCTCGAACACTATCCCGACGTACAGGCGATGCACGATGATATCGCCGGCTGGCTAGAACGCTGGCTACCGGCATATCAGGCCAGCAATCGTAGCTACCTGACGGTCTCGGTCGGTTGTACTGGCGGACAGCATCGCAGTGTCTATCTATGTGAAAAGCTTGCTGCTCATTTTGCAGCATTACTGCCGGAAGTCCGCTTGCGCCACCGTGAACTCGGTATTCATACCGCGCTCAATGGAGCAGATGCGCAAGGGGATGGCGATGCGTAGTCGCGAGCTAACACTGACCAACAAACGCGGCCTGCACGCTCGAGCCGCAACCAAGTTGGTCAACTGCTGCGCTCCTTTTGCAGCGACAGTCATGGTCAGCCACGGAGAGCGCCGCGCCAATGCCACCAATGTCATGGCGTTATTGATGTTGGCGGCCCCCTGCGGCACATCGCTGATAATCGACGTTGAGGGCGAACATGCTGACGAGGCCATGATTGCCATCACAGCGCTATTCGAAGCTCGCTTCGAGGAGGACGAATAAGCGCCGGTCTTGTCACGATGATACTGCCGCGGCACCTCTTTCGCCTCTTTCACTCCTCCTGCGCCCCCCTCCCTGTTTCTGACTATCTCTTCCGCCTGTCCTCTCCCCCCGCATTTCCGTATCGCCTTTCTACTCATCTATACCTGATCACGTCATTGACCAAGGGCTAAACCTCTTCTTCGTGAGCGACTATTGTCCTTTTGATAAGAAACACTGTTTTCTTTTATCGACTAGACCCCCTGCGCCAATGGTAGAATCAACGCTGTCCTTAATGTCGACAGGGGAAGCCGACGGATGAGCAAGACGTCACGTAAAATCAAGCCAAAACTCGACCGCTTGTCACAGGCGCTGGAAAACGGCGAGCTGAATCAGGCAAGGCGCATGCTCAATCGTGGCCTGGCACCCGTCGACGTCGCTCACCTGCTCGAGTCGTCGCCGCCCAAGGAACGTAACCTGCTATGGGAGCTGGTCGACGCCGAATTACAGGGTGATGTCCTCCAGTACCTTGGCGAGGATATCCAGACCGACTTCCTGCGCGATATGGACGCCGTAGATGTTCTCGCGGCGACCGAGAACCTGGAGCCGGATGACGTAGCTGACATCCTCCAGCGACTGCCGAATGCAGTGATTCTCGAAGTCCTCGACTCGATGGAAGCGCAAGAACGCCAACGCGTCGAGACGGTATTGTCCTTCCCCGAGGATACTGCCGGCGGCCTGATGAACACGGATACCATCACTATCCGCCCGGACATCACCCTCGATGTAGTACTGCGCTATATTCGCCGTCACGAACGCCTACCGGACTCTACCGATACACTGCTGGTCGTTTCACGACGTGATGAATTCATCGGTACCCTGCCCATCAATCGTTTGCTGGTGTCTGACCCCAGCGTTACGGTGCGCGAGGTAATGGATACCGATAGCGTAGTGATTGCTGCTCTGATGCCAGAAACTGAAGTCGCTTCGCTGTTCGAGAAACACGATTTGATCTCGGCGCCCGTGGTAGGCGGCGACGGCAATCTACTCGGGCGTATTACCATCGATGACGTAGTCGACGTCATCCGCGGCGATGCCGAGCATCAAGTAATGTCGATGGCGGGGATGGATGAGGACGAAGATACCTTTTCACCCGTACTACGTACCTCTTGGCGCCGCGCCATCTGGCTAGGCATCAATCTACTGACGGCCTTCATGGCGTCAGCCGTCATCGGTATGTTCGAAGGCACTATCCAGAAGATCACGGCGCTCGCCGTACTGATGCCGATCGTCGCCAGCATGGGGGGCATCGCGGGCTCTCAGGCACTGACAGTATTGATCCGTGGTATCGCACTAGGTCACGTCAAAAGCGGCAATGTCCGCTGGTTGCTCAAACGCGAGATCATCGTCGCTGTGCTCAACGGCATGCTATGGGCTGTAGTGGTTGCCGGCATTGCCATTGCCTGGTTTGGCGATATTCAACTAGGGGCCATTATCGGCGCGGCCATCATGATCAACCTGGTCATCGCTGCCGTGACGGGGACCCTGCTGCCGGTTTTGCTCAAGAAGCTTAGTATTGATCCGGCGCTTTCCGGTAGCGTCATCCTGACGACCGTGACCGATGTGATCGGCTTCATGGCGTTTCTCGGCCTCGCGACCTGGCTCTATCTATAACGAGTTTTACCTGCGACACCAGCATCGTGTATCAGCCCCCCGCTGCCAGACAGAAAGACAAAAAGGCCGCCCCTCATCGGGGCGGCCTTTTTTTATCGACTCAATCGCACGTGACTTACAGCTCAGACGCTGCTTCGTGCTTTAAGCTTTACTCACCTTCAAGCTCGCCTTCCTCATCACCGGCTTCCGACATGCCCGCCACCGTCATGTTTCCAATCAGCCAGCTACCGCAATGAATACTACCGCGAGTGTCAACATCATCACCGATCGCGAGCAGGTTCGCTGCCATGTCGCGCAGATTACCCGCGATGGTGAACTCTTCCACAGCATGCTGGATCTGGCCATTTTCGATCCAGAAACCAGACGCGCCGCGCGAGTAGTCACCCGTCACACCATTCACGCCCTGCCCCATCAATTCAGTGACCAGTACGCCAGTGCCCATTTGGGCCAGCATGGATTCCAGCGAGGTCAATGGTGCCTCGAGACGGACATTGCGCGCACCACCAGCGTTACCAGTGGTCTCCATACCCAAGCGACGAGCACTATAGGCACTGAGCATGTAGCTTTTCACCTTGCCATCGGCAAAGTAGACATTGTCACGTGTCGCCACGCCATCGTTGTCGAAGGCTGCGCTGGACATGCCGCCCACTTCACGTGGCTTCTCACAGATAGTGAGCCATTCCGGGAAAAGTGGCTGCTCCAGGCTATCGCACAGGAAGCTCGATTCACGGTACAAGGCACCGCCGGCAATTGCCGACAGATAGTGGCCCACGAGCCCAGCGGACATTTGCGGATCAAACAATACCGGCATACGACCCGTCGCAACCTTGCGAGCGTTCATACGCGCAAGTGTACGCCGCGCCGCTTCACGACCCACCTCTTCTGGTGAACGCAGGTCGACCGGATTACGCACGCTGGTGTAGTCATAGTCGCGCTGCATGCCCTGGTCATCCTTGGCAATCAGCATGCAGGACATCGAGTGACGACTGCCGCACTGGCTGGCGAGGAAGCCGTGGCTGTTGCCATACACTTGCACGCCTTCACCGCTGGAGAAGCTCGCACCTTCAGACTGAGCAATCCCTTCTATCGCCAACCCCGCACTCTCACAGGCCAAGGCCAGATCCGTCGCTTCATCGACGCTGATCGCCCAAGGATGATGTGCATCCAGATCCGGGAATTCAGTGGCCATCAGCTCAGCAGGGGCCAGTCCGGCAAAGCTATCCTCGCCGGTGTAATGCGCAATGGAGATCGCTTTCTCGACAGCAGCACTGATCGACTCACTGCCGGCATCCGAGGAAGTGGCACTGCCCTTGCGATTACCGAGATAAACCGTCACGCCGATACCCTGATCACGTGACAGTTCAACGGTTTCTACCTCGCCATCACGCACCGAAATACTCACGCCTTGATCGACGCTAGCGCCGACCTCACAGGCGTCGGCACCCAGCGTGCGGGCCAGCTCAAGAGCTTCACTGACACGACGCTCGAGCAGTTGTTGCTGAGCAACGGCATCAAAGGCCTGGCTCATGATGTTCTCCTTCTGAGGAGACGGAGCGCTGGCAGTGCTATACTGCCGCAAATTTCCCCGACTCGTTGGAATTGGCATGCGTAAAGAAAGACCTGTGGAGCTCGCCGAGCGTCCCAGCAAATCCCAGTTGAAGCGTGAAATGATCGAGCTGCAGGCACTGGGCAAGCAGATCATCGAACTGCCGGCCGGTCAGCGCGACAAGTTCCCGCTCTCTGATGACATGCTGGCCGCCATCGACGAATCTCACCGTATTCGTAGTCACGAAGGACTGCGTCGTCACATGCAGTACGTCGGCAAGCTGATGCGCAAGGAAGATCTCGATGCAGTGCGTGCCGTCTTCCAGGCCATGGAGCAGCAAAACGTGCGTCGTGATGCATCCTTCCAGCGCCTTGATCGCTGGCGTGATCGCCTGCTCGACGATGACGAGGCTTTCGTGATATTCGTTGAGGATTATCCTCATGTAGACCGTCAGGCACTGCGCCAGCTGATTCGTAATGCACGTGCCGAGCGTGATGCAGGCAAGGAGCCCAACAGCTCCAAGAAGCTGTTCAAGCTGCTACGTGCAGAGCTAGATCTGTAACAGAGCAGTTCTTCACGTATTGCGTCATCAACGCCGCAGTGGTCATCCCACTGCGGCGTTGTCGTCTCTGATTCAAGCAGAAGCACTTGGCTTGTTACACGACCTGCCTCTCACAGGATCTGCCTGCCACACGACCAGTTCGGCGCGACCCACGCAATCAGGACTGGGTTCCACCGACCGTCAGTTCATCAAGCTTGAGAGTTGGCTGACCCACGCCTACCGGTATTGACTGACCATCCTTACCACACACGCCGACGCCAGTATCCAGCTCTAGATCATTGCCGATCATCGAGACACGCCCCATCGCTTCCGGCCCATTGCCGATCAGGGTCGCGCCCTTGACCGGTGTGGTCACTTTGCCATCTTCGATCAGGTAAGCCTCACTGGCAGAGAACACGAAACGCCCGGAGGTGATATCGACCTGACCGCCACCGAAGCTGACTGCGTAGAGGCCACGCTTGACGCTCTTGATGATTTCCTGCGGATCGCGATCGCCACCCAACATGTAGGTATTGGTCATGCGCGGCATCGGCAGGTGAGCAAAGGACTCGCGGCGAGCATTACCCGTCGGTGCCATGCCCATCAGGCGTGCATTGAGCTTGTCCTGCATGTAACCGGTCAGGATGCCGTCCTCGATCAGCGGCGTGTACTGGCCCGGCGTGCCTTCATCATCGACGGACAATGAGCCACGACGATCTGCCAGCGTCGCATCATCGACCACGGTGACGCCGCGTGCGGCAACCTGCTCGCCCATGCGACCGGAGAACGCTGAGCTACCCTTGCGGTTGAAGTCGCCTTCCAGGCCATGGCCGACGGCTTCATGCAGCAGTACGCCTGGCCAGCCGTTACCCAGCACGACAGGCATCTGGCCAGCAGGCGCATCGACAGCCTCCAGATTGACCAATGCCTGGCGCACCGCCTCACGGGCATAACGCTCGGCAACATTCTCATCACGCAGACGCGTCAACGGGAAGCGACCACCGCCACCGGCACTGCCCCGCTCACGACGACCATTACGCACTGCGATCACACTGATGTTGAAGCGTACTAGCGGGCGTAAGTCAGCAGCCAGAGTGCCATCGCTGGCACGTACCATGATCACTTCATAGAGCGCCGACAACGAGGCCGAAACCTGGCTGATGGATGGATCAAGGCTACGCGCAATACGATCCGCCTCTTTCAGCAGTGCGACCTTTTCTTCAGCGCTCAAGCCACCCAGCGGATCGATACCCGCATAGAAGGCCGGTGCTTCAGTGATGATGGAGCGTGCAACGGTGCCGCTGCTGCCACTGCGCGAGATACCTGCTGCCGTGCGACCGGTATCGGCAAGCGCCGCCGCATCAATTTGATTGGAGTAGGCAAAGCCCGTCTTCTCGCCAGCCAGTGAGCGTACGCCCACACCGCCGTCGATGTTGTAGCTGGCATCCTTGACGACGCCATCTTCCAGCACCCAGCTCTCCTGCCAGATACGCTGGAAGTAGAGATCGGCATAGTCGGTGCCCGGCCCCATGGCATGGGCCAGACCAGCATCAAGATCATCCAGGCTAAGCCCGCCCGGGGTCAGCAACAGGGCCGCGGCATCGTCCAGCACACGACCGGAACTCGCAATTTGCGTCATTCGGCACTTTCCAGAGTAATGTTCGGGTCGCCCCAGGGGCCAGTTACCCGATAGTGAATTTGCGTCACCTTATCGATGAAGCGGCCGAAGATCTTGTCGGCCACAAAGAGCGCGCCGCCCACGGCGGGCGCACCTGCCAGCACAGCGGCCAACGGTAGATTCTGGCTAACCGGTACTGTGATGGCCATGCGTTGATCAAGGGTACCGCGAAGCAGGTCAACCTGCCCATTGAGCGTCACGGTGGTAGATGGTGCCTCGATACGCAAGGGGCCATCGTTTTCAAGACGTCCATCATAAAGCGTCGCTGCGCCACGCACCTTGTCAAAGGCCGTACCCTTATCGGTGACATCCGAGAAGTCTAGCGCCAGGCGACGCAGCAGGTTATCCACATTGACGAGTCCCAGCAGGCGCGCCGAAGCCGAACCAAGATTCATGAAACGACCATTATCCAACTTGACCTCAAGTCGCCCGCTGGAGCGCGACAACGCAAAGTCCTGCGGCGCGCCCGGCCAGGCCAGCTTGACCTCGGCACGCGCACGCTCTGCCTCTACTCCTCGTGGCTGCGACAAGCGCACCAGCAGATCACCCACATCGCTGCCATCAGCTGACAAACGTGCGCGCGTCAGACTATTAGTGCCTGCATCCTCCCAGGTCACACTGCCCTGCGCCGTGATCTTGCCCAACGTCACGGAGAGCGGTGAAACCGTCAGATGCTTTTGATCGGACTGCCACTCGGCACTGATCGGACCTAGCTGTTGCTCGCGCCAGATCAGATGTGCCAATCGCAAACTGCCAGCAGGAAGATCCGACAGCGCTGTCGGATAAGGCGTTGGCTCAATACCGGTTGCCACAGCCTCGGTAAAATTACTCGGTGCGGCAGCCACTTCTCCTTCATCTGCTGGCCATAAGGCATCAAGATTGAGAGTGTCGAGATCCAGAATCAGTGGCCGTGCAGCTCCTGGCTGCCAAGCCATCTCACCACTAGCCAGCTGGCCATCAAGTGTTGCACCAAGTCCCACCCCTTGCTGCTGTGAGCTTTGACGTGGTGTGGCTTCCAGCGCCATCGGCCCCGTACACTGTGCCTGAATCACCAGGCAGTCCGTGGCGATGCGCAGATGATTCAGCGCTCGCAGTGACTCACCGCTCGCGGCACTGTCCTGGGAAGAAGTAGAATCATTCGACAGTGCACCAAACCACGGCTTCCATTGCACGGGAGACAACATGGGACTGCGCCAAGCGATATCCCAGCCAGTACGCGCTGGCCATTGTGGCTGGCTTGGCCAGCGCTCCAGCCATAGCTGACCCGTCATCGGTACCTGTTGGCCATCATCACGCACATTGCCGCCGCGCCAGCGTGCCCGTGCTCGATTGGCCAGCGTGATATCACCACCACCCTCGGCGAGCCCTACGTCAACGGCCAGTGGGACGGCAATGCCACGTGCCTTGCCGAAAGGCTCTGGCAGATTGATGGCAACATCCTTGAGATCACTCGACAGTATCAGACGCGCACCACTATCCGGCAGCATCAAGCGCGCCTGATAGTTGAACTCGCCACCCACCGCACGCGGTGTGCTACCGGTATCAAGCGCCTGCTGTGTATTCTGCGAAGCATCTCCCAATAGCGCCGCCGGTGCGCCTAGCCACTCAAGCGGCGGAGCCAAGGGTGCGCGTCCGGAGAAGGTCACAGCGCCCTTGGTCAACGAATCCGACTGACCAATATTGAGCGCAGCCTTCACCGCACCGCCAAACAGCTTACCGGTCAAGGTCCCCGTCAGCTGTTCTTGTTGACCCTCAGGCTTCGCCGGATCATGCAGGAAGTTCAGCGGCCCACGGATACTGTCAATGGCGATACCAGACTCGGGGAAAGCGAGAGTTGCCGGAAGGCTCTCACCGACCTTGCCCTTGACCGCAACGCGACTTTGCTCGGCATCCTCGAGCGGTACGCGTATATCAAGCGCAGCACTCAGTGAGCCGCTGCCCTGCCATTCACGTAGCAGTTCAGAGGTTTCCTCAAGCGGCGCATGACCCAGGAAATCAAACAACGCCTGAACACTGCCGGTGATATCACCCGTGATGCCGAGCACATCGTCTCGCATCTCAACCTTGGCCTGTGTGACCGATAATGCCGCCGCCTTGCCCAACGAGGTCATCGGCTGGGAGTGCGCCGCCGTGACACTGCCGTCCAGCTGATCATTATGTAACGCCAGTTCGCCTTTCAGTCCATTGAGTGCCGGCCAGCCCTCAGCGTAACCAAGCCGGCCACCCTCGATAGCAAGTTCAAGATCCAGCGCTTCGTCAAGGCCGTAGCTTTCATCTTCCTGGCCAGCGCTGTCCTCATCCCACACCTGACTCAGATGCAAACGTCCATGCGGCACACGACCCGCCACATCACGTGTCAGCCACTCGGTTAGCGAAGGATCGAGCACCTTCATCGGCAACCATTGCGATAGCGGTATCGTGAGCGCATCAACATCACGCATATCGAGATCAAGCTGGAAGCGATCAGCGTCATCGGTAGGGATCTGTAGCCCGAAACTACCGGCCACACTGGCGCCATGGCGTTGAATGTGAAGATCACGCCCACTGATACTGCTGCCCACATCATCAACCTGCCAGTCCACCACGCCATCCGCCGCGTCCAGCGACCAGCTGTCACCGAAGACTTCGGGAAAGTGGAAACGCATTCCGGGTGCACCTCGGAATGTAACGCTACCGCCGAGGCTTCCTCCATCACGGCTTGCTGCTGTCACCCATGCTGCCAATGGCCCCACACCCGGCGCACCCTCCCAAGGATCAACCTCGGCATTTTCAAGCCCCAGTGCCAGCCGCATCGTCATCGGCACATCATGCCCAATGCCGCCCAAGGCAAGCGATAGCCCTGTCGCTGAACCACGCGGTGAGAGCGTATCGAGAATATCGCCCAGCTCGCCAAGCGCCAGCACATGGCGCCAACGGGCGACGCGTTCAAGATCAAAGCCGCTGGTGACCAATGACAGACTGCCATCCGAGAGATCACCAGAGAGCGCTATACGCTCGGGCAGACTGGCGATTGCGGCGCCAATATCCTCGTCGACGTCTTCACTCGCCGTAGCAATACCTTTGACACCTTCGCTCTTCTCGCCGGCATTCTTTGTATCAGGCGCTGCCGTGGGGTCATCCAGCTGTTGAGCACCAATCGAGAGCTGATTCAGCCAGGCTTGCCAGCGATCACTGCCACCCATGTCACGCAACCACTGGCCACGCGCATGGATGTTCTTGAGCGCCAACTGAGCACCGTCGTGATCAAGCGTCAGGCGGTTAAGATCCAGGCGCAGACGTGCATCTTCCAAGCGCGCCTTGCGCCAACGCGCCCATAGCGTTGCGTTGCCATCAGCATCACTCAGCATCAAGCTGTCACGCTCGCCCATCAGCCGCCCGACACTGGCCAACGCACCGGCATCCAGCTCCATCTGCAATTGCGCCGAATAATCGGCTAGTCCCTGCTGCCCTGGTACGACATCCAGCACAAAGCTGGCACCTGCCTGCAGGGTTTCTCCCACACGCACCTGCCCCTCAAGATGAGTACGGTCATCCTGCCCAGACAGCATCATTTCGGCGGCATTCAGGTTGAGCGTGTCATTACGACCATGCAGTACCAGTCGTACATCCTCGAGACGCACACGCTGACGCGCAAGCAGCGCCAGCCCTTGCTCTATCTCGTCGAGACTTATTTTCCCCTGTGGCTCAAGCGCCTCCGGCGGACGTGGCGGCCCCGGCCACCCCCAGCTGCCATCCTCACGCTGATAGAGATGTAGCACAACGCCAGTGGCAGTCGCACGATCAAAGACAGGCGCAAGATGGCGCAGGGAGGACAGAACATCGAGACGAGCATCCAGACTGGCAATACTCAGTAACGGTGCAGCATCCATCTCACTAGGGCGAAAAAGATTGAAGCCAGAGAGCATCACGGCCGGATCGAGATAGTCCATCCGCCCCAAGATAGAAGAAAAGCCGACGTTGGCGTTGGTCTGCGCGGCAATGAATTCGCTGACCGAGTCTTCACGGGCATCCAGCGTCGTTAGCCACCAGCGCATACCGCCAATCACCACCGCCAACAGCGTAAGCAATATGGCAATCGCCATCAGCAATGCACTCCATCCGCGCCGTTTACGCGAAGGAGACATCTTGGGGGGAGATGATGAAAGCTCGTCAGCGCCTTGCGGTGCTACCTCATCGGGGATAGGACGGGTCACTTGCAAATCTCCGAACAGACCAGGATGAACAATGCCCTTACCTTAACCAGCGTGTGCTGCCACACGCCTGATAGCACACTGCTCTGGCACTGCAACCTCCAGGGCCAGAGCATCGAGCATTTCAGTGTCGAGTCGTAGATACCGACACTCCATCACATGAGAACAATGTCATATTGCTCTTGAGTGTAATGCGTTTCGACCTGAAAACGGATGGTCTTGCCGATAAAGCTTTCGAGATCTGCCACCGAGGCAGAATCTTCATCCAACAGGCGATCCACGACATTCTGGGACGCCAGCACCATGTAGGTATCCGGACTATAGGCACGCTCTTCACGCATGATCTCGCGGAAGATTTCGTAGCAGATCGTTTCCGGCGTTTTAAGCGTGCCGCGGCCCTGGCAGGTCGGGCAGGCTTCACACAGGACTTGCTCAAGACTCTCACGGGTGCGCTTGCGCGTCAGCTGTACCAAGCCAAGTTCGGTGACGCCGGTCATCTTATTCTTGGCATGATCACGCTCCAGCGACTTCTCGAGCACGCGCAGTACCTGGCGCTGATGCTCGGTCTCTTCCATGTCGATGAAGTCGATGATGATGATGCCACCAAGATTACGCAGTCGAAGCTGGCGGGCGATGGCGGTTGCGGCTTCGAGGTTGGTCTTGAAGATGGTCTCTTCAAGATTGCGATGCCCGACAAAGCCGCCCGTGTTGACGTCGATGGTCGTCATCGCTTCTGTCTGGTCGATGACGAGGTAGCCACCACTCTTTAGCTGGACCTTGCGCCCCATCGCCTTGTGGAGTTCATCCTCGACGCTGAACAGATCGAAGATCGGCCGCTCACCGGGGTAGTACTCGATGCGGCTTTCCATGTCCGGCATGAACTCGCTGGCGAACTCCTTCAGGCGCAGAAAGTTCTCACGAGAGTCAATGCGGACACGCTCGATCTCGTCACGCATGACGTCGCGCAGGGTGCGCATGAATAGCGGCAAATCATCGTAGATCGCGCTCGGCACCGCGGCCGTCAGGCGACGCTCACTGACCTTGCGCCATAGCCGCAACAGGAAGTGCATGTCCTGTTTGAGCTCTGCCTCGCTGATACCTTCCGCAGCGGTGCGCAAGATAAAGCCACCGGGCGCCTCAGGATCAAGTGCCATCAGGCAGCGCTCAGTCATCTCCTTGAGACGATCCCGCTCGGCATCGCTTTCAATCCGCTGAGATACCCCGGTGTGTGGAGAGTCCGGCATATAAACCAGATAGCGTGACGGCACTGACAAATGTGTTGTCAGCCGAGCGCCCTTGGTGCCAATGGGATCCTTGGTGACCTGAACCACCAGCGACTGCCCTTCACTCAGCAAGTCACGAATCGAACGCTGCTCATCATGCGGCGTATGTGCTGGCATCACCTCTTGAGCATGGATAAAGGCCGCACGTTCGAGACCAATATCGACAAAAGCAGCCTGCATGCCCGGTAGCACTCGTACGACCTTGCCGCGGTAGATGTTACCGACAATGCCGCGTCGCCCGCTGCGTTCAATGAACGCTTCCTGCAGGACACCATTTTCGACGACCGCTACGCGGGTCTCCATCGGTGTCAGGTTGATCAATACCTCGCCGCTCATAGCGCAAGTCCTTGTAAAGTCGTTGCTTGCGATTATGACATAGCAAGGTAGGCCCCGGCTGTGATCTATCGACTAAGGATTTTCTTCAGCGCGTATTTTCTGTCAACAGAATTTGGAACGACAGCATGCATCAGCCTTCCCAGCAGCCTATGTCTTGCGCCATCAGCATCCGCGAAGCCTCATATAGCGGCAACCCGACCACCGCGCTGTAACTGCCCTCCAGGTGACTGACGAACACGGCGCCCAGCCCCTGGATGGCATAGCCACCAGCCTTGTCGGCTGGTTCGCCAGTCGCCCAATAGCGTTTCGCTTCATCTGAAGTGATATGACGAAAAGTGACGCGGCTCTCGACCAGTTCAGCATCGCAGTGCGTGACGTCCCGCCCTCCAACGGTGCCACGACAGAGTGCGATGCCGCTCAATACCTGGTGACTGCGCCCTGACAGACTCAACAGCATCTCGCATGCATCGGCTTCATCACGCGGCTTGCCCAGAATCCTGCCCTCAAGCGCCAATGCCGTATCGGCACCCAATACCACTACGCCAGCACTGGATCGTACATGACCCTCCCACCTATCCGCCTGGGCACGGTAGCCGGTCTGTGCCTTCTCGCGCGCCATACGCAGCACGTAATGCTCTGGTGACTCACCCACCCGTGGAGACTCATCGATGTCCGCTGGCGCGACCTCGCAGGGCACACCAATACTGGCCAGCAGATCACGGCGGCGTGGCGAACCTGAGGCCAGTATCAATTGCGGCGATGAGAGAGTAGCGCCCCCTGCGGCACCAGAACTCAAACCAGAGTCAGAGACAGTGACGGAAATATCATGTGTCATGAATACCTCACGGATAGAGTGAATAGGGAAAATCGTGAGACAGCTTGCACGAGGTACTTAAATTGAACGTGACAGACAGCAAAAAGCCGCCCGTGGGCGGCTTTTCGTCATACTGAATACATGGCAGCAACATCAGGCTGTCAGTCGCCGGCGCAGCATCTGCAGCAGCGTATAGAGCCACGGCCACAAAGCCCCACCAATCACGGCCGATAGCAGGAAGGAGAGATCCACCGGCCCCGCACCAAAGATACTTCTGAGCCACTGATCCACCAGCTGAGCGATCCCCAGTACCACAATGACCAAGAAGGCCTGCTGCAATAATGAATAAGCACGAATCCGCTGATAGAGCAGCACACCCATGAAAGCTGTCAATGACAGTACTAGTGCATTGTGCCCCAATGGTGCGCCCTGCAGGACATCCAGCGCCAAACCAAAGGCAAAACCATGGACAACACCGACACTCTGTGGCGATACGATGCACCAGTAAACCAGCATCAGACCGAGCCACTGGGGACGCCAGATCAACCAGACATCCGGTAATGGCATCACCTGCAGGCACAGTGCAAGTAATAACGATAACCAGCACAGCAGCGTGGTCTGGGGACGAAAGGCCATCAGTTATTCTCCCCAGCGGCGTCGGCAGCCGCCTGTGCTTCCGTAGCGGCTTCAGCGGACGTTGCTTCGGCGTCCTTAGGTGCAGCGATATTATCGCGCGGCAACTCATCGAGACTGTCGCCGACATAGAGATTAGCTGCGTCGATCTCGGGCGGCATCTGGATCAGGAAATTGCGCGAACGTTCCAACTGGGCAACGGGTTCAGCGCTGACACGTGCAAAAGGCTTACCGGGATCGTGATAGACCTCAGTGACACGAGCCACTGGCAGGCCCCGCGGAAAACGCAGCGCAAGGCCAGAAGTCACCAGCAAGTCACCCACACGAATATCCGCGGTGTCCGGCACATGCAGCACATTCACCTGATCAATCTTGCCACTGCCCTGAGCGATAAAACGCAATCCATTACGATTCACTTCTACCGGCACAGCATGACTGGCATCACTGATCATCAGTACACGACTGTTATAAGCAGAGGTGGAAATGACCTGGCCAACCAGCCCATAAGCATCCAGCACTGGCAGTCCGATCCGCACACCATCCTGCTCACCTCGGTCAACGACCATGCGATGAGAGAACGGATCAGCATCCAGTGTCAGCAGCTGAGAGGTGATATAGGGGACGTCACTGCGCTGCCCGGCATTGAGTAGCTTGCGTAGGCGCGCATTCTCGGTGGACAGACTCGCCATGCGTTGCACACGGCTAGACAGATTAAGCAGCTGCTCACGCAGTGCCCGATTTTCGTCGGCAAGCTCCTGCTGGTCAGCAAACACCAGCGCGCCCCAGCTGAGGCCTTCGGTTGGCAGACTGACCACCCACTGCACAGGGGAAACCAGTGTCGCCATGCTGGCACGCACGTCGACCATCCAGCTGAAGCGATCTTCGGCAAACATCAACGCGAACGACAGTACCGCGCACAACAGCATGCGATAGCCGGGCACGGGGCCACGCGTGAACAGGGGTTTGATAGCACTTCCTCCCACGGGCCGGGACCAGCCGTACAGTAAACATCATGCCCGGCCCCGGACGAGGTCAATCGCTCGACAGCAGCTCGAAGGTATGCTGATCGATCATTTCCAGCGCCTTGCCACCGCCACGCGCCACGCAGGTCAGCGGGTCTTCGGCGATGATCACCGGTAGCCCCGTTTCTTCTGCAATCAGCTTGTCGATATCACGCAGCAGCGCCCCACCACCGGTCAGCACCAAGCCGCGCTCGGCAATATCTGACGCCAACTCTGGCGGTGACTGCTCAAGTGCGCTTTTCACCACGGAGACAATTGCTGCCAACGGTTCCTGCAGCGCATCGAGAATCTCGTGGGAGTTGAGCGTGAAGGAGCGCGGAATACCTTCCGCCAGGTTACGGCCGCGCACGTCAATCTCGCGCAGCTCGCCACCCGGGTAGGCACAACCGATCTCTTCCTTGATGCGCTCAGCAGTCGCTTCACCGATCAGGCTGCCGTAATGGCGACGCACATAGGAGGTGATGGCTTCATCGAAGCGGTCGCCACCGATACGCACTGACTCGGAGTAAACCACGCCGTTGAGCGAGATGATGGCGATTTCAGTAGTACCACCCCCGATATCCACCACCATCGAGCCCATGGCTTCCTCGACGGGAAGACCAGCACCAATCGCGGCAGCCATTGGCTCCTCGATCAGATAGACCTCACGCGCGCCGGCACCTTCTGCCGACTCCTTGATAGCGCGCCGCTCGACCTGAGTCGACATGCACGGCACACATACCAGCACACGAGGGCTGGGCGTCAGGAAGGTGCTCTGATGCACCTTGCGAATGAAGTGCTGGAGCATCTGCTCGGTGACGGTAAAGTCGGCAATGACGCCGTCCTTCATCGGGCGAATGGCCGTGATATTGCCGGGGGTACGCCCCAGCATGCGCTTGGCATCGGCACCGACGGCCGCCACACTGCGTGTATTCCCGGATTGGCGAATGGCCACAACAGAAGGCTCGTCGAGCACGATACCGCGACCGCGCACATAAATAAGCGTGTTAGCGGTACCCAGATCGATCGAAAGATCGCTCGAGAACAGCCCACGTAAACGTTTAAACATGGAAGTTGATCACCTAGTCCAGACCGGAACCCTGTGCAGACGCGAACGGTACCATTGCCGCCCCATGGCGGCAAGCTGACACGCCTGCCAGAGCGACGCAGATGTGGTACATTTCACGACGGATCACACTGTGACAACGCCTTGGACCATAGGTTGCTACGCAACTGTCATCGCGTTGTTCACCAGGTGACGAGCCATCACATTCAGTTGAATGAAGCGTGGCTGCCGTCACCTCAAAGCCTCTCGAAGCCAAGACAGGGAAACTTCATGGCCCTTGAACATTCAGATGTGCTGCGTGCCGCTCACCTCGCACGCCTGGGTCTTGCCTCGCAGGATGCCGAAGCCTACGTCGAGGATCTCAATCAGATTCTCGCCATGGTCGACCAGCTGCAACAGGTCAATACTGATGGCATCGCGCCACTGGCGCACCCATTGGAAGCAACCCAGCGTCTTCGCGCCGACGAAGTCACCGAGTCGAATCAGCGCGAACACTTCCAGCAGGTGGCTCCGGCCACCGAACAGGGGCTATATCTGGTACCCCGCGTCGTCGAGTAAACATGTTGGGACACCGATTGCTTATCGTCATGTGTCTTATCTCAGCTCAACGTCACGCGGCACGCCTCCCCGTCCGCCCCGGAATTTATGCTAGTGCTGCCTTGAAGCAGCGCTAGCACTGATGGAATCGAACATGTCATCGTCCATAGCACTCCATGACAAGACGCTCAGCGAGCTGGCGCAAGGCCTCTCGGTCGGCGAATACACCAGTCGCGAGCTGACGGAAGCCTTCCTGGCGCGTATCGAGCGCCTCGACGGCGAACTCAATAGCTACATCACTGTGTGTCGCGAAGAGGCACTGCGTGACGCAGATGCCGCAGACGCGCGCCGTGCTGCCGGCAAGGCTGCACCTCTGACCGGCGTGCCGATGGCCATCAAGGACATCTTCTGCACCGAAGGTGTTCGCACCAGCTGCGGCTCGAAGATGCTCGACAACTTCATCTCGCCCTACGACGCCACGGTGATCGAGAAGCTGCGCGCCGAAGGCGTGGTGATGCTGGGCAAGACCAACCTTGATGAGTTCGCGATGGGCTCCTCAAACGAAAACAGCTACTACGGCGCCGTCAAGAATCCGTGGGATCTGACCGCCGTGCCTGGCGGTAGCTCCGGTGGCAGTGCCGCCGCCGTTGCTGCGGGTCTCGCACCTGCTGCCCTGGGCACTGACACTGGCGGTTCCATCCGCCAGCCAGCGGCCTTCTGCGGCATCACGGGCCTCAAGCCGACCTATGGTCGTGTCTCGCGCTACGGCATGATCGCCTATGCCTCCAGCCTCGACCAGGGCGGCCCGATGGCCCGTAGCGCAGAAGACTGCGCGCGCCTGATGAATGTGATCGCCGGTGCTGATCCGCGCGACTCCACCAGCGTCGTGCGCAGCGTGCCGAATTACATCGAAGGCCTGAACTATAACCTCAAGGGCCTGAAGATTGGTCTGCCCAAGGAATATTTCGGAGAAGGCCTGAGCGCGGAAGTCGAATCTTCCGTACGCGCCGCGATCAAGGTCTTCGAGGACGCCGGCGCCAGCGTGCAGGAAATTTCCCTGCCGCATACCCACCTGGCCATCCCGACCTATTACGTCATCGCACCGGCCGAGGCTTCTTCCAATCTGTCGCGTTACGACGGCGTGCGCTTCGGCCATCGCTGCGCTGACCCGAAAGACCTGGAAGACCTCTACAAGCGCACTCGCGAGGAAGGCTTCGGTGACGAAGTGAAACGCCGTATTTTGATCGGCACTCACACTCTGTCCGAAGGCTTCTTCGACGCCTACTACATCAAGGCCCAGAAGGTGCGTCGCCTGATCCGTCAGGACTTCCTCGATGCCTTCGACCAGGTCGATGTGCTGATGGGACCGGCGGCACCGACCCCGGCGTTTGATCTCGGTGCGCACAAGGACCCGCTGTCCATGTACCTGCAGGATCTCTATACCATCGCCATCAACCTGGCGGGCATTCCGGGCATCAGCGTACCCGCCGGACTGGCAGGCAAGCGCCCGGTCGGCCTACAGATTCTCGGCCCGCACTTCGGTGAGCAGACCCTGCTGGGCGTCGCGCACCAGTTCCAGAAAATCACCGACTGGCACCGCCAGCGCCCGGAATTCGGACAGGAGCAAGCCTGATGCAATGGGAAGTCGTAATCGGGCTTGAGGTTCACGCTCAGCTCGCCACCCAGTCAAAGATCTTCTCTGGCTCCTCCACCACCTATGGTGCCGAGCCCAACACCCAGGCCAGCGCCGTCGACCTCGGTCTGCCGGGTACCCTGCCGGTACTCAACGAGCAGGCCGTGGCCATGGCCGTGCGCTTCGGCCTGGCGGTCAATGCGGCTGTCGCCGGTCACTCAGTGTTCGAGCGCAAGAACTACTTCTATCCTGACCTGCCCAAGGGCTATCAGACCAGCCAGATGTCTCAACCCATTGTCGGCCCAGGTGTGCTTGAAATCCTGCTGGAAGACGGCACGCGCAAGTCGATCCGCATCCACCATGCTCACCTTGAAGAAGATGCTGGCAAGTCACTGCATGAAGACTTCCAGGGCATGACGGGCATCGACTTGAACCGTGCGGGCACGCCACTTCTGGAGATCGTCTCCGAGCCAGATCTGCGCTCCGCCAAGGAAGCCGTAGCCTACGTCAAGGCGATCCACGCCATCGTGACCTATCTCGGCATCTCTGACGGCAACATGGCAGAAGGATCACTGCGCTGTGACGTCAACATCTCGATGCGCCCCAAGGGCCAGGAAGACTACGGCACGCGCGCGGAGATCAAGAACGTCAACTCCTTCCGCTTCATCGAGCGCGCCATCCACTTCGAGGTCGAGCGTCAGATCGATCTGATCGAGGATGGTGGCCGCGTCGTACAGGAAACACGCCTGTATGATCCCGAAGCGGACGAGACACGCAGCATGCGCAGCAAGGAAGAGGCCAACGACTATCGCTACTTCCCGTGTCCTGACCTGCTGCCCGTTGAAGTTGATGAAGCCTATATCGAGCACCTGCGCGGCACCTTGCCTGAGATGCCGGCCGAGAAGCGCGCGCGCTTCGAAAGCGAACTGGGTCTATCGGCCTACGACGCCAGCGTGCTATCCGGCACTCGTGAAATGGCAGATTTCTTCGAAGAAGTGAAGGGTGTCTGCGGCGATGCCAAACAGGCCGCCAACTGGGTACAGGGCGAACTGTCCGGTCGCCTCAACAAGGAAAATCTCGACATCAGCGTAAGCCCAGTGTCTGCCGCGCAACTCGGCGGTCTGGTCAAGCGCATCGTCGACGAGACCATCAACGGCAAGGCGGCCAAGCAGGTATTCGCCGCGCTGTGGGACGGTGAAGGCACGAGCGCTGACGAAGTCATCGAATCACGCGGCCTCAAACAGGTCACGGATAGCGGTGCCATCGAAGCCGTGGTCGACCAGGTGATTGCCGACAACCCCGCCCAGGTGACCCAGTATCAGGAAGCTGAAGTAGACAAGCGCGGCAAGATGATCGGATTCTTCGTCGGTCAGGTCATGAAGGCCTCGCGCGGGACAGCCAATCCGCAACAGGTCAACAAGGTCCTCAAGGACAAGCTGGATAGCCTCAGCTAAGCGCGACGCCCTGAACCACCCAACCGCCACATGCAACGGCCAGTCGCGGACATTCCGAGACTGGCCGTTGTCAGTCTACGATGGATGCCCTTATTCCCAGTCACTCGTTGCTACTTCAAGGATGTTCTGATGGCAGATGATGTCGGTGCCCGCCTACGAGCGCTACGCACCCTGCGTGGCATCTCGCAACGCGAGTTGGCCAAGCGCTGTGGCGTGACACACTCCAGCCTGTCGCTGATCGAGCAGGGTAAGGTCAGCCCGTCAGTGAGTTCACTCTCCAAGATTCTTGGCGCCATTCCGATGAGCGTCGGGGACTTCTTCACCATGGAGCTCGAGAGTACCGGCAAGGTGTTCTACAGCGAGGAAGAACTCACCAATGTCGGTAGTGGTGAGGTGATATTCAAGCTGGTGGGTGCCAATCGCAAGAATCGTGGTCTGTCGTTCATGGTCGAGACCTATCCGCCAATCAGTGATACTGGCCGCGAGATGATCACCCATCAGGGTGAGGAAGCTGGCGTGATCCTCGAAGGCGAGATCGAGATCACCATCGGTGGCGACACGCGAGTGCTGAAAGCCGGCGAAGCCTATTACTTCGACACCAACGTGCCACATCGCTTCCGCAATATCGGTGACGTCGAGTGTCGCCTGGTCAGCTGCGCCACACCCGCCCGCATGTTCTGACGCTGAATCGCAGCAAAGATGAAACCAAAAGGGCCACGCGAATGCGTGGCCCTTTTCTTGTAGAGCTGAACAACGAGAGCATCAGCCCATCAGGGCGTCAGAGAAATCCAGACGCTCTTGAGCTGGGTATATTCCGCCAGCGAGTGGTGCGACTTGTCACGCCCATTGCCCGACTGCTTGACGCCACCAAAGGGCATGGTCTGATCACCACCTGCCCAGTTGTTGACGAACACCTGCCCAGATTCCAGCTGGTGCGTCATGCGCATGATGCGGTCGATATCCTGACTCCAAAGCCCTGCCGCCAGCCCAAAGTCACTGTCATTGGCCAGTGCCAGCGCCTCTGCTTCCGTCTCGAAGCCGAATACTGACAGCACCGGCCCGAAGATTTCCTCACAGCCGATTGCCATCTGCGACGTCACGCCATCGAAGACCACCGGACGGATGAACAGGCCCGGCCCGGCGATATCCTCACCGCCTGCTCGTAGCGCTGCACCCTCTTCAACGCCTTGGCGGATATACCCCATCACGCGCTCATGTTGAGTCTTGTCGACCATCGCGCCCATGAAGCTTGCAGGATCGAGCGGATCACCCGGCTGCATGCGCTCAGCCGCGGCAACAACCTTCTCGACGAAGGCTTCGCGGATCGAGTGCTCGACCAATAGACGGGAGCCTGCAATACACACCTCCCCTTGATTGTAGAAGATGGCCGCCGCGGCACTCTCAGCCACGCGGTCCAGATTGGCGCAATCGGCGAAGACGATGTTGGGACTCTTGCCGCCGCACTCAAGGAAGACACGCTTGAGATTGGACTGCCCAGCATATTGCATCAACTGCTTGCCAACCGCGGTAGAGCCTGTGAAAGCCAGGCATTCCACATCCATCGACAGTGCCAACGCACGCCCGACGGTATGCCCGAAGCCCGGCAATACCTGGAAGACACCGCGCGGA
Organism: Cobetia sp. QF-1; assembly: GCF_002213105.1. Taxonomy (NCBI): domain Bacteria; kingdom Pseudomonadati; phylum Pseudomonadota; class Gammaproteobacteria; order Oceanospirillales; family Halomonadaceae; genus Cobetia; species Cobetia sp. QF-1. Next base: position 648,519 of record NZ_NBVS01000001.1, read on the forward strand.
ATACCGGCTTCACGCGCCAGTTCTGCCAATCTAAGTGCTGACAGCGGTGATTTCTCCGACGGCTTGAGGATGACGCTATTACCCGCCGCCAGTGCCGGCGCGATCTTCCATGCCGTCATCATCATAGGGAAGTTCCACGGCACGATGGAAGCGACCACGCCCAGCGGCTCGCGCAGTACCATGCCCAGCGCCTGCTGACCCGTCGGTGCGACTTCGCCGTAAAGCTTGTCGATGGATTCAGCCTGATGACGAATCGACCCGATGGCTCCTGCCATGTCATCCAGCGCACTGGTCACCGGCTTGCCCATATCGAGGGTATCCAGCAGCGCCAACTCGTCCTGATGAACTTCCAGCAGATCCGCCAGCTTGAGCAATACGCGCTTGCGCTCGCCGGGTGCCATACGTGACCAGACACCACTCTTGAAAGCAGCACGCGCATGACGAATGGCGATCTCGGCATCGGCACTGTCGCAACTGGCCACGTGGGCCAGCACTTCACCGGTGGCCGGATTGATCGTCTCGAACGTCTCGCCGCTGACAGCAGTCACGAATTCATCATTGATGAAGGCACGATCGTTCAGTGTCGTCGTCAGGCGGGCCGCAAAGGCTTGCCAGTCAGTCAGGGTCTGTGGACGGCTCATGAGCAGGATTCCGATGTCAGAGAAGTAAGATGAGATGAGGCCGCCAGCTGGCGAGCCGTTTCGTCGAGTGCTGCACGCGCCAGGCTGACCAGCGCGTCAATCTCGTCATGCGTGATGACCAGCGGCGGCGAGATGATCATGGTGTCACCCACCGAGCGCATCACCAGTCCAGTATCGAAGCAGGTATCGCGACACATGCTCCCCACTGCCAAAGACGAATCGAAACGCTCACCGGTGGCCTTGTCGGCCACTAGCTCAAGCGCCCCCATCAGCCCCAGCGAGCGAGCCTCACCCACCAGTGGATGATCAGCCAGCGTCGCCCAGCGTTTGGCAAGATAGGGGCCGAGATCATCGCGCACCCGCTCGACGATATTCTCGCGCTGCATGATCTCGAGCGTCTTGAGCGCCACCGCCGCACACACCGGATGCCCGGAGTAGGTGAAGCCGTGATAGAACTCGCCGCCCTCTTGAACCAGAGTCTCGGCGATACGATCGCCCACCAGCACACCGCCAATCGGGAGATAACCTGATGACAGCCCCTTGGCAATCGGCATCAAATCCGGCTTGAGGTCGTAGTGCTGGCTGCCGAACCACTCTCCCAGCCGCCCGAAGCCGCAGATGACCTCATCGATCACCAACAGAATGTCGTACTTCTCAAGCACTGCCTTGACTGCTGGCCAGTAACTGTCAGGAGGCATGATCGCTCCGCCCGCGCCCTGCACCGGTTCCGCCAGGAAGGCGGCCACGTTATCCGCCCCCAACTCGAGAATGCGGGCTTCGAGCGCATCGGCGCAGACCTTGCCTAACTCCTCACGATTCATGTCACGTCCTTCGCCAAACCAGTAGGGCTGACGGATATGCGTGATGCCCGGCACACAGGGGCCGCCTTGCTCGTGCATCGGCGCCATGCCTCCCAGACTCATGCCAGCGACAGTAGAACCGTGATAGCCATTCTCCCGCGAGATGATCCACTGCTTCTCAGGCTTGCCTTTGAGTGCCCAGAAACGGCGCACCATGCGCAGCATGGTGTCATTGGCTTCAGAACCGGAGCCGGTAAAGAAGACATGATTGATGTGATCCGGTGCCAGACGGCACAACTCAGCTGCAAGCTCGATGGCCGGCGGATGGGCAGTCTTGAAGAAGGTGTTGTAGTACGGCAGCTGTGTCATCTGCTGGCTGGCAGCGTCCACTAACTCCTGACGCCCATAACCGAGATTCACGCACCATAATCCCGCCATGCCATCAAGCATCCGCTGGCCGTCAGCATCCTGGATATACACGCCTGAGGCGGCGGTAATGATGCGACTGCCCTCCTCACTCAACGCCTTGAAGTCGGTGAATGGATGCAAATGATGATCACTGTCCAGCGCCTTTAAGCGTGTGGTATCTGGCGAGGCCATGGTCATGTCTCCCGTCTAAGAGGTCTGCTTGAAATTATTGTGGATACGCTGAAATGCCATCCGACATGCACTGCCAACGGCGGACTGACCGTCAGATCATCGGATATAGGTCACCGATCCTGTGCTGCCTTGTCACGACAGGCAGCAGCGAAGCCTTCAAGAATCGCGAGATACAGTGGGTGTTCGCGCGGCTTCCACTCTGGATGCCACTGCACCGCCAGCGTAAAGGATGAAGCCGCACTGACCGATACCGCTTCCACCAGGCCATCCGGTGCCAGCGCTTCGATGCGTAAACCGTCACCCAGCCGGGCAATACCCTGCTGATGCAATGAGTTGACGCGCGCCTCTGGCACATCGTAAAGCGCCGCCAGCTGGCCACCGGCCACGATGGAGATGTCGTGTGAAGGCGCGAACTGTGCGTCCTGATCACCCTTCGGTTCACGATGATCCATCAGGCCCGGCACCTGCTGTACGGCCTGATGCAGACTGCCGCCGAAGGCGACGTTCAACTCCTGGAAGCCACGACAGATACCCAGCAACGGCATACCCAGCGTCAGTGCCAGCGGCACCCATTGCAGCGCCGCAGCATCACGCGCGCGATCTTCATAGGTATTTTCCGGCGCCAGCGATTCACCATAGCGCGAGGGGTGCATATTGGAATAACTACCCGTCAGCAGCAGTCCATCCAGACGTGACAGCAGGGCTTGCATGGCATCGATATCAGCAGCGGAATCCATGTCCTCCCATACCGGAATCATCACCGGCTGCAAGCCCACATCACGCAATGCACTCACATACTTGTCCGTCACCATATGGGCCGGATGACCTTCGACAGTACGGCGGCAGGCGATAACGCCTACCAGAGGACGGGGTTCCATGAAATCTCCTTCAAGGCGTGCTTGCAGCCCTTGGACAGTTGGTATGTTTTTATCAACATAGACTGAACGCCTTTCCTTGCCAACCCGACAAAGCGAAGATTTACCAAAAATCTATTCAACATACTGTTTTAAAGTAACTTAAAACCAAATTTATCGATAAACCATCTCAGCTCACCTCGGCAAAAACTGTAAATTATTTGACAACACTCACTGACGTGACGATATATGTATGCATAACAGCCATCCATGCCCACAGGTGATTCACATGCACAGCCTTCCCGTCGATGAGGTCAGAGAATTTCTGGACCGTCATCCAGAGATCGAGAATATCGATCTGCTGATCAGCGATATCAATGGTATTCAGCGCGGCAAGCGTATCCCTCGTGAAAACCTCGAGAAGGCTTACGCGCTTGGCATCAACTTGCCGGGTTCGGTCTTCGCGCTCGATATTGCGGGCAATACCATCGAAGAGACGGGATTGGGGCTGGAAACCGGGGATAGCGATCAGGTCTGCCGTCCGATTGCAGGCACCCTGATGCCGGCTCCCTGGTTGCGTAATGGCAAGCAGGGCCAACTGCTGATGAACATGCGTGATGACAAGGATGGTCCCTTCTTTGCCGATCCGCGCAATCAGCTGCAGAAGCAGGTGGATGTCCTCGCTGCAATGGGCCTGACGGCAGTCGTGGCACTGGAACTTGAGTTCTATCTGGTCGATCGCGAACGCGACGACCTGGGCATGGCGCAGCCGCCCTGCTCACCCGTGACAGGTGAGCGGGCCACCGAAAGCCAGCTCTACTCCATCGGTGAGCTGGATGAGTACGCTGACTTCCTCGAAGAGATCCAGAATGCAGCGCGCATTCAAAAGCTGCCACTGGATACCGCACTCAAGGAGTGCGCGCCGGGCCAGTTCGAGATCAACCTGATCCACCTTGATGATGTCATGAAGGCCTGCGACAGCGCCGTACTGCTCAAGCGTCTAATCAAGGGTGTCGCTCTGCGTCATGGCTTTGATGCCACCTTCATGGCCAAGCCATATGGTGATGAAGCAGGCAACGGCATGCACGCACACATGAGCCTGCTGGATCGTGACGGTAACAACGTCTTCTCAGCCGCAGATGAAAACCCGCTGGGTACCGATATGCTACGCCACGCCATCGGCGGCCTGTTGGAACTGATGCCGGCGTCCATGGCGCTATTCGCCCCCAATTTGAATTCCTATCGCCGCTTCCAGCAGGGGCTTTATGTCCCGATGGCACCGACCTGGGGCTTCGATAATCGCTCTGTCGCCATCCGTATCCCTTCCGGCCCCAATGAAGCGCGTCGCCTTGAGCACCGCGTCGCCGGGGCAGACGTCAATCCGTACTTGTTGCTGGCCACCCTGCTGGCCTCCGTTGCTCATGGCATCACGCATCAGGTCTCGCCCGGCGAACCCGTCACAGGTAATGCCTATGACCAGTTCGAGCCCAGCCTGACCAATAGCTGGTCTGAAGCTCTGACCTTGCTGGAAGAGAGCCCGCCGCTAACGGATGCCTTTGGTGCGCCATTCCTCAACGTCTTCATTTCAGGACGTCGGGCCGAACGCGAAGCGGCCATGCAGATCATCAGCCGCATGGAATATGACTGGTACCTGCGTCACATCTAGCCAATAGCGCCTTCCCAACAACATCTCTCTGGGCTCGTAACATGACAATCATAAAATCAGCCGCTGCCCGCGACACCTATCACATTCCACCTTTCAGCATGCTAAGCAGCTCCCTCCTTGCACGGGAGAATCTCGCATGAACTCGCCGACTCACGCGAAACCACATGCCTTCGCCCCTTCTGTGGCGACGCGCGGCAAAGGCCGCAGTATCGCTATGTTTGGCACCATACTGGCACTGGTGCTTGGCATCACCTTCACACATGACGCTGGTACGCCATTTGGCTGGATAAGTCTGATGCCGTCGCTGATTGTGCTGGTGGTCGCCATTGCCACCCACCGCACACTGGAAGCACTGGCCATCGGTGCACTCTCTGGTCTCTTGATGCTGCAACCCGAGGACTACATCGGCGAACTTGCTGACATCTCACTGAATGTGATGATGAACGAGACTATCGCTTGGCTGATTCTGGTCTGCGGCCTGATGGGCGGCTTCATCGCCATGATGGAGAAGTCCGGCTGCACATTGAGCTTCAGCAACATGATCGGCCGACTGCTCAAAACGCGCCGCCAGTCACTGATTGGCACCGTGGTACTGGGCATTCTCATCTTCATTGATGACTACCTGAATGCACTCGCTACGCCAGCAGCCATGAAGCGCCTCACTGATCGCTTTGGCGTCTCGCGCGAGAAGCTGGCCTATATCGTCGACTCCACCGCCGCGCCGATTTGCATCTTGGTCCCCCTCTCGACCTGGGCCGTGTACTTCTCGCAATTGCTGGAAGAAGGCGGCGCTACCGAGAACGGCATGTCGCTCTATATTCAGGCCATTCCGTACATGCTGTATGGCTGGATCGCCATGGGGCTGGCCATGCTGGTTGCCATCGGTCTGATGCCGGATATTGGCCCGATGAAGGCGGCTGAGCTGCGCGCGAAAGCCGGCCAACCCATTCCCGATGGTGCCCCGGAGCCGATGCCAGAAGCCGATGCACCGAAATCCAGTCCGTGGATTGGCCTGATGAACTTCGTGCTTCCCATGGCCGTGCTGATCGGTGCCAGTGCCTGGTTCGAGATTGACCTGCTCAAGGGCGTGATCGTCGCAACCTTGTTCACCATCGTGCTCTATCTCGCCCAGCGCCTGGTGTCCTTCTCTGCACTGATGGATGCCGTGATGGACGGCTTTCGCACCATGATGCTGCCACTGGCCATCGTCGCCGTCGGTTTCGTGCTGCGTGAGGTCAATGATCAGCTCGGCATGACCACCTTCATGATCGATAGCCTGACGCCCTACCTGACACCCGCGATTCTGCCGGCCATCGTGTTCGTCAGCATGGCAGTGGTGGTGTTTGCGACGGGGTCGTCCTGGGGGGTGTTCGTGATCTCGATTCCAATCGTGCTTCCCATTGCGATACATATGGATGCTTCGATTCCCCTGATCGTCGGGGCTCTGCTGTCGGCCTCAAGCTTCGGCAGCCATGCCTGCTTCTTCTCGGACTCCTCGGTACTGTCGTCTCAGGGCTGTGGTGTCCAACCGATGCAACATGCGCTGACACAGCTGCCCTATACGATGATAGGCGCTGCAATCACTACCGCTGGCTTCCTGGCGCTGGGCTTCTGGATCAACGGCTAAGCTGTCGTCTGCCTATCTCTCTAGCGGCTTGATGATCTGCCAGGCAATAAGATGCCCCACCCTTCTGGATGGGGCATCTTGCGTTGGAGGCCCATGAAAAAGCCGCCTTCCCATCATGCAGGAAGGCGGCTCTGGAGCGACGGCAGCGGCAGGTTGATCAGATGCCGAGCTTGTCACGTGTCTGGTAGTACCAGGCACCTACGGCGGACAACGGTACGCGCAACATGCGACCGCCGGGGAATGGCAGATGCGGCAGGCCAGCGAAGGCATCGAAACGCTCGTCACGTCCTGTCATCACCTCGCTGATCAGGCGGCCCGCCAGATGGCTGCACGTCACACCATGACCAGAATACCCTTGGGCGTAATAGACGTTGTCATTGAGCACACCGAACTGCGGCAGCCGATTGAGCGTCATCAGAAAGGTGCCACTCCACGCATAATCAATCTTGGTATCCGCCAGCTGCGGAAAGGCCTTGAGCATCTTGGGACGAATCAGCGCCTCAATGTTGGCTGGGTCTTCGCCGCCATAGTTGACGCCACCACCGAAGATGAGTCGGTTATCGCGAGTCAGACGATAGTAATCAAGCAGGTAATTGCAGTCTTCCACCGCCATGTTGTTGGGCAGCAGCGCTCGCGCGACGTCCGCTTCCAGTGGCGCGGTCGTGATGACCTGAGTCCCGCACGGCATCGATTTGCCTTCCAGTACCGGCAACACGCCATTCAGATAGGCATTGCCTGCCATCACCACACGGTCAGCACGGATGGTGCCACCTGCCGTCTTCAGCACCACAGGGGAGCCATGTTCGAGACTCACCAGCGGGCTTTGCTCGAAGATGACACCGCCCAGTGACTCGAATGCGGCGGCTTCACCCAGCACCAGATTCAGCGGGTGAATATGGCCACCGGAGTGATCAACCAGTGCTCCTACATAGCCTTCGGCGCTGACTTCACGCTTATAGGTGTCGCCTTCCAGCAGCTCGAGACTGGTATTGCCGTAGCGCTCCCACAGTGCCTTGTGCTCGCGCAAGCCTTTCATCTGTCGAGTATTACAGGCCGCGAACAGATTCCCTTCGCGGAGATCACAGTCGATGCCATAACGCACGATACGCTCGCGAATGATGCTGTTGCCCTCAAAGGCCATATCACCCAGCGCACGCGCGGTCTGTGCGCCGAAGCGTTCTTCGATGACATCCATGTCACGACTGTAACTATTGACGATCTGCCCACCATTGCGACCAGAAGCCCCGTAACCTACGCGGGCTGCCTCCAGCACCATGACCTTGAGGCCCTGCTCGGCCAGATGCAACGCTGCCGATATCCCCGTGAAGCCAGCACCAACGACGCAGACATCACAGCTGACCTCACCCGATAGTGATGGGCGTTCAGGAGAGGCATTGGCGGAGGATGCATACCAGGAGGCAGCATGTTCAATGGGCAGAGGTGCACTCATGACAGTTTCCTTGTGGTTATTTTAATCAACACAATAACACCCTACCACGGAACAAACTGTCAAACTTGCAGTTTTTGACGTGCAATAATCACCGAATAAGCAGATCCCGAAGCACTGCAACCTCACGACAACCGAGAGGGCTTCATAAGCAGAAAGAGGCCGTGACGACTGCCACGACCCCTTGCTGATACTGGCTGTCGAGAAAGACATACCAATCTTCGCGCCACTTACACTCTCAGCAGCAAGTGCTCACGCTCCCAGGAACTGATGACTTGGAAGTACTCGCGGTGCTCGGCACGCTTGACGGCCAGATAACTCTTCACGAAACGTTCGCCGAGGATGTCCGCCAGTGGCTTGCAGGAGTGGAGCGCATTGAGCGCCGGCCCAATGTCGTCCGGCAGCGTGTTGCCGCCTTTCCAGGCAGACCCGACAGCCGGGGGGCGCGGTTCGATCTGCGCCATCATGCCCAGATAGCCACAGGCCAGTGATGCCGCCATCACCAGGTACGGATTGGCATCAGCACCCGCCAGACGATTCTCGACCCGTGTACCTGCGGCATCAGACACCGGCACACGTAACCCTACGGTACGGTTGTCGAAGCCCCACTCCACGTTGATGGGCGCAGAACCACTGGTTTCGCTACGCATCAGACGGCGATAGGAATTGACGTTAGGTGCGAAGAACGGCATCGCGGACGGTATGTAGGTCTGCAAGCCCCCGATGAAGTTACGGAACAGCGTGCTTGCGCGTCCATCCTCATCCGCAAAGAGATTTTTTCCCGTCTCGACATCCACCAAGCTCTGGTGAATATGCATCGAGCTACCCGGCTGATAAGCCATCGGCTTGGCCATGAAGGTGCCATACATGCCATGACGCAGCGCCGTCTCACGCAACGTACGCTTGAACATCACGACCTGGTCGGCCAGTGCCAACGGATCGCCATGCTCGAAATTGACCTCCATCTGGCCGGCACCCTCTTCGTGAATCAAGGTGTCCAGATCAAGTCCCATCGCTTCGCAGTAGTCGTACATCTCCTCGAATAGCGGATCAAACTCATTGACCGCATCAATGGAATAGGACTGACGACTGCTCTCCTGACGCCCACTGCGACCGATAGGCGGCTCCAGCGGATAGTCAGAATCCTTGTTGGTCTTGACGAGATAGAACTCGGCTTCCGGCGCCACGACCGGCTTCCAGCCACGCGCAGCATAAAGCGCCAGCACGCGCTTTAGCACATAGCGCGGCGACAGCTCCACCGGATCACCATTGAGGTAATAACAGTCATGAATGATCTGTGCGGTGGGGTCTTCCGCCCACGGCACTAGGTAAACCGCACTGGTATCCGGAATCAGCTCCATGTCCTGCTCAGCAGGATTCCAGAAGCGACTGTCTTCATCGTCCGGATAACCGCCAGTGACAGTCTGAATGAAGATCGAGTCCGGCAGACGCGGTCGGCCACCATTGAGGTATTTGCGCGCCGGCATGATCTTGCCCTTGAGAATGCCAGTCAGGTCAGTGACCAGACATTCCACCTCGGTGATGCCATGTGCCGTGAACCATTCTTGCAACACGGCTTCTTCGTCTTCGTGACCAGTGGGTTCGTACTTCATGAAACCTTCCTTGAACAATGCATGGCAGGCCACGGCACCCAGTGGCCTGCTTGAAGAACATCCGAATGCCAGCACTTTTGAATACCAGTGCTTGAATGACAGCGCTCTTGAATGGCTATGCTCAGCGCGCCTGCACCTCAGACCACAACTGCTGGAATATCTGTAGCTGCTTGCCGGAGAGGCTCGGCGAGAAGCGTAGACGCGCCATGTCATCTTCCGATGGCTGAATCGGCGGCTGAGTCAGCACCTCATCCAGATATGGTGTAGCCGCAGCATTGGGGCTGGCGTAGTAGTTGTAGTTGGAGAGCTGTGCACCGACCTTGGCGTCCAGGATGAAGTTGATGAAGGCATTGGCCAGTTCCGGATGCGGCGCCTTGGCAGGAATCATCATTGAATCCACCCACTTCTCGGCACCTTCATCGGGAATGACGAACTTGATGTCGGAGAAGGATTCTGGATTTTCATCCAGATAGAACAGATAGTCACCGTTGAAAGAGAGTCCAGCATGTGTGACTTTGCGTGCCAACTGCTGAAGCGCCGGCGTGCCATCAGAGAAACCACTGAAGTTGCCGCGATGCTTGGTTTCGATCAGCAGCTTGGCCGCCTCACGCCAGTCGTCCAGATCGGTACAGTCATAGCCATGCCCCAGATAGGCACAGGCGATCCCCATGCTGACCTGACCGCCAGTCATCAGACCGAAGGGGTAGGCATCATTGACGGCGGGATCAAACAATACGGACCAGCTCTTGGGCGCGTCCTTGAAGGTACTGGCGTTGTAGACCAGCCCTGTCACACCCCACTGATACGGCGCAGCATAATCAAGACCGGCGCCAAGCACTGGATCACGAAACTGCTCAGCGACATTGGCTAGATTCGGTACCTTGGCCTTGTCGATCTTCTGCACCAACCCCGTCTCGATCAAGCGCGGCACGTAGTAACTAGACGGTATGATGATGTCGTACTGGGAAACACCACCAGCATTCAACTTGGCCAGCATCTCCGGCTGCGAGTTATAGTAGCTCTCGACCACCTCAACGTCGTACTTCTCCTCAAAAGCGGTGATGATTTCCGGATCCATGTACTGGGTCCAGTTGAAGAGATACAACTTCTTCTCTTCTGCTTGGGTAGCACCTGCCAGCAGAATACTGCCGATGGCAACAGCAAAACGCAGCTTGTTAATTATCATTATTATGCTCCATTAAAAATGGCCTAAGACCACATCACTTCATTCGCTATCAGCGCACCCTTGACCTTAATCTGCGCAATTAACAATGCCTTTCGTGAACGCATCATAGATTGAAAGTGGCATCTATTTCCCCACACTCCATCACCGAAATATCCCAGACATCCATACTCAGCGCGCCTGCACTTCAGACCACAACTGCTGGAATATCTGTAGCTGCTTTCCGGAGAGGCTCGGCGAGAAGCGTAGACGCGCCATGTCATCTTCCGATGGCTGAATCGGCGGCTGAGTCAGCACCTCATCCAGATACGGTGCAGCCGCAGCATTGGGGCTGGCGTAGTAGTTGTAGTTGGAGAGCTGCGCACCGACCTTGGCGTCCAGGATAAAGTTGATGAAGGCATTGGCCAGTTCTGGATGCGGCGCCTTGGCAGGAATCATCATTGAATCCACCCACTTCTCGGCACCTTCGTCGGGAATGACGAACTTGATGTCGGAGAAGGATTCTGGATTCTCATCCAGATAGAACAAGTAGTCGCCGTTGTAAGACAGCGCACCATGCGTGACCTTGCGTGCCAGCTGCTGTAACGCAGGCGTACCATCGGAGAAACCGCTGAAGTTGTCGCGATGCTTGGTCTCGATCAGCAGCTTGGCGGCCTCACGCCAGTCATCCAGATCGGTACAGTCATAGCCATGACCGAGATAGGCACAGGCTGTTCCCATGCTGACCTGACCATCGCCCATCAGACTGAAGGGATAGGCGTCATTGACGGCGGGATCAAACAGCACAGACCAGCTCTTGGGCGCATCCTTGAAGGTACTGGCGTTGTAGACCAGGCCCGTCACGCCCCACTGATAAGGCGCGGCATATTCTGCGCCAGGGTCGAAGCTCGGACTGCTGAACTGCTCGGCGACATTGGCCAGATTCGGCACCTTGGCCTTGTCGATCTTCTGCACCATACCTGTCTCGATCAAGCGCGGAACGAAGTAGTTGGACGGCACGATGATGTCGTACTGAGAGACACCACCTGCATTCAATTTTGCCAACATTTCCGGTAGCGAGTTGTAGTAATTCTCGACCACCTCAACTCCGTATTTCTCCTCAAAAGCGGTGATTATTTCCGGGTCCATGTACTGAGTCCAGTTGAAGAGATACAACTTCTTCTCTTCTGCCTGGCTAGCACCTGCCAACAGAATACTGCCGATGGCAACAGCGAAACGCAGCTTGTTAGTTGTCATTGTGATGCTCCGTTTTAATTGTCGTGAGGGTGTTGCAGGGTTACTCAGGTGTTATCCCTTCAACACGTAGTGCGCTGACGGGATACCTGCCTGATCGTAGTAGCGATAATTGCCTGGTTCACGTTCGAAAACAGTGCCGCTTTTGAAAACATTCCCGCGAGACATTCAGGACACCGTACGCCGTCGTGATAGCCACAGACTGGCAATTGCCGCGATGGCGACTGCCATCATCATCAGTGTCGCGATGGCGTTGATTTCCGGTGTCACTCCCTTGCGAATCGCGCTCCAGATGTAGATGGGCAGCGTTGCGCTCTCGGGGCCAGAGGTGAAGAAGCTAATCACGAAGTCATCCAGCGACAACGTAAATGACAGAAAGAAGGCCGAGATCAATGCTGGCTTCAGCGTTGGCAGCATGAAGAACTGGACTCGCTGACGCGGTGTCGCGTAAAGGTCTTTCGCCGCTTCGAACAGCGAGGGATCAAGCCCGACGAAACGCGAATAGACGATCAATGCCACGAAGGGAATCTGGAAGGTGACATGCGCGATGATCATGGTGCTCAGCCCCGGTGACAACAGGCCGGTCAACTCGTTGATCTTCACGAAGAAGGTCATTTCCGAGATACCGAACACGATGTCCGGCAGCACGATAGGCAGATAGATCAACACGATCAGCCAGCCCAGCTTGCGATGCCGATGCCGATACATGCCGTAGCCGATGAGACAACCAATCACGAGTGCCACCAGCGAAGAAATCACCGCCAGCAACAGCGAATTGCTCAGCGCCGACAGAATCGCGTCATTACCCAATAACCGTCGATACCAACGCAGCGAGATACCGGTGAAGCTAGCGGCACTGTTGGAGGCATTGAAGGAAAACAGCATCACGACGATCAATGGCAAGTACAGGAAGCCAATTGTCAGCCACCAAAAGCCCCGTAATCCCTTCTTGAATATTGAGCGCTTCATATCACCACCTCTTCACCGCCACCCAGGCGCTTGCCGATGCGTCGCATCGCATACAGACCAATGAAGGTGGCGATCAGCATCAGAATCGCGCCCGCTGCTCCCAGCGGCCAGTTGGCACTGCCGGCGAATTGATTGGCGACCAGATTCCCCAGCATCATGCCCTTGCCACCGCCCAGCAGCTCCGGAATCACGTACATGCCAAACGCCGGTATCGCGACCAGTACCACCCCCGCCAGCAACCCTGGCAATGTCTGAGGGAAGACCGCATGCCAGAATGCCTTGAATGGTGAGGCATATAGGTCACGCGCAGCCTCGACCAGCGCGAAATTCAATTTCTCGAAAGCGGCATACAACGGCAGCACCATGAATGGCAGGAAGTTGTAGACCAACCCCAGTGTGACCGCGAAATTGGAGGGATAGAGCCCCATGTTGGGTGCGATCATGCCCATGGCTTCCGCAAGCTCCGCCAGCGGCGTGCCCGGCGCCAACAGATTCATCCAGCCAAAGGTGCGAATGACCTGATTGGTCCAGGACGGCACCACCACGGCCAACAGCATGATTGGCCGCCAGCGTATGTCTGCCTGCGAGATGTAGTAAGCGATCGGATACGCCACCAGCACTACCAGCACGGTGGACAGCACCGTCTGCCACAACGAACGCATCAGTGTCAGTAGGTTGCCCGGACTCCAACCTAGAAAGCCCTGCCCCGCCAGCTGCTGAAACGATGTCAGCGATAACGGCATTTCCGGCAGCCCGTAGGGGCCATTGCTCATGAAGGCCACACTCATCAGGTATGCACTGGGCAATACCAGAAAGATGAAGATCCAGGCAGCTCCCGGTGTCACGGTAAATAGCAGGTGGCGCGTTTCACGCACGATGGCCTGTCTACGTCCAATCACGGCAGTCGTCTTCGACATGTCTGACCTCACTCACTTAGCGTGACGAGGTCTTCCGAAGAGACCACCAGGGTCACCTCGTCGCCGACGTCAGGGAGATGATGGCCACGATTGTTCACCGTCGCCTGGAGGCTGGTAGCGCCGATCGCTATTCGATATTCAGCGTGGCTGCCGCGATAAAGCCGCTCGGTGATACGCCCGGGCAAGTGGTTGGTCCCCGCGACATGGCCCAGTTTCAAGTCCAGCGTCTCGGGACGAATCAGCACGAATTCGCCTTCACTTCCACCTTCGAGTTCGAGTGTCCCCACTGGAGTCGTTACCCGACAACCTTCTCGTTCAGTGATGGCATAGAGGTTGTCATGCCCCATGAAGCGCGCCACGAAGACATTGATGGGCGTCTCGTAGATCTCACGCGGCGACCCTATCTGCTGGATATTGCCGCCATTGAGTACGGCGATGCGATCGGACATCACCATCGCTTCCTGCTGATCATGGGTCACAAACACGAACGTCATTCCCAGTCGCTTCTGTACTCGAAGCAGCTCCACCTGAAGCTGAGAGCGCAAACCGGCATCCAGTGCCGAAAGTGGCTCATCCAGCAGCAATACATCCGGCTCACAGACCAGAGCACGGGCCAGCGCAATACGCTGACGCTGGCCGCCGGAAAGCTGATCAATACGCCGGTCAACCAGCTCACCCAGCTGGATCAGATTGGCGACTTCCGCGACCTTGGCTTCGCGCTCTTGCGCACCGACACCGCGCATCTTCAGACCAAACGCCAGGTTTTCGCGCACGGAAAGATGCGGAAACAGCGCATAAGACTGAAATACCGTATTGACGCTACGCCGGTGAGGAGGCTCTTCTGTCACGTCCTTGCCACCGATGATCAGCGTGCCATCATCGGCTTCTTCAAGTCCTGCCAGAATGCGCAGCAGCGTGGTCTTGCCACAGCCTGATGGACCCAGCAGCGTGAAGAACTCGCCTGCGCGAATGGTCAGATCAACACCATTGAGCGCCACGGCGTCATTGCCAAATCGCTTGTGAAGTCCTTTCATCTCGATGGAAGACGCCGCTAGACGCTCTCCCCTCTCGCCAACCGCTGACTCTTGAGGCTCCACTCGCTGAAGACTCTCATCCATCACCATCTGGGGGTCACTCATGGGGTATCCTCGTCGTTCAGACGGCTCATCACAGCCGATCGCGGAGCTTGTAGAAGGTCGTGGCCAACACCAGCAACGGCGTACGCAAGTGCCGCCCTCCCGGGAAGGTGCGATGAGGCATGGCAGCAAAGATATCGAAGCGTTCACTATCGCCACTTAGGGATTCAGCCAGCAATTTTCCTGCCAGCCCAGCCATGGCCATTCCATGCCCCGAGTAGCCTTGAGCGTAATAGAGGTTTGAGCCTACGCGCCCGAAATCGGGTGCCCGATTTAGCGTGATGGCCACGTCACCGCCCCAGCGATACTGGATATCCACTTCTCCAAGTACCGGAAACAGACGCCGGATCTTGCTATCGATACGCGCATCCAGTCCACGAGGTTCACGCCCGTCATAGCTCACCTCTCCGCCATAGATCAGCCTTCGATCAGCAGATAGCCGGTAGTAATCCAGAACGAAGTTGGCATCGGACAAGGCATCATTTCGAGGCAGGACCTGGGCTGCCTGCTCTGGAGTGAGCGGCGCGGTCGCGATCATGTAGTTGGCGGCGCGCATGATGCGCCCATCCATTTCCGGTGCCAGACGGCCACCATAGGCATTGGTGGCCAGCACCACTCGATCAGCGATGACGCGCCCTTTCTCGGTGATAACCGTCGCAGGCTCGCCGCGCTGTATTTCCACGACTGGACTGTGTTCATGCAGGCTGACGCCAGCCTGTTGCGCAGCACGCGCAAGACCCAGTGTGTAATTGAGAGGATGGAGGTGGCCGCCTTCGCTTTCCCACATGGCACCGGGATACTCATCGGTGACGACGTGCTCTCGCAGCGCCTGACCTTCGAGCCATTGCATGGACTCATAGCCATAATCCCGAGCCATGCGATTCTGAAAGTCGTGCAACTCCTTCACATGCCGTGGTTTGATTGCGGCATGCAGGTATCCCCAGGCAAGCTCGCAGGGAATAGCATGGCGCTCGATCAGCTCCGCCGTGAGGCGAACTGCTTCACGGCTCATTTCCCAGATATCCTTGGCACGTTCGTGACCGAGCGCCTTCTCCACGGTGCTGATATCCGTACCCAGTCCCGGCAGAATCTGGCCACCACTGCGACCCGATGCGCCATGACCTACCGTCGAGGATTCAAGCAGTACAACCTTATAACCGCGCTCTGCGAGATGAAGTGCTGCTGAGCAGCCAGTGACACCAGCACCGACAATGCACACATCGGCAGTGACCTCATCCTCAAGGGGAGGAGCAGGATCCAGGTGTACCGCAACCGAGTCACGATACCAGGAGGCTGGCAGCGTGGAAGACATGGAGTCAGTCATGCGATAGGAATCCATCTGTTTTGTATTTGTTGTTGAATCACCCGAAACATATTGATCAAGCTTGTCTTCATGTGGCCTCAGAGCAGCACCCAGTGTCAAGTATTCAATAACAACAAATATTTCGCTCTTGAGTGAGTCATTCTTGCCTAGAACTAGCGCCATTTCTTCATCAAGAAACCATGTGCCGCCTCGGAACTACTGCGTGAAATGTATCAACTCCCGGAAACCGAACAAGGAAGGCACCACGCATCAATTGACTGCCAATCAATAATCAACACACGCTTGGCAACAGGACAACAGGTATCGATCCGGCAACAGAAATGGATGACAGAAGCATGCAAGAAGACATGAGAACCGGAGCTCAAGATGGAAGATGACGAGCGAGGATAGGCGATAAGCAATGGAGAATTTCAGGACACGCGAAGGTATGAGAAAGATCGAGGGGATAATACGGAAGGGATATGGGGGAAATCGTACGGAAGAAGAACAGAGTATTGAGGAGCCCAGCACACACGCTCGGTGAGGACTACGATCCCGGCGCGTGATAACGACAAGGGCGTGATGTATTCAGCAGACGCTTCGCACAACACCCGCAAGAGCCCTTTCGCGACCCATGCCTCGGCCTGATGGTCTGGCAGAAATCCGATATTGAGCTCGCCTCTCAAGCACTAGTGCAGCGCATTGACCTCGGCCCGAAACGCCTCAAGGTCCGCCAGCAATCGGAGGGTCCCTTCAAGCACCTCTTCTCCCTCTTCCGTCAAGGAAAACCCACCACGACCGCGCCGGCGGGCTCAGGAGTGGGCAGTCCCACACACCTGGCAACCAGGGTCACGCTTGAGCCCCATGCGCCGCCATTCGCCGGTCAAACCATCAAACGTCGCCAGGCCACGATGCGCGCTACCCGCACCACTGATCAGTTTGAGCGCTTCGAGAGCTTGAAATGCACCGATGATGCCTACCAGCGGCGCAATCACACCACTCTCGGCACACGTCATCTCTTCATCGCCCAGCTCATCCGGCGGATACAGGCAGCCGTAACAAGGTGCATCCGGCAGGCGACGATCAAATACCGCCAGCTGGCCGGAGAAGCGTATCGCGGCGCCGGACACCAGCGGTGTGCCCGCAGCCACACAGGCGGCATTGATCGGGAAGCGCGAGCTGAAGCGATCGGTGCAATCGAGCACCACGTCTGCGGCGGCCACCTGCTCGGCCAGCGCCTCACCTTGCAGCCGCTCATTCAGCGCGATCACCTCAAGCTCCGGATTGATCGCCAGCACCGATGATGCCAATGACTGCGCCTTGGGCTGATCAATATCTGCGTCACCATGGGCGATCTGGCGCTGAAGATTGGAAAGCTCGACATGGTCGTCGTCAGCCAACACCAGCGTACCGACACCGGCTGCAGCCAGATACAACGCCGCTGGGCAACCTAGCCCGCCCGCGCCAATCACCAGCACACGGGCCGCCAGCAGTCGCTGCTGACCAACGATATCGACCTGAGGAAGAAGAATCTGGCGCGAATAGCGCAGTAGTTGAGAATCTTGCATGGAACGCTGGCTGCCTGTCCGTGAGTCACAGTCTGTCGGTCGCTGCTTATGAATAACGGCTCGCGAATAACAGTTCAGAAATAGCACTGCGGTGTTGATAGAGGGCGCGAAAGGTTATTTGGCCTCCAGTTCCTCGATATCTGGCACGTGCAACGAGAACTGTTCCTTGACCTCTTCCATCACTACATAACTCTTTGATTCCTTGACCCCGGGCAGCGTCAGCACCACATCACCAAGCAATTGGCGATAAGCAGACATTTCCGGAATCCGGCATTTGAGGATGTAGTCGAACTGACCAGAGACGAGATGACATTCCTGAATCTGCGGCAGTTTGGATACTGCGCGACGGAATTCGTCAAAGACTGAGGGCGACTGGGTTTCCAGACTGATTTCGACAAAGACCAACAGATTGGCCTTGAGTGCTTTGGGATCAAGCACTGCTCTGTAACCTTGAATGACGCCAGCACGTTCAAGACGCTTGACGCGTTCCAGACATGGCGTGGTGGACAGGCCCACTTCAGAGGCAAGGTCGACATAAGAGATACGTGCGTTTTCTTGCAGACACCGCAGAATCTTGAGGTCAATACGGTCCAGAGAACGTGATTTCGCTTTCATTGTAATAGTTTCCCAGCGGGGTGACTTACAGCAGGATCATCCTTACTCCTGTCTTTCGTGCAGTCAGGCCGCCGGATAACGCGGGGGTTATCAGACGACCTTTCCAATCATGCGTGACTAATTACTATCATACCCGGCCCGCAGGGGATACGCCTTCACTGACCGCAACATGACGAGGATTCCACGCACACTCCACTGAATTCGGAAAAAACATCTACCTGCTAGCGCCTGTCACTGCTTGATACCCATCACCGTCAGACTCTCTTGCCCAGCGTGATTCGCTCGCGGCCTCCCAAGTCTTCAAGTGTATCGACATCGATGTAGCCAGCGGACTGCAGTGCACTACGCACTTCAGGGCCTTGCATCAGACCATGCTCCAGCATCAGATACCCGCCCGCCGTCAAATGGCGCGGCGCAGCCTCGATAAGATGCATGAAGTCCGCCAGACCCGCATGATCCGCCACCAGCGCCGAGCGCGGCTCGAAGCGCACATCTCCCAGCATCAGATGCGGGTCATCATCGGCCAGATACGGCGGATTGGCGGTAATCAGCGCAAAATCGTGCTCATTGACGGCAGAGAACCAGTCACTGAGCCGGAATTCGGCATTGTCGATATCCAGTACTTCAGCATTGTGCCGAGCCAGTGCCACGGCCTCTTCGACAAGATCGACACCTAGCACTTGCCACTGCGGGCGATGGCGCGCGAACGCCAGCGCGATGGCGCCAGTACCGGTGCCGAGATCCAGCAGACGACCTGCCGAGGCTTCCGCCAGCTCCAGCGCGCACTCCACCATTACCTCGGTGTCGGGGCGCGGAATCAACGTGACCGGTGAGCACGCCAGTGTCAGACCATAGAACTCACGCCGTCCGAGCAGATGAGCCACCGGGTGCCCTTCGGCGCGACGCGCCAACAGCCCTTCAAAACGGGCAATACCCTCAACACCCGCCTCTGTTTCCAATTCACGATCGCCCCAGGTGTAGAACCAGGTGCGCTCGCGACCCATCACCTCACCCAGCAGTAGCTCAGCATCCAAGCGCGGCGATTCACTCCCCGCCTCGCTCAGACGGGCAGTAGCAGCGGCTAGCGCGACGTCAATTCTCACCTTAGTGCTCCTGCAATGCGGTCAGCTGGTCGGCCTGATATTCAACGACCAGCGGCTCAATCACCTCATCCAGCTGGCCAGCGATCACATCATTGAGTTTGTAGAGCGTCAGATTGATGCGGTGATCGGTCAGGCGTCCTTGCGGAAAGTTGTAGGTACGAATGCGCTCGGAGCGATCACCTGACCCCACTAGCTTGCGACGCGCATCGGAAGTCGCCTGCGCTTGTGAATCGACTGCGGCCTGCTTGAGGCGAGCGGCCAGCAGCGACATGGCGCGTGCACGATTCTTGTGCTGGCTACGCTCGTCCTGACACTCGACCACTACCCCAGTCGGCAAGTGAGTGATACGAATGGCAGAGTCGGTGGTATTGACGTGCTGACCACCCGCACCGGAACTGCGGTAAGTGTCCACACGCAGATCAGACGAATTGATGTCGATATCACCGACCTCATCAGCCTCAGGCATCACCGCGACGGTACACGCAGAGGTATGGATACGCCCCTGCGACTCGGTGGCTGGCACACGCTGAACGCGGTGGGCACCGGACTCGAACTTGAGCCGCGAATAGACACCCTCACCCTTCACGCGGGCGATGACTTCCTTGAAACCGCCATGCTCACCATGGCTGGCGCTGACGGTCTCGACTTTCCAGCCCTTGAGCTCGGCGTAACGCGAATACATACGGAATAGGTCACCCGCAAATAGCGCGGCCTCATCACCGCCGGTGCCCGCACGCACTTCGAGGAAGACGTTAGCACCATCATCCGGATCACGCGGAATCAGCAGCTGAGTGATCTCGCCTTCCAGCACCTCGAGCGCATCATCGGTATCGCGGACTTCCTCACGCGCCATGTCACGCATCTCGGGGTCGCTGTCGTCACACATGCTCAGAGCGGCATCACGATCTTCCTTCAGGGCGCGATGGCGACGCCATGCCTCGATCAACGGCTCAAGCTCGGCGTACTCCCGCGACAGGTCACGGAACTTGGCCTGATTCCCGATGACTTCGGACTCCGACAACAGTGCGGAGATTTCCTCAAAGCGATCATGGAAAGTATCGAGCTTGGTGATGAGGCTGTCTTTCATGAAGGGTCCTGTGATGAATCAACCGGCGCGAGCAAAAGCGTCTGCGCCGTCTGAAGAATATCCTGTCGGTCATCACCCGAGGCCTGGCGTAATGCCAGCGTCGGATAATGCATGAAACGATTAGTCAGTTGACGCGCCAATTGCGCGACGACTTCCTGAGGGTCTCGGCCCTGCTGGAGTTCAGCCAGTGCCTGCGCTTCGCACTCGGCGCGTAATTGCTCGCCATGGCTACGGTAGCGTTTGATGACTTCGCCACCACTGCGCACGCGCTTGAGATGCAACCAGGCGTTGACGCCCTGACGAATCAGCTCTTCTGCCTGTGCGGCAGCCAGTTCACGATGACGACGATTCTCCTCAATCACTTCCTGCAGGTCATCAACCGTGTAGAGGAAGACATCATCGAGTTCGCCTACCTGGGGCTCAACATCACGTGGTACAGCAATATCGACCATGAACATCGGCTTGTAGCGGCGCTTTTTCAGAGCTCGCTCGACCATACCCTTACCTAGAATCGGCAACTGGGAAGCCGTCGAGGAAATCACGATATCGGCCTTTTCAAGCGCATGCGGGATACCCTCCAACCCAATTGCCGTACCGCCTAGTTCATTGGCCAGTTGCTCGGCTCGGGACAGCGTGCGATTGGCAATGCAGATATTGGCAATGCCCGCTTCCTTAAGATGACGTGCGACCAGTTCGATGGTCTCGCCGGCACCAATCAGTAGCGCGTTGGCACGTGCGAAGTCATCAAAGATATGGCTCGCCATGCTGACGGCAGCATAAGCGACCGAGACAGGGTTCTCGCCGATGCCGGTTTCGGTACGTACCTGCTTGGCCACCTGAAAAATATGTTGAAAGAGCTGCTCTAGCTCACCGCCGAGACCTACCGACTTGCGAGCGAACTGATAAGCGTCCTTCAACTGGCCCAGAATCTGCGGCTCGCCCAGCACCATGGAATCAAGCCCGACCGCAACACGAATCAGATGACGTACGGCTTCATCACCCAGATGTTGGTAACTGCAGCGTTCGAGATCTTCTACCGGCAGGTTATGAAAGCGTCCTAGCCACTCAAGTACCGATTGCGCACCATCATTGGTCACGCAATAAAGCTCAGTCCGATTGCAGGTCGACAGCACGGCTGCCTCGGAGACTGCTGGCAGGCGCTTCAATTCGCCCAGCGCGGCGTCAAGCTGCGCAGGCGTGAAAGCAACGCGTTCGCGCACATCCACGGCGGCGGTGCGATGATTGATGCCAAGGGCAAGAAGGGTCATGGAGTCAGTCAGTCGTCAGGGTCTGGCCGGCAGGATTGGCGTCAATAAACAGGCGGCTGTCGGCATGGGCAATGAGTGCAGGCATGGGGTTGAGACCGGCAAACGCAGTCGCCGAAGCGGCTGAAATTATAATATTAGCGTGCTCATTCTATCACAGCGCCTGCACCACGCGACCCCGTAGCGTGCCGCAGCCGATGAGGATTTACCATGATGCTAGCAGGCTGACGCTATCACCTTCACATAACTCCTCCAGCCTTCTCAATACGCGTCATTACCCGCAACACTATGCCCGCTGGTCGGCAGCCGTTATGCTGGAATGATGGACTTCACGACATCCATTCTTCTGATCCGGCCCTGCTGGCGGGTCACCCTGTAGACTCCGACCGCTGATCGCGAGGTTGCATGCACGCTTCGACTGCCGCTGAACATACGCTCCGCGAGACGGCGCACGCGAGCTCACTTGCCGGCGCCTCCAAAGGCGTCTCCCAAAGCGCATCAGCGACTACTGACTGTTGCCTGCCGACAACTGCCAGTAGCCAAGTCAGGAGCCTATGGAAGGCACCGAGCATACTGAAAAGTACACTATTGGGCGGATTACTAGTGGGCCTGGCCGGCTGTCAGTCGGTGAGCGCTCCCGCTCCCTTCTCGAATCAGCCTGATCCACTGGCATCAGCACCCGCCATTCAGCAGGGACTAGATGCTGATAGCCTGAATCAGCTATTGAGTGCGGAGCTTGCCGGTCAGCGTGGTAACTATCCTCGCGCCGCTGATGGATATCTGGCGGCCAGTCGTCGCTTCGATGATCCTGAATTGGCCCGTCGCGCCGTGCTGGCCGCACGCTACGCCGACAATCCCGCTCTTTTGGAGCGTGCTGCTGAACGCTGGCAACAGCTAGATGACACCGCCAGCGAGCCCAGCATCATCCGTGCTCGTTTGGCGATGGCACGTGGTGACTGGATGACAGCACTTGAGCAACGGCTGATGGTGGAAGCCAATGGCGGTAATGGCAACCTGGCGACCGTGGCGGAACAGGCTATTGATGCCGAGGCTGACCTCGAACCACTTTTGTCGCTACTCGCCACACATATTGTGCAACACCCCACTCAGCCGATGCCAAAGATCGCAGCCGCCCTGTTCGAAGCGGCCCTTGGTAATGAGCGCAGGGCACGCACACGCCTGATCCAACTGGAAGCCACGCATGCCGAACTGCCAGATCTGTGGTTGGCGCGCAGTGAGATAGAGCGTGATGCTGGACATCTTGACGCCTCACGTCAGGCTGCAACACGCGGACTTGAACTCGCCCCCGATGACAGTCGCTTGGTGCTGAGTGCTGCCCAGACAGAACTGGCCAGCGGCGACAGGTCGTCTGCTCGCGAGCGTATCGACACCCTGGTCGCTCGCCATCCCAACGCCCCTCGTCTGCGCCTCGCGCTGGCCAGTCTGTACCTGGATGCCGATGCACCTCAGGATGCCCATCGACTGTTGCTACCACTGCTGGAGGAAGATCCGACTCCGGATGCCGCCTTTGCCATGCTGGGTCTGGCTGCCGAAGCCAGCGGCGAGATCGACAACGCCATCCTCTATTACCGTCAGGTGCCAGAAGGTGAGCGCTATATTTCCAGCCGCGCGCGCGCAGCCCAACTGCTGGCTGAACATGACCGTATTGACGAGGCGCGTCAGTTCCTGGACGTGGAGCGTCTACGTCATCCACGCCATGCCATGACACTACTTAGCTTCGAGATTGACTTGCTCGACGCTCAAGAGGCCTTCACTGACGCCGACACCTTGCTCGACGGTAGTATCAGCACGCGCCGCAAGGCACTCAATAAAATGGTTGCCAGCGAGGACCAAGAGGCACGCGATGCTGTCAAGAGTGAGCTGGGTAGCCTGCTATTCCTGCGTGGCATTCGTCGACTGGAAGATAACCAGCTTGAAGGCATGGAGCAGGACCTACACGAAGTGATTTCACTTGAACCGGACAATGCCAGCGCCTATAACGCACTGGGCTATACCTTATTGGTGGAAACTGATCGTCGTGACGAAGCGCTGACGTTGATCAAGCGCGCTCACGAACTGTCTCCGAATGACTCGGCCATTCTCGATAGCCTCGGGTGGGGACACTTCCTGACGGGCAACGCCAAGCAGGCGCTTCCACCGCTGGAAGCCGCTTGGGCTCAGCAGCAGGACGCCGAGATCGGGGCTCATCTCACCGAAGTACTGTGGGCGCTGGATCGCCAGGACGAGGCGCGTGGCCTGGCAGTCGAATTAAGCGAACGCTTCGAAGAAGCCACCGAGCTGGAGACATTATTCCGGCGCATCCCGGCCTTGCGCCCGGTGGTAGATTCGCCCTGAATCGCCCTGCGCCTACCCTCATGACATGACTGCCGTGCACTAGCTGCACGGCACTTTCCGCATGGCCACGGGTCCATTACCCTGACTCTCTTTATCATCGCTCTCAATTCTCTCGCCATCTGAAAGGCCTCTGCGTCATGACGACCCCTTCATTGCCTATATTTAACGCTTTATTGCCGTTGGCACATCGCCTGCTGACCTCTGCCTTGCTGACAATGACATTGCTGCTGGGCGGCTGCGCCAGCCAGATGGCCAGTGACGTTGCCGGCGACCTGACACGCAGTGAAGGTGATTGGCAGCAACAGGCAACACAGCTCGATGCATTAACGCACTGGCAATTGGCTGGCAAGGTGGGTATCCGTACGCCGGATGAAGGCCACAGCGCCAATCTTGACTGGCAGCAGGATGGTGATGACTATCGCATGCTGATCACTGGTCCGCTGGGCGCAGGCCGCACTACCGTGACGCGTGACGCTGACGGTGTCCGCCTCAACTCTTCGGATGGTGACTTTGAGGCACCCGATGCCGAAAGCCTGATGCTGCAGCAGCTGGGCTGGTCATTGCCGTTAGGCGCGCTGAATGACTGGGTCCGCGGCCTGCCGAGCGAGGGGACTCATCAGCTTGAGGAAGATGCACAAGGCTTTCCCGCTACGCTGTATCAGGATGGCTGGAAGGTGAGCTACCAAGACTGGACGCGCGCTGAAGGCCTGTGGCTACCGCGAAAACTCAAGCTTTATTACGGCGACCTGACCGCTACACTGATCGTCAATCAGTGGCAGGCGCTATAGCGAGTACCCTGCTTGGGCTCTATCTCTATCTCTATCTCAAGCTCAAGTCCCCGCATCAATCGCTCGCATGCATCAGCGGTATCGTTATCAGCAAGACGGCCGACCTGCTCACAGGCCGGCCGTCTTGCTGATAACAGTTGAGTTCGACCTTGTTCAACGCGCCCGACATCTAACCAGGACCGCCTCGCCCGTGATTCACTCGACACTTTCTGCTCTCAGTTTGCCGGCTCCCGCCAAGCTCAATCGTATGCTGCATATCACTGGACAGCGTCCTGATGGCTATCACGAGCTGCAGACCCTGTTTCAGTTTCTCGATCATGGCGACACTCTGCACTTTCAGCTGCGTGACGACGATGCCATCACTCTGACACCTGCTATTGACGGCGTGCCCGAGGAAGCCAACCTGATCGTGCGTGCAGCACGACGACTGCGTGAAACCGCAGTGTCATACGGCAAGGTAGCGGAGGCATCAGCCCTGCCCGGTGTCGACATCCAGATTGAGAAGGTACTGCCAATGGGCGGTGGCCTCGGTGGTGGCAGCAGTGATGCCGCTACAACACTATTGGCACTCAATCACCTATGGCAGCTATCGCTGGATGAAGACACTCTAGCCGAGCTGGGTCTTGAACTGGGCGCTGATGTACCAGTCTTCGTGCGTGGCTTTGCTGCCTGGGCCGAAGGCATTGGCGAAAAACTGATGCCTGCTGCGCTGGACACCCCATGGTTCGTGGTTATTCATCCCGGTATCGAAGTCTCGACCCCCGCGGTGTTCGGCCACCCACAATTGACACGTTCCAGCCCCGCTATTAGTATGGCGCGCGCACTGCAGGGGGGCCGAAACGACTGCGAAGTCGTGGTAAGCGCTTTGTACCCGGCAGTCGCCGACGCCCTGAACTGGCTGAATCATTTCGGCACCGCCAGACTGACGGGCACCGGCGCCTGTGTGTTCTGTGCGTTTGATGACGCACGACAGGCCAGCAAGGTGCTGGGTAGACTCGCATGCGAGCGCCCGACGTGGCACACCTTCTCGGCACGCGGTTGCAACATCTCTCCCCTACATGCCGCTCTGGCTCAGGCCTGAGCACAGCAACTGGTTGAAGTGAACGTTGCTGGGGTATCGCCAAGTGGTAAGGCACCGGTTTCTGATACCGACATTCCCAGGTTCAAATCCTGGTACCCCAGCCAATCCTGGCCGTTCCCGGTCAACCCGGAATTCTCCACTCCCGAGATCCCACAAGACTCCAAAGGTGGCTGCGCGTGTCTAAACTGATGGTATTCGCGGGGAATGCCAATCCCGCTCTCGCCCGCAAGGTTGCTGAAGCCCTCGATACCCGCCTGGGCCATGCAACCGTCGGTCAGTTCAGCGATGGCGAGATTGCGGTAGAAATCAACGAAAACGTTCGTGGTAAGGACGTCTTCATCATGCAGTCCACCTGCGCACCGACCAACGACAACCTGATGGAGCTGATCCTGATGGTGGATGCGTTGCGTCGTGCGTCAGCGGCGCGTATCACTGCGGTCGTGCCGTATTTCGGTTACGCACGCCAGGATCGCCGTGTGCGCTCTGCTCGCGTGCCGATCTCGGCGAAGGTGGTCGCGGACATGATGGTCAAGGCTGGCGTCAACCGTGTCATGACCATGGACCTGCATGCTGACCAGATCCAGGGCTTCTTCGATGTGCCGGTGGACAACGTCTACGGCTCACCGATTCTGCTCGACGACATCGAACGTCAGAATTATGACAATCTGATCGTCGTCTCCCCGGATGTAGGTGGTGTGGTGCGTGCCCGTGCCATCGCCAAGCAGCTTAACTGCGAGCTGGCGATCATCGACAAGCGTCGTCCCCAGGCCAATCAGGCTCAGGTGATGAATATCATCGGTGATATCAAAGGCCGCACCTGTGTGCTGGTCGATGACATGATCGATACTGCTGGCACACTGTGCAAGGCAGGCGAAGCGCTCAAGGATCACGGCGCCAACCGCGTTGTGGCCTACGCGTCACACGCCATTCTATCTGGCCCGGCGGTCGACAACATTACCAACTCCGTCCTTGACGAAGTGGTCGTTGCCGATACCATTCCTCTGTCCGATGCAGCTCGTCGCTCAGGCAAGATTCGCCAGCTCACCGTGGCAGGTCTGATCGCTGAAGCAATCCGTCGTGTCAGCAATGAAGAATCCGTCAGCGCCATGTTCCACTAAGTTCCGCTTGGCGAATGCTTTTCGCCGATGGTTCGGAAGATGGTACTGACAGCAGCAGGAGACTCGTTTCCTGCTGACAAGCGGTTGGCTCGGAAACCTTCGAGTCAGCCTCATGAATCCGGTAGCGCTCTGGTCGCGGGGGCTGCCGGATTCTCATTAGCCCTTGAGGTATTTGTAAAATGAAACTGTTCAAACTGAATGCTGAAGTTCGTCAAGACCTCGGGAAAGGTGCGAGCCGCCGCCTGCGTCTTACGAACGATTTCGTGCCGGGCATCATCTACGGCGCTGACAAAGCCCCGACTCCGGTCATGGTCGACAAGCCGAGCCTGTACAAGGCAGTTGATGACGAGGCGTTCTACTCCTCCATCATCACTCTGAATGTTGCTGGCAAGGAAGAGAAAGTCGTCATCCGTGACCTGCAGCGTCACCCGTTCAAGCCGCTGCTGACTCACATCGATTTCCTGCGCATCGACCTGACTCAGAAACTGACCATGAATGTGCCGCTGCACATCACTGGTCAGGAAGCCTGTGTCGGCGTCAAGGATCAAGATGGCGTACTGCACGTCATGGCGACAGACATCGAAATCAGCTGCTTGCCGACAGCACTGCCGGAATACCTGGAGCTGGACGTGTCCGCACTTGAAGTCGGTCACACTCTGCACCTGTCCGACATCACTCTGCCGGAAGGTTCCGAGTCCGTTGCACTGTCCCACGGTGCCGATCACGACTCCGCTGTGGTCAACGTCACTCGCCCGAACATCGCCGCTGCTGAAGAAGATGCAGCTGCCGGTGAAGGCGAAGAAGCTGCAGCAGAATAACGCAGCCTGATCAAGGAGCCAGATACCGCAATGTCACAGGTGAAAGCGATCATCGGCCTCGGTAACCCGGGGAACGAATACGAAGACACCCGTCATAATGCCGGCGTCTGGCTCCTTGACGCCCTTGCGCGCCACGGTCACACCACGTTGCGTCCGGAACGCAAGTTCCATGGCCAATACGCGAAGATTGTTTTCGCGGGCCAGGATCTGCATTTGCTGTTCCCATCAACGTTCATGAATCGCAGCGGTCAGGCCGTGGCCGCATTGTGCAACTTCTACAAGCTCGCTCCGGATGAACTGCTCGTCGCCCACGATGAGTTGGACATCGACCCCGGTACCGCTCGCTATAAGCAGGGTGGTGGCCATGGGGGACACAACGGGCTGCGTGACATCATCAGTGCGCTGGGCAACGACAAGTCCTTCCATCGTGCCCGCATTGGTATCGGCCATCCCGGTAATGCCAACCTGGTGACCAATTTCGTCCTCGGCCGCCCCGGCAAGGCAGACCGTCAATCCATTGATGCTGCCATCGACGAAATTGTCATGACTCTCCCCGAAGCCATCAGCAGCGAATGGGCACGCGCCATGAATCGCCTGCACTCTTTCAAGGGCTGACATCTTCAAGAGCTGAAGCCTTCAAGGACTGATGTCCTCAAGACCTGACGCCTTCAAGAACTGAATCGCTCTGTACTATCCTCCTTTCGAATTCCGGTGATCCGCGCCTCTGCGTATCGCCTCGCTGCCGTGCGTGCCTTGCACCGTGCGCTCAGCAGCAAACATCATCATTTATCGCGCAACATGCGCCCAATGGATGACCTCGGCGGCATGAGGCCTTACACTTCCCGCCTAGCTAACTCCGTGCCTGTCAGCTCATTTCCCCGCACGACCGATGTCCTCTCTGGACGATGGTCTGCTGGTCGAGATGACTGCCAGCGACACGCCCCATTCGATACGTCACACCAGGATCTAGCGCCATGGGTTTCAATTGCGGCATCGTCGGCCTCCCGAACGTCGGCAAGTCCACTCTCTTCAATGCACTGACCAAGTCTGGCATTGATGCCGAGAACTTCCCCTTCTGCACCATCGAGCCGAATACCGGTATCGTACCGATGCCTGACCCGCGCCTGGGTGCACTGGCCGCGATCGTCAAGCCCGAGAAGATACTGCCGACCACCATGGAATTCGTGGATATCGCAGGTCTTGTCGCTGGCGCCTCAAAAGGTGAAGGCTTGGGCAACAAGTTCCTCGCCAACATTCGCGAAACTGATGCCATCGCGCACGTGGTCCGCTGCTTTGAAGACGACAACGTCATCCATGTTGCCAATCATGTCGACCCGACTGCCGATATCGAGACCATCAATATCGAACTGGCATTGGCCGATCTCGATAGCGTCGAGCGCAGCATCCAGCGTCTGGCACGTATCGCCAAGGGCGGCGACAAGGAAGCCATCACCACCAAGGCCGTACTGGAGCGTATCCAGCCGCACTTGGCCGAAGGACAGCCGTTGCGCAGCTTCGGACTGACCGATGATGACCTCAAGGCGCTCAGAGGCTTCGGCTTCCTGACCCTCAAGCCGACCATGTATATCGCCAACGTCAGCGAAGAAGGCTTCGAGAACAACTCCTATCTCGATATCGTGCGCGAGATTGCGGCGGCGGAAGGCGCCATCGTAGTGCCAGTGTGCAACAAGATTGAAGCCGAGATCGCTGAGCTTGATGAAGAAGAGCGCGAGATGTTCCTCAATGAGCTGGGCATGGAAGAGCCAGGCCTGGATCGCGTGATCCGCGCCGGTTACGAGTTGCTGGGTCTGCAGACCTACTTCACCGCAGGTGTGAAGGAAGTCCGTGCCTGGACCATCAAGATTGGCGCGACTGCGCCGGAAGGTGCCGGCGTTATCCACACCGACTTCCAGAAAGGCTTCATCCGTGCCGAAGTCGTGGCCTATGATGACTTCATCGCCTATACCGGCGAACAGGGCGCCAAGGATGCTGGCAAGTGGCGCCTGGAAGGCAAGGACTATATCCTCAAGGATGGTGATGTCGTGCACTTCCGTTTCAATGTCTAAGCCTGAGCTTGAACCCAGCCCAGCCCAGGACTTGGACTTGGACTTGGACTTGGACTTGGACTTACAGCCAGAGAATGCCGAGTGACCTCTGCCTGAGATACAAAACGCCCCTGATCTCTTATGAGCCCAGGGGCGTTTTACGTTTTCATGATGCCATGAACTCCAGATGCCTCAAACTTCAGACCTCAGGCTTTAGCTGCGGGCGTCAACCACTGTGCCGCCTGACGCGCCAGACTATCCGCGAGAGACTGGGCCAGACGCGAGCGCCCTTCCTTGCGTCGCCAGACGGCACTGAGGACCAACTCACCTGCCGCAGGCAAGGGCCGTGCCATCAGCCCCTGAGTCGTGCAAGCGATATACGCCGTCAGTGCATCCACCACCGCAAGACCTTCCCCTGACTGTACCAACGCCGCTGCCAACGGATAGGTCTGTACACGCGTGATGATATGCGGCGGGTGATCATACATACGCGGCTCATGCTGCTCAGCACTTGCCAACAGGCTATCAAGACGCCGCGCCAGTGGATCATGTGTGCCCAATGCCACCAGTTGCACTCCCGCCAATGTCGAAACCGGCAAGGGAACATTGTGGCTCTCCTGCGCCCAATAGCCTTCAGGTGCCAGCACCATCAATGGCAGGCTGAACAGCGCGCGTGTCGCCAGAGCCGGATGCGTTGGCGCACTGAGCGTGAACCCAAGCTCTGCCTCATGCAGCAACAAGGCATCAACAATCTCTCGCGTATGCTGAGTCGCCAACTCACACCTTACCTGCGCATGACGCCGCCGCCATTGCCCCAACGCCTGGGGTAACAACTGTTGAGCAATCGCTGGCGTTGCGATGACCTTGAGCGCCTGCTCTTCACCACTCCGCAAGCCTGCAGCCAGCCGCTTCACCTCATCCAGTTGCCCCAGCATCCCCTGACTGGCCTCCTCCAACTGACGAGCTTCCTCAGTGGGATAAAGTTGCCCTGCACTGCGTGTAAACAACACGATGCCCCAGTGACGTTCGACCTGCTGCAAGGCCTTGCTCGCTGCCGGCTGAGAGATGTGCAGTAGCCGCGCGGCGCCGGTGACACTGCCCGCCTGCAATACGGCATGAAAGATTTCGAGATCTCTGAGCCGCATATCTTCCTCCTGTCACGCGTCGATCGCGGCGTTAAATATCCTGTGAACAAACAGCATACGCGAGTCATATCTGCGAGAGACATTCCCCATCACAGCTTTACGGCAATAACCTCAGGTTATGGCATATCGACAGGTTTTCATTCGCTCAACTTACGCGCGGCAGTCATGCTGCATGACTTTCCTTCAGGAGTCTGCCATGCAGCGTCATGTCACCATTATCGGCGGTGGCGTGATCGGCCTCACCAGCGCCCATTCACTCGTGCGCGCCGGCCATCACGTCACGCTCATCGATGCTCATGCCGAGGTTGCCAGCGAAACCAGCCATGCCAACGGCGGCCAACTCAGCTATCGCTACGTGGCGCCACTGGCGGATAGTGGTGTGCCCTTACAGGCCATCAAGTGGCTACTGGCTGGCAGTGAGGCACCTCTCAGGTTTCGCCCACAGCTCGATCTTGCTCAGTGGCGCTGGGCCTTGCAATTTCTGGCAGCCTGCCATCGCCGTCAACACCACCAAAGCGCCTCGCAGCTGCTATCACTCGCACAGCATAGCCAGCAGATACTGGCAGAGTGGCGTGAACAAGACGGGCTATCAGGTTTCGCTTGGCAACAAACCGGCAAGCTGGTCGTTCATCGCGATCAACAGGCGCTCAACAAAGCGATTGGTGCGCGGATTGCGCCCGATGACCAACAGCCCCTTGATGCTCGCCAATGTATCGCACTGGAACCCGCATTGTTCTCGCAACAGGCGTCCCTGGCAGGCGGCATCTTCAGCGCCTCGGATGAAACGGCAGACTGTCACGCCTTTTGTCAGGCACTCGAGCGTCAACTCATCAATTCAGGTCGCTACACGCGCTTCGCAAGCACCCATGTGGCCCCGCTCTCGAAAGAGAACGGGCGCATTCAATATCTTGACCTCATCCATATCGATGGCAGCCGTGAACGCTGGAAGGTGGAGGAAGTCGTATTGGCGGCAGGCAATCATAGTGCAGCGATGGTTCGTGCACTGGGCATCCGGTTGCCTATCCAGCCACTAAAGGGATATAGCCTCACCCTACCGCTTTCAGAAGGCGCGATTGCACCACGTATCAGCGTGACTGACGCTGCGCGCAAGGTGGTTTATGCAAACCTTGGGTCCGCCGATAGTCACCAGCTACGTATCGCGGCGATGGTGGATATTGGTAGCCACGAGCGTGATATCTCTCATCCTGCAATCGACGAGGGGCGTATCGCCGCACTGCGTCGCATTGCCAGCACGAGCTTCCCTGAAGCAGGCAATTTCGCCGATGCGACACCGTGGGCAGGTTTGCGCCCTAGCACTCCCAAGGGTCCGCCGCTCATCGGACACGCTCGTCACGGTAGAAAAAAGCACGATGCGCCAGATAATCTATGGCTGAACACCGGCCATGGCAGCCTTGGCTTTACGCTAGCCTGCGGCAGTGCTGACCTCATTACGCGCGCTATCTCAGGCGATGATCTACCCTCGAATCTCAAGGTGAATTTCCACAACTAGCAGCATGAATACCCATGGGTTTCTTGACAGCCTCATAGCCAATCCGTATTATTCGCCCCCGTTGGACGGCTACATAGCTCAGCTGGTTAGAGCACATCACTCATAATGATGGGGTCCCCTGTTCGAATCAGGGTGTAGCCACCAAACAAGATTACGAAAGGCCCTGACTGTATCAGTCAGGGCCTTTTTCGTTACCAGCGCTGGAGAGACACTTACAACGCTGCATGCGAGACAACTGAAAAAGGCAGCCCTCAGGGCTGCCTTTTTGCATCTTGCACACACGGCTCACTGCATCACGGGCATGCGCTGATCATTCCAGCACCTCGCGATTGCAGAACGCCACCAACACTTTGATCAGCAAGGCAACATCGTGACTGCCTGCCGTTTCGCGAATCGAGTGCATCCCCCACTGTGGCAAACCTATATCCAATGTCGGCACACCAACTTCACTGGCGGTAATCGGCCCGATCGTGCTGCCACATCCCATGTCGGCACGACTGACAAAGGTCTGTACCGGCACATTCTGCTCCCGACACAGCTCACGGAACAGGCTTGCCGTGACACTGTTGGTGGCATAGCGCTGATTGGCATTGACCTTGATCACTGGTCCCGCATTCAGCTTCGGACCGTGGCCGGCATCATGCTTATCCGCGAAATTGGGGTGGACAGCATGTGCATTGTCACAGGAAATCATCAATGAACGTTGCACAAGGCACTGATAGCCCTCCTCGTTGTCCAAACCCACGTAGTGATTGATGCGTTTGAGCACATCGGCCAGGAAAGGCCCCTGCGCGCCACAGGCACTGGCGCTACCTACTTCTTCGTGATCGGTCGCGACGAACAAGGCTCCCTGCTCTCCATCAGCCTCGAGCAATGCCTCAAGACCAACGAAGCATGACAGCAGGTTATCGAGTCGTGCACTGGTAATCAGTTCACCACGCAAGCCAGACTGCGCTGCCAGCTGCACGTCATGTAGCCCTAGCTCGAAATCAATGATGTCAGCGACACGAACGCCGTGCTGTTCTTCGAGAAGGTCGATCAACAGCGCATGGAAGACCTCTACTGGTGTGTCGCCGCTTTCTGGCAGCTGCATGACCACTGGCGACATCTGCGTCTGAGCATTGATGGCACGCCCGCTATTGACGTCACGATCAAGATGAATGGCAAGACTCGGCACGCAGGCAACAGGGCGTGCCACTGTCAATAGCAGGCTTTCGCGCCGGCCATCCTGATGACGTACCTGTACTCGGCCTGCCAAGCCAAGATCACGATCAAACCAGGTACTTAGCAGCACACCACCATAAGTTTCGACACCCAGGGTCAACCAACCCTGACTGGCCTGGGCCGGACTGGGCTTTAGTCGCAGGCAAGGGGAATCAGTGTGCGCCCCTATCATCCGCAATGAGGTTAGCGCCGTATGACTATCAGGAAGCCGGAAGGCAATCAGTGAAGAGTCATTACGCGTGACGTAAGCACGCTCGCCCGGCACCAGTTGCCAGTTCGAGGTTTCGTCGAGTCGTCGATAGCCTTCTCGCTCAAGACGCTGCGCCATGGTAGCGGTAGCATGCCAAGGAGTCGGCGAGACAGAAAGGAAGTCGAGTAACGCTGGAACACGGGAATCTGCAATCGCATGAGTCATGATGGCGTCAAGTCCTCGAAGATGAATGCAAGGCACTGTATAAGAAGAGACATTCTAGAAAAAGCCTGAAACCATTCATCTCGTGAAGTGATGGCCGGCAAACAGGTGCTACTCAGGCTGTCGACCGAAGCGCTGTGGCTACGATCCCCCTGCGCTGACGCAACAGCCGCAAGGCCCGCGTATCAACGGCAGGCAACTGTGCCTGACGCGGGAGACTGCTACAATGCCCGCTCGACCGCCCTGCGGGGAGGTCGTTCAGGGAGCTGAGTGTACATGAATCGGGAGTGCTTCATTGATGAGCCTGTTCGTAAACGTCCGGCGCACGGCATTTATTGCCCTGTGTCTTGCCTTGGCCGGCCCTGCCAGTGCCACGGTCACACCTACTGACGCCGATGCACAGGCTGCTCGCGAAGTTTCCGAGTCATTGCGCTATGGGCATTACGAAGATGTGACCTTGGATGATCACTGGGCCAGCCAGGTTTTCGCCCAGTACCTGAAGACCCTTGACCCGCAAAAAGCCTATCTGCTCGATACGGACATCAGTGAGTTCAGCGATCTGCGTCATGATTTTGACGACGCCATGGTCGATGGCGACCTCGAGCGCGTCTACGCACTCTATGACCGCTACCAACAACGACTCACCTCACGCCTGGAATGGCTGGTGAAGACGCTGGATGCTCACCCAACCTTTGATTTCGAGAAAGACGACCGCCTAGCGCTGGACCGCAAGGACAGCCCATGGGCCGATAGCGAGAAAGACCTCGACGAACTGTGGCGCAAGCGCCTCAAGAACGCCTGGCTTTCCATGTCACTGTCCGACAAGAGTGATGAGGACATCGGCAAGACGCTGAGCGAGCGTTACAGCAACCAGCTCAATCGCATCGAGCAGACCAACGATGAAGACATCCTGACACTGATCATGCATGCCGTGACCGGCAGCATTGATCCGCACAGCGAGTACTTCTCGCCGCGCCAGGGTGAGTCCTTCGATATCCAGATGAAACTGTCACTCGACGGCATTGGCGCACTGCTGCAGTCGGAAGGCGAGTACGTCAAGGTCTCGAGCCTGGTCCCGGGCGGCCCCGCCGAAAAGGACGGTGAACTCAAACCTGCGGATCGCATCGTTGCCGTTGGCCAGGAAGATGACGAATGGACCAACGTCGTGGGCATGCGCCTTGATGACGTGGTCGATCTGATTCGCGGCCCCAAGGGCTCCATCGTGCGCCTTGAGGTCATCCCGGCTCAGTCACTGGATGTCACCAAGACGCGTGAAGTGGACATCACTCGTGACACCGTCAAGCTTGAAGATCAGGCAGCCAACGCCAAGGTCATCGACGTCAAACGCGAAGATGGCATGCACAAGATCGGCGTGATTCACGTACCCGCCTTCTATGTCGACTTCGATGCCTGGCAGGCCGGTGAAGACGACTACCGCAGCACGACTCGTGATGTGGCGCGCCTGATCGACGAACTCAAGGCCAAGAAGGTCGAAGGTATCGTACTGGACCTGCGCAACAATGGCGGCGGTGCACTGCAGGAGGCCAACTCGATGATCGGCCTGTTCATCGATCGCGGCCCCACCGTGCAGGTACGTGACGCACGCGGACGCATCAGTCTGTATGGCGATACCGAAGCTGGCACGCACTACGATGGCCCGCTGACCGTACTGGTCAATCGTCTTTCCGCTTCAGCATCCGAGATCTTTGCCGGTGCTATCCAGGACTACGGACGCGGCCTGATCATTGGCAGCCAGACTTTCGGCAAGGGGACCGTACAGACCATCTCGTCGCTGACACAGGGTGAGATCAAGCTGACACGCGCCAAGTTCTACCGTATTTCCGGTGACTCCACTCAGAACAAGGGAGTCAAGCCGGATATCGACTTCCCAAGTGTCATTGACCCGAAGGAAATCGGTGAATCCAGCCTCGACTACGCCTTACCCTGGGACCAGGTGCGTCCAGTGAAATATCGCCGCCACGGAGACCCCGCGCGCTATCTGGCAGCACTTCGTGCCCGCCACGAAAGCCGCGCCGAGCGAGAGCCTAACTTCTCCTACCTGCAAAGCGAGGTATCCCTGTCCAGAACGCTGCGCGCCCAGCAAACGAGCATCAGCCTCAACCGCGAGCAGCGCAAGCGCGAAATGGATGCACAGGAAGCCGAACAGCTGGCACTGGAGAACAAGCGCCGCCGCGCCTTGGGCCTCAAGGAACTGGCAAGTTTTGCAGAGCTGGATGCTAGCAGCGATCACGTATCAGCCAGCGGCAGTGAGCCCGAAGTGATCGATACCGCCAGCGATGACAAGGAAGCCAAGGACCCCATCGATCAGGCACAGTTGCAGGAAAGCGCAGAGATCCTGCTCGACTATGCCCACCTGAACGGCGACAAGTAGTACACCACGAGGTTGCGTCTCGAAGATCAAGACCCCTGCGCTCCATGAGCGCAGGGGTCTTTTCGTTAATTAATCAATTGATAGACAGAGATAAAATAGGGATAGGCGATCGAGGGCCATGCCGGCAAGGGCAGAGACACTCACGACAAAGCGCCGCAAGCGAGATGCCAGCAACGATAGAGATAAGAGGCAGATAGATGTCGAACGATCGGGAATTCAAACGCACAGAGACTTCAAGCAAGTCAGAACTTCAAACAGGTAGGAGCTTCGAACAGATAGGAGCTTCGAGCGGAAAGATAGCCTCAATGCCACAGGAGATCTTCAGGAAACCAGGTAAAGCAGAGCATATCGACTAACAAGGGAAGAGAGAAAGTGTGATATTGGCTCCTCGAACAGGACTCGAACCTGTGACCCAATGATTAACAGTCATTTGCTCTACCAACTGAGCTATCGAGGAACATCAAATATCAGACAGCATCATAGCGATACTGTTGCTGGCGATGAAGATAGTCATCGTTCAGCGTAATTTCCGGCATTGGCAGGAAGCCTTGGATTGGCTCCTCGAACAGGACTCGAACCTGTGACCCAATGATTAACAGTCATTTGCTCTACCAACTGAGCTATCGAGGAACGACCGGAAATCCTTTTGTCATCGATATCATCATTTTTGACATTATCAGCATGACATTTCAAGCATATACCTGTGCTATTGGCTCCTCGAACAGGACTCGAACCTGTGACCCAATGATTAACAGTCATTTGCTCTACCAACTGAGCTATCGAGGAACAACCTTAAGCACGCGACGAATTATACGGAAATACTCAATGGCGTCAACCACCTTCAGCCATTCAGACGACCGTAAAACCCGCTTGATCCCTCCTTTCGGATTCACTTCTGAAAGCATACAAAGCGACTTTCGGATGTGACAAGGCCCGCACGGATGCAGGCCTTGGAATCACTGGTGGCTACACCCTGATTCGAACAGGGGACCCCATCATTATGAGTGATGTGCTCTAACCAGCTGAGCTATGTAGCCACACGACGGAGCGTATATTGCAGGTCAGGCTGCTGAATTGCAAGCAGTTTTTATAAAAGACCTGACATACATTCCCGCCGCTGCTCTTCTCTCCTGACACGCTCGCCGCGCGTCAGGATGACTCAAAGCCCCAGAGACGATTTTACTGCAGCAAGGCCCTGCTCGCCATCAACAGTCTTCACGCCTTTCAGCCAAGCATCCAATACCTGCGAATGATCCTTGAGCCAGCTTACGGCAGCCTCATCAGGATCAGCACCCTCATCCATGATGTCGCTCATGACCTGGTTTTCCATCTCAAGCGTGAACTCCAGATTGGCCAACAGGGTGCCTACGTTACCGCATTCGGCACTGTAGCCCGCACGGGTATTGGTATAGACAGTCGCCCCACCAAAGTTCGGACCGAAGTAGTCATCGGCGCCTTTCAGATAGCCCATGTCAAAACGCGTATTCATGGGGTGCGGTTCCCAGCCTAGGAAGACGATCCATTCCTTGGCAGAAATCTTTGATTTCACTTCAGCCAGCATGCCGGCCTCGGAAGAATCAATCATCTCGAATTCTCCCAAGCCGAAGGCATCATCATCAATCATGTCGGAAATGATCATGTTGCCATCATTGCCAGCTTCGATGCCGTAGATACGTCCATCGAACTTGTCGATGTTCTTGGCAAGGTCAGCCACTGACGTGACGCCTGCATCGAGCACATACTGCGGCACGGCCAAGGTATATTTGGCACCCTCGAGATTGGCACGCGGGCGTTCGACCTGCCCCTTGTCGATGTACGGGTCACTGATCGATGCCATCGACGGCATCCAGTTACCCAGGAAGACATCGAAGTCGTTATTCTTCATTCCGGCATAGGCTATCGGCACGGAGATGGTGTCAGAAGTGGTCTTGTAGCCCAGCCCATCAAGCACACTGCGTGTTAATGCCGTGGTCGCCGTGATATCTGACCAGCCAACCTCAGCGAAACGCACCGTGC
Source organism: Cobetia sp. QF-1 (assembly GCF_002213105.1). Lineage (NCBI taxonomy): Bacteria > Pseudomonadati > Pseudomonadota > Gammaproteobacteria > Oceanospirillales > Halomonadaceae > Cobetia > Cobetia sp. QF-1. The sequence goes on from NZ_NBVS01000001.1 coordinate 687,050, forward strand.
GGCACTCCTTCGATACCTCTGCTTGTGCCTGCGGCACCAATAGTAGTCCCATCGCCAGACCTACCGGCAACACTGCAATACCCAATAATGGTTTCATGCCTACCCCTTGTCTTGTTGTTCGATTTTCATTCGGCGTCCGTACACCGTAATACGCAATGTTCTTGCATAAGTCACCGCCTTGCACAGAGCACCATGGCGCATATATCAAGATACCCTGACAGTGTTACCCAGTGTTCTACCTGACATCCTGCGTTTTACCAAGCCCCACTTTCAATAAGTATCTATTATGCAACTTGACGCACATCTCGGTAGCCACTACAATTTTTGTTAATTGAACGTTCAATAAAATATTTTGGGTGATGCACTTCCTCATGCTTCCCTTTGTCATGGGGGTCAGCCGATCAAGGGCATCATACCTGCCCCAACAATAACGGGGCGCCGGAGCAGAATACATGTGGCTTTCAGCAAAACGGTAACAAACACGTACCCTAGCATCATTACGTGATTCCCCCGATATGCCACTCGACAAGGAGCAAGCTGATGCCGAAAGTGGGAATGGAGCCCATCCGTCGCCGCCAATTGATCCTGGCCACCATGCAGGCTATCGATGAGGCAGGTTTGGCCGATGCGACTGTGGCGCGCATTGCACGCCACGCAGGCGTTTCCGCCGGCATCATCAGCCATTACTTCGGCGGCAAGGATGGCTTGATGGAAGCCACCATGCGTCAGATCTTGACTGATCTACGCAGTGCTGTCAGTGAACGCCGTGCCAACCTGGCCAACGATGATGTGCGCAGTCATCTTCATGCCGTGATCGACGGTAATTTCGATCGTAGCCAAGTCAGTCAGACCGTCTCCAAGACATGGCTGGCGTTCTGGGCCTCCAGCATGCACCGCATACCGCTTGAACGCCTGCAGAGGGTCAACGATCGCCGGCTGGTGTCCAATCTGTCAGCACGGTTCCGACGCGCCATGCCACGTGACGAGGCGCGCGATGCTGCAACAGGGCTCGCCGCATTGATTGATGGTCTTTGGCTGCGTGGCGCATTGGCACCGGATGGCCTTGATGTTGAGCGGGCACGTCGTTTGGCCTATGAGTACGTCGAGTATCAGCTAGCGCTTCACGCAAGCACCTCGATGATCGCCGAACCGGAAAGCACGCCTGATCTTTGCGCCTGCTGCCAGGCTGAAAACTAACGTTTTATCAGTGACGGCAGCCTTTAACGTTCCGTCATGAACACCCATCCCCATTTCCCTGAATCCTTTAGGAGCGCAAGCATGGCTAACGACAATACTAGCTTTCCGATCCAGACCCTTTATATCGGTGGCCGTCGAGTGGAAGCCACTTCCGGCGAAACCTTCGAGACCGTCAACCCTGCGACAGGCGAAGTCATCGCCGAGATTCAGCAGGCCAACGGCGCTGATGTCGATGCCGCTGTCGAAAGCGCTCTGAAGGGGCAGAAAGTGTGGGCTGCGATGACCGGCATGGAGCGTTCGCGCATCCTGCGTCGTACCGTCGACCTGCTACGTGAGCGCAACGATGAGCTGGCACTAATCGAGACTCTCGACACCGGAAAGCCGCTGTCCGAAACCGAAGTGGCCGACGTCGTGACCGGCGCCGATGCTCTCGAATATTACGCGGGCCTCGCGCCGGCTATCGAAGGCACCCAAGTCCCGCTGCGCCAGGAAGCCTTCGTCTACACCCGCAAGGAACCGCTAGGTGTCATTGGCGCCATTGGTGCCTGGAACTACCCGATACAGATCGCTTGCTGGAAGTCTGCCCCGGCACTCGCTGCTGGCAACTCCATGGTCTTCAAGCCCAGCGAAGTCACTCCGCTGACTGCACTGAAGCTGGCCGAGATATTCACCGAAGCCGGCCTACCAGACGGTGTGTTCAACGTCGTACAGGGTGACGCTCGCGTCGGTGTGATGCTGACCGAACATCCGGACATCGCCAAGATTTCCTTCACTGGAGAAGCCGGTACCGGCAAGAAGGTCATGTCCGCGTCCGCTTCCTCGAGCCTGAAAGAAGTCACCATGGAGCTGGGCGGCAAGTCCCCGCTGCTGGTGTTCGCGGACTCCAATCTCGATCGTGCTGCCGACGGTGCCATGATGGCCAACTTCTACAGCTCCGGTCAGGTCTGCACCAACGGTACTCGCGTGTTCGTCGAGTCCAGCGTCAAGGATGCCTTCGAAGCCAAGATTCTCGAGCGTGTCGCTCGTATCAAGGCAGGCGATCCGCAGGATCACTCCACCACCTTTGGCCCGATGGTCAGCTTTGAGCACCTCGACAAGGTCATCTCCTACCTGGAGATCGGCCGTCAGGATGGAGCGCGTCTGATTGCCGGTGGCGAGCGCATGACCGAAGGCGAATTCGCCAAGGGCGCCTGGGTAGCACCGACCGTCTTCACCGATTGCAGCGATGACATGCGCATCGTCAAGGAAGAGATCTTCGGTCCGGTGATGGCCATTCTGTCTTTCGATAGCGAAGAAGAAGTTATCCGTCGCGCCAACGACACTACCTACGGCCTGGCTGCTGGCCTGTTCACCGAGAGTCTGAACCGCGCGCATCGCGTGATTCATCAGCTCGAAGCCGGTATCTGCTGGGTCAACACCTGGGGTGAATCTCCGTCTGAAATGCCGGTCGGTGGCTACAAGCAGTCCGGTATCGGCCGTGAGAACGGCGTAGAAACGCTGGCGCATTACACCCAGACCAAGTCTATTCTGATCGAGATGGGGCCGTTCGAGTCCGCTTTCTAAGGCCTCAGAACACAAAGCTCGCAAGTCCTGGGCCAGCAGCGACCTGAGCGCGCTGGCCTGCTTGAAGGGTTTATCCGGCGGGTGCCGGACAGCAAAGCACCCGATGTCCTACCTGCCGGCATGGCGATCACTCGTCATGCCGGACTGCACTGAGCGTCCGCTTTCATCTCAATGGGTTCACCATCGGATGACAGCCATGCGGTGCGGTCAGTGCCCTGATTCCCATGTCTCGTCGTACCCTCCGTTGACTGCTCTTCACGTCACGCAAGGCACTGACGATGCCATGTCATCGATGCATATCAATCAATGATAGCTCGATGATAGTTATGACCCTGACCATTTGACGCTTCTGCCCTGCGGGGCCAGCTCGATCACTCGGGTCTTGCCACGAGACCAGATGATTCCGACAAGACCCACGAGTCAATCGCCAGCCCTGTGATGTCTCATGACAGAGACGCAGAATGCCTGAGGAGAATGCATGAGCCATTTCGATCGTGAATACGACTACGTCATCATCGGTGCGGGTAGCGCCGGTAACGTGCTGGCCACCCGCCTGAGCGAAGATGCTGATATCAGCGTGCTGCTGCTGGAAGCCGGTGGTCCCGATTATCGCTTCGATTTCCGCACCCAGATGCCGGCGGCACTGGCCTTCCCGCTTCAGGGCCAGCGCTACAACTGGGATTTCCGTACCGATCCCGAGCCGCACATGAATGACCGCCGTATGGAATGTGGTCGTGGCAAGGGCCTGGGTGGCTCTTCACTGATCAATGGCATGTGCTACATCCGTGGCAATGCGCTGGATTACGATAACTGGGCCAAGGATCCGATCCTCGCCGACTGGAACTACCGTCAGTGCCTGCCCTACTTCCGCAAGTGCGAAACACGTGACATCGGCGCGAACGACTATCACGGTGGCGATGGTCCGGTCTCCGTGACCACGCCAAAGGAAGGTAACAACGAGCTGTACCACGCCTTCATCGCCGCAGGTATCGAGGCTGGCTACCCGGCCACCGAAGACGTCAATGGCTACCAGCAGGAAGGTTTCGGCCCGATGGACCGCTTCGTGACCAAGAATGGGCGTCGCGCCTCCACCGCCCGCGGGTACCTGGATACTGCAAAGAAGCGCCCTAACGTCACCATCGAGACGCGCGCCACTACTGATGTCATCCTCTTCGAAGGCAAGACAGCCGTTGGCGTGAAATACGAGCGTAAAGGGCAGGATCATCGCGTTCGCGCACGCAAGGAAGTGCTGCTGTGTGGAGGTGCCATCGCTTCACCGCAGATTCTGCAGCGCTCTGGTGTCGGCAACCGTGAAAACCTCGAGCCGCTGGGCGTGACGATGGTGCATCACCTGCCGGGCGTGGGTGAAAACCTGCAGGATCACCTGGAACTCTACATCCAGTATGAGTGCACCAAGCCGATCTCACTGTACCCGTCACTCAAGTGGTACAACCAGCCGCCGATCGGGCTGGAATGGATGCTCAAGGGCACCGGTATTGGCGCCAGCAATCAATTCGAAGCTGCCGGCTTCATTCGCAGCGATACCAACGAAGAATGGCCGAACCTGCAGTACCATTTCCTGCCGATCGCGATCAGTTACAACGGCAAGAGCGCCGTACAAGGTCATGGTTTCCAGGCACACGTCGGTTCCATGCGCTCCCAAAGCAAGGGTCGCGTTCGCCTGACCTCGCTGGATCCCAAGGTGGCACCGTCGATCTTCTTCAACTACATGGCTGAAGAACGTGATTGGCAGGAATTCCGTGCCGCCATTCGCCTGACGCGCGAAATCATCGCGCAGCCGGCAATGGACGACTATCGCGGACAGGAATTGGCACCAGGCGCGCAAGCACAGACCGACGCAGAGCTCGACGAGTACGTACGTAACCACGCCGAGACCGCCTACCACCCATGTGGCAGCTGCCGAATGGGCAGTGATGCGACCTCTGTCGTCGACGGCGCAGGTCGCGTACATGGGCTCGAGAACCTGCGTGTCGTGGATGCATCGCTATTCCCGATCATCCCGACGGGCAATCTCAATGCGCCGACGATCATGCTGGCCGAAAAAATGGCCGACAAGATTCGTGGCCGCGAGGCACTACCTGCCTCCAAGGCTGACTACTTCGTGGTCGAGCCTGGCACTCCGGCCAAGCAGCCATCCAAGCGTCAGATCGATTCAGTCCCGATCAACGACTGATATAGGGAAGCCCTCAGTGCTTCCCGCCAGCGAAAGGCTCCGCATCGCGGGGCCTTTTTTGTGTCTATCGCTCACACAGCGGACCTGATACTGGAAGGCATTCGACCTTGGGTGAACTGGCAGAGAGTGAGAACATGGGATACTCTAAATACAATTCAAACAACTGTTCTAAACGCATGGCTGCTATGCTGGTGAAGAAGGCCATTCTCTAGAGCTCATCCCCTCGCTACCCGGAGGTCCTGCCATGACGCAGATCATCCTTATCCTTGTCGCCCTTGCCGGTCTATTGACCGTCATGGCGCGTGAAGCCGGCGCACTCGCCGCCATTGGTGTGCTGGCCGTCACCGGCTTGATCGGCCTTGGTGTTGATGCGCCAATACTGGGCAGCCTGTTGCTGATCGCAGCAGCATTGGTAGCCATCTGCGGCCTACCGGCACTACGCACCAAGTGGCTTAGCCCGCGTCTGTTCGACATGTTCAAGAAGGTCTCACCGAAGGTTTCCGCGACCGAAAAAGTCGCCCTGGAAGCCGGTACCGTGTTCTGGGACGCCGAACTGTTCTCTGGCAAGCCGCAGTGGGACACTCTCACCGCACAGCGAAATGACGGCATTTCCAGCGAAGAACAGGCCTTCATTGACCAGCAATGTTCCATCGCCTGTGGCATGACCAACAGCTGGGAGATCGCCCGCGAGCGCGCGGATCTTCCCGCTGAGTTGTGGGAATTTCTCAAGCGCGAGAAGTTCTTCGGCATGATCATTCCCAAGCAGTACGGCGGCCTCGGCTTCTCGGCCAAGGCACAGTCACTGGTGCTGCAGAAGCTTGCGGTCAACGAGACGCTGATGGTCACCGTCGGTGTGCCCAACTCCCTCGGCCCGGGTGAGCTGCTGCTCAAGTATGGATCTGAAGAACAGAAAGACTTCTATCTGCCGCGCCTGGCGGATGGCCGCGAGATCCCCTGCTTCGGTCTGACCGGGCCGCGTGCCGGTAGTGACGCGACCTCAATCCCTGACACCGGTATCGTGTGTCGTGACATGCATGAAGGCGAAGAAGTCGTCGGTATTCGCCTCAACTTCGAGAAGCGTTGGATCACACTGGCACCAGTCGCCACCGTAGTGGGTCTGGCATTCCGCATGTTTGACCCGGAGCACCTGCTGGGCGATGTGGAAGATATCGGCATCAGTTGTGCTCTGATTCCACGAGACACCGATGGCATGGATATCGGCCGTCGTCACCATCCGATCGGCGCCCCCTTCATGAATGGCCCCATCTTCGGCAAGGATGTCTTCATTCCGCTCAGCTACCTGATCGGTGGCCAGGAGATGGCAGGTCAAGGCTGGAAGATGTTGGTCGAATGTCTGTCCGTTGGTCGCTGCATCACGCTACCGTCAGGCTCTGCCGGTATCTCGCGCTATGCACTGGGCTGGAGCGCTGGCTTTGCGCGTGTCCGTCGTCAGTTCAACCTGCCTGTCGCCGAGATGGAAGGCGTACAGGAGCCGTTGGCTCGCATGGCCGCGATGAACTACATCAGCCAGGCCGCGGTGCTGCATACCGCCAACATGATCGACAATGGCCACAAGCCGGCCGTGCCCTCCGCCATCCTCAAGAGCCAGCTGACCGAAATGGCCCGCTCGCTGCTGGCGGACGGCATGGACATCCACGGCGGCCGTGGCGTGACACTGGGCCCGCGCAACTATATCGGCGTGGCTTATGCGGGCACCCCTGTCTCCATCACGGTGGAAGGCGCCAACATCATGACTCGCAACCTGATGATCTTCGGTCAGGGGGCAATTCGCTGCCACCCATATGTACTCGATGAACTGGCAGCCAAGGATGCTGATGACCTCAACGCTTTCGATAGCGCCTTCTTCAGCCACGCAGGCCTGATCTTCGGCAACGCGGCCCGCGCTTTCACCCAAAGCTTCGGCATCGGTGGCAAGGCTAGTGGCTTCGATGCGATCGCTACCCCTTACGCACGCCACATCAATCGCGTCAGCGCCGCCTTCTCGCTGTCTGCCGATGCGGCCATGGCGAGCCTCGGGGCCAGCCTCAAGGCACGCGAGATGCTCTCTGCGCGTCTGGGTGATGTGCTGTCCAATCTGTATCTGGCATCACTGACGCTAAAGCAGTGGCACGAGACAGAGGCTACCGAGCACGAAGAGGCGCTGTTCCACTACAGCATGCAGTGGTTGCTGCATCGTGCAGAGACGGCATTGGATGAGCTATTCGCCAATCTGCCCAACCGAGCACTCGGTACCATCCTGCGTGTCATTGCCCTACCGCGTGGCCGTCAGTTCGCGATGCCGAAGGATACGCTGACGCGTGAAATCGCCCGCGCCGTCTCCACCGACAGTGCCTTACGCACCAAGCTGACCGCCAATACCTGGGATGTGCAGGACGAAGGCCAGCAGGACAATGCCCTCGCGCGCTACAACGCGCTGCTCAAGGACTATCCGCGCGCAGAGCCTATCTACAAGACGTTGGCCAAGGCATATCACAAGGGCGAGATTCCCGCTGACGCCCTGTCCCCGGAAGAGCGCATCGAAGCAGCAGTCGAGGCAGGTATTCTGTCCGGCGAAGATGGCGACTTCATGCGCACCTTTGAAGCCGAGGTCCTCGACATGCTGACCGTCGATCACTTCGAGTTCGATGCTTTCGTGCGCCAGACAATGAGTACCGAAGGTACCTCCTCCAACGATCAGCAGAATGCTGCCTGATAGCAGCGCATCACTCTGCTGTTGCTGGTAGAAAGTGAATGGTAGTCAGCTGAAAACGTAAAAGCCCCGCTCTATGAGCGGGGCTTTTTTCGTCAATAGTGCACAATTTTCGTATCGAGAAAAGGCCGATGGAATGACGAGTATCAGACGTGGCGGGAGAAGTGTTCGAGATCACGCACGAAGGCGTTCTTATAGGTCTCGAAGTCCTTCGGACGTGCCTTGAAGGTACGTTTGATTCGCTCACGATCCAGACGCAGCGGCTCATCGAGCGCCGCCAAGGAGCCAACGCGCGCCGCTGGATTCATGCCAACCAGTTCACGCGGACGATCGCCTTCCGCCTCTGCCTCCAGCCAGTCATTGATACCGGTGCGGCGTAGCACACTGACCAGTGCACTATCGGTGAGGCGAACCTGCAGTCGGCCGTGTTCCGACAACTGAGACACCAGCGCGATGCCGTGGTCGTGACCGCGATGTACCGGCGGCGTTGCCCACAGCGCCAGATTGAGGCCACGGGCATTCTCGTCGAGCACCAACAGCGCGACCGAGTGGATACGTTCACCGCTATCCACCAACGCGAACAGCCGCGCGCTCTCGTTCTCGAACCAGACACCGCGAACACCGGCATAACTCACCAGCGCATCCAGACCACCTTCACGGCCATGCACTTCAGCACACAGCATCGCGAGACACGCATCACGCCGAGCACCGGCACTCACTTCAACCACTTTCATCGGATTCTCCGCCACAGGCATTTTCAGCGCGCAAGCCTAGCACACTCGTCTAGCGATGGCTTACAAGGCCACTTATCGACTGATTATCCGTTACACATCGGTGACCGGAAACCATCTCGATGAACACAGGAAAACCCTTGCATCAGATACACACTTCAACAACGACACATCCTCGAATGAACATCAACCTGTCACAAAGTTGTAAGGATAGCGCTTTAAAGTCGTCTACGCTTTTCGGACGATCATGAAAAGAACAAAAAAATGTTCACTTGATCGCTCTCGCCATTGATCGTCAGCGGCCAGCACCCGTTCCATTGCGAACACTGGCCAGGGAACCTTTCAGGAGTTCGACCATGCGCCGCCCGACTCATCAAGCAACCCTTAGTACTCGCGCCACTCATCGCCTCATCAGCCTGGCCATGGCGGCCGGATTTGCTGCTGCATCGACCAGCGCACTCGCCGCCACCGAAGTGGAATGGTGGCATGCCATGGGTGGTGGACTAGGCAAGAAAGTTGACGAGATCGCTGCCGATTTCAACAAGAGCCAAGATGAATTCATCGTCAAGCCGGTCTTCAAAGGCAACTACTCCGAGACCATGACGTCTGCCATCGCCGCCTTCCGTGCGGGCAAGGGCCCGGATATCGTGCAGATCTTCGAAGTCGGCACCGCCACCATGATGAGCGCAAAGGGCGCGATCATGCCGGTCTACCAGCTGATGGACAAGTATGCTCCTGAAGAAGGTGCAGCTTTCGATCCGAAAGCTTATCTATCCGCCGTGACCGGCTACTACACCGATACTGATGGCCAGATGTTGTCAATGCCGTTCAACTCCTCCACGCCGGTCACCTATTACAACAAGGATATGCTGGCCAAGGCTGGCGTCGAGTCCGTGCCCGACACATGGCAAGAGCTTGGCGAAGCACTGAAGAAGGTGGTTGATTCCGGCGCAGGCAGCTGTGGTCTGACCACGACCTGGCCGTCTTGGGTGATGCTGGAAAACTTCTCCGCGCGCAATAACGTGCCCTTCGCCAGCCAGGCCAATGGCTTTGCCGGCAGCGACGCACGTCTGGAATTCAACAAGACTGCAGTCGTTGATCAGATTCAGCGTCTTGATGACTGGCAAGCCGACAAGCGCTTCGTGTTCGGCGGTCGCTTCGATGATGCCGCGCCCAAGTTCTACTCTGGCGAATGCGCCATGCTGATGGCCTCCTCCGCCAGCTACGCCGGCGTCAAGGAAAGTACCAAAGACTTCGAGTTCGGCGTTGCGCCACTGCCTTACGACAGCGACGTGATCGATAGCCCGCAGAACTCCATCATCGGCGGCGCCTCCCTGTGGGTGCTGTCCGGTCACAGCGATGAGGAATACAAGGGCGTCGCCAAGTTCTTCCAGTACCTCTCCAAGCCGGAAGTCCAGGCAGATTGGCACCAATTCACTGGCTACCTGCCGATCACCACCGCTGCTGCTGAGCTGACCCGCGAGCAAGGCTTCTACGACAAGAATCCGGGCACGGATGTCGCCATCACCCAGATGACCAGCGCCACGCCGACAGAACACTCCAAAGGCCTGCGTCTGGGCAACATGGTGCAGATCCGCGACATCATCAATGAAGAACTCGAAAAGATCTTCGCAGGCAAAGAAGGCGTGCAGGACGGCCTCGATAATGCTGTCGAGCGCGGCAACAAGCTGCTCGAGAAATTCGAGCGTGCCAACGGCTGATCATTCACGCGCATGAACCATGGGCGGACTGCCTCGCAGCCCGCCCATGATCTATCTGACATGCGACACCTCACGCACAGTGACAGAGAACGGAAAGTGCATACGAGAAACAGGTGCACTTTCCCGTCTCTTTCTTCCTTTCTAGAGTGAACGCCGGGTGGTGGCATTGCCCAGGGGCTCGCTGAATGTTCCAAGCGCAACGGCTTCCGTCAGTGCCTCACCTCTTGCGAGATACCTCCTGCATGGCCCACTTCAACCGACATCCCATCACGCCGTGGTTACTGATGGCGCCCCAGCTGATCATCGTTGGCGTGTTCTTCTTCTGGCCGGCTTTTCAAGCCATCGAGCAGGCCTTCTATATTGAGGATGCCTTCGGGTTGTCGCGTGAATTCACGGGCCTCACCAACTTCATCAGCGTACTGAGCGAGCCGGAATACCTCGAGACACTCTGGACGACGATGGTCTTTTCTTTCTCGGTCGCGCTGGGTGCGATGGCACTGGCGCTGGGAATGGCCGTGCTCGCTGATCGTGTGATTCGCGGCGCCAACACCTACAAGACCTTCCTGATCTGGCCCTATGCGGTCGCGCCTGCCGTGGCCGGTGTGCTGTGGCTGTTCCTGTTCGACCCAACGCTGGGCATCCTGCCGGAGCTGCTGTCTGCCATCGGCATCGACTGGAATCACAACCTCAATGGCAACCAAGCGCTGTTGCTGGTGGTACTGGCCTCCATCTGGAAGCAGATGAGCTACAACTTCGTCTTCTTCCTCGCTGGCCTACAGGCAATCCCCAAGAGTCTGCTGGAGGCTGCCGCAATGGACCGCGCCGGCCCGTGGCGTCGCTTCTGGACCATCACCTTCCCGCTACTCTCGCCGACCAGCTTCTTCCTGCTGGTAATGAACGTCGTCTACGCCTTCTTCGAGACCTTCGGCACCATCGATGCCACCACGTCCGGTGGCCCGGGCGGCTCGACGCGCACCCTGGTCTACAAGGTCTATGAGGATGGTTTCGTCGGGCAGGACCTGGGCTCAAGTGCCGCCCAGTCGGTGTTGTTGATGGTCATCGTCGGCGTGCTGACGCTGATCCAGTTCAAGTATGTCGAGAAGAAGGTGCAGTACTGATGCGCTACAACCGCCCCGGGCTTGATATCGCAAGCCACCTCCTACTGATTGTCGGCTGCGCCCTGTTCTTCCTGCCGGTGTGGATCGCCTTCAGCGCCAGTACCCACGAAATGGGCGATCTTTACTCCAACGTCGCCCCCGTATGGATAGGCGAGGCAGGACTCGACAACTACCGCCATCTGCTCGAAGACCCCGTCAGCAGTCTGGGCGCCGATGTCATGACACTGCTGTTCAACTCGATGATCATGGCGCTGGGCATCGCACTCGGCAAGATCATCATCTCGGTGCTTGCCGCCTATGCCATCGTGTTTTTCGAGTTCCGCTTCCGCAAGCTGTGTTTCTGGCTGATTTTCATCACGCTGATGCTGCCGGTGGAGGTGCGCATCCTGCCGACCTTCAAGGTGGTGGCTGACCTCAACATGCTGGATAGCTACGCGGGGCTGATTCTGCCACTGATCGCCAGTGCTACCGCGACCTTCCTGCTGCGTCAGTTCTACATGACCATTCCTACCGAACTGGTCGAGGCGGCGCGTATCGACGGCGCTGGCCCGTGGCGCTTCCTGAAGGATATTTTACTGCCACTGTCGAAGACCAACATCGCTGCCCTGTTCGTCATCATGTTCATCTACGGCTGGAACCAGTATCTGTGGCCGCTGCTGATCACCACCGATGCCGATTATCTGACCATCGTCGTCAGCCTCAAGCGCATGCTGACTACCGGCGATGGCCTGGTGCCCTGGCAGGACGTCACCGCTACCACCTTGTTGGCCATGGGTCCGCCGGTACTGGTGATCCTGTTCATGCAGCGCTACTTCATCAAGGGGCTGGTGGACAGCGAGAAGTGACCTCCTCTCGCCCCGGCACCTCGTGATTCGCGCTCCTTTTACCTGACGCCTTGCGCCCGGCCACCTGATTCCGTTCCGCCGTGATGGGCCGCTCTCATGCCTGTCACGGCACCGCTTTGGATATTCATCTCATGGCAACACTGACACTCAAGCAGCTCAAGAAGCAGTATCCCAATGGCTACAAGGCCCTGCACGGCATCGACTTGGATTTCGGTGAGGGCGAGCTAATCGTCATCGTCGGCCCGTCCGGATGCGGCAAGTCCACTCTTTTGCGTACGCTGGCCGGTCTCGAGGATATCTCCGAGGGCGATCTCGAGATCAACGGCAAGCGCGTCAATGACCTCGAACCCGCCGAGCGCGACATCGCGATGGTGTTTCAGAATTACGCGCTCTATCCGCACATGAGCGTGTTCGACAACATGGCGTATGGCCTACGCAATCGCCGCACGCCCAAGGACGAGATACAGCAACGCGTCAGTGAGGCCGCCGAGCTGCTGGGACTGACCGAACTGCTCGATCGTCGCCCAAAGCAACTCTCCGGCGGCCAGCGCCAGCGCGTTGCCATGGGCCGCGCCATCGTTCGAAAGCCGCAGGTCTTCCTGTTCGATGAGCCGCTCTCGAATCTCGATGCCAAGCTGCGCGTGCAGATGCGCCTGGAAATTCGCCGCCTGCAGAAGCGCCTCAAGGTCACTTCGGTCTATGTAACGCACGACCAGACTGAAGCCATGACCCTGGCGGACAGGCTCGTAGTGATGAATGAGGGGCATGTCGAGCAGTTCGGGACGCCGATGGCGCTATATGACAAGCCAGCCAGCAAGTTTGTCGCTGGCTTCATCGGCTCTCCAGCCATGAACTTTCTTGATGCCACGCTCGAAGATGCTTCAGAAGGCAGCGGCCAGGATGCCACGCTTGCCCTTCCCTGCGGAGCACGTCTGGCGCTGAGACCGGAAACTGCTGTCATCGATACTGTCATCAACAACACATTGACCCTCGGTATCCGCCCTGAGCATCTCGATGTATTGGAAACCGATAGCCCGTTGCCAAAAGACGCTGCTGAACTGAACGTGCAAGTAGAGTTGGTCGAGCCGCTAGGTGCTGACACCCTCGCTTACTGCCGCCTGGCCGGCCAGACCGAGCCATTGGTAGTACGCCTGGATGGCGAGCATGTCGTGGCGGAAGATCAGCAGCTTCGGCTGGCGATACCCCCCGCCCGTGCACATCTGTTTGGTGCTGATGGCCGGCGACTGACGACATGTTGCTGAATAGGCTGGCATGAGCAGCCCCAACATTTAACATCTCATCATTTGTCATCGAAATCGATTGCTCCCATAGCGTCATCATTAGATGGTAATGCTGCAGAAGGGTTCGTGTAGTCGATGCGAGCCCACGCCACGAATACGCGAGGATCACAGATGTCATCATCGTCATTGCCTTCTTCTGACGCGCTCTCTTTACCGCTGGCGATAGCTCATCGCGGCCTGTCCGCCTATGCACCTGAAAATACTCTCGCGGCAGTCCGTGCAGCGCATGAGGCCGGCTTGAGCTGGGTCGAGCTGGATGTCCAGCTACTTGGTGATGGCACCCCGGTCATCTGGCACGATGCCAGCGTCAATCGCTGCTCAGATGGCCGTGGTCGCCTCAAGAATCTTGATCTAGCCACTGCACAGGCACTGGATACCGGTAGCTGGTTCAATGCCTGCTTCGCCAATGAGCGCATGGCCACACTCGAAGACATGCTCACACTGCTGTCCAGTCTCGGCATGGGTCTCAATCTGGAACTCAAGCTCAGCCCCGGCCATGACGTGCAAGCGCTGATTGATGCCGTCATCCCCATGGCTGTCACTCATCTCCCCGCAGAATGCTTGATCATCTCCTCCTTCGACCCGCAAGCATTGCGTCTGACGCGCCAGCAGAATGCCGTCGTCAATATCGGTTTGCTCTACGACGACATCCCAAAGGATTGGCTGGTACTGGCCGATGAGCTTTCCGCCGTCTCAGTGCATGCCGACTGGCGCGCACTCACCCGCGTTGCCGCCAGCGATGTCGCAGCTAGCGGTCGTAAGCTGCTCTGCTATACACCCAACGATGCAGCCGCCTTTGCACCACGTTGGGCTTGGGGAGTTGATGCTGTGATCAGTGATGATCCGAGTATCTTCAGTGAGGAGAGTCCGTCAGTAATCAGCACTACCGAGCAGTCCTCATGTTGAGGTCGTCATGAACAAGAATGTTGAAATCGATAGTCAAAGCGTCGAGAACAAGGGGGCAGGAAGCCAAAGGCCTGATGTCCTGACCACACGCCAGCAGCAAATTCTCGAACGGCTGGCGCGCGAAGGCCAGTTGGCGGTTGAACCGCTGGCGGCGCATTTTTCTGTCACACCACAGACCATCAGGCGTGATCTCGGCGCGTTATGTGAACGCGGATTGGCACGCCGGCGCCATGGTGGCATCGAGCGTCCACCTGGCGGTCACAATCTCGTCCACTCTCAGCGCAGCGTCATGGCACGCTCTGCCAAGCAGAAGATGGCGGCTAGAGTGGTCGATGAAATCCCCGATGGTGCCTCACTTGCACTCGGCATTGGCACCAGTGTGGTCGCGGTCGCAGAAGCGCTGATCGCTCGGCGCGGCCTCCGTGTCATCACCAACAATCTGCAAGTCGCGCAAGTGTTATCCAACCACCCCGATATCGGCGTACAGCTGGCCGAAGGACGACTACGACCGCAGGATCTTGACGTAGTCGGCAGTGCCACTGTGGCGTTCTTTACACGTCATCAAGTGGATATTGCCGTGCTGGGCTGTGGAGGTTTGGATGCCAAGGGGTTGCTGGATTTCGACCCTGAAGAAGCAGCGGTCAGCCGCGCTCTGCTCGATCATGCGCAACGACGAATCCTGGTCGTGGATGCCAGCAAATGGGGGCGTGCCGCCATGTGCCGTATTGGCACGCTCAACGCTGTCGACTTGCTGGTCACCGACGAACCGCCGCATCGCGCAGACTATCGCACAGCACTGAATGCAGCAGGCAAGCACTCACTACAGGTCAGATTTACCACCTGAGTCGTAATTGAACAGATATTACTCGCAGCGTATTTCGCGCCTCGTCGCCCACAAGGATGGTCGGATTCACCATGCAAGCCTTTGCCCATTGTCCCACCAGCACGCTGTCAGGCATTCGCTATCTGCTGACTGATATTGACGACACTCTCACGCGAGAAGGCCGTCTGAATGCCTCGACGCTGGCAGCACTGGAGCGTCTGGCCGCAGCTGGCATCCAGGTCATTCCAGTCACTGGGGGCTGTGCTGGCTGGTGTGATCACATTGCGCGCACCTGGCCCGTCGCCGCTGTGATTGGCGAGAACGGCGCCTTTGCTTTTCGCTTGCAAGGCCAACGATTACTGACCACCTGGTGGGAAGATGAGGCGCGTCTACGGGCACGTCAGCGGCATGTGATGACAGTCACGCGTCAGCTGCTGCTCAATCATCCGCAAGCGGCACTCGCACAAGATCAACCCTTCCGCTTCGCCGATGTCGCGGTAGACCACTGCCAAGCCGTGACTCCCCTATCCCAACAGGAGATCCAAGCCATCATTACCGGGTTCACCGCGGCCGGTATTCAGGCGCGCGCCAGCTCCATTCACATCAATGCCTGGCAGGGTGAATTCGACAAGGCACGCATGGCTGTACGTCTGCTGACCGAAACCTTTGGGCTCGACCGCATGCAGCTGGAAAACGAGGTGATGTATGTCGGTGATGCCCCGAATGATGCGCCGATGTTTGCCACCTTCCGGCACACCGTTGGCGTAGCCAATATTATCAAGCATCGTGCCTCACTCGGCTGGGAGCCCACTTGGCTAACCCGCCATAGCCACGGTGCAGGGGTTGAGGAAATTGCTGATGCGCTGATCGTAGCGCGCAAAATCTCTTGAGGATCAACGCCATTAAAAGCTAATACAGGCACATAAAAAAGCCCGCAACAGACTAACGATGCGGGCTTTTATTATCTCAAGGATAATTAATCAGTATTTTATCATGCCATTAATAATCAAAAGAACAGCCCTTTCAGGCCTACCCCTGGGTCAGCAAAGCGCATGAAGGCTTCACCGACCAGGAATCCATGTACGCCGCCATCACGCATTTTCGCCACATCGTCACGAGTGTGAATACCAGACTCAGTCACGACACGCACACCCTCTGGCATGTTTGCCAACAGGTCGAGCGTGGTCTCCAGCGATGTCTCAAACGTACGCAGGTCACGATTGTTGATACCAACCAACTCGATGCCCAACGCCAATGCACGCTTGAGCTCTTCCGCGTCATGCACTTCAACCAGCACGTCCATGCCCAGTTCGCGCGCTTGTGCATATAGCGCACTCAACTGGACATCATCCAGTGCCGCGACGATCAGCAGGATGCAATCAGCGCCAATGGCACGTGCTTCCAACACCTGGTACGGATGAATGATGAAGTCCTTGCGGATCACCGGGATCGAGACGGCGTCGCGCGCCTCGATCATGAAGTCTTCATGCCCCTGAAAGAAATCGGCATCGGTCAGCACGGACAGACAGGCGGCACCCGCCTGCTCATAGGCCACGGCAATTTCGGTTGGCACGAAGTCTTCACGAATCACACCCTTTGACGGCGAGGCCTTCTTGACCTCGGCAATGATCGCGGGCTCACCGCGGTCAATCCGTGACGTCAATGCTGCAATGAAGCCACGCGGTGCGCTCTGCTTTTCGATAAGGGCATGCAGGTCAGCCTCACTCACCGCAGCACTACGCTCGGAAATCTCTTCTTCCTTACGCGCCAGAATCTTGGCCAGAATGGTCGGCAGTACCTTGTCACTGGCACCGCTCAGGCTATCAGTATTCATCAGCGAGACGCTCCTTCGCTATTGACCTGGGCAAACACGCGTGTGAAGTCCGCTAGCTCTTTCATCTTTTCAAACGGCAGCTTGCTGGCCTGCACATCTTCGGCAATGTTGACGCCTTCCTTGAGACTATCGGCAATACCCGCGACGTAAAGTGCAGCACCAGCATTCAGCGCGACGATATCACCAGCGGGCCCCTCTTCCCCTTTCAAGGCGCATTGCACCAGCTTGAGGCTGTCGTCAGAGGTTTCTACCGCCAGTGAATCGAGCGACTGACGCGCGATCCCGAAGTCTTCCGGCGCGATACGATACTCGAGAATCTCACCATCCTTCAGCTCATTGACCAGCGTCGGTGCCGCCAGTGAAATCTCATCCAATCCATCATCGCTATGTACGACTAGCGCATGTTCAGCCCCGAGTCGCTTGAGCGCTTCGGCCATCAATGGCACTAGTGCGGCGTCATAAACGCCTAGCACCTGGCGAGTAGCACCAGCAGGATTGGTCAACGGACCAAGAATATTGAATACCGTGCGCACACCCAACTCACGGCGCGGACCAATGACGTGGCGCATCGCAGCATGGTGGTTCGGCGCGAACATGAAGCCGACTCCGATATCATCGATACAACGCCCCACCTGCACAGCATTCAGCGCAAGATTGATACCGGCGGCTTCGAGCAGGTCCGCACTGCCAGAGGAGGAAGAAACACTGCGATTGCCATGCTTGGCGACATGACCACCCGCTGCCGCCACCACAAAGCTGGCCGCAGTGGAGACATTGAATAGATTAGCGCCGTCACCGCCGGTACCGACGATATCAACCGCATCCGTGGCACGCACACTGACGCGCGTCATCAACTCACGCATGACTTGAGCAGCAGCGGCCACTTCATCAACCGTCTCGCCCTTCATGGATAGCGCCATCAACAGTGCGCCTATCTGCGCCTGGGTCGCTTCGCCCGTCATGATCGCCATCATCACTGCATGGGTATCGTCGTAGCTCAGGTGCTGGCGGCGCATCACTGCGCCGATCGCCTCTCGCATCTGCATGTTCAATCTCTCCGTGAGCGCTAAACAGTCATCACTGGCGCATGACAATAAAAAGGAGCAGGGAAATTCTGCAACAACATCAACCAATCAAGTGCTCTTGGAAACCGCACTTCTTTTTAGATAATTAGCTAAAAGCTCATGACCCTGCAAAGTAAGGATTGACTCAGGGTGGAATTGAACACCCTCTACATCAAGCTCTCGATGACGCAGACCCATGATCAGCTGCGGAGTCACATCGTCATCACCTGTCCAGCTGGTCACTTCAAGCGTTGCTGGCAAGCTATCACGATCCACGACTAGCGAATGGTAGCGGGTCACCTCCAATGGCTCAGCCAGTCCAGCGAAAACACCACTATTGTTGTGATGCACGGCTGATGTCTTGCCGTGCATCACCTGCGATGCACGCACCACCTTGCCACCGTACACCTGACCGATGGCCTGGTGGCCAAGGCAGACGCCCAGAATCGGTAGCTTACCGGCAAAGTGACGAATGACATCCATCGTGATGCCCGCTTCATTAGGCGTACACGGGCCTGGCCCCAACACCAGATGTGACGGCACAAGCGTCTCGATATCGTCAAGCGTCAAGGCGTCATTGCGTATCGTGATCACCTCAGCCCCCAGCTCACTCAGGTACTGGACGATGTTGTAGGTAAAGCTATCGAAGTTATCGATCATCAGCACGCGAGGAGTGCTGGCATCCCGGGAAGTAAATGCTTGCATGGTTCGTGTCCATTATCGGGAGCGGGTCATGAGGCAAATGAATGCGTCGCTGCCTGCTCTCCTGTGATTCCGCGCCTGCCATCCAGTAACGAAAATGCCGCCCTGGTCGGCGGCATTTTCGTGGTCGTACGTCCTCAAACTTCAGACATGCGAAAGCCTCCCCCTTGTCAGGAGCGCCACCACTGCAGGCTGAATTCGTACTGGGAGCGTATTGTCATGTCATCAATAGTGCGTTGAGCTGACGAGGGTGTCAATCGCAGGAACGGCTTAACGGTACACCCGTTCCTGTGATCACTTCGCCGCGCGCGCAACTCAGTCCAGATTATCCAGGCCGCGTTCGGCCATCGCGACGGCGCGGAACAGCGCCCGCCCCTTGTTGAGCGTTTCATCCCACTCAGACTGCGGCACAGAATCGGCAACGATACCGGCACCGGCCTGTACGTGCAGCACCTTGTCCTTGAGCACTGCGGTACGAATCGCGATCGCGGTGTCCATATTGCCGTGCCAGGAGAGATAGCCCACCGCGCCCGAGTAGATACCGCGCTTGACCGGCTCCAGCTCGTCGATGATTTCCATCGCGCGAATCTTCGGTGCGCCGGACAGCGTACCTGCCGGGAAGGTCGCACGCAGCACATCCATCGGGCCAAGGCCTTCTTTCAGCTTGCCAGTGACATTGGACACGATGTGCATGACATGAGAATAACGCTCAACCGCCATCTGATCGGTCACCTTGACGGTACCTGTCTGGCTGATACGACCTGCATCGTTACGCCCCAGATCGATCAACATCAGATGCTCGGCGATTTCCTTCGGGTCAGACAGCAGGTCTTTCTCGAGCGCGAGATCTTCTTCTTCCGTCGCGCCACGCACACGCGTTCCCGCGATGGGGCGAACAGAGACTTCACCATCTTCAAGGCGCGAGAGAATCTCCGGCGACGAGCCGATGACGTGGTGATCATCCAAATTGAAGAAGAACATGTACGGTGACGGATTCAAGCTACGCAGCGCACGATAAAGGTCCAACGGTGCGGCGCGATAAGGAATCGACATCCGTTGAGACGGCACGCATTGCATCACGTCACCGGCCAGCACGTATTCCTTGATCTTCTCGACGGCACCCTTGAAACCTTCCTCGGTGAAGCCGGAAGTGAAATCGGTCTCCTTGACCGGATCTCCCCCCGTACCGGGGCTTACAGTATTCAGCGTGGCACTGCGCAGCTGAATCTCGAGTCGCTCAAGGCGTTCACAGGCAGCGGTGTAGGCATTGTCGTTGGCAGGGTCAGCATGCGTCAGCAGCGTCAGACGGCCCGACAGATTATCGAAGATGACCAACTCATCGGCGACCATCAATAGAATGTCCGGCACACCCAGCGGGTCCGGCTTCACGACGCCACGCAGCTTCGGTTCGATATAACGCACGGTGTCATACCCGAAATAACCCACCAGACCACCATTGAATCGCGGTGCACCTTCTATTACCGGCACGCGGAAGCGAGTCTGAAATGTCTCGATCCAGTCCAGCGGGTCTTCCACCTCAGCCACCCCCGTCTGTTCGCCATTGACCAGATGCGAGACAACCTGCCCACGCACTTCTATACGCTCTCGGCACGGCAGACCAATGATGGAGTAACGCCCCCATTTCTCGCCGCCTTGCACGGACTCCAACAGGAAGGTCCACGGCATGTCGGCGAGCTTGAGATACGTCGATAGCGGTGTATCGAGGTCTGCCAGCACGTCACGGGTAACAGGAATGCGGTTATAGCCGGCATCGGCCAATTCAGCGAAGCGTTGTGGGGTCATCATGACCTGCTGTTCCTTGCACGGGGGATGCTCTGCCAGCACGTGGCCGACGTGTATTGCAGAGTCTATCACTGCCGACGAGTGGCAGCAGTGCTCTCGACAGGCAAGATCACGCCGTATGGCATATCAATAAGTGGCCACCAGCGCAGCGAGTGATTCCACTAGATAATCCGGCTGACTGGCAGAGATCGGATCACCATGGTTATAACCGTAAGGCACGGCTAACGTACGGAAGCCTGCCGCCTTGCCGGCCGCGATGTCATGACGAGAATCACCGACCATCAACGCCTGGTTCGGCGTCACGCCCAAACGCTCAGCAACGAACAGTAACGGTGCAGGGTCTGGCTTGCGTGTCGGTAGAGTGTCACCACCTAGCGCCAGCACGAAATGCTCCGCCAGTGAGAAATGTTCCAGCAGTGGCGCAATGAAGTCTTCTGGCTTATTGGTAATCAACGCCAGCGACAGACCTGCTCGATGCAAACCATCCAGGCACTCACGCGCGCCAGAGTACAATCGCGTACGACTACTGGGATCTGCCGCATAATGCGTCATGAATGCATGGTGCGCGCGCTCGACCATATCGATGTCATCGATTTGCCGTCCATGTGCCTGTAATGCACGCTCGACCAGCACACGCGAGCCATTGCCAACGAAATCACGCACACGTGTCTCGCCCAATGCCGACAGCCCTTCATCCTCAAGCATCAGATCAACGGCGTGAGCCAGGTCCGGCACGGAGTCGATCAAGGTACCGTCGAGATCAAAGGCGACCAACGCAATGCCCTGCAGTGCCGGGTGGCTGAGTTCAGAGGCTCTCTGAGAAGTCGCTGCGAGGCCATCTACAATGGTATCGGGCATAAAATTTCCTGTCATGTCATCAGCCTGAAAACACTCGTTGCGAGTGAGTCTATTCATGCAACTCGACGTTTCTCAACTTTCGTTGGAAAATATCGTATAAAAACTACATTACTTGCCTCAACCACTATTAGCATGCCATCCAGAGCGTTACCATAGCGCCATTCAGTCGACCGTCCCTCCGGGTGTGGCGCCAGTGACATCGAGAAACCGCGCAGCCCGACGCTCCGGCGACAGCCAGATTTGTCTGTCCTTTTCGATCTTGTCACTTTCAGGAGCTACACATGGCTATTCCTCGCATCGTTGTTGTCGGCGGTGGCGCTGGCGGGCTAGAACTTGTCACCAAGCTTGGCCACAAGCTGGGTCGCAAGAAGAAAGCCGAAATCATCCTCATTGATCGCAATTCCACGCACATCTGGAAGCCACTGTTGCATGAAGTGGCCACCGGCGTGCTGGATTCCGGCCTCGATGAAGTGTCCTATCAGGGTCACTCCAAGACCCACGGCTACAAGTTTCAGCGCGGTACGCTTGAAAGCCTCAAGCGCGAAGAGAAGCAGCTGACACTGGCAGCCATTCACGATACCAAGGGCACCGTACTGCTGCCTGCTCGTCAGCTCAGCTATGATTATCTGGTGCTGTCACTGGGCAGTGTCTCCAATGACTTCGGTACCGAAGGCGTGGCCGAGTATTGCCACTTCCTAGATAGCCCGCAGCAGGCCGAGAAATTCCGTCGCGACATGCTCGATACCTTCCTGCGTTTCAGCGCCAATGGTGATAAATGTGAGCGCCAGCAGCTCAACGTTGCCATCATTGGCGCAGGTGCCACGGGCGTGGAGCTATCCGCAGAGCTGTTTGATGCCTCCAAGATGCTGCACAGCTATGGCTTCTCCTCTCTGGAAGACCGCCAGGTAAAGGTACACCTGATCGAAGCCGCGCCACGTATCCTGCCCGCCCTGCCAGAACGTATCGGCAAACCAGTCGCCAAGGAACTGAGCAAGCTGGGCGTCGATATTCATGTCGATACTCGCGTGACCTGCGCTGACTCACGTGGCATCACTACCGCCGATGGCACGCTGATCGAGGCTGATCTGAGCGTGTGGGCCGCCGGCATTCGTGCGCCTTCGTTCCTCTCGGAACTGGGCCTGTCCACCGAACGCAATCATCAGGTCAAGGTTCATCAGACCATGCAGAGCATTGATGATGAGTTCATCTTCGCGCTGGGCGATTGTGCCAGTTGCCCGCAACCGGACGACAAGCGCGTTCCGCCCCGTGCCCAGGCCGCTCACCAGCAAGCCAGCTTGATGGTCAAGAATCTGCGCGCTGCGTTGGCCGGCAAGCCACTGAAAGAGTTCCTCTTCAAGGACTACGGTTCATTGATCTCGCTGGCACACTTCGACGCGGTCGGCTCACTGATGCGTGGCGCCTCCGCTCGCTCACTGTTCATCGAGGGTCGCCTGGCCAAGTTCTTCTATGCCTCGCTGTATCGCATGCACCAGATGGCGATACACGGTGTGGTCAAGACGGGAATGACAGTTATCGTCGACGGACTCAATCGCTATCTGCGCCCGAAGATGAAGCTGCATTGATCACTCGCTGAACCCTGCTCTCCTGCTACATCACGATGCATAACGTAAAACGCCCCCAGCGAACTCCGCTGGGGGCGTTTTACGTTCAAGGTCTCGCCATGGCTACTGATGGCGCTCAATCCTGATAACAATCAACCTTGATGCTTACTCGAGCAAGCTATCCAACTTCAACTCGCCGGCAATCAACTGCCGCTTGGCGGCTACGCTGAGCTGCTTGACGCGATACTCAAGCTTGAGTGCACGCGAACGATCACCCACCGCCTGTTGATAACACAGTGTCAGCGGCCCCTTCCCTCTTAGGGCACGTGCACCGCGCTTGCCACACTCATGCTCGCCTAACCGTCGCATCACGTCCGTGCTGATGCCGGTATATAGACGCCCCTGCGCGGTCAACAGCAGATACAGAAACCACTCACTGCCTGACGGCTTGGCAGCTTCTGGCTCGTCCATGTCCCTGTCAGCCACGCACACTGGCCAGCTCAGCACGTAGCTTGGCCAGCACGCTGTCATAACGATTGGCATCGCTATCGCGACGGGCATTGAAGATGGCAGAGCCCGCAACAAAGGTATCCGCACCAGCACGTGCGATCTCGGCGATATTATCCACCTTCACGCCACCGTCGATCTCAAGGCGGATGTTGTAGCCGGAGGCATCGATACGACGACGTGCTTCACGCAGCTTGTCGAGCGTACCCGGGATGAAGGACTGGCCGCCGAAGCCCGGGTTGACACTCATCAGCAAGATCATGTCGACCTTATCCATCACGTAATCAAGGTAAGACAGCGGTGTGGCCGGATTGAAGACCAGGCCCGACTTGCAGCCTGCGCCACGAATCAACTGCAAGGAGCGATCAACGTGGCCAGAGGCTTCTGGGTGGAAGGTGATGTAGCTGGCGCCCGCCTCGGCGAAATCCCCGATCATGCGGTCCACCGGCGTCACCATCAGATGCGCATCAATTTCGGCCGTAATGCCGTAATCACGCAGCGCCTTGCACACCATCGGCCCAATGGTGAGGTTGGGCACATAGTGGTTATCCATCACGTCGAAGTGAACGATGTCAGCACCAGAGGCGAGTACATCATCGACTTCTTGCCCTAGACGGGCGAAGTCAGCTGACAAGATCGACGGAGCAATCTTGAAGTCGTTCGGCAATAGATCAGACATGTCATCAAGGGCCATCAGGAAGTGGAGATACCATTTTACGTCACCCTCTCACAAAAAACAGGCGACGTGTGAAGGCAATACAAGCATAAAGATGGGCAGTGTATACAGCGCTTAACTGCCAATAAAAAAGGCCAACATGGCGGCGTGCGCATCCGAGAATACAGATCGGTGTTGAAATTCATGTATTAGCATCTGATAGTTAACAGATCCGTCGTGTGCAAAGGGACAAAGCATATGGGCCTCCGGGGTCATATCAACACAACTGCCACACCGGCTGACGGATGCTTGTGCCGTCACGCGCATGGCTCTCGCATCATCTGCTGACCATGCAGCACTCCAATAATGATAAATGGAACATACCACTCATGCTTGATACCTCTCTTGCAGGCTGCAAGCGCCTGAAAATACTGGCCGCATCTGTACTGTTACCGCTGGCAGGTCTCGTTCCGATCACAGCACCGCTCGCCTTCGCTGATAGCTCCGCCATTTTGGAAGGCGAGCGTTTCCATCCGGTGGAAGGCCACAAGGGCATGGTCGCTACCAGCCATTATCTGGCTTCTCAGGTCGCACGTGATGTGCTGGCCGAAGGCGGTAATGCAGTGGATGCCGCAGTGGTCGCTGGCTTCGCGCTCGCCGTGACCCAACCACGTTCGGGCAATATTGGTGGCGGTGGCTTCATGCTGGTCTCCGACGAGAAAACCGGCAAGGTGGTCGCCATCGATTATCGCGAGAAGGCACCGGCAGCCGCCAGCGAGACCATGTTCCAGGACGAGAATGGAGAGGCAGTCTCTGAGTGGTCGCGCTATACGCACCGCGCCGCTGGCGTGCCCGGTACCGTGGCAGGGCTTGCCAAGGCGCTGGAAGATTACGGCACACTGACGCTTGAGCAGGCACTCGCTCCGGCGATCAAGCTGGCGGAAGATGGCTTTGTCATTCCCTCTCGCTTCGCCAAGGGTCTGAGCGATGCCAAGGACCGTCTCGCAAAATGGGACAGCACCGCCAAGGTGTTCTACAAGCCGGATGGCAGCAACTATGCAGCAGGCGAGCTGTTCAAACAGCCCGAACTGGCTGCCACGCTGAAACGGATCGCCACAGAAGGGCCGCGCGAATTCTATGAAGGCGAAACCGCCAAGCTGATCGTCGCCGAGATGGACCGCCACGATGGCATCATGACACTGGATGACCTCAAGGCGTACGAGCCGGAAGTCCGTGAGCCAGTTCACGGCACCTACCGCGGTTATGACATCTTCTCGATGAGCCCGCCCTCTTCTGGTGGCGCGCACATCGTCGAGATTCTCAACATGCTGGAAGGCGATGATATCAAGGCGATGGGCTTCAACTCCGCCGCTACCATTCATGTGATGGCCGAGGCCATGCGCCGCGCCTATGCGGATCGTTCCGAATACCTGGGCGATACCGACTTCGTCGATGTGCCGCTGACCGGCATCATCTCCAAGGACTACGCCAAGGAGCTGCGCGCCCAGTTCGACATGAACAAGGCCACGCCGTCCAGCGAGATCAAGCCCGGTAAACCACAGCCCTATGAGTCCAACCAGACCACCCACTTCTCGATCGCCGATGGAAACGGTCTGGCGGTCTCC
Source organism: Cobetia sp. QF-1 (assembly GCF_002213105.1). Lineage (NCBI taxonomy): Bacteria > Pseudomonadati > Pseudomonadota > Gammaproteobacteria > Oceanospirillales > Halomonadaceae > Cobetia > Cobetia sp. QF-1. Next base: position 712,769 of record NZ_NBVS01000001.1, read on the forward strand.
AACACCTATACCATCAACTTCAGCTACGGCTCCGGCATCGTCGTGGATGGCGCAGGCTTCCTGCTCAACAATGAGATGGATGACTTCTCCGCCAAGCCGGGCGTGCCGAATGCCTATGGGTTGATCGGCGGCGTCGCCAACAAGATCGAGCCAGGCAAGCGCATGCTGTCCTCAATGAGCCCGACCATCGTGATGAAGGACAGCAAAAACTTCCTCGTCACCGGTAGCCCCGGCGGTTCACGCATCATCACCACCACACTGCAGGTGATCATGAACGTGATCGATCACGGCATGAACATCCAGTCGGCCGTCAGCGCGCCGCGCATTCACCATCAGTGGCTACCGGACGAGATCCGCATCGAGGCGGGCATCAGTCAGGACACCATCCGCCTGCTCGAGGCGATGGGCCACAAGGTCGTCACCAAGGACGCCATGGGGGCCATCCAGTCCGTGATGATCCAGGACGGCACCTTCTATGGCGGTGCCGACCCGCGCCGCTCAACCTCCTCGGCCATGGGGCTGTAAGCGAGCCACATGACGTGATGGTGAATATTGATCGGCCATGACTGGTCAGGTCATCTCTCTCGGGCGACACTTCATGTGTCGCCCGTTTTCGTTTCATGACCTCGTCACTCTGCTTGTCTGATCCGAGACTACATTCATCTGCACCACGTATTTTACAAGGTGGTTTCTTGTCCTCTTCCCTCCGGCCTCTCATGTCTTACGGCTGCTGTTGGCGGCGAATAGCCAATCGTTATCCCGTCGCATTGATTGCACTAGCCCAGCTATTTGGCACCAGCCTATGGTTCACGCCCAACGCGGTATTGATGCCAATGCTGAGCGACTGGCAAATCACAGGGACTGGTGCTGCTGCGCTCAGCCAACTGACAGCCGCCGTACAGGGTGGTTTTATACTGGGCACGCTGGTATTGGGGCTGGCAGGGCTGGCGGACCGCTTTGCAGCGCGCCGCCTATTCATGGCTTCTTGCCTGCTGGGTGCGCTCACCAATCTGGCGCTGCTCGTCGCACCGGGGCTAGTCAGTGCGACCGGATTACGTGTACTGACGGGCTTGGCACTGGCAGGTATCTATCCCATCGGACTCAAGCTGATGGTACAGATCGCTCCACAGCGGGCAGGTGCGGCACTGGGATGGCTGGTCGGCATGTTGGTACTGGGCACTTCGCTACCTCATGGACTGGCGGCACTACAGAATTCCGGTGATCTTGAGCTACCTTGGGGCACGGCTGTCGGTGCGGCATCACTGCTGGCGGTGATCGGGGCCGGATTGGTGGCGACATTGAAGACTCCGGCACCGGCTTCAATCTCGCCGCCCATGGCGACTCATGCTGCAACATCCGCTTCGTCATATTCCTCATCGCCATTGCCCGCCCCGCCCCCCAGTATCATCTCGCGTGCCACACGTGGGCTGGCAGCGTGGCAGCATCCGGGCTTTGTACGTGGTGCGCTGGGCTATTTCGGCCACATGTGGGAGCTCTACACGCTATGGGCACTAGTGCCACTGTTGCTTGCGCAAATGGTGAGCCTGACCGGCGAGACGTTATCGTCGGTACAGCTGGCGCTGCATAGCTTTGTGGTCATTGCGGTGGGAGCACCCGGCTGTGTCATGGGGGGCTGGTTATCACGTAGCTGGGGGAGCCTGTGGGTCGCACGTCTTGGCCTTGCGGGATCCGTCGTCCTGACTCTGATTTTCGTGGCCGCCATGGAGATGGAAGCCAGCTACGCCATATTGCTGGGCCTATTGGCGCTATGGAGCTTGCTGGCAGTGATCGACTCACCGCAGTTCTCTGCCTTGGCCGCCAGCGGTACGCCGATTGAACTGCAAGCCAGCGCGCTAGCCATGATGAACGCATTCGGTTTCAGTCTCTCGCTGGTCTCGATTGCACTCCTGGCACCGTGGGTCGCCAGCCATGGCAGTCTTGTTCTACTCGCACTGCTGCCTGGCCCGTTACTTGGCCTGCTGGCACTGGCACGCACGGTAAAATGATGGAGAATAACAGGAGGTGTAGCTGAAAAGGGACAACGCTGAGCGTAAATTTCCACTACGCTCGATAACCTGACTGCCCCTATACTCGCGCCATTCAGCACATCACTTACCTCTCATGACGAGCGGTCCTTGCTTTGGAGCCCCCCATAATGATGCGTACATTGCGCAACACCTGCATAACCGTGGCAATGATTGCCATTACCTCTCTACTGAGCGCCTGCGGCACCAGCCCTCAGCGACTTTACGTCAATCCTCAAGTCGGTGAGATGGGCGTGGTCGGTCACGGTCAGCAAATCGTGGTTGGGGTGATCGACAAGCGCCCCTCCGAGCGGATCGGCTCACGCGATGGCGCGACCAACGCCTCAAGCTACCTTGTCGTGCCGACTGGCGATCTGACACCGAAGCTTGAAGCACAGACCATCAGCGCGCTACGCCGCATGGGCTTCGTGCCAGTCTCGGCCGAGCAGGCAAATCCAGGTGCCTCCCAGCTGACCATCTCACTGACCGAGCTGGCCTATGGCGTGAAGCGTGGCGGACTGATCACCGATACCGCAGCGCTCAATGGCGTCATTCAAGCCGTAGCAGTGTCCGGCCAGCAGCGCTATACCGGCAGCTATACTGCAACGCGTGACCAGGGCTATGCCCTCAAGCCGAGCCAAAAAAAGAATACTGAGCTGGTCTCCAAGGTGATTGGCGATGCGCTGACGCGCGCTTTCCAGGACACCACACTGATCCGCCAGCTGGACCAGTAGCACTCAGACACTGCTTCAGATATGAAAACGCCCCCGCTGCCAATGGCCAGCGGGGGCGTTTTACATTCTTCATGAGGCAGATTCGATATCGCAGGATGTGTCAGGTGCGCGGTCCTTTACGTACCAGCCCCCATACGGTTTCGCGCAACCCACGTTCATCGGCCGCACGACGCTCCAATACCTCAAGCGTGAAGTTGGAGCTCAGCAGTTGACGCACCTCGTCCTCCGCCACGTGAAACGGTGGCCCCTGCTGCACATCCTGCTCACGCTCTAGGCTGATCAACAACCCTCGCGCGCCCGGCGGCAACAGCTGGGCCAGATGGAAGGCATAGCGCTGACGCGTGGCAGGCGGCAGTGCAATCAGTGCAGCACGATCATAGAAAGCATCAAGATGGTCTACGTGATCAATATGGAAGTGGAAGAAATCACCACACCATAACTCCACCGGTCCCTGACGGAAGCAATCGAAATACTCGAGACGATAGCGCGAAACATCCCCTACCCCTTCAGCCACAAACTGCTCACACGCCTGACGCGCCAGCTCGATACCCAACACTGGATGACCTTGAGCTGCCAACCAGCGCATGTCCAGGCTCTTGCCGCACAGCGGCACCAGCACCTTGGCGCTGGCAGCCACCTCCAGATGTGGCCACCAACGCTCGAGAGCCGCATGTGTCGCCGGGAGATGGAATCCAATCCGTCCTTCCTGCCAGCGAGACAACCAGGGGTCACTGGCGGATCTATCAGAGGCACCTGCTGACATCGTCACTCCCGTTTGTCACACACGATCTGGCTCGACATTGTCAAAGCCTTACAGGAAGCCGTGACGCTTCTTCTTGCGCCTCGGAAGATGCGGCACAATCAGGCCGACCAACAAGCCAGCGCCAGCGACACCGCCGCCATACATGAAGTAACGCACCAGCAAGTCTTGCTTCTGGGTATCCAGCAATGCCTGCATTCTGCCCATCTTGTCGCGCGCCTCTGCAAGCTCGGATGACTGGCTGTTACTGGCCTGCTCCAGCTCCTCGATGCGCGCCTGACGGGTTTCAAGCCCTACCTTCATGTCCGCGACACGGGTTTCCCACTCTTGATCGATACCGTCGAGTCGCGACGTCAGGCTCTTGACCTTGGCACTCAGCGTCGGCACTCGAGCATTGACGCTTTGCGTCTTCTGCAGCTCAGAGGAAGGCAACCACACCACATCACCACTATCCGTGCGAATCTTGCTGTAGTCGTTTTGCACCTCGAGCAACTCAACGGGCTGGCCGGCCTCAACCGTGCCCACGATACGATAGCCATCGGTCGGCCCGCTGCGCACGAAAGTGGTCAAGGCATCCGAGACCCAGTGATCTTCAGCGGCACTGGCAGTCGGGGCAGACACACCCAGCATCAGGCTGCCGGTAATGCCAAGTCCCATCAGTACACGGCGTAATGAACGCAACGTTGCCTCACGGAGTGAACGAGATGAAAAGTTATCAAGAGATGAAAAGCTGCTGAAAGAGAGTAATCGCATCATGTCACGTTCTTCATGGCTGTCTGAGGGCGATGGCCGTCATGCTCATAAGGCTATAGTGATAAGCCCATGGGACTCACTTGCTGAACATGATCAACCGCGAATCGGTGCGCCGAAGCACGCCTTGTCTGCCCATGCGTTGTCTACCAGGTTGTGTAATGCAAGGCTTCCTGCCTGGCATCACTATAGTGCTTGGACGTACCACACATTTCAGTGTCTTCAGACATCCACACTTTCTGTGGATAAGTCTTGGGACAACGTTGGAAGGGAGGACGCGCACGCGGCGAAATGCCTGCCCCGCCAACACATTGTTCATTTTTTAACCAGCTCAGACATGCACGCTATCGGCATGAAAACCTTAACAAATCAAGCCATTGACAGTTCCATGTTCTCGTTACTGCCTATGTCTCGCGGGGACAAAACCGGAAAGAAACATGCAGCCTCAGCCAATCTGCTCGTGAGGATACCACAGCCATCGGCAAGCGGGAGCGCTCGCCATACCCCACCTTTTGAGGAGCTACGCCGACAAGACTGGCCGCATGGACAGCAGCCTCCTATACTGTGCCGTCCTGATTTAGGCCTCGGCAACATGCCGCGCCCCAGACTCCCGATTAGCGTCAACGTCTCGGGACTCATTCATTACAAAGTCGCGCCCCTTCTCCTGACCGCTTCATTCGTCGCCCGTCACCTTGATGTGTCACGGACCGCAGGCGTACGAAGGTTCGGCGCGCAGCTCAGAGCGTTCACACAAGGCAATGGCGAAGAAACTCTTCATCAAGACCCACGGCTGCCAGATGAACGAGTACGACTCCGCTCGCATGGCGGATCTGCTCGGTGAATCCCATCAGATGGAAGTCACGAATGACGAATCCGAAGCGGACGTCATCCTTCTCAACACCTGCTCCATCCGCGAGAAGGCGCAGGAGAAGGTCTTCCATCAGCTGGGACGTTGGAAGAAGCTCAAGGAGAAGAATCCGGCGCTAGTGATCGGTGTTGGCGGCTGCGTGGCCAGCCAGGAAGGCGACAATCTCCGCAAGCGCGCCCCTCACGTCGACATGATCTTCGGCCCTCAGACACTGCACCGCGTGCCAAAGATGCTCGACACTCGTCGTGACAGCCTGAAGCAGATCTCGGTAGTAGATGTGACCTTCCCCGAGATCGAGAAGTTCGACAATCTTCCCGCCCCCACCAGTGATGGCGCCAGTGCCTTCGTTTCGGTGATGGAAGGCTGCTCCAAGTACTGCACCTTCTGCGTGGTGCCGTACACGCGAGGCGAAGAAGTCTCGCGCCCATTCGAGAAGGTGATGGACGAAGTGATTCACCTCGCCGACCAAGGCGTGCGCGAGATAAATCTGCTCGGCCAGAACGTCAACGCCTACGCAGGACTCAATCTACTGGGTGAGGAAATAGATCTCGCCGAGCTGATCAGTTGCGTGGCGCAGGTCGAGGGCATCGATCGCATTCGCTTCACTACCTCACATCCGGTGGAGTTCAAGGACTCGCTGATCGAGGCCTTTGGCGAAATCCCGGAACTGGTCAGCCACCTGCATTTACCAGTGCAGTCAGGCTCCAACCGTATTTTGGCAGCGATGAAGCGTGGCCATGAGCGTGACATGTACATCGACAAGCTCGAGCGTATCCGCACCTTGCGTCCGGACATGAGCTTCTCTTCCGACTTCATCATCGGCTTCCCCGGTGAAACAGATCAGGATTTTGCGGACACCATGGACCTGATCGGCCAGATTGGCTTCGATCACTCGTTCAGCTTCATCTACTCGTCACGCCCCGGCACACCGGCGGCAAATCTCGAGGACGATACTCCCGAGGACGTGAAGAAAGAGCGTCTATTGATCCTGCAAGAGCGCATCAATCAGCAATCAATGCAGATCGGTCGCAAGATGGTGGGCACTACTCAGCGTATCTTGGTATCAGGCTTCTCGCCGCGCGACCCGGGCATGCTGTCCGGACGTACCGAGAACAATCGCGTGGTCAACTTCCGCGCCGCCAACCCGACCGAGCTGATCGGCTACCTGGTGGATGTCGAAATTACCGAGGCCTATCCCAACTCGCTGCGCGGTGAGCTCAGCTCTCCTTATCGTTATTGAGCCAAACCCTCACGAGCCAATAACGCTCAACCCCATCATTATCAAGCAGATAGCCATGGTGGCCGTACAGGACAATTGCCCTCTACGGCCATCGCGCATTAAGCTCGTTGCATCTACGTGTCGCATGCTCATTCCTCGATGGCGAAACGCATGCCCACGCCGACTTCCGCATTCATCTTCACCAGGATATTCGACGCCTTGAGCCACCAGCCCCAGCAAGCCAATCGCATTCTCAACATGACGCTTGAGCCGGCAGACCCGCAACGTCTTGCCAGCCTGACCGGTCAGCGCGACGAGCATCTCAAGCTGATTGAATCCCGACTCGGCGTCACCCTGCGCAACCGTGGTAACGACTTCCAGATTGCCGGCCCCTCAAGTGCCGTCAAGGCCGCCGGCAATGTGCTGGAGCATCTGTACCGCGAGACAGGTGCCGGTGAGGTTGAAGCCGAAACCGTACACCTCTTCTTGCAGGAATCCGGTGTTGAGGCACTGGTAGAAGCTGCTGAAGATAAAGCCATCAGCTACGGTGATGTGGTGGTTCGTACGCCCAAGGTACTGGTTCGCCCGCGCGGTTTTAACCAGCAGGGCTATGTCACCGAGATGCGTAACCACGACATCAATTTTGGCATTGGTCCGGCGGGCACAGGGAAAACCTATCTCGCCGTGGCTGCGGCGGTGGAAGCACTCAACAATCAGGAAGTTCGTCGTATTTTGCTGGTACGTCCTGCGGTCGAAGCCGGCGAGAAGCTGGGCTTTTTGCCGGGTGATCTAGCCCAGAAGATCGACCCATACCTGCGTCCGCTCTACGACGCGCTCTATGAGATGCTCGGCTTCGAGCACGTCAACAAGATGATCGAGCGTCAGATCATCGAGATTGCACCGCTGGCCTACATGCGCGGACGTACGCTCAACAATGCCTACATCATTCTCGATGAAGCCCAGAACACGACACGTGAGCAGATGAAGATGTTTCTGACGCGTATCGGCTTCGGCTCCACCGCCGTGATTACCGGTGATGTCTCGCAGGTCGATCTGCCGCGGGGCACTCTGTCGGGTCTCGCGCACGTGATGGTAGTGCTCAAGGAAACTCCTGGCATCAGTATCACGCACTTCCTGGCCAAGGATGTCGTACGTCATCCGCTGGTACAGCGTATTGTCGAAGCCTATGACAGCTTCGAGGCAGAGGAAGAAAAGCAGGAAGGCGAGCGCCGCGAACAGCGTCAGGCCGAACGCGAAGCCCGCATGGCCACGCTGAATGCTCAGGGCAATGTTTCTGCAAGCAATGCTCCTCAGAACAACACAAACCCCACGACTTCCGGAGGCCAGCAGTGAGCGAAGCGCCTGCCGTCGTCGTTGACCTGCAACTGGCCGTTGACGAGCGTGAATTCGACGGTCAGCCTCTGCCGGAAAGCCATCAGCTGGAAGCGTGGGTCGCCGCGGCGCTCATCGGTGCAGCAGAAGATGGTGCGCTGGATTCCGGCAGCACGCTCTGCGAGCTGACCGTACGTCTGGTGGAGGAAGAAGAGAGCCAGGGCCTGAATCGCGATTATCGCGGCAAGGACTATCCCACCAATGTGCTCTCCTTCCCACATGAGCCGCTGGATCTGGACGACTTCGCCTTGCCGCCGGAGCTGGCCGCTCGCTTTGCCGAAGAAGGTGAGGATGAAAGCGACGAATCATGGCTGGCGGTCGGTGAGGAGGATGCTGATGCTGACCCTGCCCTTGACGCTGATGCCCTGGAGGCACCTTCTTCCGAGGCTGTCAGCTTGGCGTCAGGTGATCTCGACGATACTGATGTGTCATTTGAGCAGACCGAAGACAATGAACAACGCTTTCTGGGTGATCTGATCATCAGCGTCCATGTCGTGGCCCGCGAAGCCCGCGAGCAAGGCAAGACGCTGGAGGCACATTTCGCTCATATGCTGGTTCATGGCACCTTGCACTTGCTCAGCTATGACCATATCGAGGACGATGAAGCCGAGCGGATGGAAGCGCTCGAACGCCATATACTCGCCGGATTGGGATTTTCCGATCCGTACCGGGAAGAGAATCACTGATGCGGATGCATTCCTGCATCCGCATCGACCGCCGCCGAGCACGACAGAGCATGATCCTGTCGTGCTCGACTGCCCCGATACCACCACGACAATGGGGTATCGCCACCGAGGAAAAGAGAAACTAACGCATGAGCGAAGACCGATCGGGAAGCCAATCGAAATCCTGGCTCGATAAGCTGTTCGGCGCCTTCTCAAGCGACACCGACGAACCCAGCTCCCGTAGCGAGCTGCTCCAGTTCCTGTCAGAGGTAGGCCCACGCCTGAATCTCGATCAGGATGCGATTGCCATCATCGAGGGTGCGCTGGAAATCAGCGACCAGCAGGTCCGCGAGGTCATGATCCCCCGCTCTCAGGTGCAGGCCATTCAGGTCGACCAGCGCCCTGAAGAATATCTGCCGCTGATCCTCGAATCGGCTCACTCCCGCTATCCCGTGATTGACGAGAATCTCGATGAGGTACTCGGCATTCTGCTGGCCAAGGATCTGCTGCCGCTGATCTTGCAAAACGACAGCGAGCGCAAGCGCTTCGATCTGCGCGAAGCCATCCGTCCGGCCATGTTCATCCCCGAATCCAAGCGCCTCAACAGCCTGCTCAAGGAATTCCGCGAAACGCGTAATCACATGGCGGTAGTCATTGATGAATACGGCGGTACCGCTGGGCTGGTGACGATCGAGGACATTCTCGAGCAGATTGTCGGTGATATCGAGGACGAGCATGACACCGATGAAGACGAGGATATCCGTGAGCTGGGCGATGGCCAGTACGCCGTCAGTGCACTGACCACCATCGATGACTTCAACGAGCACTTCTCCACCGACTTCTCCGATGAAGAATTCGATACGGTGGGCGGGTTGATGATTCAGCGCTTTGGTCACATGCCACGTCGTCAGGAATCGACCGACTTCACCGGCTGGCGCTTCACGGTACTCAACGCCGACAACCGACGCATTCGCCAGGTTCAGGTCTGCCGACTGGAGGATGCCACCGGTGATGCACCGCCCTCGGAAGAACACCGTGCGCACATCAGCGGTGAATGATGGTGTGAGTCACTGAATGACAGTCTTCACAAGACACTGTATGACACCATCACGCATATCAGACGGGCTAGCGATGTCGCCTGTCATGATGACGGACAATGCCAGACACATCTTTCGGTGTGTCTGGCATTTTACAAGGAGAGCGGTATGTCCGATTCCCCCCGCCCAGCCGCCTTCACCGGCATCTCAATACTGGGTCACGTACTGGCAATCATTGCCGGCGGTCTTGTCACGCTGAGCTTTGCCCCTTTTGATCAATGGTGGCTAGGACCGCTCGGCGCCGGCTTGCTTTACGGCACCTTGCGCATGGAAGGTGGCGGCTTCATGCGCGCCTGGTGGTATGGCGTAGGGCTATTCGGGAGCGGTGCCAGCTGGGTCTATGTCTCGATTCACGACTACGGCTACACCGGAATGCCACTGGCAGTGCTACTCACCATGCTCTTCGTGGCCTGCATGGCACTATTCCCTGCACTCTGGATGGGGTTGTGGCAGCGTTTCTGCTCACGTCGCTTCGATGTGCTGTCTTTCGCGGCCATGTTCGTCATCAGTGAGTTATTTCGTACCTGGGCCTTTACCGGCTTCCCGTGGTTGCTGCTGGGTAACAGCGCTGCCGATTCCCCGCTGGCACATTGGGTGCCAATACTCGGCGTCTACGGCATCTCGCTGATCATCGCGCTCTCCGGCGCGCTATTGTGGAATCTGGCGCTACGCCGCCGCTGGCTGGCCATTGCGCCGCTGGTGGTGCTGTGGGGCGCAGGTCTGCTACTGCCCGCTAACTGGACACAGCCCGGCGGCCAACCTGCACGCGTTGCGCTGCTACAGGGCAACCTGCCACAGCTGATCAAGTGGAGTGCTGAAGGCCAACGTCGCGCTGCCAATACCTACGCCGCGATGACCCGCGCCGTGCAGGACGACGCCGACCTTATCGTCTGGCCAGAAACGGCGCTACCGATGCTGCGCGATCAGGCCGAGCCTTTTCTTGAACGCATTCAGGCAACTCTGCCACCTAAAACCGGTCTTATTACCGGAATAGTGGAACGTGATGCCGATGGTCGCTTCTATAACAGCGTGATTCCCATCGATGCGCCCGGCACTCAGTATCGCAAGGAGCACCTCGTGCCCTTCGGAGAGTATGTGCCGCTGGAGAACGTGCTGCGCGGTGTGATCAGTTTCCTCGATCTGCCGATGTCGAGCATGGCAGCGGGAGGAAGTGACCAGCCGCCACTCAGCGTCAGTGGCCTGCGCATTGGCGTGGCGATCTGTTATGAAATCGTCTACCCGGAACTGGTACGCCAACGCGCACTCAGCTCTACCGTACTACTGACGGTTTCCAACGACACCTGGTTCGGGCACTCCATCGGCCCACTGCAGCATCTGCAGATGGCTCAGATGCGGGCACTGGAGAATGGTCGTTATCTGCTACGTGCAACCAGCAACGGTGTCACTGCGATCATATCGCCGCAGGGTGAAATTCTTGAGCAGGCCCCGCAATTCGAGGAAGCCACCGTCACCGGCGACATTCGTCTGCAACTGGGCATGACGCCCTGGATGCGCTTCGGGATGCTGCCAGTGTGGATATTGATCGCCTTGCTGCTAGCACCGGGGTTGGTTCTAGGTATTACCGAACGTATCGGAGCACGCCGTCAGGTACGTCGTTCATCATAATCATCTGCCGGGCAGACGCCCGGCATAGCATCTGACCAAGCGAGAATGTCATGGGCTTCACCGAGTTACTCGGCATCATCAAGGATCTGATACTGCCGCCCGGCGGGCCACTACTGCTGCTTATTCTGGCTATGCTGATTCTCAAGCGCTGGCCAAGCACAGCACGCGCGTTCATGGCACTGGCCATTCTTACCCTATGGTTGCTGTCATCGCCCGTTGTCTCTACTCGCTTGATGGCTGGCCTGGAGCGCATTCAGCCTAGTGAGCCAGCCGAGTGGATCCAAGCCCAGGCCGTCGTCGTGCTGTCTGGAGGACGCTACTATGATGCCCCGGAGCTACAGGGACGTGATCGCATCAATGGCGAAACACTAAGCCGACTGGATGAGGGAGTCCGTGTCGCGCGTAATGCAGAGCTACCAATTCTGCTCACGGGCGGCAGGGTGTCCTCTTCGGATAGCGGCACACTGGCGGATCTCATGCAGCGCTCGCTCATCGACGAGTTCGACTATCCCGCCCGCTGGCTGGAAAATCGCAGCGAGAATACTCAGCAGAACGCTCTGTACACTCGCGAGGCGCTCAAGAAGGACGACATCAACAAGATCGTGCTGGTGACCAGCGCATGGCATATGCCACGCGCCATGCGTAATTTCCAGAACCAGGGTTTCCGTACCATCATCCCTGCTCCCGTCGGCTATACCTCGGTTTCAAGCCTGGGAATGGATGCATGGATACCCAACAGCTCCGCACTGACCCAGTCCCGCTGGGCCCTGCATGAGTGGATAGGCTGGCTGGTCGGTCGTTGAACTCTGCTTGATCTCATTACTGCATCACAAGAAAGGGCTGCCATTTGGCAGCCCTTTCTTGTGTCACGGCTCGCGCGCGGCCTTTCGCTACTTCGCACCTCACTGTTCGTTCTGCATCCAGCTGGCATCCTTGAGCCACGGCCCCAGCTGACGACGCTGAAAGGCGCGGTCTCGCGTCCATTCATCGCTGCCCACGTGGGCATTGCCGAGCGGAAATTCGCCCAGTGCATCATCGGGGAAGCACAAGCTGTCGCGTCCGTTGATCGATAGCGAGTAGCAGCGGTCATGACTGATGACGCTGGTACGCATATAACGCCAGACACACTCCTTCATGAACCATTGATCGACATTCAGCGTCTCGACCTGCTGCAGCTGCCATTCGCTCAACATGCCTTCAAGCGATGGCAATACGCCAGCAACGCCACCCCACAGCCCTGCCAACACCAGATCAGTATGGCTCCACCAGTCACGCATCACGTGAAAGAAGCGTCCGGAGGTCAGCCACATCTGTACTGCGCGCACCTCACGCAGACTGATCACGCTGTCACAGTCACGCACCACGAAGTAGCCCACCGTGGGGTCATCCGCGACTGCGAATCGCCAACACAGCCGTTGGCGGAGGCTGTCACTGGCAGGCCGCTCCATCAGCTCGGCCCCTAGCTGGCGTGCCAGCGCCAGAAAGTCGTCAGGCACGCTAGCATCATGATGGAGGCGTACCCGCCAGCCCGGATACAGCACCGGCGCCAACAGCAGATTATGCAGCATGCCATTCAGATAGCGGGGCTCGCCACCCCACACGCCGAAGGACAACACACGCGTCTTGCCTGCCGTCAATGCACTCGGCGAGTCAGTCGGCAGCTGCCAGCCAGCTGCCAATGGCAAGCTGCCATGCTTGGCATCCTTGAGTGCAAGAGCACGGCTACCGTACTGGCGCGCCTTGTCATGACGTTTGAGCGATGCACAGCTACTGGCCAGCGAATCAAACAGCACAGGATTCGTGCACTGCTGCTCTACCAACACTTCTCCCGCCGCGCAGGATGCCACGCGCTCACCGGCCCGCGAAAGACACACCACATGATTGAGCGCGATCTCTTCATCCTGTGGGCATTCCGTGCGGCCATGCTCAAGAATCTGGCTGGCAGCGCGATAATCTCCCAACATGAACAGGTAGTAGGAAATCTGCTTGAAGAGCCCCGCGACACGCGGACGTGGCTGCCGATTGAAGTGCTCAATCAGCAGCTGTACAGCCTGAGGTCTGCGATCCGCTTGCCATGCCTGCTGGGCAGGCACGAACCACTCCCTCGGCACCGCCATCAGTCGTCGTCGCCACTGTGTCCTGCATTGCCAGCATGATCATTGCCACCCTCGGCACTATTGCCGCGTGCATAACGTGGGTCGGCCTGCTGATCAGCCTTCGACGGGCTAGAGAGGGTACGTGCATCATCCGGATCATGCGGATCACGTGATGCACGCCCAGGCGTGGCAGCCACTTTCGGAGCACCGCGCGCGAAGAAACGATGTCCGCAGGCATGGCAGGGTTCAAGCACGCATGGATGCGTCAGCGTGGTGGTCGCATCACAGTGCACGCAGTGCAGCAGGCCCGGTGCGATGACTTCACCACTGGTGTAGTCAGCGCGCGCAGCTTCTAGATCTTCCTCGAAATGCGCTTGATCAACGACGGTACGATCGGCAATCGACAGCAATGCGGAGCTGACACTGCGTGACAGCACGGAGAGGTCGATCCCCAGCCAGCTGGCAATACCTTCTCCGCCAGCCGCCAGGTGACGACGGAATTCGTGCATGTCGCGTTCGACCCAAGCACGTAGCAGCGCCAGCTCGTCGAGCGTGAACTCCTCGACCTCAGACTCGAAGCGCACTGCCTCGTCCAGTTCAGCCTTGAGGCCATCCCAGGACAGTTCACCGCTACTCTCTTCCAGGCGCGTCAGAATGCGGCCGTAGGCCTCTCCCAGTCGCCCTTCGCTCTCATTGTGCTGTTCCGTGGCCGGCATCGGCGTATCTTCAAAGCCGCTATCATGCGAGGAACCGCCACTCGCATCATGGCGCGCAGGGCTGATCGGGTCATGCGGATCACGGGATTCACGTTGCTGGCTCATGGACTCTCCTTGTGTCTTCACCTCCTCCCTAGGTGCAGGAGGGCGTGGCGCTCTACCTTCAGCATGGCGGCGTTGGCGTCGCTTCACAAGCCACACCCGAACACTCCCTGATGCACATCAGTCATGCAGCGCTTTTTCATGATGCTCACTCGCTACGCCCAGCAACAGCCTCCCCTACCTGAGGCTTGGCGTCTGGGGTAGACTTGGCGGTATCTCTGACAGTAATGGCACCTCGTCGTGCCTGCTCATTTCTTCACGCCCTGCCTGTCTCCCCGACAGGTATAGGCCAATGCCAAGGTAGTAACGGAACCGATGGACTCACAGGACGCTTCTCAACAGTACGCTCCCGATCAGATCGAACAGGCTGCACAGCAGTTCTGGGAGAAAAATCAGTGCTTCAAGGCGGTGGAAGATGCCAACCGCGAGAAGTTTTACTGCCTGTCGATGTTCCCCTACCCCAGCGGCAAGCTACATATGGGGCACGTACGCAACTACACCATCGGTGACGTGATCTCCCGTTTCCAACGCATGCAGGGCAAGAACGTGATGCAGCCGATGGGCTGGGATGCGTTTGGCCTGCCGGCAGAAAATGCTGCCATGAAGAACAACGTCCCGCCGGGCAAGTGGACGCATGAGAACATCGCCTACATGCGCGATCAGCTCAAGGCGCTGGGCTTTGCCTACGACTGGAGCCGTGAGTTCGCGACCTGCGATCTCGAATACTATCGCTGGGAGCAGTGGTTCTTCGCCAAGCTGGTCGAGAAGGGGGTCGTCTACAAGAAGAGCTCCATCGTCAACTGGGATCCGGCAGACCAGACCGTACTGGCCAACGAGCAAGTCATCGATGGCCGTGGCTGGCGTTCCGGCGCGCTGATCGAGCGCAAGGAAATCCCGCAGTGGTTCCTGCGCATCACCGACTATGCCGAAGAACTGCTGGCTGATCTCGACAAGGTCGAATGGCCGGAACAGGTCAAGACCATGCAGCGCAACTGGATAGGCAAGTCGCGCGGGGTTGAGCTGAGCTTCGGTCTCGATACCGCAGCAAGCCAGGTGCAGGAATCGCTGACCGTCTTCACCACCCGTCCGGATACCCTGATGGGCGTCACCTACGTCGGCGTCGCCGCTGCTCACCCGCTGGCCAAGGCCGCGGCAGAGCACAACCCGGCACTGGCCGAGTTCAACGCCGAGTGCGCGCGTGGTGGTACCAGCGAAGCCGACATGGCGACCATGGAAAAACGCGGCATGGACACAGGCTACAAGGCCATCCACCCGCTGACCGGCCGTGAAGTGCCGGTATTCGTCGCCAACTTCGTGCTGATGGAATACGGCACGGGTGCCGTGATGGCCGTGCCGGCACACGATGAGCGTGACCACGAATTCGCCACCAAGTACGAGCTGCCCATCGAAGCCGTGATCGCCGATGCTGAAGGCAACACGCCGGACATCAGCGAAGCCGCCTTCACCGAGCGCGGCGTACTGATCAACTCTGGCGAGTTCAATGGCCTCGACTTCGAGAGCGCCTTCGATGCCATTGCCAACCGCCTTGTCGAGCAGAACCGTGGCGAGATCAAGACCAACTTCCGTCTACGCGACTGGGGCGTATCCCGCCAGCGTTACTGGGGCGCGCCGATTCCGGTCAAGAACGGCCCGAACGGCGAATCCATCCCGCTGACCGACGCCGAGCTGCCGGTGGCGCTGCCGCTGGATGTCGAATTCGATGCCTCCGGCGGCTCACCGATCAAGAAGATGCCGTCCTTCAGTGACCTGGGCGATGGCTGGCAGCGCGAGACAGATACCTTCGATACCTTCATGGAATCTTCCTGGTACTACGCGCGTTTCTGCTGCGCGGACAACCACGATGCCATGCTGGACGAGCGCGCCAACTACTGGCTGCCGGTCGATTACTACATCGGCGGTATCGAGCACGCCATCCTGCACCTGCTCTACGCGCGCTTCTTCCACAAGCTGATGCGTGACTTCGGCCTGGTCGAAAGCAACGAGCCGTTCAAGCAGCTGCTGACCCAGGGCATGGTGATCGCGGATACCTTCTACCGCATCAACGAGAAAGGTGGCCGCGACTGGTTCAACCCGCTCGACGTTGAAGTGAAGACAGACGACAAGGGGCGTGCTCTCAGCGCCACATTGCTCTCGGATGGCCTGCCGGTGGTCATCGGAGGCACCGAGAAGATGTCCAAGTCCAAGAACAATGGCGTTGATCCGCAGTCGATGATCGACCGCTTCGGTGCTGATACCGTGCGCCTGTTCATGATGTTCGCCGCGCCGCCCGAACAGTCTCTGGAATGGTCTGACTCCGGTGTCGAAGGCGCGCACCGCTTCGTCAAGCGCGTCTGGCGTTTGGTCCACGAACACGTGGCAGCAGGTACTCCAGTCGCGCTCGACATGACCACCTTGAATGACGATCAGAAAGCACTGCGTCGCAAGACACACGAGACCATCGCCAAGTGCAGCGATGACATTGGCCGTCGCACCACCTTCAACACCGCAATTGCTGCCGTGATGGAGCTGGTCAATGCCATCAGCCGCTTCGAAGATACAAGCCCGCAAGGGTTGGCAGTCGCACGTGAAGCCGTCGAGGCTTGTGTGCTGCTGCTGTCGCCGATCATCCCGCACGCCACGCATACGCTGTGGGCCACGCTGGGGCACGCAGAAGCCGTGATCGATGCTCCGTGGCCGGCCACTGATGCTGATGCCATGAAGAAGGACAGCATCGAGCTGGTCGTGCAGGTCAATGGCAAGCTGCGCGCGCGTCTGTCCTTCCCGGCCGACGCTGATCGCGACACCATCGAAGCGGCAGCGCTGGCAGATGCCAATGTCGTCAAGTTCGTCGATGGAAAAACGGTTCGCAAGGTGATCGTGGTACCGGGAAAGTTGGTCAATATCGTTGCCAACTGATCCACGATACGACTAGATGCCCCGATGGCTTGAGCGATCAGGGCTCCGCTATCGGCTCAGAGGTTTCGCAAAATGCTCTGAGCCGATAGCAACCAAATTCTCGTGCATGGCCTGATGTTGTCCATTGTGACTCGCCATCAAGCCATGCCCTCGCAAGACATTCATGACACCCGCTCATGACAGGAGGTCACGGTGACGCAAGCGAATCATTCCATTGCATCTGTACGCGAATCAACGCGTATATCCCGCCGCGCTGGCCGCCGATTGCTAGCAGCATTCGGTGTTGGCATGGCGCTGACACTGAGCGGGTGCGGCTTTCAACTGCGCGGCCAGAACGATGCGCCAATGGCTATCACTCAGCTCGATGTCAAGGCACCGATCAGTGAGACCCACAGCGCGCTGCGTGACGCACTCAAACGTGCTGATATCAGTCTGAGTGACAGCGCTCCGCTCACGCTCAATCTGGGCAAGGTCAATGAAAACGTCCAGCAGGTGACCTTCGGTGACGCTGGCAGCATCAAGCGTGAGTTGACCTATAACATCGTCTACTCCATACAGCGCAAGTCCGACGGTGCCTATCTGGCCAACCAGCAAGTACTTGAGGCCAGCAGCAACTATTACACCAACGACGACAACCTGCTCAATACCGATGATGTCCGTGAGCGTGCTGGCCGGCAGATCAATCGTGACTTGAGTCGTCAGCTGCTGGAGCGCCTGCGCGTGATCACCCCCTGATTCAGAGGGCTCACTATTTCCGCTGACTGACAGGCACGGCTTCGCGATACCGGGCAACCGACTATCACGGAGCCGTGCCTGTCTGGGCCATCTTTTCGACCGAATGCAATGCGGCAGCCGCCGTTACGACATGTGCATGACCGAAGGACATTCATGAAGGTCTATCCCGACAAACTGGACGAGCAGCTCAGCAAACGCCTGTATCCCGTCTACATCGTGGCCGGTGACGAACCGCTCATTCATCAGGAGAGCTGCGATGCCATCCGCAAGGCAGCACGTGCTGCTGGTGTCGAAGAACGCGAAGTACTGCACGTCGAGAACGGCTTTCAGTGGGGGCGTCTGACCGAGTCGGCGGCGAGCATGTCACTGTTTGCCTCACGCAAGTTGATCGAGTTGCGTCTTGGTAGTCAGAGTGCAGGTCAGGAAGGTAGCAAGGTACTCAAAGCCTACGCCGAGCGAATCGAGAAGAATGGCGATATCCTGCTGATCACTGCTGCGCGACTTGATCGCAAGGTACAGCAGACAGCGTGGTTCAAGATTCTGGAAAAGGTAGGGGTCTTCGTCGCGGTATGGCCCGTTGATCACTCACGTCTGGGCTTCTGGATACGAGATCGCGCCCGGCTGCATGGACTGGAGTTGAATCAGGATGCCTCACGCCTGCTGGCCGAGCGTATTGAAGGCAACCTGCTGGCAGCGGATCAAGAGCTGCAGAAGCTCGCGTTGCTGCATCCGCCTGGCGCGCGACTGGATGGCAATGCCATTGCCCAGGGGGTCGAGGACAACGCTCGCTATGATGTCTTCACGCTGGCGGATGCCTGCCTGAAGGGTGAGATCGAACGCAGCGGACGTATCGTACTGGGCCTGCGCGGTGAAGGCGTCGAGCCCCCCGTCATTCTGTGGGCACTGACACGAGAGCTACGCACCCTGCTTTCGTTGCGCCAGCATCTTGATCAAGGCCAGAGTTTCGAGCACGCCTGCAAGGCCCAGAAGCCGATGATCTTCGACAAGCGTCGTCCCTTCTATCAGCAAGCGATCAATCGACTACCGCACAAACGCCTGCACAAGCTTCTGCTGTTCTCCCAGCGTCTTGACATGGCGGTCAAGGGTGGCATGGCATTGCCGGTATGGGATGGCATGGTCGATCTGGCGCTGACACTGGCCGGTGGCCGTGGGCCGCTGGCGGAACTGCCGCACGCCTACAAGGTGGTGTAACACCCGACGCTGTCATCGAGACATCCGGTCAGGTGCATGGATGCATAGATAGAACCCAAGAGACCCACTGGCATCATTGCCAGTGGGTCTCTTGGGTTCTTGGATCGAGACTCAGTGCGCTGCGTCGGCCTTCGACTTCACGAAGGCCGGATAGCCATAGAGCTTGCGCGGATTATCGCGGAAGATCTTCTCGCGCACCTCGCGCTCCGGCAACCAGTGTTGCATCAACTCGGCGAGCATATCTTCTTCCGGCATCTCGATACCGATATACGGATGCGGCCAATCACTGCCCCATATCACGCGTTCCGGATTGGCATTCACCAGCGCACGCGCCAGCGCGGTGACATCGGAATACGGCAGCCGCCCTCGCGTGGTCAGTCGATAAGGTGCCGACAGCTTGACCCAGGTCCGCCCCTGCTTGAGCATTCGACATAGTGCTGCAAAGCCTGTGCAATCCGGGCCACGCGTCGCGGCCAAGTGTCCCATATGATCAATCACCACAGGCACCGGCAGACTACCGAGGCGCGCTTCCATATCACGGAAGGTGGAAACATCAATCAGGCACTCAAGATGCCATTTGAAGCGCACCAGACGGTCCGCCAGCACCACGACATCCCGCCAGCGCAGGCCACCAGAGAAGATAAGATTAAGGCGTACCCCACACACACCCAGTGCCGAAAGGCGTTCCAGCTCCTCGTCACTGATATCGGGGCTGACGACCGCTATGCCCCGATAATCCAGCCCGCGCTCACGGCAGGCCACCAGGCTATCGCACAACAGTCGATTATCGTAACCATAGACACTGGGTTGAATGAACACACCATGACTGGTGCCCATCGCTTGATGCATTTCGAGCGCATCCTTGAGGCCGAATTCGGCAGGATTGTAGGTCCTATCCTCTGACAGCGGGTAACGTACCGAGTCGCCAAACAGGTGCAGGTGGCAATCAATACTGCCTGCCGGCAGTCGAAACGTCAGCGGATATGGCAAGGGCCGTGGCGGCACGGCGCTCGGCAGGTCCTGCTCGACATGATTCCAGTCCATCGATGCGGCTCCCTCGCGTAACCCCAATTCATCAAGTGTCAGACGGTCTTTGATAGCTATCGCCCCCTTCACGATACTGCGCTGACCGCCCTGATTCCAGACAAGAGAGTCTGGGCAAGCATTTCTAGACAATAAAAAAGCGGCATGTCCGAAGACATGCCGCTTTCTGTGTGGCTACCGCTGCGTTAGCGAGTGGCCGCTCAGTCAAGACGCTCGAAAATAGTCGCCACGCCCTGCCCCATGCCAATGCACATGGTTGCCAGACCAATGCGGGTATTCTGCTGTTTCATGACATTGAGCAACGTGGTGCAGATACGCGAGCCAGAGCAACCCAGCGGATGTCCCAGCGCGATGGCGCCACCGTTGAGATTGACCACCGCATCAGCACGCTCCAGTAGCCCGAGGTCCTTGAGCACCGGAATCGACTGCGCCGCAAAAGCTTCATTGAGCTCGACGGTCTGGATGTCGTCGATGGTCAGACCGGCTGCCTTGAGCGCCAACTTGGTCGCAGGCACCGGACCATAGCCCATGATGGAAGCATCACAACCTGCCACACCGGTCGCTAGTACACGAGCGATAGGCTTTAGGCCCAGCGCTTCAGCGCGCTCGGCGCTCATCACTGCCATGCCAGAGGCACCAACTGATAGCGCAGAGGACGTCCCTGCCGTCACGGTGCCACCTTTGGGATCAAACACCGGCTTCAGGTTGCCCATGGATTCCATGCTGGCATCGCCACGGATGACCTCATCACGCGTCACCAGCACACGGCGACCTTCAGCATCATGTCCTTCAACGCCGATGATCTCATTGTCGAAGCGGCCTTCATCCGCGGCTGACTGAGCACGCTGGTGAGAACGCACCCCGAATTCGTCCTGCTTCTCACGGCTGACACCGTGCATCTTGCCCAGCAACTCGGCTGTCAGACCCATCATCATTGCGGCCTTGGCAGCATACTTGCTGGCGCCCGGATTGATGTCGATGCCGTGTGCCATCGGCACGTGTTCCATGTGCTCGACGCCACCGATGATATAGAAGTCCCCCATACCGGCCTTGATATTGGCGGTCGCGATATGCAGCGCGCTCATCGAGGAACCACACAGACGGTTTACCGTCTGGGCCGGCACGCTACGCGGAATTCCAGTCATGATGGCGGCGTTACGCGCGATGTTCATGGCTTGCTCAAGGGTCTGGTTGACGCACCCCCAGATAATGTCGTCGACCTCAGCCGGTACGAGAGCTGGATTACGGTCAAACAGTGCCTGCATTACAGCGGCGGAGAGGTTCTCGGCCCGCACGTGGCGGAAGGCGCCGTTCTTGGTCTTGGCCATGGCGGTACGCACGCCATCGACGATTACCACATCTCTCGGGTTCAGGTTCATGGTCTGGCTCCCTCATGGCCCCCGCTCTCGCGTGAGCCTGAATTCTGGTCGGATGGTGCTAGCAGGCGCCCCCGTGGACAATGCCGTAACGGGAGCGCATCAGGGCCGTTGGCCCGCACGACAGGATCAGCCGTAGAAGGCTTCACCACGGGTAGCGCGCTCGCGCAGTGCGTCGGTCGGGCGATACAACGGACCCAGCTCTTCCGCGAGGCTATCAGCCAACGCCACAAACTCGGCGACACCCATCGCGTCCACATAACGCAATGCGCCACCACGGAACGGCGGGAAACCGATGCCGTAGATCAGCGCCATGTCGGCCTCTGCCGGCGAACCCACGATGTTGTCTTCCAAGCAGCGAATGGTTTCCATGCACAGAGGCACCATCATGCGCGCGATGATGTCTTCATCGGAGAACTCACGAGTCTCGGTGACGACCTCAGCCACCAGTGCCTGAGCGGCTTCATCCGACAATTTCTTCGGCTTGCCCTTGCGATCTTCCTCGTAACGATAGAAGCCAAGATCATTCTTCTGGCCAAGACGCTTGTTGTCGTACATCACCTGGATGGCAGTCTTTCCTTCGCGCGCCATGCGCTCCGGGAAACCTTCCGCCATCACGGCATTGGCGTGCACCGCAGTATCCATACCGACCACGTCGAGCAGATAGGCCGGACCCATCGGCCAGCCGAACTTCTCCATCACCTTGTCGACGCGCTGATAATCGGCGCCCTTCTCGACTAGCAGACTGAAGCCGCCGAAGTAAGGGAACAGTACGCGATTGACGAGGAAGCCTGGGCAGTCGTTGACCACAATCGGCGTCTTGCCCATCTGACGGGCATAAGCGACGGTCGCGGCGATGGCGGCATCACTGGATTTCTCGCCACGGATGACCTCCACCAACGGCATGCGGTGCACCGGGTTAAAGAAGTGCATGCCGCAGAAGTTCTCGGGACGTTTGAGCGATTCGGCCAGACGCGTGATGGAAATGGTCGAGGTATTGGATGTCAGGATGGTGTCATCGCCGACGTTGTCTTCAAGCTCCGCCAGCACGCCGGCCTTGACCTTGGGATTCTCGACCACGGCCTCGACGACCAGATCCACATTGCCGAAATCACCATAGCTGAGTGTCGGACGAATGTTGGACAGGCCCTGCGCCATCTTGTCAGTAGTCAGCTTGCCGCGCTCAAGCCCCTTGCCGAACAGCTTACGTGCTTCCTTGAGACCCAGCTCAATCGCATCACCATTGATGTCCTTCATCAGGATCGGCGTGCCCTTGCTGGCGCTCTGATAGGCAATGCCGCCGCCCATGATGCCGGCCCCCAACACCGCCGCCTGCTTGATCTCACGCGCCTGCTTTTCATGACCTTTAGCCTTCTTCTTGACCACCTGGTCGTTCATGAACAGGCCGACCAGATTGAACGCCACGTCTGTCAATGCCATGCGTGCGAAGGTCTTGGCTTCAATCGCCTGAGCCCGCTCACGAGATTCACCAGCGCCTTTCTGAATGACCTTGATCGCTTCGACCGGCGCGGGATAGTGCGGACCCGCCTTGCCAGCCACGAAGCCTTTGGCTGTCTCGAAGGCCATCATCTGTTCGATGGCATTGAGCTTGAGCGGTGACGTCTTCTCGAGACGACGCGCCTGCCAGTCCAGCTCGCCGCTATTGGCCCGCGCCAGAATGTCGAGTGCCGCAGCGTCCAGTTCAGCGACGGGCAGCACTGCATCCACGGCACCTGCTGCCAGCGCCTTGTCAGCACGATTCTCGGTACCACCACAGATCCACTCGATGGCGTTATCCGCCCCGATCAGACGCGGCAGGCGCACGCAGCCCGCCCAGCCCGGAATGATCCCGAGCTTGGTTTCCGGCAGGCCAATCTTGGCGCTGTCGGCCATGACACGAAAATCGGTGGTCAGGGTAATCTCACAACCACCGCCCAGTGCCAGGCCATTGATGGCCGTGACGGTGGGGAACGGCAGGTCTTCAATGGCATTGAAGATACCGTGGATGGTCATGTTCATGTCGATCAGGAAGGCTTCATCCTTCTCGAACATCTGATGGAATTCGGTGATGTCGGCGCCGACAATGAACGCCTCCTTGCCGGAGCGAATGACGAGCCCCTTCAGATCGGCAGTGGCCTTGATCGCCTCGACCGCCTCACCCAGCTCCTTGATCACATAGCTGGCCAGCTTGTTGACCGACTCGCCTTCGAGGTCGATGGTCAACAGGGCGATGGCATCCTGATTGGCCTCGACCGAAAGCGTTTTGCCTGAATAGATCATCCACGGATCTCCACAAGAGAAAGAGGTGGAGGCGGTCGCAACGGTGCTTGGCACTCGTGCAGCCGGCCTCGCCGGACTCGCCGCTGGCAGAGGTACCAAGAGAAATTTCAGACATTCCCCTCAGCGCTTCATACAAGCGTTTGAATAGAGTCAGCTTGGGCCAGCAGCCAACAAAGATCAAGCCTGCTGATATTAGCGAAAGGTCGTGGGTCGTGAATGTACACAAGGCAAGGAGAGTCTCAGTCGCTCTAAAATGACCGCAAGAGGGGTGACGCAGAATTTCGACAGCTCGCGTGACTGATAATCGACGCTACACCCAAGTGATGTCTCGCGTTACCCTGACATGCTTTTCCAATTTCTGCGTGAGGGCACTGGCCGTCACGCTTTCAAAGGCTTCACCGATACCATGCTTTCATGAGCACGACTCTCTCAGCCCTCTACCTGCGTCTGACAAACGTGGTCGAACACACCAAACGCTGGCACTGGCTCTGGCCACCTATCGGCTTTGCCGCGGGTATCGGCAGCTTCTTTCTCGTCAATCGCCAACAATGGTTAGGTGCCATGCTGGCAATTGGCATGCTACTGGCCTGGCTGATATTGATTACTGAAGGTCTGTGGAGTCGCTTTCGTCGCCATCGTGGCAAGAATGCCCTGCCGCGCAAGCTGGCTACCTTTGTGGCACAGCTGATTCAGCAGGAAACGCTGTGCTTTACGCTGCCCTTCTTCTTGGCCACCACCGACTGGGCCAGTGGCCAAGCCGGCTTTACACTGCTGATGTGTGGCGCGACTCTGTTGTCGATTCTTGACCCGTTCTATTACCGCCTGGCAGAGCGCCATCGCTGGCTGTATTTCGGTTTCCATGCGTTATGCGTGTTTGTCGTGGTGCTGGTCACTCTGCCGTTGATGCTGGAGCTGACGACCGGAGAGAGCCTGCTGGCCGCCTGTGGTGCCATGAGTCTATTTGCACTGCCCAGCGTGGCCAATCTACGGATTGCGCGCGGATTGACAGGCGGGCTTGCGATGATCGGGATCAGCGTGATGCTGGGTGTCGGTGCCTGGAGTGCACGAGCATGGATTCCCCCCGCCACCCTGTGGATCAATGAAAGCAGTCTATCGCCTGCGTTTGATACTGCCGCCCGCGCTCCGCAGGGCGAGATGCGTCTGACACCCGCTCAACTATCGGCCAATGGCCTGTATGCCTTCACTGCCATTCGTGCGCCACGTGGCCTGTCAGAGAAGGTCTATCACGTCTGGCGTCACGATGGCGAAGTCGTGGACCGCATCGCGCTCAACATCAATGGTGGGCGGGGCGAGGGGTATCGCGCATGGACTCACAAGACTGCCTTCCCGAGCGACAGTGACGGTGAGTGGCGTATTGATGTCGAAACCCTGAATGGCCAACGAATTGGTAGCCTGCGTTTTACGGTAAGTGATGATCCGTCACTCGCGACACTTGCCGACAGTAGTCTTAGCCATCCACCCGGCATTCCCGGCTGGAGAATCACCAACCTTATCCCGGGGTTATGAGGTGAACTTCTTGTCTGGAAGGCGTGATGAAATACCAGGATGAAACGGTCGGTTACCCGACCTTGGGCGTAAAATTCGTTCGCAGGCTTGTAATTACACTAGCTGCCTAGCATTCTGATAAGAAGGGCTGCGCAGATGCGCCATCGATAAAATGCCTATTCATTATTTGCACTCAGCGGACGACCTATCATGCATGAAGATATCGGACTCAAGCTTTCCCGCCTGCCGCGCCTATGGCGTGCCATCCTGGACCAGCGACTGTCCCCGCTGGGCCTCACCCAAACACGCTGGATGACGCTGGTTCATCTCTGGCGCATGGGCGATGGTCAGCCACAATGCGACTTGGCACGTTCCATCGGCATCGAGGCACCTTCACTGGTGCGCACGCTCGATCAACTCAGCGAGCAGGGGCTGGTCGAACGTCGCGCCTGCGAAGAAGACCGCCGTACCAAGCGCATATTCCTGACGCGTAAAGCGTTACCCCTGATAGAGAAGATTGACGCCATCGCCGAGCAGACGCGCGTCGAAATGCTCGAAGGACTCAGTGCCGAGCAGGTTGACCAGTTCTGCGAGTGTCTGATGGTGATGGAGAAAAATGGACTGGAGATTGCTGAGAAGGTGCCTGAAAACGCCTGATACCTGTCGAGTGTCCCGGCGTTTTCAGGCTCAAGATCATGCAGAGTTGCCTGATACCAGCGCTGAAAAGCGAGCACTGGAAAAGAGACACAGTCTCTGCAAGACAATAAAAAGCCCCTGTCGATCATGTCGACAGGGGCTTTTTATTGAATTTCGAGTCGAACTAGGAAGGCAGCGCTAGGCGTCAGGCATCTTCGGCTCAGTACCCACCAATGGCCGCCGCTTATGTGAGATTGGTGCCTTGTGGATCAACAACGCATGCAATGCCTCGAACTCGCGTCGCCACTCGGCACACCCTTCGACACTCAGACTCTCGCCCCACCACAGCGTCAGGCCGGAGAGTGATGCTTCCAACATCAATGCATCGTCTGGCAGCGTACGTGTGAGCTGTAGAATCGCCGCTGAGACGTCAGCGTCATCGGCGAGACGACTCTCTTCACGCCAGCGATAACCTGGCACCGCTTCACGCAGCGCCTCGCTGGCCCAGTCCTCGTGTACCAGAATAAACGGCGTCACATCGCGCTCAGTCGGCCAAGGGCGTCGATATCCCACGATGCCATTGGGAGCATCCGAGAGCACTGGGCGCTTGAGGTCCACCCGCATGCCATCCGCGATAACTGCCTTGCGCACCGACGCCGTTCGCGTCTCGCGCTTGCTGGGCCGTAACCAGGTCAGCGGCGACAGCATTGCCAGCATAATAAAGATAATGATCAGAGCAGTGGTCATGAAGTGTCCCGCTGGAGTATCAAAAAATTCCCGCGCTCATGTGCATATGAATGCGCCACAACGCTGGTTTCGGCATTTTTTCAGCGCTGTTGCGTATCACGCACTCTAAATACGTTGATGTACGTCATTGTCTTCAGGGGGGCGGCAAGCCTAGCATGGAAGCAGGTGTACGATGTCACTCGAATGGCCAACCCTCTGCAGGAGGATCTCAGGATGAGCAACGAATACAAGCATGTACTGGTCGCTGTCGACCTGACCAAGGATTCCCACCTGGTACTGGAGCGCGCACTGCCCATCGCTGAGCGGAACGGTGCCAAGGTCTCTATCATCCATACGCTGGAGCCATTGGGCTTCGCCTATGGCGGCGATATCCCGATGGACCTGACCAGCATTCAGGATCAGCTGGATTCCCACGCGCGTGAGCGTCTGGGTGACATTGCCACGCCCCACGGTATCGCCAACGAAGACCAGTATGTCGTGGTCGGTATGCCAGATAGCGAAATTCATCGCTTCGCCGCCGAACATGACGTGGATCTCATCGTGGTCGGCTCCCACGGCCGTCACGGTTTTGCCCTGCTATTGGGCTCTACCTCAACGGGTGTGCTGCATGGCGCCCAGTGTGACGTACTGGCGGTACGCGTCGGGGCTGATGACAGCGAAGAATGAAGTAACCACCGTTGTTAGTGGCAGCTGACAGGAGTCACAATCACTCACAACAAGGGCTGCCCATGGGCAGCCCTTGTTGTGACGACATGGTACTCGGTGTCGTCTATCAGCCTTCCTGCATAGCTTCGAGTTCCATCCAACGCTCCATTGTTTCTTCCAGCACTTTCTGCTTGTGACTGAGCTTCTCAAGCGTGGCGGTAATGGCCGTCGCCTCGCCAGCATAGAAACTCGGTGCTGCAATAGACGCCTCAAGCGCTGCGATCTCGCCCTCGAGTTTCTCGATGACCGCCGGAATCAAATCAAGCTCACGCTGAAACTTGTAGGCCAACTTGACCTTCTTGTTCGCCTGCTGCGCCTTGGCTTCCTCACGCTGACGGCGTTCATCTTCCTCGCGAGCTTCGCGCCGATGCTTTTCCTGACGCTCGCGTTCCTGCTCCCAGGGGGCAGACGGCAGACGTCCGCCCTGACGCACCCAGTCGCTGTAACCACCGACATAAGGTGTAACCTGTCCTTCACCCTCAAAGGCCAGAATGTTGGTGGCCACGTTGTCCATGAAGGCACGGTCGTGAGAAACCAACAGCACAGTGCCGTCGAAGTCGAGCAGTAGCTCTTCCAGCAGCTCCAGCGTCTCGACATCCAGGTCGTTGGTCGGCTCATCGAGTACCAGCACGTTGGCCGGCATGGTGAACAGACGCGCCAGCAGCAAGCGATTGGATTCACCACCTGACAGCGAGCGCACCGGCTGACGGGCACGGTCCGGCGTGAACAGGAAGTTCTGCAGATAGCTCATCACGTGCATGTCACGCCCGCCAACCGTGACACGGTCGCTGCCGCGCGCGACGTTATCGTAGACGGTGGCTTCCATGTCGAGGCCCTTGCGCAGCTGATCGAAGTAAGCGATCTGCAGCTTGGTCCCTTCGATGCGCTTGCCTTCACTGGCTTCGAGCTGGCCGAGCAGAATATGCAACAGTGTCGTCTTGCCCGCGCCGTTGCGACCCAGCAGACCGACCTTGTCGCCGCGCTGAATCTCGACACTCAGGTCACGGATAACCCACTGATCCTGCGTCTCATCGTAGCGATAACTGACATTTTCCAGCTCCACGACCCGCTTGCCACTGCGCTCGGCGGTGTCGACGGCGATACGCGCACGGCCCTGCACTTCGCGGCGCTGGCCACGTTCATCACGCATCTTCTCCAGTGCACGTACGCGGCCTTCGTTACGGGTGCGGCGCGCCTTGACCCCCTGCCGGATCCAGGTTTCTTCCTGAGCCAGCTTCTTGTCGAACTCGGAGTTCTCCTTCGCCTCGACGTCCATCTCATGCTGCTTCTGAGCTTGGTAGCCTTCGTAGTCGCCTGGATAACGTCCGAGACGGCCGCGATCCAGCTCCAGAATCTGGGTAGCAAGACGCTTGAGGAAGGCCCTATCGTGCGTGATGAACAGCACGGCGCCAGAGAAGGCGGCGACCTGCTCTTCCAGCCAGGCGATGGTGTCGAGATCCAGGTGGTTGGTCGGCTCATCGAGCAGCAGCAAGTCAGGGTCAGACACCAATGCACGCGCTAGAGCCACACGACGACGCCAGCCACCCGACAGGTCTTCCATCATCGTATCTTCCGGCAGACCTAGCCGGGTCAGCACGTTGTCGATGCGTTGCTGGAACTGCCAGCCATCGACGCTTTCCAGCGCGACCTGAACGTGTTCAAGGCGCTTGAGATCCGGGTCCGGATCGCTGACCAGATGATGGTACTCGGCCAACAAGGCCCCGGCCTTCGGGAGCCCTTCTGCGACGATATCAAAGATGGTGCGGCCTTCTGGAGCCGGCAGGTCCTGTGACAACACACCGATCTTGAGGCCAGGTGCCTTCCATATTTCACCGGCGTCCGCCTGGAACTCGCCGGTAATCAGCTTGAGCAGCGTGGACTTGCCCGTGCCGTTACGGCCAACAAGTGCCAGGCGCTCACCGCGCTCGACCACAAGGTCGGCGCCATTGAGCAAAACGTGGTGACCATAGGCCAGCTGAAGATTTTCCAGTCGTAACAATGCCATGTGCAACAGCGACTCGTGACGTGTCCATGGCCGGGAAGGCCACGGAGGAAGTGGGAATCTGACGGCGGGAGCCGTCGCCAGCGAGATTCGCTGGTGAATGAGGCCATTCTACCCGAGGCATGACGTGCAGGCGATGCACAGACAACGTTCGCGTTATCTGCAATAACGATCGAAGACTGAAATACAGGCTCGGCTTAGGTAGAATGGCGGACCGCACAATGGTCTGCTTGGCCGCTCCTTGTATTGTTTGCCTGTTCCATGACTATCTTCCCCGTGCCTACCTCCTCTGTCTTACCGTGATTCAAGGGTATCTGATGTCCGCACTTCTCCCGCATGCCGACCCCGCTGCTCTGCCGCGCTATTCCGTTGATGGTCTCTCTGACGTCGCACTTGCTGATGAATGTGCGGATCTGTCCCTTGACGAAGAAGGGAGAAAGGAAGCTCTGACTCGCTTGGCGCCGGAGCTACGCTTCGCTAGCCCAATGCCACTAGTGGATATCGGTGCCAACCTGACGCATGAAAGCTACGCCAGTGATATCGAAGGTGTGCTTCTGCGGGCTCGTGCTGCCGGTGTTCAACAGCAGATATTGACGGGGACAAGTCTCGATGGCTCACGTGATGCGCGTGGACTGGCCGCTCGCTATCACGGACTATTTTCCACTGCGGGCGTGCATCCTCACGATGCCAGTCAGTGGAACCGTAGTGTAGAGAGCGGTATCCGTGAGCTACTCAGCCAACCTGAGGTGGTCGCGGTAGGTGAATGCGGTCTCGACTTCAATCGTAATTTCTCGACACCTCAAGAACAGACACAGGCCTTTGAAGCCCAGCTGACATTGGCCGCTGAAAGTGGCCTTCCGCTCTTTCTTCATGAGCGCGATGCTGGCCGCCAGATGCTCGAGATGCTCACGCATTGGCGCGACGATATTTCGCATGCCGTGGTGCACTGTTTCACCGGCGAGCGCGATACGCTCTATGGTTATCTAGACTTGGATCTACATATTGGCCTGACCGGCTGGTTATGTGACGAACGCCGTGGCGAACATCTACGTAGCCTATGCCGCGAGATTCCGCTGGAGCGCTTGATGCTGGAAACGGATTGCCCCTACCTGGTGCCACGCAACCTGCCAGCAAAGCTAAAAGGCCGTCGCCACGAACCCTCGCTACTGGTGTGGATTCTGGCCGAGGTCGCGGCATTGCGTGACATGGAAATTGACGAATTAGCCGATGTCACCACCCGCACCGCCACGAGCTTCTTCCGTCTACCGACCTGCTGAGACTGAATTCGGAAGATCATTCTGGAAAAATACTCAGCATGCCTGCTAACACGCCATTACTTCCGATTTCACCTGCTGTGGACACGATCATGCACGAGTATGAACCCGAAACTGGCGACTTTCCGGCCTTCATCGCCGTCGAGACTGGAGAAGACTCTAGCCTACCGCTAGCCATCGCCTGGGCACTGCCTGACGGTCAGATGAAACATGTCTTGATCCAGCCTGACGATGAATGGCTCGATGATGAGCTACTCGAGCTAGGCGATTATAGCCTTGAGGACTTGAGGAGCTTCGGTGTCAGCCCACTCGACGTCCTCAAGGAGCTGGAGCAAGATTATTACCAGACCACGCTCTATACCACTGGCATCAATGATGATGAGCACTCTCTCGCGCGCCTGTTCGATGCTTACAACATGGACCCCTTCATCGAGTTCGCACCCGCGGAAGGGCTCTATCCTGAACTTTCACCAGGCGAGTGGGCGCGTGAGCGCAACAACATGATGTTTGAACAAGGCCTACAGCCTTTCCGCCCCGACAACGAAGTGCTGGTCATGCTCGCCATCCATACTCGCCTGCGTGGCGATGGCGTGCGTGGCGACGAGGTGATCAATGGCACTGGTCCGGATTATGAGATCGATTGGGAAGAGGATGTCTGACATCTACCCAGCATCGACCTGATGACGGATGTGCCATTGCTCGTAAGCGCTCAGAATACAAAATGCCCCGGCAACCATTGGTTGCCGGGGCATTTTTCATGTGCAGTACCGAGATGAGTACCAATCAGCACTTACGGCATCAGGCCTATCAGCTGGACTGACCACCATTACCGCCACTGGAGCGATTACGGCCCCCACGAGTACGGCGACGCGGCTGCTCATCCTTCGACGGCTGACCAGCCGATGTACGATTGCCATCAACCTCTGGGCGTGATGCAACACGATTACCATCAATTTCACGTGGTGCAGGCGCGCGGTTGCCACGATTATCATCATCCTGCACAACACGCGGTGTCGCTTGGCGCTGACCGCCCGTACGCTGGCCGCCACCATTGCCACGACCTTCACTGGCTGGCTTGCTGCCAGAACGCTGACCATCAGAGCGCTGACCGCCCGTACGCTGGCCGCCGCCATTGCCACGACCTTCACTGGCCGGCTTGCTGCCAGAACGCTGACCATCAGAGCGCTGACCGCCCGTACGCTGGCCGCCGCCATTGCCACGACCTTCACTGGCCGGCTTACCGTCAGAGCGCTGACCACCCGTGCGTTGTCCACTAGAACGTTGACCACTGGCTGGCTTGGCACCCGGTTTGGCAGCGCCAGAGCGCTGACCGCCACGTGGCTGGCGTGGCTCACGTTCCGGCTCGACATCGACTTCCGGTACGAAGCCTTCCACGACAACACGCTTGAGCTTGCCGTTGAGCAGACGCTCGATACCGTTCAGCTCCTTGCGCTCATCACTGGATACCAGTGAAATGGCACGCCCGCTGGCACCGGCGCGACCGGTACGACCGATACGGTGTACATAGTCTTCCGGCACATTGGGCAATTCGTAGTTCACGACCTGCGGCAGCTGCTCGATATCCAGACCACGTGCCGCGATGTCGGTCGCGACCAGCACACGTACTTCGCCATTCTTGAAACCAGCCAACGCCTTGGTGCGCGCATTCTGACTCTTGTTGCCATGAATCGCCGCGGCACTGATACCTGACTTTTCAAGCTTGGTGGCCAGACGGTTGGCACCGTGTTTGGTTCGGGTGAAGACCAGCACCTGGCGCCAGTCTTCCTTGATGATCAGGTGCTTGAGCAGTGAAGGCTTGTGGCTCTTCTCCACGGTGTGGATATGCTGCTCGACTTTCTCGGCAGCCGAGTTACGCGGACTAGCTTCCACGGCAACCGGATTATTAAGCAGCTTGCTGGTCATGCTGCGAATTTCATCGGAGAACGTCGCTGAAAACAGCAGCGTCTGACGCTTGGTCGGCAGTAGCTTGAGCAGGCGACGGATGTCGTGAATGAAGCCCATGTCCAACATGCGGTCAGCTTCGTCCAGCACCAGTGTTTCAAGATCAGAGAAGTCGATGGCTTTCTGAGAGTGCAGATCAAGCAGGCGCCCCGGCGTGGCCGTCAGAATCTCGACACCGGTCGACAGACGGCTGATTTGCGGGTTGATCTTCACGCCGCCAAATACCACCGCATTACGCAGCTTGAGGTGACGTGAATAAGCAGTGACGTTGTCGTCGATCTGTGCGGCCAGCTCGCGTGTGGGCGTGACGATCAAGGCCTTGATCTTGCGGGCACCTGCGGGGGTACTTTGGCTCAGGCGCTCAACCAGCGGCAGTGCAAAACCAGCGGTCTTGCCGGTACCTGTACGCGCGGCAGCCATGACATCACGGCCTTCCAGCACAGCAGGAATCGCGCCTGCCTGCACCGGAGAAGGCGTGGTATAGCCCATCTCAGCAATTGCTTTAAGAATAGGAGCAGACAGCCCCAAGGCGGCAAAAGCCGGGACGGAATTGGCAGTAGTCTCAGTCATCAATATCTCTTCGGCTGACCGGCCACGTACTGGTCGATCATTAAGGAATAGCGCCTGGCCGGGCACGTGCCGGGAAGGGGGAGCGAGGCGTATCAGGCGCAGAGATGAAGGAGTCGGTCAGGGAGACCTCGTCGGACTGCTGCCAGTCGCTCGCGTCAGGCGATGCCCCAGTCTACCATCTTCCGAGCATGACTGCAGAAGGCGACTTGATGACGTACCACGACTCATGTCGCTGTCGAACCGAATGACCTGACTTAATGCCAGTGCAGGGGATAGCGACGATGACGGGCGAGATTATTGATCAGCACAGCCAGCATCAGCATGACGACACATCCAAACCCTACGGGCAGCAAGGCATACCAGTAACCAAAAGAATGCAACGTCGGGCCACCAATTACCGCAATCAGTGCTGTCGCCCCGCCTGGCGGATGCAAAGTGTGCGTCATCTGCATCACCAACAATGCCACCGAGACTGCCATCGCGGCCGCCAACCAGCCGTCGCCCAGCCATTGAAAGCAGGCCACGCCCACCAGTGCCGACAGCATGTTACCTCCTACCACATTCCGCGGCTGGGCCAGAGGGCTATGGGGCGCACCATATAACAGTACTGAGGTAGCACCGAAGGACCCCACCAACAACAATGAACTGACCGCAAAGTAGTGCGAAGACAACCAGCCAATCAGTGCCATGCCAAGAAAGGCACCCAACCATGACCACAGCGCATCAGCAATATGAGGCTTGCCTCGTGTTAAAGGCCCGCCACGCATCTTGGCAACGTAAGGCTTGATCATATCTTCAATATCCACAGGTATTCATCGCGTGCTTGTTGAGCAAGACACGCTATTTATCGAGCAGGGCACACTATGCGAAGCACGCAGTACGAGCAACTGCTGTATGGCAATAAGCTCATGCATCGCCAGACTTAGCTGACTTAGACTTAGCTCTCGCTACGCGAGGCCACGATAGTGCGCGAGATCACGATGACCGGCAGGATACCGACTGCAACAATCACTAACGCTGGCAGAGCCGCCTGCTCCAGCATTTCATCAGAAGCGTACTGATAGACATGCGTGGCGAGAGTGTCAAAGTTGAAGGGCCGCAGTAGTAGCGTAGCGGGTAGCTCCTTCATGGCATCGACGAATACCACCAGCGCTGCGGTCAGCAAACCGGGGCGAATCAGCGGTAGATGCACGCGTCGGAGCGTCGAGAGCGTATTTTCCCCCAGTGAGCGCGCTGCCATGTCCATCGATGGCGTGACCTTGTCGAGGCTCGATTCGATCGCCCCGGCAGCAATCGCCAGAAAGCGCACAACATAAGCGATGATGATCGCGCCCATAGTGCCGGTCAGCAGCAGACCGCTGGAGATACCGAAGTTGGCACGCAGGAAGCTATCAAGCGCATTATCGAAGCCTGCGAGCGGTACTAGTACACCCAAGCCTAGTACCGCACCGGGCATGGCATAGCCGAGGCTCGATAACTTGAGTGCCTGCTGTACGCTGGCAGTACGGTCCAGTCGCTTGGCATAGGCCAGCAATACACCAATGATCAGGGTCAACACTGCAGCGCTGACCGCCAGCATCAAGCTATTCAGCGCGTAGCCGGCGAAGTCGAGTGTCCACGACTCATCGAAGTAGCGAATGGCGTGGCGCGCCAACAGCCCAACGGGCAATAGAAAGCCGAATAACAGCGGCAGCAAGCACGCCAACGATGCCAGTGCCGCACGCCAGCCAGTTAGCCTGGGACGCTGATAGCGGCGATAGCGATCGCCCTTACCGAACTGACGCTGACGGCGACGTGCATGGCGTTCAAGCCAGATCAGCGTTACTACGAAGATCATCAGACACAGAGCGATCTGGGCGGCACCGCGCAGGCTGCCCATATTGAGCCAGACATTAAAGATGCCTGCCGTCAGCGAACGCACGGCAAAATAGTCCACCGTGCCGAAATCGTTGAGCGCTTCCATCATGGCCAGCGCCAGCCCGACGGCAATCGCCGGGCGAGCACTGGGTAACGCTACGCGCCAGAAACTCTGCCAGCCATTGCAGCCCAGTGTACGACTGGCATCTCTCAGCGAAGGTGACTGATCAAGAAACGCTGAGCGCGCCAGCATGAAGACATAGGGAAACAGCACCAGCGATAGCATGATGATGGCGCCGCCCAGACTCCTGATCTCGGGAAAGTAGTAATCCTGAGGTGAATTCCAGCCAAACAGCGCCCGCAGCGCACCCTGAAAGGGTCCCGCGTACTCGAAGACATCAGTATAGATATAGGCGATCACATTGGCAGGAATCGCGAACGGCAGCAGCAACGACCACTCAAAGGTCCGCCGCATCGGAAACTGATACATGGTGGTCAGCCAAGCCGAGACCACACCCATGCTGCCACTGAGTATCGCCACGCCTGCGACTAGCGCAAGGCTGGTCATCACGTAATCCGGCAGTACAGTAGATGCCAGATGTGGCCATATTCCGACCCCCGCCTGATCACTGCCATCATCCCCAAAGAGTGCCAACCAGATAATGGCCAACACCGGCATGACAACAAGTGCAGCGACCCCCCAGGCCGTGACGAACCAACCCATATGGGTGCCGAGACGACGCTGTCGGCGCCGAATAGCAGCGTCGTCTGCTGTCGTATCAATACCCACTGTTGAACCCCCTGCCGTACTCCCTGTCGAGAAAGGAGCATCCTCAAGGCCTGCACCTTGCTCTGCCAACAGCCGCTTGCCTTGCGTCATCTGACTTCCTCGCTATCCCGCCAACTGCAATTGCGTCTATTTTACATGGTTTACGCAAACGAAGAGGGGCTGTCGCATCGCGACAGCCCCTCTTCGTTCATGACGCCTCGTCCGGCGGTATTTTCCGTCGGCGAGCGTCCTTACTGGTTGAAGCCGACTTCATTGACCATCTGCGCGGCGCGCTTGCGGTACTTGGCGACTTCCGTCAGTGACAAGTCATCCTGCTTGAACTCACCCCAGGAAGTGAGCAGTTCAGAGCTTTCTGCTTCCGGATTGGCCGGATACTCGAAATTGACCTCGGCATACATGTGCTGAGCGGTCTTCTCGGTGAGGAAACGCATCAGGTTGAGTGCATTTTCTTCATGCGGCGCGTACTTGGTCATCGCCATGCCGGAGATGTTCATGTGCGTGCCAACGCCGTTCTGATCCGGGAATTCGATGCGTGCCTTCTCGGCCCACGGACGCTGCTCGTCATTATCCAGCATCTTGCCGTAGTAATAGCTATTGCCGATGGCCACGTCACAGACGTTGTCACGAATCGCCTTGATCTGATCACGATCACCACCTTGCGGCTTACGCGCCAGATTGTTCTTGAAGCCTTCCAGCCACTCGCGAGTCGCTTCTTCGCCATTGTGCGCGATACGTGAGGCAATCAGCGCGACGTTGTACGGGTGATCACCGGCACGTGAGCAGACGCGGCCCTTCAGGCTCGGATCAGCCAGGTCGTCATAGCTCGAGACCTGACCAGCTTCAAGACGATCCACGCTGGTATAGAGCACACGGGCGCGCGTAGTGATACCAAACCACTGATTCTCCGGACCATGATACTGCGCAGGCAGATTGGCCTCGATGACCTCGTCATTGACGCTCTTGACCAGTTCTTCATCGACCAGCTCCTGCAGGCGTCCCACATCGACGGTCAACAACACGTCAGCAGGCGTGTTGCGGCCTTCGCGTTTGAGACGCTCTGCCAAGCCTTGCTTGGCGAATACTACATTGACCTTGACGCCAGTTTCCTCGGTGAATTCCTTGAGGAACGGTTCAATCAGATAAGCCTGGCGATAGGAATAGACATTGACCTCTTCCTGAGCCTGCGCCGGCAACGCGGTGACCGCAGTAGCACCAACAAGCGCGCCAAGTAACAGCTTACGGAAGGAGGATGCAGAAATCGTGGATACAGCAGTCATCGAATGCCCCTGTTCAAAAGGTCTCTGCCTTATACCCGACGATGCAGGAAAAGCAGAATGATTGTGACAATGCGAATCATTCTAATCACAAAGCCTTTGCGACCGCAACGTGAGTGCAACGCTGACTTGCATGATACGCAATCCCGCCACTGCATCATGACAGCCGCCCATCCTGTCCCCGCGCGGGCAATAGCGGTAGTGCTCGCTTTATCGCGTCTTCCGTTGTCAGGCCACGCTGCCAGACATCTTTCAGTGCATGACAGAAGGCTGCAGCACGGGCAGGCATGCCATTCTGTTCATACTCTGCCGCCCGCTGAGTAACTCGCTGGGCAAAGGCGTCGCGATCAACCTCAAGCCCGAGATTATCAACGCTGACATGAAACGGCTTGTCCACCGCAGCGTGGAAGAGCATCTCCAGCGCCTGCGGGGCGACTTCCACACTCTCGAAGGCTGTCTGCTGCTCAGTATCACGCCCGTCAGGCGCGTACCAATAGCCGTAGTCTTCCTTGAGACGGCGAGCAGCACCCGCGATGCACCAGTGGCTAAGCTCTAGTAATCTCATGACCACATATGTACATGCATAACCCATTGATTAACAAAGACCAATGATTCCAGCTTGGAAACCAGAAAATATCATTAGAAATGTACAAAATGACGATAAAATTTTGCTTTTGTACACTTTTACGATCTAGCCCCCATAAAGACAATATGCACCTAAGGCGTTTTGAAAGCCTGCGTCAGAGTAACAGGTGTTTTACAAGAACCCGGCACCGACCCTATGCTAGCCTATGTCCTAAGCACTCGAAAATTTTAATGTATGATCGCCCTTCTTGTAGAACGGACCGACAACGTAATCTGTTTTATCTAGCGCCGGGTCGATCATAGAAGTGGTGAAAATAAGCTGGTAATCGTCAGTCAGTTGATCGCAAGCAGCAACTATTACCCTTTGGAAATTTTGGCTTCGCTCTTCAGTCATTCCTTTATCCTCCACGTTATCCAGCATCAAAAACCTCGGGAGCCTGCCCTGGTTGTCTCCGACGCAATGAATAAAGATTGCCATCCTGATAGCATTTTTCATAATTGTCATTGAACTGGCCGAAAATTTTGACCGCCCATTGACATACATTTTGTCCTTTCCAAAGTCGAGCGTAACTTCCTCCACATTTTCGAAGACGCTCTCGTAACCACCATCCTCCCTGATAATAGACGCGGCAATCTCTTCGATATGGGAGTATACCTCCAGGTAACGGTTTTTATTAGCGGCTTCTATTTGCTCAAGCCTTTCGTTTAGGCCACTGATTGTCTTATTTATGGTCTGTTTCTTATCCACAAGCGCGGCAATCTGATCCACCATCTCGCGCTTATCATTTAATGCAACGATCTGGCTTCTACGGTATCCGATCTCGATACCGATTTGTGAAAGCGCCGCATCGATATTGTCAGCTGTCGAACTCAGCGAAAGATATTCTTTCTTTAAGGTGACAATGTCTCTTCGTATCGAGCTGAGGGTAGAATTGATTGAACTCAGCTCCTCATGAAACACCTCTACGAGCTTTTTACTTTCCTTGATCTGGAAGTTTATCTCGTTTGACATTTGAATATATGAATAATGCCTTTCGGTACTAGCTAGGTCGGACTTGCACAATGTGCAATGACCTTCCTCGGTATGATCCTCCAGAGGTGACAGGCAAGCGGGGCAATATTTGAATACTAGCTCGCCAATTTCAGAATTCGCCAGCCTGGATTGCTCAAGAGACTTCACACGAGAGTAAAGCGAGTTAATATAAAGACTGGTATCAACCAACTCCGTAGATATTTCATCTTTAGTTTCTATCAGATCGTATTCTTTAGAGGAAAGATCTTCAAGCTTATCGTTTATCTCAATAACACGCGCTTTTATATCGTCATTAAGAGCTTCAGCGCTTTTCTTTCTGACATCCTTACGGTCATTTTCCAGAGCTTCTATTTTCTTTTCAAGCTCACTGATTTCGTTATCGATTTGCGCTGAGCTTAGAATTGAGTTATCAGAACCTATGAACCGATATATCGCTTTCAGCTCGGAGTTTACGCTATCAAATTCAGAATTGGACTTAATAAGCTCCTGACGCAAATTATGTGCTTCAAGATCATCAATGCCAAGCAAATATTCGCCAATTGCCCGCCGTATAGAAGCGTTATCATACTTCTTGTCTTCTTTGAGAAGCTTTGTCGTCTCGGACAATTGGTCTACATACATCAGACGTAATATCTGGTGCATGGTTAAATTCTTGCTTTCATCGATTTTATGCGATGGCAAGCCCAGAAGATTGAAAATTTCTTGTGAATAGCTGTGTGTATCTACGCTTCGTGCATAAGGGAACCTGAACCAGTTGCTACCTGCTGACAAACCGGCATCAATAGTCCCTTCGAAAATATACATAGCACTTTTTCCAGACGAGACGATCTCCCTTTTAAAAGTGAATGGCTTATAGTTTATAAGAACCTCAACAAGAGTTTCATCACACCGTTCCTGCTCGTCTGTCCAATCACTCAACTCTGCACCGAGCGCAAAATAGAGCAAATCCATGATGGTGGATTTACCGGTTCCGTTGTCACCCCTGATGATGTTGACACCAAGCTGGAAGGGCTGGTCGTAAACAAACCCACCGGATTTTAAAACGCAGAATCTTTTAACTTGAAGAAAAGGTCTCACGCTATCCCTGTGACTTCTATCCATCATATCGATACTCCATCAGTTGAGACCTAGCCTTTAATCCACTCTTACCCTCGAAATTGATAAGAGGTAGCTCATTGACAACACATCGGAACCATTCCTGACCTGCTGTATTATCTGTTTTTATCGCTTCACGTATCCGCTCTGGAATCTCGTTATCTGACCTCACCACAATCCGGTCCTTGAATTTATCCGGACAAACCAGGCCCTTTGCCATCAGGTTCTGTATACTAGTATTTTGGATCGCCTCCAGCTCGAAGAAGATACGCTTATCATTCCGCATAACTTCATAAGCCTCCGGCAGCGCCTTAAAAATCTTTCTGTAAGCCCTCAAAGCGGCAGGAAACGGCTCAATTCTCTTTAAAATATGGGGGAATAATACATAGTAATCCATCATTCTAAAGACATCCCAATCGAAGCTTTCAACATCGCTCGACTCCAGAACAAGAAGCATCCTGTAGATACAGTGATTTATGTCATATGCGGGGTGATAGATAAGCATTATTTCCCCCAAATTAAATGGCATTTGCCTGTCAGGAAATACAACATCCCGGCAACCAGACTGGATGTTACCGAACTGTTATATCCAACAATCGACTGATATACTGGCTCTATTATATATTCATGCACTGCTGTATCGACTTCAGATTTAGACCTATCATCTAAAATCAAAGGCCTTATTTTTTGGTTAAAAGTCGTATCTATCATTGCAAGAACGTGTACATGAACATGCTGCTCAACGAGCGACAGCTGCCTCTTTGCAAGATATCTTTCGAATTTATTTTTCAGATAGACGGCATTGTCAATTAAATCTTTTCGTTCGCCGTTCTCAAGCTTTTTTTCAACCCCGATGATTTCTCTACCAGGCCTGTTTGTCGTATATTCAGCAAGCTCCTCAATAATTTCTTCCATTTGAGGGTTATCAACAATACTTGCCTGGATAGCTGCAATGGCCTTTTCTAGCGGTAGTAAGCTTGGCGCATTGACGTATTTGTCCCCTTGAACAAAATCGCCGAACGAACTTTTGGAAACATTTGCGTTATTGGTCATTATCTTTCCTTGAGTTCACGGTCTTGTTTCCTATGACAAAATCGCCATCGATTTTAGACCTGTTAATAATGACCTTATTACCCTGCGGTTGATTTTCAGGCGGGTTAACACCCGCCTTCTTGGTATCCCGATACACTAGAATTGCTGTTATCAGAGCAATAAATAAGCAAGAGACTAGAATCACAGCAAGAATGAAAAGCTTTTCGCTGCCGAACAAACCGATAACGTCCTCGCGGAAGAGGAAACTCATTAAAGCCCAAAGGAGAAAGCCGACAACTCCGACCGGCCCTGTAACCTTTATCGCTGTGATCCAAGTCTTATCCATGTCTGCCAGCTTACCCCACATAATCCATCATGCCATCAACACCAGTGGCCTTGATGTACCTGGCCGGTTCGTCTGTGCCGGAAGCAATTTCCTCGAAATGCTTCTCGCCGCACTTGATCTTCGCGCCTTCGGCGTGGCGCAAGTCACCCCACCATGTGCTGCCCTTGGTTTCAACGACGAAATATAGTTTTTCTTCACCCTCATCATCTACAACAACGGCCCAGTCCGGATTGTAGGTTCCAAGCGGGGTGGGTACCTTGAACCAGGATGGCAGCTTGGCGTAAACCTTGATCTTCTCGCTCTTCTCCAGGTCCTCGGCAAAGGTCTTCTCGATACCGGCAGAGTCATAGACAACATGGGTGTAGACAGACTTCTGCGTTTCCAGCGTGTTCTTCAGGTAACCTTTCAGCTCTTCCTGCTGGAATAACTCTTGGGCGTAGAAATGCTCTTCCCCGATCTTCCGGTACTTGATCCCGTCCACCAGAGCCAAGCGTTTGGTCCGGTTGATGGACTCCGAACAGTAATCGATAAATTGCTGCGGGTTCCGCTTGAAATCCTCCAGCCGCATGCTGTCACGAAGGATTTGGACAATGCTCTTACGGGTGAGCTGGGTCTTGTCCTGCAAATCGGTAATAATAT
Organism: Cobetia sp. QF-1; assembly: GCF_002213105.1. Taxonomy (NCBI): domain Bacteria; kingdom Pseudomonadati; phylum Pseudomonadota; class Gammaproteobacteria; order Oceanospirillales; family Halomonadaceae; genus Cobetia; species Cobetia sp. QF-1. Next base: position 754,434 of record NZ_NBVS01000001.1, read on the forward strand.
CCGGCAGCTCGATATCATCGTCATGGAGCGTCGTGTAACCGGACGCCGAAGTCTCATCGGCTGTCACACCGCCCTTTCCGATAGCTATGTCAGCTTTCCGGAACTGCGCCCGCGTCTTCGTGATCGGCGGGCAATCGCGAATGGCCTCGGCACAATCCGCTATCAGCTTGTCGTTGTCGAACTCGACACGATAGGTGGTCTTATACTTGATCCGCTCCCAGAGCGCCTTGAACTCTTCACTTTGAAGGACCGCCTCGCGGGTCCGGATTGTGCGCCGGTCATCGGCATTCTTGATGTCCAGCTTGCCAGCAAGCTTACGAAGCACGGCCTGCACATCGACGGCTATGGCCTTGGCCTGCTCATCGCCATGTTGAGCGGCAAGCTCCTGCTTGATCTCTTCAGGTAGCGCAAACGAACCGTCTTTGATGGCGGTTCTCAAAGTATCCTGCACCTTGCCCTTGGCATCGACAAAGCCCTCGTCTTTCAGGGACTGCCATATCTTCTCGGATTGCTCGACACCAAGGTTGGATACCTGGCCTTTATCATCTACGGTCTTGATCGTGGCGAACTGGTGCTGCTCGACAATACCGAAGCGGATGCCGGTATCCTCCTCAATCTCCTTCTGGAGGTTTTCGGCGAACTGTTCGTAGTTTTCCGTAGCAATGACGGTCAATGTATTGATGTCATTGCCACGAAGGCGCAGGCCCTCCTGATTGACGCACAGACGCAAACCACGCCCAAGCGTTTGCCTCCTTTCCCGCTCACTCCCCATGTCACGGAGGGTACAAATCTGGAACACGTTGGGGTTATCCCAGCCTTCTTTCAGCGCAGAGTGGGAGAAGATGAACTTCAGCTTGGTATCAAAGGACAGGAGCTTTTCCTTGTCCTTCATAATCAGGTTATAGGCACGCTCGGCGTTGTCCCTGTTGGACTGATTGTTTTCGGCAGTATCGACAGACTTGCCTTTCTTATCGATAGAGAAATAGCCTTCATGTACCTCTGCCGCATCCATATCAAGGTCGATCTCGGCAAAGAGGCTCTGGTAGTCGGCTGACTTAGCCAGCTTCCGGTACTCTTCCTCGAACATTTTGGCGTACTTAGCTTTAACCGGATTGCCGTCTGCATCGTACTGCCGGTAATGCTCGACACTATCGATAAAGAACAGGCTCAGGACCTTGATCAGTTGCTTGTTGGCCGCAAAGGTCAGTTCCTTGTCCAGATGCTCCTTGATCGTCCGGCGGATCATCATGCGCTTAACAGCATCCGAATCAACGCCGCCAATTGCATCACCAGGCCTCAAGACTTCATCTAATCCGTCACCTTTTACCTCGATGGACTCATTGTCTTTGCCGCACGTAATCGTGCCGATCTGCATATTTTCATAGATGCCCCGGTTAGCAATCTGCTCCAGGTCGTCACCGTCTTCGACAGTCAGGATTTCACGACGGATATTTTTTCCGCGCTGAACATCAATCCCGATCTTGGCCGTGATTGATCCTTTCCGGTTATGGGTAGAGACCAAACGGACATAGGGCTTGTTATGCCCACCATCAATTTCGAGCGAGGCAACCTCGATTTGCTTTACCAAACCGCGCTCATAGGCATCTACGGCATCAAGGCGATACGTCATGTGATGCTTATCGATGTGAGTCGCCGAATACCGCAAAGTGCAAAGCGGGTTCATAGCGGCAAGGGCTTCTTTTCCCTTGCCGGTCAGCCCCCCGTCAACGCTCTGGGGCTCATCGACGATGATGATGGGGTTGGTTGCGCGCACCAGATCAATGGGCTTCTCACCGCCGGTATTTTCGTTTTCCTTATAGAGGTTGTTGACCTCTTTCTTGTTGATAGCCCCGACAGTGGTGACCATGATCTGGATGTTCGAACTGGTTGCAAAATTGCGCACCTGTCCAAGCTTAGATGAGTTGTACTGGAAGTATTCGTACCCCTTCGCTTTCGGGTAGAGCCCTTCAAAGTGGTCCTGCGTGATCTGAAGCGTTTTATAAACGCCTTCTTTAACCGCGACTGACGGCACAACAATCACGAACTTGGAAAAGCCGTAATTCTTATTGAGCTCAAAGACTGTACGGAGATAGACGTAGGTCTTACCTGTCCCTGTTTCCATCTCGACAGTAAAATCACCGCTTGCCAGGCTCTCAGACGGGCGAAGGCCATTGGCAAGCTGGATAGTCTTCAGGTTCTCCAGGATTTCATCATCAATAAGTTTTAAGCGGTTACCGATACCCAAGGAATTTTCATCAAAACCCAATGCAGTCTGCGGCCCGGACTCAGGCCTATACGTCACTGTAAACTCCGAGCGTGAGATTTCCTGTCCCTTGAACAGGCCTACCACCGATTCAATCGCGGATTGCTGGTAGTCAAGATCGTCTTCAAAATGCAGCTTCATAAAAACGCTCCTTACAAGCTGCGCACATGGCTTATGCCATTCTGCTCAAGGATGGCGGCCATGTTGGTTTTTGAAACGTCATCACGGAACGCACTGTCACGGAAGAAGACGTGAGTCTCGGAGCTCGGCGCTAACTCCTTATGCCAATTCAGAATTCCCTGCGCTACATCTTCCACTTGCTCACGGTTTATAGATTCATCCAGACAAGCAAAGAGAACACCATAACCGATGGAATAAATATTTTTCCCACCAATTTCGCGGCTCTCAATTGGAACGGCTAGGTCTACGCCACGCTTCAGGAGCAACTCGTAAAGAATATCGAGTTCAGTTCTACCTTCAACAATATGATTTATGTTAGCTAGCAAACTTTCGTCTAAGTCAGAAGCATCTGGATTCCAAGTCTTTATATTTGATTGACACAACCTAAAAACTTTATAACCGATATCCCCATCCCACAAAGGGTTATCTGATTTTATTTTATTCGCCGCCAGTCGAACTCGCTCAACACCAATATCAAAGATGTTTTTATAGTCTTGTCGACCAGTTGGTTCCGGAAGCTGGACCATAATATAGCGTCTATTACCTTGGTCTGAACTATTTGATTTTAATACAGCATGAGCCGTAGTTGCCGAGCCAGAGAAGAAGTCAAGAACTATATCACCTGAGTCGTTACTAGTTGATATTTGAAGCATACGCTCAATCAATCTTGTCGGTTTAGGGGTAGAGAACGGCTCCCCCTCACCAAAGAGTTCTAGTATTTCTTTCTTGGCTTCTTGATTGTTTCCAGAGTCCTCATGACGCCACCATGTGTCGGGGACGATACCACCTTGAACTTCTGTCAAAAAAACCTTCTCTCGGGGTGGGCTATCTCCCTCGGCACCAAACCAAATACGATTATCATTCTTTAGCTTATCATACTTATCGGGCAAACCATTCCAATGCCTACCGGCTGGAGGCATTACTTCACGCCCGGAAGGCAACGTGATTTTATATCTATATGGAATTCTCTTTTTTTCATTTTCACTCTGAACTGAAAATGAAACACTCTGCCACGCTCCCCGTGGATCATTGTCAGGATTTTTAAATGCTTTGATTTGTTTGTCAGAACGCGGCAACAGGTTTCTCGCCCAGAGCTCAATATTCTTAGTGTAAACCAATATGTGATCATGACTACCAGAAATTAATGCCTTATTCTTTTTTGCAAAAACTTTTTGCCAAGCCACACATGAAACAAAGTTTTCCTCTCCAAATATTTCGTCACAAACTTGTTTTAATACACTCTGCTCGTTATCATCAATTGTTATAAACAATACCCCAGTCTGAGATAACAAATTTTTGGCAACTCTCAGCCTTGGGTAAATCATGTTTAACCAATTAGTATGCTTCCTTCCCGTAGTCTCCCTCCCGCTATCACTAACAACCCAATCACCTTCTTCGGATTTTTGGCCGGTGTATTTTAAGTATGTATCTAGCCCCTCAGAATATTTGTCAGGATATATAAAATCATTGTCAGAATTATAAGGGGGATCGATAAAAATCATCTTAACCTTGTTCGCATAACTCTTCTGAAGCAGCTTTAGCACTTCAAGATTATCACCCTCAATAAACAAATTTTTTGTTATATCCCAGTCCACACTCTCTTCCGGGCATGGAAGCAAAGTCCCGGTAGAGGGGGTTAACGCGATCTGTCTCGCCCTCTTTTTTCCATACCAACTCAGCCCAAACTTTTCCTCACCCTCATTCAGAACGGCAGCATCACCAAGTAACTGACGAAGGGTATCGAAGTTCACCGCTCCCTCAGAGAAAGCTTCAGGGAAAAGCTCTTTTAGCCTATCGATATTCTCTGATATCACGTCCAGACTTTGTCCGTCTTCAAATTTAACTTGTTCCATATTGCTACCTTTTATCAAATTCGGTTTAATCAAAGACTGCCTTTGATGGCGGACATTTTTTCTTTAATCTTTTTAATTTGTGTATTGAGGTCAATCTGACGCCCCATCTGCTTCTCTTTTTTTAGCCTGTTGGCAAGTTCCGTCTTATGAACTTCAAGTCGCTCCAGCTCTTTAAGCTTTCCAAGCCTGCCCCCTTGTTCAGGTTCTCCGGCCTCGCCCAAAGAAAATAAGCCACTATGCTCAGCGCAATTAATGGCTATAACACGCTTTGTAAATGATTTGTAGAAGTCCCAAAAGTTCTTAAAGGAAAGGTTGTTGATAGATAGACTGTGTAGAAAAGCGGCCTCTTCATCCGATTGTTCCCGGAGGTTTATCCAGTCAGAGTACACAGTATCCTCAATAACCCATTTTTCTTTATCAGCCAGGTTGATCCGCTTATCGGAAACACTGGTCGAAATATATTCTTGCCCTTCGAAACTATTGGAAAATATCAACACGAGAGGATACGGAATTGAGCGCTGGATAAAACCTGCTATACGCTTGATCCTTGTACGACTAGTCAACTCGACCAGAAGAATCGCCACCTCTTCATATTCACGTTCGGAATCCCTGTAGGCCGGAACGTTGATCGTGCCGGGCTTGAAGGTATACAGCCAACGAATTTTGCTGACATCATCCTTCAGACAGACTTTATCGGTTGCGTCCAGTGCTCCCATATCAAGGAACATCTTTTTGTAAACCGGCTTATTAAGCTGGCAAGAAGCTGGAACCTGCAAGCTATCCAGGAAATCTTCGAGGTTATGAATATCCATTTCTTACCCTGATTAATAGAGAAGGACGAGATAGGAAACGACCGCAAAGTCTTCTATTCCCTGACTGCTGGTTGCTGTCAGCACAGTTCCGCCTTTGGCAAACAGGCTTTGAACACCTTTTTCTTCACTCTTACCGGCAATACTATCTACGGCCACGGCAAGCAGATGCTGATAATGCGCCATGTCGGCGCCATTTTTAGTGGCCGAATTCAGTTGCGCCATTGCAGGCTCATCTACGTCACGGACCATAAAGGCCTGACGCTTCATCAAATCCAGCACTTTCTTACTCTGGGTAAAATTAAGCCTGATATCCGCATTGTCGGTAGCATAGACAAGAAAATACGGTGATAGCGGATAGTTATCATCTACTTGAACGGCCTCGTGCCCTGTCCTGACATTTTTCAGGCAGAAGACAATCCCAGGCTCAAGACCATCCGTCCTCATTTCCTCATCCAGCTTAATCGCTGCAAACAGTCCGAGCGGGGCTTTCTCAATATTTTGCTTTTCACTTTTGAGATAATCCGACAAATCCATTCGAAAGTCGTTTAGCGTCAAGTCGGTAATAGAGACACCACCCGTCATATCCTCCAGATCAACAACAGTGTCCTTGAGCTGTTGTAACTGTTTACGGCGGTACTCCAGATCATTCATTTCCTTCGCGTTTTCGTCGATGACGTTTTCTTCGCCTGTAGCGGAAATATCGAGAAGCACCATTCGTCCCGAGACCCTTGCCTCAAGGTTGATATATTCGTCCAGCTCCATATTTGGCCAAAAGTTAATAAGCTGGATTTGGGTGTTCTTTGAACCCAGCCGGTCAACACGACCAAAACGCTGGATAATCCGGACAGGGTTCCAGTGGATATCGTAATTTATAAGGCTATCGCAATCCTGTAGGTTCTGGCCTTCACTGATACAGTCCGTTGCGATAAGCAAGTCAATTTCCTGCGTCGCCTCCGGATCGATCCTGGCACGCTCTTTTGATACAGGCGAGAAGGCCGTCAGCAGATTATTGAGGTCCGACCATAGGCCGGTAAGCGTCGTCTTATTCGTTCCCGTCCCCGTAATCAACGCGCTGTGGATACCAAGCTCTTTTGAGGCCCACCCGGCAAGATGGGTGTATAGATACTGCGCGGTATCCGCAAAGGCAGTAAAAATGATAACTTTCTTATTGCCTGGATTTAGGGGATTTTCTGCCTTTTGAACAATGATCGTTTTGAGTTGCTCTAATTTGGCATCCCTGTCCGCCGTCACCTTCTTGGCGTCCTCAAGAATACTTTCTAGCAAGAGATGATCCGCTTCGAGCTCCTGTTTGAAGCGGATCAGGTCCATATCCTGCAAAAGGATTTTGGTTTTATTGCCGATCAGGAATGGCTCGAACTCGGGCGAATCCATTTCGATGTCTTGAATATCCTCAATGTTCAGGGCATCAATGTCACCTTGCTCATGCTCTTCGATCTTGGCGCGTAGCGTATCAACCTGAGCGAGAAGCTTTTCAACTGTCAGGGAGAAAGAGTGGATTGAACTCTCCATTCGCTTCAACAAGTTCACCCGCATCAAGTGGATCAGACTTTCTTCACGGTCAATCTGTTTAAAAACGCCCTTACCCGCGCCTACGGCCTTATCGTAACGGCGGGCATACTCTTCCTTTTTATCGTTACGCACAAACTTGAGCGGTGAATAACCGGCCAGGGATAACCGCCGGATGGTCTTGTTGACCTCTTTCAGTGGCGGGAATTCATTGGAAAGATCAATATCCGCATAGATATTGACCGGCTTCAGCCGCGTCGGGAATTTCCCGATGTCGGATGTGCCGTAATATCTCTCGATGTGCTTACGCGAGCGGGCAATCGTGACGACATCAAGCAGCTTGAAGTAATCAAAACTCATGCTGTCCAGCAAGGTTGCTGTCGTGCGGTTTTGGTTTTCAATGGGTTCATTGAGCCACGAGTTAAACTGGCGCTGAGCAAGACGCAACGTGCTTTCAATATTCTTGATCCCGACATCCTGAAAGGCATCGTCCTGGCCTTCGGTGATGAACGCTATCTGGTTCTTTAGATCGTTCATCCGATTATTCACCGGTGTGGCCGATAACATCAGGACTTTGGTTTTGACACCTGATCGAATGATGTCGTCAAGCAAACGCTCATAGCGGGTTTTGCCCTCGGCTTTGTTCGGGTTGTTCCTGAAGTTATGAGATTCATCGATAACGATGAGGTCGTAATTACTCCAGTTCAGGGTTTCTAGATTGATTTCTCCCGAATAACCTTTCACGCGGCTAAGGTCGGTGTGATTCAGTACATCGTAGTTGAACCGGTCACTGGCAAGCAGATTACGCTTGTCATTGATCGTGTACATTGTCCAGTTATCGCGCAGCTTTTTCGGACAAAGCACCAGTACACGGTCGTTGCGGAGTTCGTAGTATTTGATAACGGCGAGGGCTTCAAAAGTCTTACCGAGACCGACACTATCGGCGATAATGCAGCCGTTGTGCTTTTCAAGCTTGTCAATAGCCCCTAGCACACCATCTTTCTGAAACTTGTAAAGCTTGTTCCAGACAGCTGTGTCTTTAAAGCCGGTTTTGCTTTTGATGATATTTTCTTCATCAATATCTTGCAGGAAATCTTTGAAGATATTGTAAAGCGTAAGGAAATATATGAAATTTGCAGGCTGATCTGCTGCGATAAAGTCCAACTTCCGGATAAAATCGGCCTTTATATCTTTCACTGCCGATTCATCTGCCCATATCGAGTCAAACCAGCCTAATAGCTGCTTGCTTGTCTTCGGATCGCTGATGCCTGTATTCATTTGAAAGTGGTCAGACTGTACTGCGCCTAAACCAACGGGGCTGAGTGTGGCACTACCATGAACCGCAAAATCCGGCTTATCCGGGTTCGTGATATGAAACAGGTTTTGATTGCTCTGATTGAGGCCATCAGACGCTTTGACTTCAACCTTGCCGGATAGCCATTTGACGCACTCCTGGGCAATACGCTTCTGATCGAGCTTGTTGATAAGCCGTAATTCGTTTTCCGAGCCTATAAGAGATTGCAGGCTCGAATGCGGCCAATCAGTCAGCAATAACCGAACGTCCGATAATTTTGAGAACTCTTTCTTGAGGGAGGAAAAACCATAAAGCGTGAATAACGCAGACAGCACGGACAACTTCGAGCCTTCATAGGCATGAGCCTTTAGCTCCGTTCCCACATAGCCGCTATTCTTGTTATCCAACAACATAGTCTGCTTCCCTATTTCTTTTGACCGGCTTTACTTTCTTCAATCCAGTTATCGATATCGGATTGCTTGAAGCGCCAACTCCCTCCTACTTTAAACCCTGGCAACTTTCCCTCAGCTGCCAGCCTATAGGCCGTCTTCTCCGTCAGCTTGAGGAAGTCAGCGACTTCCTTGATGGTCAATATTTGTTCGGCCATTGCTTTCCCCCATCGTAGACAATTGGGAGAATATGAGAAAATTAGGGGAATCACAAGCAGAAAACCGACATGAGGGATGACGGCATTTACCTAACAGTTGGCTACTGAAAGCGAGGTGGCCAAAGATATCCAGAATGTCAGCAAGGCGTGCAAGCTGATGGATTACTCGCGGCAGCAGTTCTATGAGATCCGGCGTAACTACCAGACCTTCGGCTCCGAGGGGCTCGGTCGCCAAGCTACCCGGGCTGCGCGGCCCTCTCCCCAACCGAGTCAGTGAAGAGACCGAAACGGCCATCCTCGAGCACAGCCTGGCCTTCCCACACACAGCCCAGTGTGTGTCTCACAAGAGCTTGCCCCGCGGCATCCAGATCAGCTCTAACGGCGTGAGAAGTGTCTAGGGCCACCTTTACACCAACAAGCTGTCCATTACGCATTAACGTGCGCAGCAACGGCATGCTGCTGCTCTTCTTCGAATCGCAAGATGCCAGTATTAGCACAATACTCAGCGACAACGGTCGTGAATTCGGCGATCAAAAGGATCATCATTCGTATGAGCTGTTCTTCCAGCTCGAAGAGATCGAGCACCGCACAACCAAGGTGCGCCGGCCGCAAGGCAACGGATTCATCGAGCGGCTGCACCGAACGCTACTGGACGAGCACTTCCGTATCCAAGATCATGTCAAGTGGTACAAAGCCCTGGATGAGATGCAGCAGAACATGGATAACGACCTCGTCATCTGCAACAACAAACGCCCCCACCAAGGGCGCAACATGAAGGGGGTGACACCCTATACTATGTTCGAGAAAGAGCTCAACATCGAACGAAACGGAATGAGGTAACGTTGAGAATCGATTTTCAGACAAGCATCAGCCGACCATTAGCATCCCCATATTTTTTTAGTCCACATAAAACTTTTCCTGCGGTAGGAGGCGGACTCGTCATCATCTCTCGATAAGCCACTTCCAAGTTTTTTAGGAAGTCTTCCGACGGAGGACGCCCAGAAAAGTCGTCCAAGCTTGGTGAGAATTTTAAACCTACAATCTCGCACATGGCCTTCTCTAATCCCTGAGGTCTGGCCTCCGCGATCTCGAATCGTGACTGCTCTTCCACAGTTCTTCCACATGGAGAATACCAAAAACCGAAATCATCAATACTTCGTCGCCTATCACCCGCTAAGCAATAATGCGATATCTCGTGCAGCAAACTTCTCGGGTAGTTACTCCTAAAATAAATTATTGCACCTGTATTTTCTTTAGGTGCCACATAAAACGGCTCTTCTGCACCCCCAGTTATTTTCAGGCCGGGGAAAATACCTGCAAATGCGTCAATCAAATACTGACAGCATTCATCTTCATTAAGATCCATTTATAAACTCCTGAGAACAACCCGTTTGCCGGATAACAACAAAGCACTTAGAGACAACCAATAAATCTCGAGATTCCACCAGAAAGGTCAGCTATATTATTAACTATCTCTTATTTGGCATCCGAACAAGTCTGACCTTATTATTCTCGACAAAACCTGTCTCAAGCTCAAAATTGCGCCTCACTACATTTAGGTATTCCGTCATCAACAGGTCGTATTCTTGCTTGAGCTGGTTATAGTCACTGATTGCTTTTTGTTTTAGTACTTTCTGCTGCTCAATCTTAGAATTGGCCGTTGGTGTTGCTGGACCATTTTTCTTTCTAGCTTCCTCTGCATCTGCGATGGCTTCGCACAGTAATGGGTATCTTTCATAACGCACGTACCCTTTTCCTCGGCCAGCCTCACGCCCCACTGCATCTTTAGTGACTTTAAATCTAGTCGACTTGGTATCGACAAACTTGGTTGTGCCACTTTTCAAGCGCGCAAGAGCCTCCCAATACTCCTCTTCGATTTTACTTCGTGTTTTCAAGTGACCTCCTCTGTTTCAACAAGTCGCTGCAAAAAACTATCAATTTTCTTAATATTGGTCTCGTACTCTTGTCGTGCTCGCTTAGGGGCGCCTTCGGCTAGCTGGGCCTCATAAAACTCTTTTGTCTGCTCTAGCGCGGCTCTTGACCCTGGAAGGAATACGGCATTTTCGCAACTGATACAGGCGGATGCTAGTACTCCAGCGCCTTTATTACAGGCCGCCACAGATATGCATCCTCCAACTAGTGTGGGCCTATAACGAAACTTTCCCTTTTTTACTGCTTGCTTTGTCGACACCCGGCTTTCTAGGAACATAGGCAATTCATATCTGTCCTTTTGGGCATTCAATCTTCTGCCTGCGATACCCTCTAATGGCTGATCGCTTTCTAGAAGCGTATGGATGCTATCCGCTTCAGCACGTGCTTTGGCATCTGACCACTCAGCACGCAGGGACTTGATCTCAGCTTCTTCACCCAGAATATTTATAGCTCTTGAATTTGAGTCTGAGTAATATACTGTCATCACCATGCTGATATGTTTAAGCTGTGCCTTGAGTACCGGATATGACACCATTCCGCTAGCTGCCGCATAGACTGTCATTGACCGTCTAAACTGGTGGAATGTTAGTGGCCAGACCTTACCAGCTTTGATAGCTTCTGGTACGCCCTCCCCATATAAAAACCAACTTATTTCTGCTATATCCTGGTCTGTGACTTCTAGCTCTTTCTTGTAAAGATCTTCATTAATACGTTTTAAGCAGAAAGAGGTTGTTGTAAACCGAAATTGCCGATGTGGAATACCGCTTTTTCCGTGTTCAATTGACATAAAAAGAGGCGTTTCTTGTTCTTGGATATCCGTTATTCGCCTGTCGCCAGACCATTCAAGCACACCTTCAGTAATTATCTTTGCAACCTTAAAAGCAGCTTCGACGGCTAAGCATGTCACCCACTTCGTAAACCGAGGAGCACCATTGGCCTCTAGCTTGGTAGTTGTCGACCAAACAACAGGGATAGGACCATTATCGGTATTTATTGTCTTTAATCCGTTAAGGGGAACGGCCAACAATTCACTCTTGCGCATGCCAGTAAACGCAGAAATTAAAATGGCACACCGAAGCTGCCAGCGCTTAAGGTTTTCGACAAGCCCAGCCCAGCTTTCACTTTTTGAAACACCTGCTTTATAAAGCCCTTTCAAGGCTTCAGAAACATCTACGTTCTCACACAATAACTTTTTCCAGTAGTACTGAGTCCGCCCATCCTGGCGCCTTGTTGTTGTAGTAGGAACCAAGCTTCTATCCAGCGCAACTCCTTTATCTCTCGCAAGACTTCGCATAGAAAAGACAAGCTTTATATATTTCTCGTGTTGTAAGAAACAATCTAGATCTTCAATGGTTTTCTTGAGCACACTTTGATAGATCTCTGAAGGAATAAGTAGCGTCTGTACTGAATCCGAGGTTTCTGGAAACTTCTTTCTGGTTCTTTTCAATTTATTCAGAAACTCAACCGAAGGCCTTATTTCTTGCCAGAATATGTTATTGCTGAGTACCGTTGCGGTATCCGCGATGCGCTGAATTTTTCCGAGAAAAAGCCCTGCCTGTTTTGTTGTTGAAGCTCGGCTCGTTAAGAAATCTATTGCGTCGGGGGTTGAGAAGATTTTTTTCGGGGAAATCTCTCTATCTGAACAGTAACGTACCAAAAACGAAATTGCCGTCACATCGCCGTTAAGCTTTGACATTGAACAACCACCCAGCGCACTTATCCAATGTAGCGTAAGAATTTTAAGAAACTCATTGGCGATATCTGATCTATGTGTGCGCGCTGGTTTTACCCCATCAACTGGGGTAATGCTCTCCATCTTTGCTCTGAAATTAAGTAATCGAACCGTTGAGCTTGTGGCGCTGTAATCCCAAGTATCATCCCGAAATATCGATCTAGGGCTTCCATCTTTATTGATCGTAACCACCATATCATCAGCAGGTTTTAGAGCTGAGAATTCATTTGGTAGATAGGCCTCGTTAACAATGGGATTACGAAACATTAATTTTGACAAACTATAACCCTCTTCCAGAATTGCTTGCCAAGCGGGTCAAAATTTCAACCTGCCTACCCCAATGTCGGTTATAGTTTCCCATTTCTATCTCGTCTTCGGCCTGCCTTATTACTTTCCTAAGCTCAGGATTATTTTTGCTTACAAAGTCCAAGATTTCGTCAATTCGAAAGATTGCTGGTTTAACAACAGCTTCATAGTGTTCTGAGTCATTTCGAATCATTGACGTGGCATTCAGCGCTTCTTTAAGACTCAAGAGCTTATGGATATCTTCAAAATCTTCATGGACTGCGTAGTATTCACAGAAAAGACAACTTTCGAACGTACCACAGCTTGGCTCAGGGGCTTTAGAGTTAAACCCCTTGGCCCTTAAAGGGATTACACCGTTCATGTTGGCACATGATCCGGAGGCGATTCGTTCAGATCCGTCTTCACTTGCAATACTCACAGGTAAGGGACTATGAGTTGTTCGATTAAAATACCTAATTTGAGAAGTCAGCTCCTCATGATAACGATTCATTTCCTTAGCCTGAGCTTCTATATCAATTGACGTATAAGCCCTTGCTGTCGTTGCCAGTGAGTTGTTTAGCTTCTTAGCAACTAAAGAAACTTTACCTTGTGATTTGCGAATGAAATACTCACCCGCAAGCTGCCTTATATCCCTTGATGATATTTTGGCAAGTCCTTTAAATAGGGGAGACTTTCTGGTGAGGATTACACCGCCACTTCTGTCGAACCGTTGTAATTTATTACTTTCGCCAATTTTGACGAACAGGTACTCTTGGGCATTTCCAGGCAGTTCAAGAGTTTCAGCCCAGGCCCTTAATTTTAAAAACTTTATGATCTCTCGCTTTAAATGGCTGGGCGCTTCAAATTTAACCGCTCTGCCCGCGCGAAATTTGTGTTTCTTTGCAAAAGCACTAGACCCTACCTTACTGAGATCTATATCGATTATTTTAAGATCAAGTGTTGGTTGAACATTTGCCGCTGTAAAAGCAAGATATATCTGAAAAAAGCAGAATACACTTAAATTATAGGCATAGACCTTTTGAGGTGTTAACTTTCCGCTTATCCATTCATTTCTATTACCAACAAGCGCTCTATCATAAAATTCGGATTTCTCCGATGATTTGCTTTTAAAGTTTTTTGCCAGAACATCTTTTATTTCATGAAACGGCAGAGGGTCTCCCTCTTTGGTAAAGCAACTTGACAAACTTACCAAAGAAGTCCCTAAGTTTGAATGCCAATATAGGTGTTCACGCTCATCATGCGGAGGGCTAACCGGGATGGGATATTGATTATCTAAGATAGAGTCAGCAAATTGATTGAAATAAACAGCACACGCACGTAAGTAGTCCTGCCCATCCTGAAGGCTTACAGCCCTGTCCTCGTTTACTGCGTTAGACTGCCGGCTACGTTGTTTCGGTATAAGAGCAAGAATTTCATTGTTCGATAGTTGAAATGCCCACTGGATAAAGCTCCGTGCAGTATTTAAGCGCTTTAAAATCGACGATGGTTTAAGAGACAAATCACCTCTCACACTACCCCTTTGGTCAAGAATGTTTTGATAACGCTGGTACTCACTCACCAACCCATCTAATGTGGTTGGCTTTAAACCTCCGTCAAAGTCACAAAAATGAAAGAAATAGCGCAAGCAATGCAGGTTCTGCCGAAGAGTTTCATCCCGCCACCCTTTGCTCAACGCGATATACAAATAGTTTCGGAGCCACGCTACTCTTTCTGACGATAAAGATTCGGTATTAACCGAGCCGGGGATATAGTGTTTACCACTCAGGTAACGCCCAGAATCTAGGACGCGTTCCAGATAACACACTCTGCCAACATCCACTTTAAAGTGCATACCATCCGACCGGCGGCCTTTTATCACCACCGCTTGAGGAGCATACACTTGGGGCAACTTATTAGGATTAACTTCAATTAAAGGGCGACTGGCGACAGAGTCATTCATTATCGTAACCACACATCATCTCGCCAAAAGCTTCTTGTATGTCATAAAACTCAGAAAGTTCAGAATCGAAGTTGAGATACCCCTCAGTCGTTTTAAAATTACTGTGATTCAAACGTTGCCTAACATGATCAAAGATTTTTGAATCAGGATAACCGTTTGCTCTCATTGACCTCACGGTATTCATACCCATAGTCGCCCTGAGGTCATGAAAAGTGAAAACTTTAAAGTCTGGTTCGTTTTTTTGGATGCGGGAAATAAACCTCCCCAGCTCATTCCTGAGAGACTGCCCGTTCTTGGGCACCATCATGGGCGCTTTAATATTCCAGGCCGCGTTAGGATCTTGGCGATCTAGGACTTCTCGTTGAGCTGTATAGTAAGGATTTCCATCTCGAGTTAAAAATACATAGTTATCGTCTGTATCACCATAAAAACTATTATTATAAAGCCTTCGATCTTCTGCACGCTTGCAGTCGATATAGGCCATTAAATCATAAATTAGCTCACGCCTAAAAATCAGCCTATTTAATCTGCTGCCTTTCGTATCAGCCTTGAAGCGCTGGCCTCCATTTATAACAACATGAGTCATTGACGGAGTAGCTTCTAATTCACTATGTGCTTGCTTGATACAGCCGATACTTAATGTGCATACGGTTTGCTGTCTTGCCCCTGTTTCGAGTGCGGTTCGAATCATTAACTCCAGTTCTATAGATGCGTAATTTTTTCTAAACCCACCAAAAATAATCTGCTGCTCTTCCGGGGTTAAAGGACGCAAACTCCCCCCGTCTCTTAGCTGTCCCACTGGAGAGTTTTGATATCTGCTGCTCTTGATTCTAAGGTCATTAGTAATGACCTGAGTGCTCCGAACTAAACCTACCCGATTGGTGACCATTATTGACTTTCTTATCGGGGTGAATGGCTCATTTTCTAAACTCGCTTCCGTCACCAGCGATTCATAGCGAATGTTTTTATAGAAGTGAGCAACCGTAGAAAGTACGTTATTAATGCTTTCGGCACTAAAATCGTGGTTATCCAAAACTTGACTCATGAGCACTCTAAACTTTTGTGGTGCACGTTCGTAGTAAAGCTTAGGAAGATCTAGAAAATGTTGCCCTGAGTCTTCTAAGTACTGGAGATAGTACTTTAAGTGAGTCGCTCTCGCTGTGAGCGTTCTCATATTAGAAAGGCTTGGCTTTTCTAATTGGCCTAACAAATAGGCATTACCAATATCCCAGGGCAGTCCGTTTGATTGAAGGATGACTGACATCTTTGGAAAATAACCGCAGCCTTCTAGGTGGGAAAAGTGATATTCATATTCGTCGTCCGCTTCCCCCTCCTTCCAAATCAACCGTCCCTTATAAAAGTGGCTTAAATGGATAACTCTCGCTGTTGATTTAAAAAGATCATTGAGGGTTGCTTTCATACCTATTATAGGATCCCCTTAGGATGTACATCATCCGAACATGAGTTCCCTAGCATGTCAACCTTTAAAGAGATGCATGGACTTCATGCAATGCACTGGAGAAGAAGCCACGCGCCAGATAAATACGGTGATGGCGACTCTCTCTCTCTTCACGCTCGTCATCATCACCTCTCTCGCCTGTTTGCGTCAGGCGCATGCCTGCCGGCAGATAAAGCGGTTCTTCAGGTGCGCGGCGCAGCAACGTATTGAATGTCTCGGCGAACAGGCCATCGAACAGCGCGATCAGGGGTGCCAGTTCATGGCCATGCACTAGCGTCGATACAGGCGCATCAAGGATGGCTTTACTGGGCATGAACGAGCGACAAGTAGAGGAGAACTCGGAAGACGGCAGCACGGGCAACTCTCAGCAATCACGTCATGCGTGACAATGTCAGTGGAAGGCACAGCAGGCAGATTTTAGCCCTCTAAACGTTGTCATTATACGTGGCTTGCCCATCGAACGTCATTTCAGCTGACAGCTCATTGCACAGCCACGATAATTCACTCTACTCCGTCCCGCGGGCAGGCCTTATCTGCTAGGATGGCGCCCTTAAGCAAGAATGATTCTCGATTACTAGCAGGAGCCCATCGTGCACGCCGCTGATTCACCGCCCTCTTCAGGCCCACCTCCCCCCCTTCTTCCCAGGGTGCGCATAGAAACCTCGCGCCTGCTTAAACTAGCGCTGCCTATCTGTGGCGCTCAGCTGGCTCAGGCTGGTATGAGTGCCGTAGACATACTGATGACAGGGCGCTCCAGTGCCACAGATCTTGCCGCGGTTTCAGTAGGCTCAAGCCTGTGGGTACCCTTGTTGCTACTGATGGCTGGCACGCTGATGGGGCTGACGCCGGTCGTCGCGCAATTGATGGGCGGTAATCGTAGCGGTGAGGTGCGCGATAATGTGCACCAATCACTATGGATTTCACTCGTGCTCGGTAGCGTATCAGGGCTTGCACTTTGGTATCTGGCAGTCCCTATATTCACGGCAATGGACGTGCCTTCTGCTGTTGCTGAGCAAGCGACGCTCTATTTGATGGCCATTGCATGGGGGATGCCAGGCGCAGCCTTCTATCAGGTACTGCGCGCCTATTCCGATGGCATGAATCATACCCGGCCTGCCTTGATCATCAGCCTGGTAGGGCTGCTATCGAATATCCCGCTCAATTACGTATTGATTTACGGCTCCGCGGGGGTAGACGAGCTGCTGGGAATCACCCTTCCCGGAATATTGGGCGATATTCCCGCCATGGGTGCCGCCGGTTGTGGCATTGCAACAGGTCTCGCCATGTGGATCATGTGCCTGAGCATGTTCGCCTATACTCGTCGCAGCAGCGCATATCGTGCAGTCGCGCTGTGGTGCCAGCCCAGCCCGCCACAGTTCAAGAAAATAGCGGAACTGCTCAAGGTCGGCCTGCCTATTGGCATCGCCATCTTCTTTGAAGTCACTCTGTTCACGGTCATTGCTCTATTCGTGGCTAGCTTTGGTGAAATCAAGGTCGCTGCACATCAAGTAGCACTCAACTTCACCTCGCTGTTGTTCATGCTGCCGCTATCGATGGCAATGGCGCTTACCGTGAGGGTCGGCCATACCATCGGACGTGGAGATATGCGTGAGGCGCGCTTCGTCGCATGGAATGGTGTCGCTTTCTCGCTAGTAGTGGCGCTGGTCAATGATATGGTGATCTGGGTGTTGGCAGAACCAGCAGTTGCTCTCTATACCAGCAACCTCAAAGTACAGGCGCTGGCACTGTCATTGATAACGCTAGCGATGCTTTACCAGGTGTCCGACTCCCTGCAGGTCGCGATGGCAGGCGCACTACGTGGCTTCAAGGACACTCGTATCATCATGTTGATTACCATGTTCGCCTATTGGGTCGTCGGACTTGGCGGTGGCCATCTCCTGGGCGTCGGCAGTGAAGCCTTCCCTGTCTGGCCATGGCCTGTAGAGGAAATGGGCGTCTATGGCTATTGGATTGGCATGGTCGCGGGACTCACCGTCGCAGCGATTCTTCTCGGTTGGCGGCTATGGGTCATTGCGCGTCGCGCTATCAAGGGTGATGGCCTGCCCGGATAAGTACTGCATGTAATCAAGCACTCCTCGAGTGCTTGATTACGAGGCGCCATTACAGGCTTTATCTAACGCGACATAGCATTCCACAAGAGCTCACTGACTGGTTCCCATCTGGTCAGTGAGCTCTTGCGTTTAAACAGAAAAGTGAACATGGACGGTCATTTCGTCCAAGAAGGGGTTACCGTCAAGGCTAAGGCTGTGCTAATGGTTATTGAGGGCGGTACGTTCTTTACCCCAAGACTTGATCTTTCTGCACGGGGAAAGACGTACCAGCACACGCCGAGGGCGATCGACAAGCTGCTGAGGAGGGTTCGTCATGGGCGTACCAGTTTCTTCCCCCCGCTCTGCCAAGGTCATCGACCTAAGTGTCATGCGCGACAGAATGCGGGCAAGACGCCGCGTTCTCCGTCTTGCACCGGAAAACGATGGTCTCGAAATGCTCTATCAACTCGACAGCGACCCGGAGAGCTATTACAGCATTCCAGTGCTGGCTTGGGGGCTACGTGAGGATGGTGAAGTGGTCGGTATGGTGCCGTGGATGGAGAGTCTAATCCCCTGCCACGAGCTTGAAGACCCACAGCAAGGCCATTTTGTCGGTTATCGCGATCCGGAAACCGATGATGTTTTCATGCTGGCACCTGATCACAAGGTGTTCGAGCTGGAACACGCGGCGGCCTATTACGACTATGAAGCATCGGAAAAGACCACGCTATTGCAGCAGCTACCCGATACGCTGGGAACTCATGCACTATGCATGACGAATAGTGCATCGCAGTGGCAGCTCAAGCAGGTCTTTGGCTGGCGTCTGTACAGTGATGGCAATATCGAAGCGTTACTGGTCGATGAGGCTCGTGTAACGCAGACTCCAGTATTGGCGGGCGATGACTGCCTATATCCTGGTCGGAGTCGCCACGATATGGTCTATTTCTTCCAGCGCGCCGTAGCCAATCAGATTCGTGAGCAGGACCCGGCAACGCTGGAAGCTCTCGCGGTGATGATGACCGGCGACAACAGCGATCAGGTCAGCGTAGGGGTTCATGACTGCGAAGCCTGACATGCTGAACCTGCTACCTGCTGAGCTCAGCTGATGCGGATGTAATACAGGAATTGCTCCGGCGTTTCATGACGTAGCTCCAGAGTGTGTCCAAGGAAGGTGCAAAACTTGGGCACATCCCGAGTGGTCGCGGGGTCAGTAGCTATCACTTTGAGCAAATCTCCAGAAGATAGCTCACGTACCTTATTGTGCAGCATCATGATGGGCTCTGGGCAATATAGCCCACTGGTTTCGAGTTCAGCATCAGGCACAGGTAGAGTAGTATCGGTCATCGAAGGCTCCTGAAAATCCTGCCGCCAAGAGACGGCATGTGCAAAGTGGGGGGAGACAGGCATGATCAAGGTACTGATCGAACGGCATATCATGCCGGGGCTGGAACAGGATTACGAACAAGCTTCACGAGAAGTCGTGAGGGAGGCCATGCATGCACAAGGCTTCATTTCCGGTGAGAACCTGGTGGAAAGTGGCCGCCCAGGTCATCGTATTTTGATTACCTCATGGCGAGATGCAAGAGCCTGGCAGGAATGGTCAGTCAGTAACGCACGAGACCGTATGATGGCGCGTCTGGGCCCCATGCTATCCCAACCTGAGCGTATCGTGATGCTCGAGCACACCTGAGTGCATTCGGCTGCTGGTTGGCTACTCAAAGCGAAAACGAAAGACTGAAACAAAAATCCCACGTACCGCAATCGCGGCCGTGGGATTTTTGTTGATATATCAGGCCACAAGATGGCTGAGCTTAGTGCGTGATACGTACGTGTACAGTGACTTCTTCCCGATCATGGTAGAGATGGCGACAGCGAATCTCAGCCCCGACATGAGAGTTCTCAAGACTCTGTGCCAGGTAATCAAGGCAACGCGACACTTCTTTCCAGCGCTGTTTCATCGGCAGCTTGAGATTGAAGACCGCTTCGTTGCACCAGCGCTTCTTCAGCCAGCGCTCGACCATCTCAGTCACACGGATGGGGCGATCAACAATATCGCAGACCAACCAATCAAGGCGCAATGGCGGCTCCCAGGTAAAGCCATCCTCCTTGAGGTGCTCTACCTGTCCGGTCGCCATCAGGTCCTTGTTCATGGGGCCATTATCGATGGCAAACACAAACATGCCCTTCTCTACCAATTGGAAAGTCCAGCCTCCCGGCGCAGCCCCCAGATCAGCAGCTTGCATACCGGTCGCAATACGACGCTCCCACTGATCGCGCGGTACGAATTCATGCCACGCCTCTTCCAGCTTGAGAGTAGAGCGGCTCGGTGCGCGACTCGGCGAACGTAAGTGGCGAATACCATTGGCGTACTCACTACGGTTACCCGGGAAACTCATCCCCAGCTGTACTTCATCGCCATCAGTCCAGAACACATGCAGCGCACGACCACCAGCCTTGCGACGCAGTGCACCACGCTTCTTGAGCGCAGATTCCAACGGGCGACCTACCGCCTTGCCAAGCCCGGAGAGCGCCTTGCCGTCATTGGTGTCCGGCATCTCGTGACGAATCTCTTCAAAGCTCCAGCCAGCATCCACCACCTGCTGCAGAATCGGAGAGACGCGATTCTCGCGTGACATGCCTACCATCGGCTCCAATGCCACGAGCGTCTGGCGCGCAAACACCAGTGCTTCCAGCGGCATCTCACGATGCAAGGTGTTGGCAGGCTCGTCGCCAGTCACCACGTAACGCACAAAACCACTGTTACGTGCCGCAATGGGGTAGCCCGGCGCACCAACATAGGCAGCTTTCTCACAGACTTCTGCAGCAAGATCAGCCTCGAAGCCAGGGCGGCAATACAGCAACAGTTCTTGAGGTTGCATCATCATCTCCAGTACAGAAGGCTGGGGAGTCTAACGTCTTGCCCCTACCTTCTACAAACGTGCACGCATGGCTGCAGTGACTGAATCACCGAAGCATTAAATCTCACGCATACTTTTTGACTTACAAAGAGAACCGCCCCTGCAGCAAGGCTACAGGGGCGGTTCAGTATAGGTGCCTGACGATGACCTACTCTCGCATGGAGAAACTCCACACTACCATCGGCGCTAAG